>DOGZ01000014.1 GCA_003528115.1 Candidatus Omnitrophota bacterium
CTTTGCTTATATTTTGTTGAGATGGCTTTTATTTTGTATTGTTAATCAGGGCATTTGGTCTTGGCCGGTAAATTCGTTTATTCTTCGGATGTTTTTTGGTATGATGGAATCAATTTAACTTTGAAGATGTGGGGATAATTTGAAAGAAGTCATTACCAGCCCAAACAACCGCTCGATAAATTTCCATATTATAGAAAATCCGATAAGCCTACAGAAGTCTTCTGTCCGGATCAATTTCATGGTTATTACCTAGTTCACACAGAAAGGGGAAAAATATGTTTTCATTAAATCGCTTCGGAAGTCTCGATCCCAGCTTTCAAGTCCGTTTCTCCAAAAGAAACGACGCACAGGTCACCACGCTCTGCTCGCTGGATGAGTTCCATCAGGGCGGCATGATCTTCATCAGAAATAAAAAATTTTATGAACGGTTGCTGGATAAATTGCAAAAGGGCGCGGCGCTCAATGATGTGGGCGTTGTTTTTCAGGATTCATTTTTTAAGACGATCAAGACGGATGAAGAATCCGGCTCCCTGAACCGATTCGCCTTTTACGCTACCGTAGAATCGGTTGACCTGGCCTTGTCGCGTTTTTCAAAATTATTTTATGATGAATTTAATGCGCGGGGCAATGATCTCATCGACGGGCGCAAAACAGGCACGGCCAAGGTCGATCCCACCAGCGCGATCGCGGAAAATGTCTTTATAGGCGCGGGCGTCGTGATCGGCGCGCGCGTTATTATTCATTCCGGCTGTGCGATATTGTCGTATTCGACGATCGGCGAACATACGGTGCTTTATCCCAACGTCGTGATTTACCGCAATGTGCGCATCGGCAAGAATTGCCGGATCCACGCGAACACGGCGGTCGGTTCGGACGGGTATGGATATAATTTCTTCAAAGGCGAGCATCTTAAAGTCTGGCATTTCGGGGGTGTCCTGATCAAGGATTCGGTCGAGATCGGGTCAGGGACTTCGATAGATCAGGGCACGTTCTCTCCGACGATCATCGGAGAGGGGACCAAGATCGATAACCAGGTCCATATGGGGCATAATTGCAAAATCGGCAAAGGTGTTTTGATCACCGGACAGGCGGGGTTCTCCGGAAGCGTCACTTTAGGGGACTATGTCGCGATGGGAGGGTGCGCTAATTTTGCTCCGGATATAGTCGTCGGCAATTATGCTCAGATCGGCGGGGTCTCGGGTGTGACCGGTGACGTGCCGGAAGGCGCCAAATACGCGGGATATCCCGCGCGCCCGCTCAATGAATTTTTGCGGTCTGTGGCCACATTAAGAAAACTGGCTCTGGAAAATAAAATAAAAACTCCGGTGAAATAATCGGGCGGCAAAGCCGTCAAGCTCCGAACAGGGGGGAAGGGTGAGTATCCTCTTGAAGGAGCGCGTGGGATCATCGATTTCGAACCTCGATCAAGGGTGTGCTATGAAAATCACTTTTTTAGGCGCGACGCAGAATGTGACGGGTTCCAGATTTATGGTGCAAACCGGCAGTTCCGCGTTACTGATTGATTGCGGTATTTTTCAGGAAAGGGGAAGTCTTAACAGGAATTGGGAAAAGTTTCCTTTTAATCCTCAAGAGATTGACGCGGTGATCCTGACCCATGCCCATGGGGATCACTGCGGTTATTTGCCGAAACTCGTCAGAGAAGGATTTAAGGGGAAGATTTATTGTACGCCGCCCACGGCGGACATTGCCAAAATAAGTCTCCTGGACTCCGCCCATTTGCAGGAAGCGGATGCCGAAATGAAACGCAAGCGTCATAAAAAAGAAGGGAGGAAAGGCGCTTACGAGGACGTCCCGTTGTATACCGTGCAAGACGCGCTGAAGGTTTTTTCCCACTTTTCTCCCGTCGGCTTTCAGAAAATGATTGTCTTTCCCGACGGAATTCAGGTCGCCCTCTTTGAGGCCGGCCATATTTTAGGCGCGGCCATGGTGGAATTAAGAATCAAGGAAGGGGATCGCGAACAAACGCTCATTTTTTCCGGCGACATAGGCCGCTGGCAAAGGCCTCTTCTCTGTGATCCGCACATTTTCCAGAGCGCCGATTATGTGATTATGGAAGCGACCTACGGCGATAAAAGACATGAAGAGGAACAGGACTGTCTTAAGAAACTGGAGGAAGTGATCCGTAAAACGCATCGGCAGGGCGGCAACGTGGTTATCCCGGTTTTTGCTATCGGCCGGGCGCAGGAACTTTTATATGACCTTAATCAACTGATCAATCAAGACAGGATCCCGAACCTTTTGACATTTGTCGACAGCCCTATGGCGATGGAGATCACAAAGATCTTTGAAAAGTATCCGGGCTATTTTGATGAGGAGTCGCAGGGATTATTAAGGCAATATGATAAGCTCTTTGATTTTCCTTTACTGCAATTTACCCCGACGGTTAACGAATCCAAGGCCATTAATTATATTAAGGGAACAAGTGTCATTATGGCCAGTTCAGGGATGTGTACGGGGGGAAGGATTAAACATCATTTGGTGAATAATATCTCAAGGCCGGAGAGCACGATCCTTTTTGTCGGCTTTCAGGCGGAAGGGACTTTGGGGCGCGCTATATTAGAAAAGCCGGATCAGGTAAGAATTTTTGGTGAACCCCATATCATTCGGGCGGATATTGAACGGATTGAAGGCTTTTCCGCGCACGCGGATCAAACAGAGCTCTTGCGTTGGATCACGGGGTTTGAGCAAAAACCCAAGAAAATTTTTATTGTGCATTCAGAGAAAGAGACGGCGCGTCATTTCGCCGAGGTGTTGAAACACCATATCGCCAGTGAAGTCATCATTCCTTCCTATAAGGATGAACATGATTTGTGAGGCATTCGTGCTTGCCCGTGGTTCCAGTCTCTGTCGAGATACCCGTGCGAGATTCCCATTGCCAGGGGATAGGGCTGTTGTTATAATCCGCCTGTTGATTTAACGTTTAACCCTTATTACAATGTTTTTCACATTTTAAAGAAATGTCCAATATCATTGCCACTAATAAGAAGGCCTATCGGGATTTTTTCTTTAACGAGACCTGGGAATGCGGGATCGCGCTCGTTGGCGCCGAGGTCAAGTCCATCCGGGCAGGCAACGTGAATTTCAAAGACAGCTTTGCCCGCGTGGAAGACAACGAGGTGCTTCTGTATAACCTCCACATCGACCTGTATCAGCAGGCCAGTTATTTAAACGCGGATCCGGACCGCCCGCGCAAACTCCTTCTGAACCGCAAGGAGATCAAGAAGATGCTCGGCAAGATCACGCAAAAGAACATGACCCTGGTGCCGACCAAGCTATACTACAACAAACGCGGGATGGTCAAGGTGGAATTGGCCTTAGGCACAGGCAAGAAGCTCTACGATAAACGAGAGGCTATCAAGAAAAGAGACATCGACCGCGACATCAGCCGCGCGGTACGTGGGAGACAGAAATAAAGAATAAAGGGATAAGCTACTTTTTATTCCGGAATAGGAAACATTAAAAGAAAGGAAATCCAATGAAAAAAACAATTCTAAAATTAATGGTGGCAGGTTTGGTGCTGTTGACAACGGCGGCGGGCGGGTTTGCTGAGGAGATGGCCGGTCAGGGGGAGATGTCGCCCGAGCAGAAGGAAATGATGGCCAGGATGGAGGCGTACTCAACGGTGAATGAAAATCACGCGCTGTTGGCTACGCTCGCCGGATCCTGGAAGGCGACTATCGAGCATAAAATGAGCGCCGACGCCCCCGCGGAAACATCCGAGGGAACCAGCCAGAACGTCATGGTTTTTGGCGGACGGTTCCTGGAACAGGTTTATCAGGGAGAATTCGGCGGCAACCCTTTCGAAGGGAAAGGCATCATGGGTTATGACAACATCCAGAAAAGATTTCAGGGAATCTGGTACGACAGTATGGCCACGGGGATCATGGTAAGCGTCAGCACCTATGACTCCGCTAAAAAGGTATTTAGCGAAGAAGGACAACTTTCGTGTCCATTGACCAATGGCCAGCGCTCCTTCCGCGGCGTGACAACCCTGATCGACGCTGACCATTATACCTACGAGATGTTCATGAAGGATGAGAGCGGCAACGAGTTCAGGGCGATGCGCATTGACTACGCGCGGGTTAAGTAAAACCCTTCCCAAACCCCGGGATGATTGCTTTCGATTGGCTTTGTCGTGAAAGTTGGGGTATCTTTTCAACCATCGCGTTGTTGACACTTGAAAAAAGGATGGTATCTTTTGGTTGCATTACAGAAGAAATCAAGCAAGACTTGGAAATTGGCAGACGCGAAGAACAAGCTTAGTAAAGTCGTCGACATGGCTCTGGAGGAAGGGCCGCAAAGAATCACACGCCGCGACAGCACCGTTATGGTCGTGGCCTTAAAGGAATTTGAACGTCTGACCGACAAAAGGCCGGGATTTGTAGATTATTTGACGAAAGCACCGTCGTTTACAGGAGTTCACTTTGAGCGTGACCGCAAGAAGGTAAACGCAAGGTTGAAATCAAAGGAGTAATCCCCGAACCAGCGACGGCAATGCTTTTGGGAAGCGGTTTGCTTGGGGCTTTTATAAGACGGAAACGTTTGGTTACGTGAATGATGTCTGGCTCCAAAAAGGGTAAAGAGTATCTTGAAATCTCAATTTGCGACATCAAGTTTAAGGTGTCTAAATAGCACCTTAAAGATGCAAAGGATGGTGTCTTTTGGGGATACGCAGAAAGACTCAACAAGTCATTACAGACGAAATTATACAACAAAAGATTTGTATAATACGCGGTCATAAAGTGATGCTCGACTTTGATTTAGCCCTACTTTATGGGGTGGAAACAAAAGTGCTTATTCAGTCTGTTAAAAGAAATATCGAGAGATTTCCCGAAGATTTTATGTTTCAGCTTGATGGGCATGAATTTGAATGTTTGAGGTCACAGATTGTGACCTCAAAGAAAGGGAGAGGTGGTCGACGTTATCTGCCTTATGTTTTTACCGAACAAGGTGTAGCTATGCTTTCGAGTGTTCTAAATAGTAAGCGCGCTATTCAGGTGAACATTGCCATCATGAGGACATTTACGAAATTGCGTGAAATTATGGCCACTCATAAGGAGCTAAGGCAAAAAATTGAGGAAATAGAAAAGAAATATGATGGTCAGTTTCAGGTTGTGTTTGCAGCGATAAAAGAGCTTTTTGGCAAATTTCATGTTGCCGGGAAACCAAAGGGTAGAATTGGTTTTCACCCTTAAAGGCCTATTTTGGAAAGAAGTGAGGTGAAATCCCGGTGACACAATACCCAACTCCGCATAATTGAGATTTGTGCCCTTGGGTTTTTTATTGACGCTTACCTGATCATTGAACATACTTTCACTATATTTCAAACCGTAATAAAGGTGAGATAATAGAATGAAGAAGTTATTGTTGTTAACTTTTACATTTTTACTTTTAACTTTGACAGCCAACAGTTTTGCTGTCTCGTATAGTCTTGTCAATGACTGGAGCGATGTAACCAATCCCAATGGTCTTTGGTCGTATAACGAAGGAAATAATCTTCTGCAATTTAACTTACCTAATTGGCCTACAGGAGAATTTGGTGAAACTCAAACGGCATGGGCGCAAACTAACGTTGAAGAAGGATTTTTGCCCGGGTGGTTCAAAAGCGTGGGGGATCCAAATCAATTAAGTGAATTGGTTAATGTCAATGGCCCCTATGATTGGCAAGGGGGTGATGTTGTTGTACATACAACCTCAAGTCCTATTCATGGCGCGGATCATGGTTCTGCTAATGTAAAGTGGACTAACCCTTATTCTGGATTATTTAATCTGGAAGGTGGAGTTTGGGCCGGAAGAGATATCGGAAGAGGAAATGATTGGTTTCTTTACCTTGATAATTTTCTTATTGGTTCAGGGCATGTCGAGGGTGGAGACATCTATTCAAGAGCGTCGCCTGACAGTTTTAATTTATCAAATTTGAACATTCAACAAGGAAGTATTGTAAAATTGGAACTTGTAAGGACCACAGGATCACAGGGGTCGGGTGATTTTGTGGGCGTTGCATTTAACATCAACGAAATCAATCCAATCCCCGAACCAGCGACGGCAATGCTTTTGGGAAGCGGTTTGCTTAGGGCTTTTATAAGACGGAAGCGGCTTTGTTAAGTGGATGAGGATTTGACCGCAAAAGGGTTAAAGGGTATATTGAAATCGCAAATTGCGACTTGAATTGCCCAAAAGGGGAGTCGCCGCTATGCTGGAGTCAAAGGTAAGGTATGCAAGCATTTTATGACCATGTCATTAAAACTTTAAACAAAGCCGGGGTGAAGTATGTTGTCGCCGGCGGTGTTGCTGTTGTCTTGTATGGGTATCCGAGATTCACGAGAGATTTAGATTTAATTGTCCTTTTAGAAGAGAAAAATTTGAGCAAGTTTTATGATGCCCTGGGAAAGATCGGTTATGTGCCGAAAGTTCCTGTGACAAAAGAACAGTTCATGGACAAAAAACAGAGGAAACGATGGCAAAAGGAAAAGGGCATGGTGGTTTTCTCCTTTGTCCAAAAAGATCCGCCTTTTGAATTGATTGATATGTTTGTCGATGAGCCCATAAAATTCAGTGATCTTTATGAAAAGAGAAAGAAAGCGAAAATTAGAGATATGGTGGTCCCTTTAATTTCTATTGATCATCTAAAGAAATTGAAGCTAAAGGCCGCCCGACCGCAGGACTTGATTGACGTCGTTCAGCTGGATGCCATGCAACGGATGGGAAGGGCTGAGAAATGAAATTAAAAATTCCTAAGATTAAGTTAAAGGATATTCCGGTTTATGAACATCTGGATGTCTCTTTAAAAACGACCTATGCCCAGCGATGGGATTGGCTTAAAGGGGCCAAGGCATTTGTGCGTTCTTTAGAAAAAAACAAGAAGTATCCGCATTGGACCAAATAAACATTATTCATATCCAAACCTTTTCAAAATATGGGGGTGATCGGTTTCGACTTGAGCTGTTCACGTATAAGCGGCATGCCGAGGACGCCTGGTGGGCCTCGTAAATCATCCGGGCAAAAACCAAACGCAAACAACAGTTACGATGTTGTCGCCGAAGCCGAGGCTATCTTAGCCGGAGCCGAAGCCCCAGCCTTAGTTTAAATTAAACTAAGCCCTCTTGCGGGTAGCGTCCGCGGGTCCGTGAGAGGTCTCTAGCGGGCTGGTCCCGTCAATCGTTTCCGTTGACGGGATGAGATCTAAGGAAACTGGCCTTGCGGCATCCTGGGCGTTGGAGTCCGTAAGGCAAGATTAATAAACGTCCTAAGCATGTAGAAGCTTATACAGGGTCACTCAAGGACCGGGGTTCGATTCCCCGCACCTCCACCATGCTTCGTCAAAGTGCTTTCGCCTTTGACTTCGCATGGCTACGCTAAAACATTGGCAGGTTTACAAAGCGCGGCCTTGTCGAGAAATGGGCGAAAGCAATTTTGAATAGCATGGTGGTTACCCTGCGTAGCTAAACGTGAAGTTTAGCGAAGCGGGGTCCACCAGAAGAATAATTTTCATCCGCCTACGCCGGAGACCACGGGCATGCTCGTTGAGGAAGGCGAAAGTGCGGTGAGGTGGCTTCGGCGGATTTCGCCGGAATTAAAGCGGATGAACCCGGCGTAGCTCCAACACAAAAGCTTAGGAGCGAAGACGGGTCATTACTTCACAGGTATCACGCCCATGAGCGTGGGGCTCCATTCTCAACCTTATGCATTATGTGTATATCCTCCAAAGTCAGACCGATCGTGAGAAATATTATGTTGGACTTACGGATAATATAGAGCGTCGGTTAGGCCAGCATAATCATTCACCAACTTGTAACTACACGAAGAAATATGCCCCATGGGAATTAAGAATGTATTTGGCTTTCAAGGATAGGCAAAAGGCTTCTGAGTTTGAAGTATATCTTAAGAGCCCTTCCGGAAAAGCGTTTCTTCAAAAGAGATTGATTTAATAAGGAAAGAACGAAGGCTCTCCGCCGAAGCCGTTTGAATGGCGGATTTTCGTAATGATGTTTTTGCTCCAGCCTGTCACCGTTAGTTTTGGCATGCCCCAATGAGGCTTATCTGATCATCGAACATACTTGGTACACATTACAAACAATAAGGGGAGGAATAATGCGATGAAGAAACTATTCTTGTTAATTTTTACTTTTGTCATTGGGCTAATACTTGTTCCCAGTGCGAAAGCAATTCCTGTTTTATGGGTCGATAATAGTCATTATTATGATTTTGTCATGCCAACTTCCACCAATGACTGGTTTAGTGCAAAGACAAACGCCGATAGCAGTATTTATTTGGGTTTGTCAGGACATCTTGCAACCATAACATCGGCTAATGAGAATAATTTTCTTATTTCAACCTTTGCCACGGGGAGCGATTCCTTTCAGGGAGCGTGGTTGGGTGGCAAAGCTCCAGAAGGCTGGTTGGATGGCCCTGAAAATGGATATGTATTTTCATATATAAACTGGGGTGGAATTGAACCCAATAACGCTGGTTACGCATATATGAATGTTGGGACAGGTGGCCCGGTATCCGTTGGACAATGGGCTGATGATTCAGAAATTCAGGGATTTCCTGCTAATCCAGGCGATCCAGTTATCGGGTATTTTATCGAGTATGAGGGAAATAATGCCATCCCAGAACCCGCGACTATGCTTTTATTCGGCACAGGCTTGGCTGGCATTTTCTTGAGAAAACGTAAAGATGCTTGCGACACAATACCTGACTCCAAATAATTGAGTATGATGTCCCCAGAATTCACCCAGAATTCCCAGAATTACCCAGAATTACAGAATTAATCCGGGTGTAATCCCTCCTTGACAAATTTATGGTTCGAGCATATCCTTGTATGCAAGGAGCATACGAGGAATGTTTACAAACAATCAGTCTTTATTGTTGGCGATCCTGGCCGAGAATCCGCGGAAGGAGTATTTTCTGCAGGAGTTGGGCAGGCTTATCGGCAAGAAACCCGGGGTCTTTCAGCGCGGGCTTAATTCGCTGGAAAAACAGGGGTGGGTTGTCAGCCGCAGGCAGGGGACACTCAGGCTTTTTAAAATCAATGAGACGCATCCGCTCCATAAGGAGATCAAGGCCATTGCCCGTAAGACCATGGGCGTTGAGGCTGAGTTGAAGCGGATCGTTAACAGTCTCGACGCAATCAAGACCGCGTTGATCTACGGCAGTTACGCCAAGGACAACATGCGGGCTGATTCTGACGTTGACGTGTTGGTGGCCGTCACTGACCTTAAAGCCGAAGACATGCTTCTCAATGAGCTCTCGCGTGTGGAAAAAGCGTTAGGACGTGAGGTAAACTATAAGCTCTACAGTGATAAAGATTTCAAACGCCGTCGGAAGGATAAAGACCCCTTCCTGGTTGATGTGTTGTCTGATAAGTACATTCTTCTGAAGGGGGATGTATGAAAGATTGGGGTGAGTATTTGAAGAAGGGCTTGGTCAAGGAACAGCGTCCGAACTTTGATCAGATTGAACAGCAAATCGTCCGGGCCGAGAAAGACCTTAAAACCTTTGGGCTTGTGTTGGGCTCTGACCCGGAGTGGGCGTGTACGATCGCTTATCAGGCTATGATGCGTATGGGCCGCGCGCTCATGTTTTCCTACGGCTACCTTCCCGCAGACGGACAACAACATAAAACAGTTGTCGAGATCACAGGCAAGATTCTGGGTGAGAAGTTCAACCTCCTTGTTCAGTACTTTGACCGCATGCGTCGCAGCCGCAACGTGTTCTTCTACGATTCCCTCGATACGAACAACCGGACACAAGCGGATAAAGCGTTTGAGAACGCAGGGACGCTCTTAAAGGTCGTCAAGGACACGATCCGCAAGTGTAACTCGCAGTTTGATTTCAAGTTCTAGAATGATGAAGGGGATACGGCTTGATCATTGTTCCGAAATAAAAATGAAAATCCAGGCGATACAATACCTGACTCCGGATAATTAAATATGATGTCCCTGGAATTACAATGTTTTTGGGGGAATTATGAGAAAGATTCTGGGGACAACGTTCTTAGCGTTTTTTCTCTCCTTGTTTTTCTTTAATTGTGCAAAGGCTGAGATGACCTCTGAGCAATTGATTGAGTTATATCTGCATGATAAAAGTTGCGACAATAAAGCTGATTGCCTAAGTCCATTTTATTTCAAGATCGCAGGGAAAGAGGTGGAGGCCGTTCAACCTTTGTTGGAAGCGTTAGATAATCAGGACTCTCTGTATGTTGAACATCGTTTGGACTTTATTTATTTGTTAGGGATGATTGGCGATGCGAAGGCTTATTCAGCTTTGCGGGCTATTTTTTTTAAGAATAAAGACGATGAGAATAAATGGCATCAAGAGACGGATAGGTGGCGCTTGGCAATCAGTCTTGGTGCGTGTTTGGGTGAGGAAAGTATTGACGATTTTGTTGATCTTGTGGTTCAAGATACGACAGGTGGCGCCTTGCGAGCTCTTCGGGAAATGTCTGGGCAGGATTTCGGTCAGAATAAAGAGCAATGGGTTGAATATTTAAAGACAACAGGCCATTTGGAAGTGTTTCGTGCTACGTGTCGCCAGCGCTCTGTTCCAATCCTTGGTTGAGGAGGCAGGATAAAGGTGACAGACTGTGTTCTTAGTTAAACATGAACTTAAAAAGGAGAAGAAAGATGAAAAAAATTATTTCAGCATTGGTTGTTGTGTCCGCGGGGGTTGGTATTTTTGTCGTCGGTTTAAGAGCGCAAGGCATCAAGGAGGGGCAATGGTCGATGACCATGGTCACGAAGATGGAAGGTGCATCCGCTGAATACGCCGAGGCGATGAAGGAAATGGCAAACATGCCGCCTGAAGAAGCGGCCATGATGCAACAGATGATGGGAAGCATGAATATCCAGATGGGCGCCAACGCTCAGGGAATAACAACAACGATTACGCAGTGCGTGTCCAATGATAATCCGGTTCCAGAAGCAAGTTCGGAGGAAGGCTGCACGGAGACACATTCGATGGACGGCAATGTTGTCCATTTTGAGGTGGTATGCAAGGATAGTCAATCGACGGGACATGTGATTTATAAGGACGATACCATGGAAGGCGAAGTGAAGTCGACTCAGATGGTTGACGGTCAGCAAACCAGCGCGACGATTGAAATCAGCGGGAAGTATGTAGGGCCGTGTCCTCAGTAATTCGAAAAAATGAATTGGAGAGGAAGATGAAAAACACGAGAAGTTTTTTAATGATGCTTGCGATCGGGGTGCTGTGCGTTTGCTAGATGGCAGCATCAGACAATAATTCCTTTGCCCAGCCGCCGTTCACCCCGTGTGGGGACGGCATGTGCGATAATTTTGAGAAGGCGCATCCGGATGCCTGTCCGGGGGATTGTCCGCGGCCAATCGAAAGGTCTGTTTTTCCGGGCGGACCGGAGCCGGACGTGGCCGTCAGCGAAGATTCTCCTTTTGGCTTTCATCCGGCGGTGCCTTTTGAAATAGCCAGGGATATGGGCATCAAATGGACGCGGGGGGCCGAGACCCCGTATCTGTTTTGGAACCTCGTGGATCCGCAGATGAAGGGAGTGCCGGGGGCCTTTAGGTGGAAGGGGCCGCTTATCCGTCCAGACGGAGGGGAAGGATTTAATGATTTCGATAACTTGTTTTTAGTCAACAAGAGTGGACTGGCGATGTTGCAGAATATCGATGTTCAGCCGCCTGAGCCGCGTGAAACTCATTTTAAATCAGGTTCCTGGCTTCCCACAAATATTAAGGCGTACAAGGCGTTTGTTAGGGAGGCGGTTAAGCGGTATTCATTTATCAAATATTGGCAGGTTGGCAATGAGCCCAATTTGAAAATGAAATCCTCAGATTATGCCCAATATCAGAAAATCACTTATCAGGCGATCAAAGAGGCCAATCCGTCGGTCAAGGTTCTCATCGCCGGGCTGGCCGGAAATATGGACCTCATGAGCATAAATGACCGCGGTTATGAACCTGTTTTAAAAGAACTGAACGGCAGATACATCGACATCTTTGATATTCATTTTTACGGCGATGCCAGAGGCGGCACGACGGAATTTAAAGATGAAAAGGGGAACGCGTCGCGTTTATTGGGATATCGCGATTTTAAAGAGGTTTATGAGTATTACCGTGGACTTTTAGACGAGAATGGGTTCGCCCGCGTGCCTATTTGGGTTACGGAAATGGGGACTCCCAGCGGGACGTCTCATTTAGGCCCTTATGTCATTACACAGACGGAAGCCGAACAGGCGCGGGATTTGTTCAAGCGCCATGTCTATCCGATGGCCCTTGGGGTCAAGAAAATATTCTGGGCGTTTGGCGTCCTGGAGGGCTTTGGGGAATGGGATAATGACTTCTTTGACCATACAGGGCTGATCTATACCGATCGCGACGGGGTTCATCAGTTGGGAGAAAAGAAGCTGGGATATTATACGTATAAGCTGATGGCAGAAGAACTGGATGGCAGCGACTTGTCCCGGGTTGCGACGGTCGTGGAAGATGATGTTAATCATGTTTATGTTTATAAATTCGTGAAAGACGGCAAAGATATCTTCGTCGCCTGGTGGGATTATTTCGTGGACGAGGCATATCCGTCGACAAAGGAACGGCAGGTCGTCTTGACCGGCTTAAACAGCGCGCGCGTGGAAATCACCGAAGCCCTTCCCCGGTTTTCATCCGGTCAAGAAGTGAAGGATTTGGATTATAAGGCGTTTTTTAATAAGACAACGGTTAAAGTTGATCATGGGGAAGTCTCGATAACCCTGGGTGAAAACCCTGTGTATGTCGAGGATTAATGCGCTGGATGGGAAAAAGGGGTAATGATGCGTTCATGTCGATGAAATGAAAACAATCAGAAGGGGGGTGGAACCATGGGAGACAAGAGCAAAGGCCGGAAAGACAAGAAAAATAAAAAGCCAAAGCAGAACAAGAAATAGTACTGTGTCAACTTAATTGTTAATATGTGGAACACAGTACAACATTGCGCCTTTTCTGGAAGTAGCTATTAACAATGAATTTGAGGGCGCAATAGTTGTTTTCCAGCCAGACGCCCCGGGGGGGCGATTCATTGCCTTCTGCGCCGCTAGAGACATGGGACTTAGCACTGGCTTTCTCGGCCAGGGAAGAGCGAGGGCTGTCCGCCGAAGCCGGATCAATAGGAATTTCCCATCAACGATGGGCTTAATAAGCTGCTTTGAGAAAATTGGTTCCAGGGGCGTGCTGGGTGGTCCCATTCAATAGCTGGAGGATCAAATGGAAGAGTTTAAAAACTTGGAGCGGGTTCCGTCGCAAGTAAAGAAAAAGTTTGTTCCTTTTTTGCGGAAGTTTTTTGAAGCATGTCCGCGGGGAATTCATTCCGTGGCCATTTATGGTTCAGCCACAGGTATCAATTATATTCCCGGGAAATCGGATATTAATTCCGTCATCATCATGGACCAGGTGGGAGGGGACTTATGGCGACAGGTTTTAAGGGTGACCGCCGAGGGGATAAAACAAAGAATTACCGCGCCGCTGCTGCTCACGAAAGAATACATCCAGTCCTCGCTGGATACTTTCCCCATCGAATTTCTGGATATTAAAGAAAATCATGTTTCGGTTTATGGGGAGGATTATTTCTCCGGGTTGTCCATTGAAAGCAGGAATTTGCGGATTTTTTGTGAATATCAAATGAAAGGGAAATTGATTCGCATCCGTCAGGCTTATCTGGAAGAAGGGTTAAAGGACAAGATGTTGGGGGCGTTAATGACAGAATCCTTAAGTTCGCTTATTCCTGTTTTCCGGAATCTCATTCGAATAAAGGGACAGACGGCGGACATCGATAAAATCAAGATCATTATTCAAGTGTGTTCGATATTTCATCTGGATCCCGGGGTGTTTCTTTCCATCCATAAACAGAGGACACTCCAACAAAGAATGTCTCTTCGGCAAACCCAGGAACTCATGGAAATGTATATCCGACAATTAGAGCAGTTGATTACGGCCGTGGATCATTTATGAGATCAAAATTTCCTGGATATCCGTTTTTAGGGGCTTTAATTCTTTTTGTGCTCGGGAGTTTCTTTGCCGACGCGCAACAACCCTATTCCCCCGCTCTGCCGCGAGGATACGTCAGTGATTTTGCCCAAGTGATGAAGGGGGAGGACCAAAAATCCATTGAAGCCTTCGCCCGTGAACTGGAGGACAAGACATCGGATCAATTGGCGGTTGTCACGGTTCAGACAACGTCGCCGGAGTCGATCGAAGAGTACGCGGTGGAACTTTTTAAAAAATGGGGCATAGGACAAAAGGGAAAGGACAACGGGGTCCTGCTTCTGGTTTCTATCCAAGATCGTCGGGTGCGGATTGAGACCGGGTATGGGGTGGAGGAAATTCTGCCGGATATTCTTTGTGACAAGATTATTCGAGACAGGATGATCCCGTCCTTTAAATCCGCGCGTTATTCGCAGGGGATTAGAGACGGGGCAGCGGCGATTGTGAGTGTTATCGCCAAGGCCAAGGGCCTCAACATTACGGGCCAGGAAAACCAGGTGGTTGATGCGTTTCAAAGTCAGGAGGAATCGCCGGATTCTTTGTTTTGGGTATTCTTGATTTTTTTTATCGCGTATATTATTATGAAATTGTTTTGGTTATCGTGGTTTATCTCGGGTCACGACGGGCGTAGAGGGCGATATGAAGGATGGTATGGCAGCGGCGGCGGAGGTTTCAGCGGAGGCGGCGGCGGGTTCGGGGGCGGTTTTGGGGGATTTGGAGGCGGCATGAGCGGCGGCGGTGGCGCTTCAGGCCGATGGTAACGGGATTTTTCCAAACGGGAAAGCCTTTCATTCTAAAGGAGAATAGACTATGAAAAAGTTTTTGGTTGTCCTGGGTGTTATTCTTGTCATTGGGTTGATGAGCTTCACTTGGTATAAAAACGGCTATAATAAGGCGGTCTCGAGGGATGAGACGGTCAAGTCCGCTTGGGCTCAAGTGGAAAATCAATTACAACGACGCAACGATTTGATTCCTAATCTGGTTAACACGGTGAAAGGTTACGCGAGCCAGGAAAAAGGAGTTCTGACGGAAATCACCCGTTTGCGAAGTCAATGGGGAGAAACGAAAACTGTTCCGGAAAAAATTGAGAATGCCAACGCTATGAGCACGGCTTTATCGCGGTTGCTTGTGGTGGCCGAGAATTATCCTGAATTAAAATCGAATGAAAATTTCTTGGCGCTACAAAGTCAACTGGAAGGAACAGAGAACCGCATCGCCGTTGAAAGAATGCGCTACAATCAAGCGGTGAAAGATTTCAATACGTTTCGGCGAGAACTTTTGGGCCAATTTTTTGCCGCCAGAGCCGGAATCAGCGAACCCGCCGTTTATTTTAAGGCTGACGAAAAAGCCCAAGAAGTCCCCGCGGTGAATTTTTATTGACCTCCGCACAAGTAATAGAAATGAACCATCGAGCGGACGGAGGCCGAGATACTGACTACCATAGTGTTTCATTACTTTTGCGGAAGGCAGTAGTGCGGAGAAACTCAACCAACAAGTCATTTGTCGGCGCAGTAGAACGAAAGGGAAAAGGACCATGGCGTTAGCGTCTTTACTGAGACTGCTTCGAGTGAAACAATGGATTAAGAATTCGTTTGTCTTCTTCCCGTTGTTATTCTCGGGAAATCTCTTCACGCCCTCTTTGGTTGGAAAAAGTCTTCTGACGTTTGTTTCTTACTGCCTGGTGGCCAGCAGTGTTTATATTTTTAATGATTTAATCGATTTTCAAAAAGATCGTCTCCACCCCAAAAAGGCTAAAAGAGTTTTAATTCATGATCAAGTGAATAAGGGCGTTATCGTTGTCCTGATGCTGGGTCTTTTAGGAGCGGGACTTTGGATGGGCAGCCGAATCAACGGGTTGGTTGTGTTATCGATGGGTTTTTATGTTCTCGTGAATTTGGTTTATAACTTGATTACCAAACATGTGGTTATCCTTGATGTTATTTTTATCGCGACCGGGTTTTATTTAAGGATATTGACCGGGGCGTTTGCCATTGCCGTCTTGCCGTCGGTGTGGCTTCAAATGTGCGTCTTTATCTTGGCCTTATTCCTTGGGTTTACCAAACGCCGTCATGAGATGACCATGTTAAAGGCCCGGGCGCAGGAACACCGCGCTGTCTTGGCCCATTACACGGCGTATTTACTCGATCAGCTCATTATGATCTGTTCCACGTTGGCCATTGTGTTTTATGGCCTTTATACGATTTCCCCTGAAATCATTGCCCGCATTGGCGGGTATCAGATGGTGTATTCCGTCACGTTTGTTATTTATGGCATTTTTCGTTATTTGTATCTTATCCATGTTAAGAAATTGGGAGATGATCCCGGAGAGGTTTTGTTGTCCGATGTGCCGTTGATGGTGTGTGTCCTCGCGTGGATTCTTTATGTCGGGGTTGTGATTTATTTTAAATAAAAACCGTTCAAAGACATGACCGCGACGCGCGAGTCCGTCGTAGGAGAGGGCATCCGGATAAACGTTCTTTAAATGTATGAAACTCGCTATTTTTGATTTTGACGGAACCATTACCCGAAGCGATAGTTTTATCCGTTTTATTTATTTCTCAAACGGAGCCGTGAAGGCGTATTGGGGTTTTATTCTCTTAAGTCCAGTCCTGTTGTTGCATCTCTTGAGGGTCCTGCCTAATTGGATCACCAAACAAATCGTCGTAACGTATTATTATAGAGGATGGACGGTAGAGCGTTTTAACGCCCTGGCGCGAAAATATGCCGAAAGGGATTTAAATAAAATTGTTAGACCCCAGGCGATCGAGAAAATTCATTGGCATATCAAAGAAGGGCATCACGTGGTGGTCGTTTCCGCTTCGATTGAGAATTATCTTCAAGAATGGTGCCGGACCATGCGGGTGGATCTTTTAGGAACCCGTTTGGAGATCCATGACGGCCGTTTGACAGGAAAGATCGCGGGAAAGAACTGTCACGGCCTGGAAAAAATTAGAAGGATCAACGAAAAATACACCTTGAGTGATTTTGATTATATTTACGCGTATGGAGATACGCAAGGAGACCTGCCTCTCAAAGCGATCGCCCAGGAATTTTATTACAGATTTTTTAAATGATTTCCGTTCCGGGGAGGTATAATGAGACCGATCTTATCAACCTTTCCTCAAGGAGGACCCCGTGAAGGGATTGCCGGTCAAGAATTACCGCTTTTCCATTTTGTTAACCCTCGCCCTCTTTGGGGGGACCATCGCCGGCCTCATGTTCAAAAGCAAGGCCGTTATCTTCAAACCCTTCGGGGATATATTCCTGAATTTACTCTTCACGATTGTCGTGCCGCTCGTTTTCTTTTCCATTAGCTCGGCGGTGGCTTCGATGGTTAATGCCCGAAGGCTCGGGAAGATTTTATCCGCCATGCTGTTTGTTTTTATCATGACAGGCATTGTGTCTTCACTGCTGATGATTACCGCGGTTAAGCTTTATCCGCCCGCCGAAGGCCTTGAGTTAAATCTTAATACGAAAGCGCCGAGGGAAGACATCAAGGTGTCTGAACAGTTGGTCAAGGCTTTTACCGTTTCGGATTTCGGTGAGATCCTTTCCAAGAAGCAAATGCTCGCGTTGATTGTTTTTTCTCTCTTGGTCGGGCTGGGGGCGTCCCAAAGCGGGGAAAAGGGCAGGCCCTTTGTTCAATTCCTTTTTTCGGGTAATGAGGTGATGGGGAAGGTGATTTCGATCATTTTACTGTACGCCCCGATTGGTCTGGGCGCTTATTTCGCGTATCTGGTCGGCGTCTTCGGGCCGGAACTGTTTGGTTCGTATTCCCGGGCGATGCAATTGTATTATCCTGTCGCGCTCTTTTATTTCTTCACCGCCTTCTCGGTGTATGCTTTTTTAGCCGCCGGCATAAAGGGAGTGAAGCTTTTTTGGGGCCATATTTTCCCGACATCTTTGACGGCCTTGGCCACGGGCAGCAGTCTCGCGGCCATTCCGCCGAATATGGAAGCGGCCAAAAGAATCGGCGTACCCGAAGATATACGGGAAGTGGTGATCCCCATCGGCGCGACGATCCATATGGAGGGGTCGTGTCTGTCCGCGATCCTGAAGATTTCCCTGCTCTTTGGCTTGTATCATATGGATTTTTCCGGGGCCGGGACTCTCCTGACCGCTACAGGAATCGCTCTTTTGAGCGGGACCGTGATGAGCGGGATCCCTTCGGGCGGTTTTTTAGGCGAAATTTTGATCGTCAGTTTGTATGGATTCCCGGTGGAGACCTTGCCGATTATTTCCATGATCGGTGTCCTGGTTGACCCTCCGGCCACGATGGTTAATGCCACCGGAGATAATGTTTCCAGCATGATGGTGGCGCGTCTCTTGGGTGGAAAGCGTTGGCGGCAAACTCATGAAATTTCCTCATAACGTTCAACAGGTGGTTGTATTATTCTGCGCTATTGTCGTCGGCGGATGCGCCTTTCTGGGAGTCGGGCATCAAGAAACTTCCTTGTCTGACACAGGTTTCCCTCGATCAGTAGAGACCTCTATTGAGCAGGTCGTTTTAGTGCGTCCCGTTTTGGCGCATCCCACCAGGGCCGAGGTCACCTTGTGGCAAAAACGCCATGGGGCATGGCAGGCTATGGATTCGCCGATCAAAGCGGTGATCGGCCGAAACGGATTGGCCCCATTGAATGAAAAGCAAGAAGGGGACGGACGCACGCCGTCAGGCATATTCCGTTTAGAAAGGGCGTTTGGTTACCCGGTGAAGGTCAGGACAAAATTGGTTTACGCGCCCGTGGATGAGGATGATTTTTGGGTGGATGATCCCGCCGCTGCAACTTACAATAGGTGGGTTAAGGGTTTACCGAAGGCTGGATCGTTTGAACGTTTGAGACGCGAGGATTTTCTTTACCGTTACGCGATTGTCGTCGAATATAACACAAATCCCATCGTGGCCGGCAAAGGCAGCGCGATTTTTGTGCATGTGTGGAGAACCCCGGAGAGTTCGACGGCCGGATGTGTGGCGATGTCGGCCGGGAATGTCCGCCGTTTATTACGTTGGCTCGACCCCGAACAAAATCCCGTTATTATTTTAGGGGATCAGGAAGGAGCGACATGAGGGTGCCCCAAGCGATGGCGTGTCTTTTCACCGGCGCGCTTATCCTTTCCTTGTCCGTTAAGGCCGGGGCCGAAGAACAACTTTATTACGCCGCGCCAAGCCAAATGCAGGACGTCCGCCGGGAGATGAAGACGGCGGGATTCTGGATCGGCCGGCAGGCTCATCCGGACAATCTTGTTATGGATCAACACGCGATTCTTGAGTTCAACCGGCATGTGCGTGAGGATCTGAAATTAACCAGGGATTTATCGAAAGTGCCCGCGTGGTACAATGGAGCGGAGTTCAAACAACAACTGGAGACGCGCTTAGCCGATCTTAAGACCCAGGGATATTTCGCCGATGACGGACAAAAAAGTTCTGAAGACTTTTTCACCGGGACGCGGACAGAGATGGCGCTCGAGGCCATCGGTCCTGAGATCCCTCTGGAATACGGCCTGATCACGCGTTTTGCCGATCAGCGGTTTTTACCCGGTAAGCGCGGCTTATATGCCAAGGCCCAGGATATTGACTTTGACGAGCTGCAAAATAGCGGGCTGGATTTGGGGACAGCGGTTGTGATCCTTCATCAGAGCGCGGATAAGAAATGGTTTTATGTGATGTCGGATCTCAGTGAGGGATGGGTGGAGGCGGAGAATGTCGCCCTTTGTTCACGCCGGGCGATTGAAAAATATCTTGCCGCCAAGAGATGGGTGGTCGTGACGGAAAATAAGGCGGACCTTTATCTGGATCAGCATAGGACGCAGGCCTATGACCACGTACGGATGGGCGTTAAATTTCCGTCGGGAAAGAAAAGGGGAAAGGCATTTTATTCTGTGATGATCCCGACGCGTGATGTCCAGGGAAGGATGGAACTCAGACCGGCCTTTATTAACCGGGCCCAGGTCTCCGTCGGGTTCTTGCCGTATACCATGCGAACGGTCCTGGAACAGGCCTTTAAGCTTTTGAATGAGCCTTACGGATGGGGAGACAGACTTGGCGAACAGGACTGCTCGCGTTTTGTGCAAGAAATTTTCGCGACCGTCGGTATTGTTCTTCCGCGCGATTCCCGGAATCAAGCGCTGGTGGGTGTCACGCGCGCCGCGTTTGAATCATCAACGTCCGGCGAGGAGAAGTTGGTTGAATTAACGCAGGCCGCGGAGATCCCTGTCCTTCTTTACATGAAAGGCCACATTTTGCTGTATCTGGGGATGGAGGAGAATCGTCCGTACGCTATTCATGCCGTCTGGGCGTACCGCCAGCCCAACGGCGAGGAAGACCGGGTGCGCGTCATTAATCGCGTGGCTGTCAGCGATCTTTTTCTTGGAGAAGGCTCCAAAAAAGGTTCTCTGTTAAATCGGATGTCGGCGATTATAGAGTTAAGTCATGGGCATTTTCATAAGCCCCCCCAAGGCGATAAATAATAAAGAGAGGACTAAGTCATGACCGGTGACCGTTGTATCAAGAAAATTTCTATTAGCCTCCTTAAAGCTGAATTAATTCAACCTTTCAGGACAGCTTTAGGCACGCATGATTATCTGGAAAATGTTTTGTTGGCGCTCGAATTGGAGGACGGGACCAAGGGCTGGGGGGAGGCCGCGGTAGCGACGCATATTACCGGAGAGACTCTCAAACAAACCCAGGACAATTTAGATCGCATCAAAAGAGAATTTATCGGAGAGAGGGTGGATCAATATTTAAGGATATCCAATCGCCTGCATCAATCCATCCCTTCCAATCCTTGCGCGATTGCCGCTGTTGAGACCGCCGTGCTGGACTCCCTGACGCGTCATCAACAAATGCCCTTGTGGCGGTTCTTTGGCCGTCATCTCCGACGGCTTAAGAGTGATATTACCATCGTCCTGGCGGATCTTAAAGAAACCGAAGTCTCGGTCAGGAAATATTACCGTCAGGGATTTCGGACTTTTAAAGTCAAAATCGGACGGGACCTGGATCTGGATATCAAACGACTTCTGGCCGTCAAGCGGTTGGCGCCGAAAAGCCGTATTTATGTGGATGCCAACCAGGGTTATACAGCCGAGGAGATGATCAAATTCTTAAAATTGCTTAAAGAAAACGACGTCCCGGTGGCCTTGTTGGAACAACCTGTTCCTAAAGACGACTGGGACGGATTGCGCAAGATTGCCCGTTCAACGACCATCCCTGTGTGCGCGGATGAAAGCGCGGGATCGTATGACGATGCCGTTAAAATCATCAAGAAGAAATTGGTCTCTGTGATCAATATCAAGATCATGAAATGCGGTCTCATCCACGCGTGGAAAGTCGCCCAGTTGGCCAAGGCCCATGAGGTCAAGCTGATGATCGGCGGAATGATGGAAACGTCTTTAGCCATGACCGCCTCCGCCCATCTGGCGGCCGGAATGGGCGGATTTGACTACATTGATCTGGATACGCCCTTTTTTGTCAAAGGCGGATTAAAAGGGAACCCTTACCTGAGTAGCGACGGGGAATATGATTTAAGAAAGGCGAAGACCGGAATCGGCATCATCCCCGAGAAGGAGTGAGCCGGTATGATTAAGCATCCCTTAGGGATTGTTGGTCTCCTATTAATGGTCGAGGCGGCCGTGCTTTATGTCTCCAGCCGCCGGCGATTCAAACGGTATTTCTCTTTTCTCCCGCCCGTTTTCTGGATTTATTTTCTCCCCATGGTTCTTTCTTCGGTTGGTCTTCTCGACGCTCAAAGCGAGGTGTACGCGCTGATCAGTAAAACGTTCTTGCCGGCCAGTCTGATCCTTCTTTTACTCTGCGTGGATGTCAAAGCCATTCTAAAATTGGGACGCCCCGCGTTGATCATGATGCTGGCGGGAAGCGCCGGGATTATGATAGGGACCCCGATGGTGTTTTATTTATTCAAGGGGATGGTCGGTGAGAACATGTGGGCCGGATTCGGCGCCCTTTCCGCGTCGTGGACAGGGGGGAGCGCGAATATGATCGCGGTTAAGGAGGCCTTAGGAACACCGGACGATGTTTATCTGCCGATGGTCATTGTGGACACGCTTGTCCCGTATATTTGGATGGGAACCCTGGTGGGCGTGGTGGGCATGCAAAGTGTTTATGACCGGTGGAACCGGTCTGACATGCGGATGCTGGAAGAAATCCACCTCAGAGTGGCAGGCGCGAAGATCGAGAAAAAAGAAAGAATCCATTTCTTCCATATTGTTTTACTGTTGGCCTTCGCTTTTTTAGCGGGACATCTCGCGGCCGCTGTTGCCCGCATGCTGCCGACCGTCAAGGACGTGATTTCAACCTACGCGTGGACGATCATCCTCATTTCGGTGATGGGCCTTGTGTTATCCCTGACCCCGGCGAAGAAAATGGAACAGTATGGGTCGACACGGGTAGGATATTTTCTTTTGTATTTGGTGTTAACCACGATCGGCGCCAAAGCGAATTTAAGTCACATGGGATCTTCATTCCTATTGATTATCGCCGGCTTTATGATGGTGGGGATTCACGCGGTTTTTCTTCTGGGCGTCGCCCGGCTGATCCGCGCGCCGTTGTTTTTGGTGGCGGTCGCCAGTCAAGCGAATATCGGCGGCGTGGCCTCTGCCCCAATCGTCGCGGAAGTTTACCGTCCGGGCCTCGCGTCCGTCGGGTTGCTCATGGCGATATTAGGAGGCATCCTGGGAACGTATTTAGGCATCGTCACCGGACATCTGTGTAAGTTGTTTATTTAGGACTTTCGCGTTTGGCGATCTGCTTCGTTGCAACCTTCTGTGCTTGCTCAGCGTACACAACAGTACGCCTCGCGGAGTTTATCCCGAGCCTTTCCCGGGACCCCTCGGTTGCGCCTCGCATTTCATCCAAACGCGAAGTCCCATTATTTATTGATCCGCGCCTAAGACGCGGAGGAAACGCCAAAGGGATAAAGCGTATGTCGTGGGATTGCAAATATAAAACAGGAAAAGACTATTGCCGCCGGAGAAGAGCTGCCTGTTATCCCGGCGGGAAGCGGTGTGTTATTTATGGAAAGTTCGAGTTTCCCTTCCGCACGCTCAAGGATGAACTTGAGCTGCCTAAAAAACAGGTTCCCATGAAAACGGCAAAGAAAAAGAAGAAGGCGTCGTCATGAGAATTAAATTGTTTGTCTTCTTATTATGGTCGGCCGGTCTCTGCGCCAGGGGGGGTGTTCCCGCCTGTTGGTCCCAAGAAACACAACGGCTTCCGGGGTTTGAGAGTGTTTCTGCCGGTATGCCCCGGGAGGAGTTCTTGAAGAGTTTTCCAACGGACCGTGCCCGATCATTGAGGCGCGACGGGGAAGAGGCGTGGGTCACGTATACCCTTCGTAACGAAGGCCGGGAGACTGGGACCGTGACATTTTATTTTCAGAAACAGAAACTGCTCCAATGGACGATCGATGACCGGGACGAAGTCGTTCGGGAATATATGAGAGAATTTGTCAGCGGAGGCATTCGGCATGTCTTTCCGAAAACGGCTGCCGCTCTTGAGCGGGTGTTGCGCGCGTTGCCCGAGGACGTCTTTCTGTTGGTGACCGACAGGGCGCATCCCGTCATTTTTGTCGATCATTACACGACCGGGATAGCGCGTTACGCGGGGTCAGATGAATTCGTCTTTGAACCCGATGATCCGCCGGCCTTTGGGCAGGGATTTTATCTGATTAAAGTGGGTGACGCGATGAACGATGTCTCGGATCCCCAAGCCATCGAAGGGGTCTTGCTGCACGAGATCGCGCACCGGGTGCTGAATCATTTACAGGCCGGGGTGTTGTCCTGTGAACAGGAACGCGAGGCCAACCGCCTGGTGAAGCGCTGGGGATTTGAGAAAAAATTTGCCGCGGCCAAGAAACACTTCGGCAGCAAGAGCAAAGAGGACAGCCCCTGTCATGAGGACGTACCTATGCATGAATTGTAGGGACGTTGCATTGCAACGTCCGTGCGATGGGCAACGTCCGCATTTATTTGTAGGGGCACAGAATCCTGTGCCCCTACATTGCTAGCCATATCCGCACCATGAATATTCTTATTGCAATACGACTTTTTCATGGTATGCTTTTTCTCGATGATTAAACGCGTTGATTTATTCAAGAAAATACGGCACGCCTTCCGTTATGGCCGTATTGTCGCTCTCCTGGGCCCTCGCCAGTGCGGAAAAACAACCCTCGCGCGCCAGTTTATTTCCCCTGACGCGGCGCATTATTTTGATCTTGAAGACCCTGTCGGCGCGGCTAAGCTTGCGGAACCCATGAATGTTTTATCCAAACTTAAAGGAATGGTTGTGATCGATGAGATTCAGCGCCAACCGGATTTGTTCCCTATACTGCGCGTCCTCGCTGATCGTAAGCCCTTGCCGGCCAAATTTCTTATTCTGGGAAGCGCTTCTCCGGAATTGATCAAGCATTCTTCGGAATCTTTGGCCGGGCGATTAGCCCGTGTTGCCATGACAGGATTTACTCTTGCGGAGGTAGGATTAGCGGCGTGCGACCGGCTTTGGCTTCGCGGTGGTTTCCCGCGGTCGTTCTTATCGAAAGCAGAAAAAGACAGCGTCCATTGGAGAAAAGATTTTATTCAGAGTTTTGTTGAAAGAGACTTGCCTGCGTACGGCATAACGCTCCCGCCTCTGACACTATCAAGACTTTGGGTTATGCTGGCCCATTATCACGGGCAACTCTTAAACTCCAGCGAAATAGCGCGTTCTTTGGGGATCAATGAACTTACCGTCAAAAGATATGTGGATGTTTTAAGCGGTGTTTTTATGGTCAGGCAATTACAGCCGTGGCATGCGAATATCAAAAAACGCCAGGTCAAAGCGCCTAAAATTTACATTCGTGACACAGGCATTCTTCACAACTTGTTAGGTATTAAGACTAGGGATGATCTGTTAGCTAATCCCAAGTATGGCGCGTCCTGGGAGGGATATGTCATCGAGGAAGTCATCAGATCGGTTGAGCCCGATGATGTTTATTTTTGGGCCACGTATAACGGTGCGGAGATTGATTTGGTATTTTCAAAGCGCGGCCGGATGTATGGCGTTGAATGCAAACGGGCCGATGCCCCGACGATGACGCCTTCGATGAAAATAGCGCTGGAGGATTTAAAATTGGCGCGTATTGCCGTGATCTACCCGGGCAAACAGCGGTATTCACTTCATAAACAAGTTGAGGTCGTTCCGTTTGAAGCGGTAGCAAATGGCTTTACCGGGATATTTCCCAAGACGGGGCGTTTTTGAAAGACGAATTTCTGAAATCTCAATATAGAGTTGTTGGGGGATAAAATGTGGGCTATATTAAGCCAAAAATTTTATTTCTGCTGAGGATTTTTCAGCAGAAAACGGGGGAACCAAGCCTGACTTGTAAAAGTCTCGGGGCTAATATCCTGATTTCTGGGGATAAGAGGCGCACTCTCCTCTAGTCCGACAGCTAACTCTGTAAATTCAGAAGAGAGAGTCGACCAGAGATCTTTCTCTCTGGTTTTTTGTTTTTAAGGGGATAAGAAATGAAAGTTGCACTACGTTTGATCTTTTCTTTAATTGCGATTGTGGCCATTGTCGCTTTTTCATTCTCCGCTTGGCAAGCACAGCAGGAAGAATTGCGCCTTAAGAACGACCTTGAGAGACGGGCAAGTATCATTGCCGAAAGTTTAACCATGTCAGTCGAGCCGTTGCTATTGATGGATGAGACAAATTATCTTCAACGCATTGTCGATAAATTTTCCAACCGAGAGAGGCTGGTAGGGATTGCCGTTCACGATATTAGAGGGACCCTTATTATAGCTTCAACGGACCTTCAGTCATTGCTGCGGGATAGTCCCAAAATACTTGCTTCCAATATTCAAGAAGTCGAAAGGATGAATGCGCAACAGGGCGAATTCATCAATTTGGATAATCAGAATTTGCATGCCTATTCCGTCCCTTTGTTGAATAATGAGAAAGCAACCCATGTCCTGACTCTTTTCCATGATGCATCTTATATCCAGGAACGGGTGCACAGGATATGGGTCAATAGTTTTTGGCGGGCCGGGACCCAGGCATTGTTGATCGCCATTGTGACTGCCTTTTTAGTTTACCTTAATATTATGACCCCGATTCGAAAAACGACTGAGTGGATTAAAAAGGTGCGTAAAGGAGAAACTTCGGAAAAATTTGATCCTCAAGGCCAGCAACTTTTAGGCCCCTTGGCGAAAGAAATTACTAGGATGGCCAAGAGTTTGGAAATGGCAAGGCTTTCCGCTGAAGAAGAGGCCCGGTTGCGGCACACGACAGATTCCCGATGGACGCCTGAGCGGTTGAAAGAATTTGTCCGCGAAAGATTACAAGGCAAGCCGCTTTTTGTGGTTTCAAACCGTGAACCATATATGCATATTCGTAAGGGCAAAGAAATTGAATGTATTGTTCCGGCGAGCGGTCTTGTGACGGCGATTGAACCAGTCTTGAAAGCCTGCGGAGGAACATGGATCGCGCAAGGTAGTGGGAGCGCTGACCGGGATACAGTCGATAAGGATGATAAGTTAAAGGTCCCGCCGGAAGAGCCCCAATATGTTTTGAAGCGTATTTGGGTGGATAAAAAATTGGAAGACGGATTTTATTCCGGATTTTCCAATGAAGGATTATGGCCGCTTTGCCATATTGCCCACACTCGACCAATTTTTAGGGAAGAGGACTGGGCCGCTTATAAGACAGTCAATCAAAAATTTGCAACGGCAGCGTTAAAGGAGTTGGAAGGAATTTCTGAGCCGAACGTTCTTATTCAAGATTATCATTTTGCATTGATCCCGGAAATGATCAAATCCAAGCGGCCTGATGCGAGAGTGGCTCTTTTCTGGCATATCCCTTGGCCTAATCCCGAATCATTTGGAATTTGTCCGTGGCAGAGGGAAATTTTACAGGGGATGCTAGGGGCGGATATTATCGGTTTTCACACCCAGTTTCATTGCAACAATTTTATCGAATCGGTGGATCGCTTTCTGGAATCACGTATTGATTATGAACATTTTACGGTCAACAGGGAAGGCCATACTACCTGGATCAAACCTTTTCCAATAAGTATTGATTTTAATTCTTCCAACGACGGATCTTCGGAGATCAAGGAAACAAAGGAAAACCTTTTGAAGAAATATAATATTCAATCCGACTATATTGGTGTGGGTGTTGATCGTTTGGATTATACCAAGGGAATCATCGAGAGATTTCGCGCGGTGGAGCATTTCTTGGAGAAAAATCCGAAGTATGTCGGTAAGTTTACCTTTGTTGAATTGGGAGCCCCCAGCCGGACTATGATTCCTAAATATAAAGAATTTATTGATGAGGTCACTCAAGTCACAGAAGAAATCAATGGCCGTTTCAGGACAAAAAATTGGCAGCCGATTTTGCTCTTGATGAAGCACCATAGCCACGCGGAAATTCTTCCTTTTTATAAATTTGCCGACGTGTGTTTGGTGACATCACTGCATGACGGCATGAACTTGGTAGCTAAAGAATATATATCTGCCAAAGATAATGAGCGGGGGGTTTTGATCTTAAGCCAGTTTACGGGCGCGTCCCGCGAATTAACGGATGCCTTTATCATAAATCCTTATGACATAGGACAGACGGCGGAAGCCATTAAGCAAGCGTTAGAATTGCCTTTATTCGAACAAGAGGAAAGAATGCGGCGGATGAGGCAGAGGCTGCAGGATCACAACATTTATCGATGGGCCAGCGAATTGGTAAAGGAACTTGCGCAGGTCAGGTTGGAGAATCAGAAAGGAGGGTCTGGTGGAATGATTTAATTATATTTTGAATTTAGTTTTATATCAAAGCATTATCCAACCCAAACTTTATATTTAAATCGTGAGGAAGCAAGTTGCATAAAGGCGTAAGTAATTTATTCAACCATTGGTCTGGCATTAAAGAAACTTTTAACGACAAAGATGTTTTTTTGTTTCTGGATTACGACGGCACTTTAACTCCTATTGCCGAAAGGCCCGAGTTGGCCATTCTTTCCAAGGAAACAAAAGAAGTTCTTGAGAAACTAATAAAAAACGAGTGTTTTCATGTTTTTGTTGTCAGCGGCAGGGCTATGGCGGACGTTAAAAAATTGGTCAATATTGATAACATTGTGTACATCGGCAATCACGGCTTTGAAATTGAAGGGGCGGGTATTGATTTCGGGAATTTCCCTTTTGAACGATTTAGAGAAATTCTGGAATATTTAAAATGGGAGATCAATAAAGAGTTGATTTTCTTTAAAGGTGCTTTTGTGGAAGACAAAGGACTAGGCTTAAGTGTTCATTACCGGATGCTTAATTTAAAGGAAGAGTCAATATTCAAAATATTTCTTGAAAGAATCACACAAGAATATTTATTAAAAAATGAGATCTATATTGTGCCGGGCAAAAAAGTTTTTGAAATAAGACCACCCATCGCGTGGGATAAAGGCAGAGCTGTATTATGGCTGCTAAAAGCACATGAAGAGGCCATGAATAATCAAAAGGCAGTCGTTATTTATATTGGAGACGATCAGACAGACGAGGATGCTTTTAAGGCTCTGAGCAAAATAGCCGTAACGATTCACGTCGGGAATCCTCAATCAACAGCCGCCGGTTATTTCTTAGAAAGTCCTCAGGAAGTTAGAAAATTCTTAGGTTATCTTGCTGATTTGAAAGGACAAGGAGGATGAAAACATACCCACTCGGAGTCATCGGTAATTGTACCAGCGCTGCTCTTATTTCATCCGATTGCAGTATTGAGTGGCTGTGTTTACCCTTTTTTGATTCTCCGTCGCTTTTTGCGCGGATTTTGGATCAGAATAAAGGCGGGTATTTTAAGATCACAGCGCAAGACATTGTTACGGTAAAACAAAATTATATTCCGCACACAGCAATTCTAAAGACCATTTTTGAAACCAAACAGGGTGTTTTTGAGGTCAGTGACTATATGCCGCGGTTTCATATGGAGTACGGGGCAACTTACTGCCCTTCGGAAATTCAGCGAGATATTCATGTTATTTCAGGAAAGCCGCACCTTATTGTTGAATTAATTCCGCGACCGAATTACGCCTTGAGCGAAGCTAAATTCGATTTAATAGATGATTACATAAAAATTTCTTCACTAAAAGGGGAATATAACAGCTTTTATTTATATTCCAACTTGGCTCATAAAAAGATCATTTCTGGAGAGCCGATTGAACTTACGGAATCCTCTTTTTTTCTTCTTTCGTATCATGAAAAATTAGAGAAGATAAATTTGAACAAGATTTATGTTGAGTATGAGAAAACTAAAAGTTACTGGCTTGATTGGGTCTATCGGACGAAGCTTCCTTCAAAATACCGTGAAATGGCCATCCGTTCCACCATTACGCTTAAACTTCTGATGTATGAACGGACTGGCGCGGTTATTGCGGCACCGACGACATCATTGCCTGAGATTATTGGAGGGGATCGTAATTGGGATTATCGCTACTGCTGGGTACGAGATGCCTCCATGATGATTGATCTTTTTGCTCGTCTCGGGCATATGGGCTTTGCGGATCAGTATATCAAATTTATTTTAAATAAAGTTTTGCTCAAACACGAAAATGTTACTGTTATGTATGGTATTAATGGTGAACGAGAGCTTCCTGAAAGGACATTAAATTATTTGGATGGTTATGAGGGTTCTAAACCGGTGCGTATCGGAAATGACGCCTATCGTCAGAAGCAGAATGATCTTTATGGCGAGTTGATAGAAATGATTTATACGTACCTCGTTCTCAATTCTCAAGTAAGAACTTCTTCTTATATCAATGAAGAAATCTGGACGGTGGTTCGTTCTTTGGTTAATTATGTGCGCGCCTCATGGAAAGCACCCGATAGCGGAATATGGGAACGGCGAGGGGAACCGCAGCATTATGTTCATTCGAAGATGATGAGCTGGGTGGCGATGGATCGCGCCGGACGCATCGCCCGGCATTTGGGAAGAATACAATATGCCGAAGCGTGTTTTAAAACAGCGTCGGAGGTCAAGGATGATATTTTAAAGAAGGGCTGGAATGATCATTTACAGGCATTTGTCATGCATTACGGTTCTAATGAAATGGATGCCGCCGTACTGCTCATGCTTCATTACGGTTTTCTGCTTCCCAGTGATGAACGGATGATTAGTACCGTTACGAAAATGTACCAGACGCTTGTCCGTAATCAATTTATGATGAGGTATGTGGCAGAAGATGATTTTGGCACGCCGCGCAATGCGTTTATTGTTTGTACCTTCTGGATGATTAACGCGCTTTATCTTATTGGGGAGGAATCCAAGGCGAAGGAGATGTTTACTCAAGTCGTGCAATGGAGAAATCCTCATGGGCTTTTTTCAGAGGGGATCGAAACCGATACAGGTCGCCTCGTTGGGAATTTTCCTCAAGGGTATTCTCATCTGGCGCTTATCCAAACAGTTTTACTTTTAGAGACGGATTATAATTGGATGGGCCCATTGATGGTGGATGGAAAGGTGGGGTCTTATAGCGGTATTTTTCGTTTTGAAAAATGATTTGGATTATATATTTCACAAATCGCTACAAGAAAACATGAAAGATTTTATTTTTTAGAGAAGTCAAATATTTTGATTGAAGATTAGTAATTCTGTTTTGGAGTATTGGGCAATTCTATAAACGTCAAAGGACAATACTCTCACTGATGGTGAGAGAAATGATAAACTCCAACCACTGGTTGGAGAAATCACCCCCACCAATTCCTGTCTAAACTCCGATATTGTATCGCCTCCGCCAGGTGTCCGGTCTTGATATCGGGCGATCCATCCAAATCCGCAATCGTCCTCGAGACTTTTAAAATTTTATCGTAGGCCCGCGCGCTGAAGTTGAGTTCGGTCATGGCTTTCTTGAGTAAATCATTTTCTTCTTTTCCCAGGACGCAGGATTGGCGGATCTGCTTGTGGTTCATCTGGGCGTTGGAGACGACGCCCTCCGTGGTCTTGAACCTTTCGATTTGAATCGCCCGGGCTTGATTGACCCTTTCCTTAATTTGCGCGGAAGTTTCCGATGGGGCGGCGGAGCTCAGCTCGGGATAGTTGACCGCGGGGACGTCGAGATGGATGTCAATCCTGTCCAGCAACGGCCCGGATATTTTCGAAGAGTATTTCTGGATTTGAAATGAGCCGCACCGGCAAACGGCCCGGGGATTTCCGTATTGGCCGCAAGGGCAGGGGTTCATGGCGCAGACCAGCATGAACTTTGAAGGGAAGCGGATGGATTTGGCGGCCCGGGAGATCGTCACCCAGTGATCCTCTAAAGGCTGACGGAGGGATTCCAGGACATTGCGGTTGAATTCCGGGACCTCATCGAGAAATAAAACGCCGTTGTGACTTAAGGTGACCTCTCCGGGACGTGGATTAGATCCTCCTCCGACGATGGCGACGTCCGAGGTCGTGTGATGCGGAGAACGGAAAGGACGCGTGGCCACGATCCCCTGATCGTTCTTGATTAATCCCATGACGGAATGGATTTTGGTTGTCTCCAGGGCTTCTTCCAGGGTCATCTCCGGCAGGATGGTCGGCAGACGTTTGGCCAACATGCTCTTGCCGCTTCCCGGAGGGCCGATCATCAGCACGTTGTGCCCGCCGGCGGCCGCGATCTCCAATCCCCGCTTCACGTGGGCCTGGCCTTTGACATCGCAGAAATCGATTTCGTAATGATTGGCCTTTCGAAAAATCATTTCCGTGTCCACCTTAAAAGGTTTTAAGGACTCCGGTTGACTGAGAAAGTGAACGGCTTCACTCAGTGTTTTCACCGCAAAGACATCAATGTGATTGGCCATGGCCGTTTCAGCCGCGTTGAGCGCGGGCACCAGAAGTCCTTTAAACCTGTTTTTGTTCATGGCCAAGGCTACGGACAGGGTTCCGCTGACGGGTTGGATGTGGCCGTCCAGCGAAAGTTCTCCCAAGACGGCGTATTCATTGAGTCTGGCCGCGTCAATCTGTTGAGTCGCCGCCAAAATGCCCAGGGCCATGGCTAAATCAAATGACGGGCCTTCTTTTTTGGTATCGGCCGGAGATAAGTTCACCGTGAGCCGGCTGGGGGTGAATTGATACCCGCTGTTTCGGATCGCCGAACGGACGCGTTCCTTGCTTTCTTTCACGGCATTATCCGGCAACCCCACAATGATGGTAGCGGGAAGACCGCGGGAGACGTCGACCTCGATGGTCACAAGGTACGCCTCTAATCCGTTAATCCCAAAACTGTAAGCCTTTGCGAGCATGAAGATTTTTTATAAAGGGTTGGGTATTGGACATTGAAAATGCAATGTCCGGGGAATACGAAAAGGGGGGATGGATAATAGGGTTAACTGACTTCGATGAAAATCAAGCAAATGAGTTTTTCCGGCAGTTCCTCGCTGGAAAAGACCTTGCTTTTTTAAGTTCAAAGAATATAATGTGACCAACCTAACATAATTTATGAGCATCGTCAACACTGAAATTCCAGAGGGGTGATGGTCGCCCCCGATCCCGCGTAATTATGCATGACAATCCGGCACATTCCATTCTTGAGAATAAAATTTTAACCATTACGTTGACCGTGTGGGCCATCGCCCAGGGGATCAAGGTCCTCTTAGGGGTTATTCGGGAGAGACGGTTTAATTTTAAGTGGTTTATCGGGACCGGCGGCATGCCGTCCAGTCACGCGGCCGGCGCCACCGCGTTAGCCACCACCTGCGGTCTGCAAGTCGGTTTTGATTCCGTGATGTTCGCCTTGGCCACGGTATTCGCCATGGTCACCATGTTTGACGCCCAGGGCGTTCGACGTTCGGCGGGACAACAAGCCGCCATCTTGAATCAAATTTTGGACGACATGTATTGGAAAGGGAAGATTGAGGAGGACCGTTTGATGGAACTGATCGGGCATACCCCTTTGCAAGTCATTATTGGGTCCATTTTGGGGTTTATTTTTTCATTTCTTTTTTATAAGTCGTGGTAAATTTCTGAGATCAGGGAGGGAATTGTGAATAAAAAGTATTTGATTATCGGCGCTCTGGTGGTCGGCACGCTATTCGCTGTCTTGAAAATTTCAATCGGGGCTAAAGGAAAAGAATCTGATGTTCAAAAGCCGTCAGCCTCAAGCCAGGAAACAATGGCGAAAGAGCTTTACCAGCAGGCTCTGGATTTTCAAAGGAATAGGGATAACTTGCAGGCGAAAGAAACTTACCAGAAGATTCTGACGCAATACCCCAGTTATGAGAATGTCGAGTCAATCCAGAAAGAGATGGAGAAATTAAACATGGAGCTTATTTTCTCCAACACGCCGACCCCGCATACGGTGACGCATGAGGTGGCGGCGGGGGACACGTTGGGGAAGTTGGCTAAGAAATACGGGACAACGCAGGAATTGATCAAAATCAGTAATAATTTAAAGAGCGACACCATCCGTCTCGGCCAAAAATTGCGTGTTTGGACGGGTCAGTTTAATATTTTTGTGGATAAGTCCCAGAACATTTTGATTTTAAAAGTTGTTGATGAAGTGGTTAAAGTGTACACGGTTTCAACCGGGGAAAATAACAGCACCCCTGTGGGAGAATTTACCATCACGACAAAACTGGTTGATCCGGTTTGGTTTAATAAAGGCGTGGTTGTGCCGCCGGAAAGTCCCGCGAATGTGCTGGGCACCCGCTGGCTTGGTTTTGATATTCCGGGGTACGGCATTCATGGAACGGTAGAGCCTGATTTGATCGGGCAGTCGGTGACGGCCGGATGCGTGCGGATGCGCAATGAAGAGGTCGAAGAGTTGTACAGTATTATTCCCATGGGAACAAAAGTCGTGATTGTGGATTAATAGCTTAACTGGAAAGAAGACATTCTTTTAAGGGCAAGATATGAGTATTTTAGAATTTGAAAAACCCATCTTCGAGATAGAGTCCAAAATCAATGAGCTTGTCGATTTAGGTTCCGGGAAGAATATTGTGCTCGCGCCGGAGGTGAAGAAATTAAAGGAAAAATTAGAAAAGATGAAGGAAGAGATTTACAACAATCTCACCGTCTGGCAGAGGGTCCAGATCGCGCGGCATTCGGACCGGCCGTACACCCTGGATTATATCCGGATGATGATGACGGATTTTGTAGAGTTGCATGGAGACCGTCAGTTCGCCGACGACCTGGCTCTGATCGCGGGTTTCGCGAAACTGGACGGACGCAAAGTGATGGTGATGGGACACCAGAAAGGCCGGGACACGAAGGAAAATATCCGGCGCAATTTCGGATGCGCTCATCCGGAAGGATACCGCAAGGCCATGCGTCTCATGCAACTGGCCGAGAAGTTTTCTCTACCCGTGATTACTTTTATTGATACGCCCGGCGCGTATCCGGGGGTCGGCGCTGAAGAAAGGGGGCAGGCCCAGGCCATCGCGTCTAATTTAAGGGATATGTCCGGTCTACGAACCCCCATGATCGCCACCTTGATTGGAGAAGGGGGCAGCGGCGGGGCTTTGGGGATCGGGATCACGGACAAGGTCTGCATCCTGCAGCACGCGTACTATTCCGTGATCTCGCCCGAGGGGTGCGCCTCTATTCTCTGGCGCAACAGCGTCAAGGCGCCTGAGGCGGCGGAGGCCTTGAAGATAACGAGTGAACACCTTTTGAAATTCGGTATTGTCGACGATGTCATCCCGGAACCGTTAGGCGGGTGTCACCGGGAACCCGAGACGGTGGCGCTAAATCTTAAAAAAGTCCTTTTAAGATACATCAAGGAATTATCCGCTTTATCCCAAGAAGAACTTCTTGAAAATCGTTATAATAAATTCAGAAAAATCGGTGCGTTTATCGAGGAGAAATGATTGAGGCTTCGTAGCGATCCCGCTTCTTTCCAAAGAATCCCCCACCTTGTATTGACCTCCGCACAAATAATAGAATTGAACCATCCAGCGGATGGAGGTCGAGATATCCCTGCTTTCCTTAAACAATATCCTGAGGAAGCAGGGACACCCCAACTTCCTCTAAATAATAAGACGAGGAAAGTTGGGGCTGACACCCATAGTGTTTCATTGCTTTTGCGGAAGTCAGTAGAAATCCCAAAACATGACGGCCATGAATAAAACGGATATCAGGAATTTGTCTTATGAGGAATGGACGCGTTATTGCGCGTCCATCGGTGAGCAGCCCTTCCGCGCGGGGCAGATTTTTGAATGGATTTACAAAAAAGGCGTCTGGTCGTTTGACGAGATGCGTAACCTCCCCGCGCCTTTGCGCCAAAGGCTTTCCCGGGATTTTGATCTCAAACCGCTGGTGATCGTCCAGAAACAGGTCGCGCAAGACGGCACGACCAAATTTTTGTTTGATCTGGAGGATCACGAAAAGATCGAGACCGTTCTCATTCCGACGAAAACCCGGACCACCGTGTGCATCTCAACCCAGGCCGGCTGTAAGTTTGGCTGCCGGTTCTGCGCCAGCGGCATCGGCGGATGGAAGCGGAATCTTTCCTGCGCGGAAATCCTCTCTCAAATTCTTCACGTGAAAGAGGAATCTAAAAAGCATCAAAAGCCGCTCTCCCATATTGTTTGCATGGGAACGGGGGAGAGTTTTGACAACTATGACAATCTTCTCAAGGCCCTGCGTATTGTCAATGACGCGCGGGGGATCAACATCGGCGCGCGGAGGATCACGATCTCTACCGTCGGCCTGATTCCCAAGATCATGGAATTTGCCCAAGAGGATTTTCAGGTGGAGCTGGCGATCTCCTTACACGGTTACAATGACGAGTCCCGCGACAAGCTCATGCCCGTCAATAAGAAATATCCTTTTACAGCATTGATGAACGCCTGCCGCGCGTACATCCGAAAGACGCACCGCCAGATTACTTTTGAATACATCCTGATTAAAGACATCACGTGCACCGAAGAAGCGGCCCGGGAACTGGCGCATCATCTCAAGGGGATGATTTGTAAATTGAATCTGATCCCTTACAACCCTGTCCGGGAGTTGCCGCATAAGCCGCCGACCCATGAAGAGATGCAGACTTTTCAGCGAAGGCTTAAAGCCTTGGGTATCCACGCCACCTTACGCACCCCCCGCGGCCGCGACATCGCCGCCGCCTGCGGGCAGTTACGCCATGCTTCACGAAAATCCAAAGAAATGGCGTAGAGCGTACCCGGCTTAGAACGATTGAATTCAGGGTGTGGGGTGTGTTAAGATTTAACAATTGGTGAACAGTGCTTAAACCCAAAAGAGAGAAAAAGAAATTACAGGACGACCCAGCCTATCAAAAGCTGGTTGAGAATCTCCGTCGGATCATTGATGATGCCGCGGCCAAAGGCATTGACCTGTTTCCACGCTGGGATATCCTGGAGTGCCGCGCGTGCAAGGCCTATGAGGATGATACAACTAATATGGGACGGGTTGTCTGCGCGGGGCCTGACACCCCGCCGGTGCCAGGGGAGTTTATCATCCTTGACTGGAATGAGCGGACTTACCACCGAGGGAGGATCACCTATTGTAAAACAACTTACGACTTTATTTGTTCGGTCTGCGGTGTCCAGCAGCAGGCCTTTATCCGTAACCGTTACGAAGATTAATCCGGTTTAATAGCGCGTTCTCAATACATGCCATTGAAACACAGACCATCCGATTCAAAATCCGTCAGCGTTAAAAGCTATCCAGAGCTCGTCAAACTTGTCCAGGAAGAACTGGACGCCCTGGAGATCTTGTTCAAGCGCCGTATGACGGAATGCTACTGGAAGGTCGGCAGGTATATTGACGAACATCTGCTGGAGCATAAAGACAGGGCTGGGTACGGGAAAAAAGTTATCGAGCGTTTGGCTAAAGATATTGAAGGAAATGAGAGTATATTAAGAAAGTGTTTGCGTTTTTATCGTGCTTACCCAATTCTGGCCCGCGGGCCAGAATTGACCTGGAGTCATTACAGGGCATTAATGGCAATCAAGAATCAGGAAGAACGAAAGAGGCTTGAAAAAGAAGTCGTTGAGAAGAAGTGGGACGCAGGAAAACTGCAAGAACATCTGCGTCGGCAGCGCGCGCAGGAAGCGGTCAAAAGCGATCCCTCAGGTGCTGTCCCTCAATTGAAGTGTTCCCGCGGCAGGCTCAATCTCTGGCGTTTGATCACAGTGCCCCAACGCGAAGGGCTTTTTCTGGATTTGGGATTTCGCGGCCGGCGAATCATCGCGCGGGCAAAAGACCTGGGCCTTAAAGAGGGCGACTGTGTTGTCATTGGCCGGAATGACCAGGAGCCGGTATTCGAGAAAACCGAGGCGTCCCTTGACGAGATTTTTACCTACAAGGCCCAGGTCCTCAAGGTGATTGACGGAGATACCTTAATAGTCCTGATTGAAGCGGGCTTTGGATTTTTGATTGAGCAACGGGTGCGGCTCAAAGGGATTGACTGCGCCGAGGTCGACACTGCCGAAGGGCAGAAGGCCAAACGGTTCGTCGAGTCGCGGCTCAACAAACTCCCCTTTGTCATCATCAAAACCCACAAGGATTCCACGGACAAATACGACCGGTACCTGGCGGATGTGTTTTACGCCCCCGCGCAAACCCCGGAGACCAGCCCGCCCGATGCCGCCCGGCAGGGTGAGTATCTGAACCAGGAACTCCTCACCGCCCGCCTGGCGGTTGTGTACAAATAATCCATCAAAATATAGAGACGCATGGCGATGCGTCTCTACCGACAATTCCCACCCACCAGTCCCCCATTGGCATTTCTGGAATTTGTATGTTATATTTCGCTTACTTTCATTCAAAAATTACTCCGTTCTTCCTTAATATTATTTAACAGTACGGGCGTTGCCCATCGTAGAGACGATGCATTGCAACGTCTCTACGTGTTTTTCCATTCATAAACATATTGGAAAACAAAAGGAAAGGTGCATGAAAAAGCGCTCTATGTTTAAATTTATTTCCATGACCGTGGCCGTGAGCCTGATCTTTTCCTCGCTCACCCCGCCCAGCGCGCTGGCGCAGGGGCTTTTGAACCTTCCCGCGCCGGGGACCATGATCGGTTTAAGCCAGCCGACCATGCCGGTCATGATCAAGGGGCTCAAGGTCCATCCGGAGAATCCCCTACTGTTTGATTTTATCCTGGACACCGGCAAATCCGGCCTCAAGATTGACAGCCCTGCCTTTAAAGACGAATCCGAAAAACTCATCAAATACTTCCTGGCCTCCCTGACTATTAAGGAAGACGACCTCTGGGTCAACCTCTCACCGTATGAAAAAGACCGGATGATCCCCGAGGAATTGGGCAAAACCGAACTTGGGCGGGATATGCTCGCCCAGGACTACGTCCTTAAACAACTGACCGCGTCCTTGATTTATCCCGAGACAGAACTGGGCGCGGCTTTTTGGGACAGGGTTTACGCCAAGGCCCAGGAGAAGTTTGGAACCACCGACATCCCAACGGACACCTTTAACAAGGTCTGGATCGAAGCGGACAAGGCCAGAGTTGTGGAGCACAATAACGCGGCGTACGTGGTGGGTGCGCGTTTGAAGGTGTTGCTGGAAGAAGATTATATTGCCCAGGGAAAAGGGCACAAGGTAGGGGTTCAAAATTTTGAACCCCTAGCACCGATCACCGCTATTATTAGAGAAATCATCATCCCCGAGATTGAAAAAGAGGTCAATGAAGGCGAGCATTTCGCGCCTTTGCGGCAGATGTATTACGCGATGATTCTGGCCACGTGGTACAAGATGTCGGTCAAAGACGCGCTTCTGAACCAGGTCTACAGCAATAAAGCCAAGACCGCGGGTGTGGAGAACGATGACCCGGCGGTGAAAGAGAAGATTTATGACCAATACCTGGCGGCGCTGAAGAAGGGTGTGTTTGATTATATTAAGGAAGATTATGAAGCCGCGACTCAGCAGGTTGTGCCCAGAAAATATTTCTCCGGCGGACTCGGGATAAATGTGGGGAACGTTATTGATGTGGCGCGAATGGCTACACGGGAAGAGAAAAATGCGATCGAGAACGGCGATTTCGCGATGGTGACGGCGAATATGGACAGGGCGGACAAGAAGGATGCTGCCGACCCGGCGGTGTTGGCTGGAAGGAAGAGTAAAATAAAAAATGTGCCAACCGAATCCCTCAAGACGGCCGTAGATGTCGCCAGGGCGGCGCTGTCAGCGGTAGAAGAACAACTTAACAAGGCACTTAACCCAAAACTTAAGAAAGACTCAGTTGCAGCCATAAAGTCAAATTTGAACCCTTTAAAAAATAATAGAATCAGAGTCCTGTTCCTTTTAGGGGAGAGCGCACCCGGATATCAATCTAACCTTGCAGGATTAACAATTTTAAAAGCCAAGAATGTTTCTTATTCGATCCAATACAACGGTACAGTCGATGACATCATAGTTTTTGACGATAAAGGCCGTAGAGATGATTTGAAACCTCTTCATAAACTGACACCATCGTGGGGAGATTTTCTTGATTCTTCTTTGTCATCAGAGGAACTTGTCAAATTAACCGTGGCTGTCGGGGGGTATTCTGTAAAGGACGCAAATATTATTTATGAAACGAAAGATCGTGCGATGCTGGGGAGTCCTTGGAAGGATACGTCAATCTTCCGGGATGATTTTCAATCTCTGAAAGACGCGTTACAGAAACTGGTGTCCACTTTTAAAGACTCGAAGAATGCGTCAATAGAGATTAGATTTGGAAAAGAAATTTTGAAAGCGAAGGGGGCTGACGTGTTTTCTCAAGCAAGCAGTGATTTTTGGGAAAAATTAGACCAACGCTTGAGTTCTCAAAAGAAAGTTGTGATGGTAGCGTATCAGTCTCCAGTGAACATGGTATTTGGTTCTTCAGAAGAAGACGTATTAAAGAAACCACTTGCAGACGCATATTCTTTTGAGTTTTACCAAGAAGATCAAATTGCCGAAGCTTTGAGCGCTGACGATGATTTTCAAGCTGCCATCGAGCTGGTTTACAAGCATTTCTTTGGTCGAGGAAAGGAAAAAATTTATGAGACCGCTCGCTCCTTTTTTCAGGACTATTTCTCTGTAAGAGTGATGGGGGAGGCTTTCGACGTTCAGACTGATCCATCATTTGTTTTGAAATTCCTTGCTGACGAATGGGAAATTAATTCGAAAAAGGACATGACAAAATTATTTGAGAAAATAGACCAGTTTTTTGGTTTTTCCGATCAGGCGATGACGGCGGGGGATTCAGGGGGCAAGGATTTCAATGCCGATAAAGAAATCAAGTTTGTTCAGAATGAGATGGAGGCTGTAGAAGCCGGTAAGAGGTTACTTAAGGGAAGTGTATTAGAGCCCTTTGTCATCACGCTGACTTTTGATAATGGGGGCATATTGAACCTTAAAAGGATGGGAGGTAAAACATTTTGTACTTTTTTTGTTGTCGACCGGCGTCAAGCGTTTATGGTTACTTTGGTTTATGACTGGGTTACTCTATTGAAGAATAAGAAATATAATCAAAAGGTGCAGACGGATGAGGATATCCAAAGACTGTTCGGCGCCATGTCCGGCAAGAAAGGAAAATGGGTGGACGCGGCGATGCTGGGGAAATCGAAGATTGATGAGAAGATAGAAGCGGGCGTAAATCAATTAACAACTTTAGAGGCGGTAACGTGGTTGAGGAAATTGCTGGAAGGCGAAAGTGTGGATAAAATTAAAGTATGGATTTCTGATCAGGCGCGAAAAGAGTTACACGAGGCTTTTGGTCAAAATCTTTCCGGAATTGAGGCGATGATCCGTGAAAGCAAAATTAGGAAGATTTGGCTCCCAAGCACGTGGAGTCCTGAAGCTCGCAAACAGTATTTGATACTGCACGTCGTGAACCCGAAATTTGATCAATTGATGGATGCCAACGTAAAGAAATTTATTCAATTTACTGAAGCTAACCAGGATTTAAAAATGGCCATCGTGCTTAGCCAGTTACTTTTTATATCACAATATGGTGAAAGGGATGAACGGTACTCAGACATTAAAGCAACGTTGTCCTTAGCTGAAAAACAGCAACTATTGTCTCAAATTCAGGATCTTGTTAAGACCCAGGATATGACCCATTTGATCTTGGAACTTGACCTCTTTCTGAGCAGAGTACCGCACTACCAAATCCGAAAGAAAATAGATCATTTGATTGTTGCCGAGCTTAGGAAATTTATTGAGTTTAAGAAAGAATCAAAGGACTTTGTGGCGCTCATTATGCTGGGCAACCTTGTGTTTTATGATGACTATGGCCCCCGAGAAGTTGTTGCCTCATCCGAGGGCAAGCAACTATTGTCTCAAATAAAGGATTTCTTCCAGATTCAAAATTTTGATGATCTGGAATTAGCACAGAGCCTAACTAGAGGTATGAATAATAATGATGAGCTATTAATTTCATTGAGTGAGGAAGTAACCAAAATCGTTATGGACAAAGTCATTCAATTTGTCTCTGAAACTAAAGATTGGAAAGCACTGGTCACTTTGAGCAGTCTGGTGGAGGTTAAGAATCGAAAAAAGAGTCGGGAGATCCTCGATTCAAAGGCCGGCAGGAATTTTCAGCCTCTAATCATAAAACTATTCAGGATGGAGGGCATCGCCGATCCACCATCGGTGATTCATGATCTCTTAACAAGAATCAGAATTAATCAATCGCGCGTAGATTTAATTCAAGAGGAAGTATATCAGAAAAGACTGTTTCTTTGGCATGAACGTCGTAAGGAAATCATGGGCAAAGTCGACGAGCAGTTGTCGGGTCTTAAAGATTCTTCTAATTGGAAGGGTTATNNATTATTATTTAGAAAACAGCGATCTTCTCAAACCTCCTCAGGGAAAGAATTACCAGGCTGTCGTTGAAGCGGCCAAGGCGCAAGGGATGAGGGGTATTGTCTTAAGTGAGCGATTTGCTTTGAATAAGCGGGTTCGTGAAAAATTGGTGAAAATGTTGAAAAGGAAAAACAAAGAAAAAGTTATGTTAGCCGCCGGCGTGCTTCTGAGCTTAAACGCGGACAACGCGCCGGATCTGTTAGATAAAGATAGGAAGGCGTTACATCAGCAGGCCAAAGGGCGATTGAAAAACCTGGGAGAAGATTATAAGAAATATTCGGTTCCATCGTCGGCAACGGGTAATCTTCCGCAATGGTTTTCTGATAAAAGTAAAGGAGCTGTAAAGACACGATCAGATTTGCGGGCGGCCGTGACCCGTTTAACCGGTGATAAGAAGGATGAGGACATTATTTTTGGGATTCCAAACGAATGGCTCTTCGTGGCGGCCATGTATTTGCTTTTGGATGCCCCCGGGGATCCGGTTGGGGCGTCGGATATGACCCCAGAGCAAATAGAGACAGCGCTTGCTCCCGTGTTTGAATCGGGAGGCGGGAGCTTGGGTGGAGGCGGCGTGACAGGAGATTGGAGAGAGTCGGGCAGTTATGCCACTGAATCCGGACACAGGGATTCATCTGATTCCAGTGGAGGTCACTATGAGACTGATCATGGGTCCAGTGATTCGGGCGGTGGAGATTATGGCGGAGGTGACGATGCGATGATGGCGGAAGACACGTCTCCCCAACCGCTTGACGAGACAAAGAAACAAAGAATATTAGTCGTGGATGATGAGGAGGATATTCGAGAAATAGTAGCGGAGATTTTAAGTAACGCGGGTTATGACGTTGATGTTGCCGGGGACGGTGTGGAGGCGTTGGCGAAAATTAATGACAAGCGCAATCAATATCACCTGGTGTTGAGTGATTACGATATGCCAACTAAAAAAGGCCTTCAATTGGCTTCCGATCTTAAGGGTATTAATCCTGACCTGCCTGTTATTCTCCTGAGTGGCACTCCAGACATAGAGGAGGCCGCTAAGCCGTATTCAAATATTAAAGAGGTCTTGAAAAAGCCGTTTGGGATGGCTCTCCTTAAAGATCGGGTTGAGAGACACGCGCTTAAGGTTGACGAGGCTTTATTATCCAAAGGCGGTATTGATTTAAACGCGGATAAAATGAATCTGGACGTGGATAAATCCTCAACAGGCGTGGACATCCAGTTCGACCCGGCGATGGTGGCGGAATTTGAGGCCGGGGACTTCACGGGCGTTGTGCCGGTCATTTTGCAGATTGTTCCTCTGGCAAGCCCCTTGCCGCTTCTGGGGATGGAGCCGGCGGGGAAGGAAGAGGAAGTGGAGTTGAGTAGGAGTTAGCGAGTTGCGAGCGCGTTTCGGGCACAAGAGCCAAGAGTTATCAGCTACGAGCTAATAAACATTAATCTTTTAGAGGAGTTAACCCATGTTTCGTAAAATCATTTCAGGAATTGTTGTCGCGGCGTTTTCGCTGCTTACGTTGGTGCCGCCGGGCCGTGCCCAGATCGCGCCGACGGTGCTGAATCTGCCGGCACCCGGGAGTGTGGTGTCCTTGACGCCAGCGTTTACGCCAACGCTCGTTAAGGGCATGACCCTGCATCCACAGAATCCGCTCGCATTTGATTTCATTGTAGACACAGGCGACACGGGCGTGAAAGGCGACGGGTTAAAGGAAGAGTCAACTAAGCTCATCAAATATTTTCTCGCGGGTCTGACCGTGCCTGAGTCCGAGATGTGGGTCAACCTCTCACCGTATGAAAAGGACCGCGTTATCCCGTCCCGATTCGGCGCCACGGAAATGGGCCGGGACCTTCTGGCGCAGGATTATCTTTTGAAGCAGTTGACCGCGTCTTTGATGTACCCGGAGAATGATTTAGGCGCGGCATTCTGGGAAAGGGTGTACGCAAAGGCCCAGGAGCGTTTTGGGACAACCGATATTCCGACGGACACTTTCAATAAAGTCTGGATCATGCCGGATTCGGCCGTGGTGTATGAAGAGGGTCCGAGCGTATTTATTTTAAAAAGCCATTTGAAGGTGCTGTTGGAAGAGGATTATTTAGCTCGTAGCTCATCGCTCGTAGCTCGTGGACAACAAGAGCTAAGCGCTAACAGCCAAGAGCTAACACCTATCACCTCTATTGTTCGTGAAATATTAATTCCTGAAATCGAGAAGGAAATCAATGAGGGGAAGACCTTCGCGAACTTACGGCAGATCTACAATTCCGTTATTCTCGCGGCGTGGTACAAGAAGAACCTCAAAGAAAGTCTTTTGGGGCAGGCGTACGTGGACCGCAACAAGACCAAGGGGGTCGATCACGAGGACAAAGAGATCAATGAGAAGATCTACGCGCAATACCTCGCGGCTTTTAAGAAAGGGATATTTGACTATATTAAAGAAGACTATGACCCCGTAACCCAGGAGGTGGTGGAGCGGAAGTATTTCTCCGGCGGGTCGCATCTTAAAGTTGATTCCGTCCTGATGAGCGTTACTCCGCAAACGATTGGAAAGCATCCGGATTTGACACTGTTGGCGAACACCGTCCGTGAATCTCAAAATACTGTGAAGGTGCTTTGTGATTTGTTGCCGTCGACCGCGGGAAACACGACCCTGGTTCAAAACGCGGCCGTAAATACTGATCCGGAAATGGCGACGGAAGATGAACAGGTAGACATCGATAATGCCGGGGAAAAGTTGGAGCGTACCACAGGCCCGTTCGCGGATGAACTCGCGCGGGAGTTGGGGGGAATCGTTAAAAAGCTTCAAAGACTCCATTTGGACCGGAATTTCCCGTCTATAAAAAAAGACGCGGCGATGCTCAATCGTAAGAATATAGCTACAATCTTGATATGTCTTCTTGTGGTGGGAGCAAGTGTTCTAGGGGGCTCTTTCATTGGTGAAATGCTTTCTTATAAGCAAGGAGATCCCGGATCGTCGATATCTATTCAGGACGAGAAGGGTTTCACAGAAATAATTGTGAAACAATTAAAATCCTTTTCCGATCTATTGGACATGTTAGGGACGCCGCAGGCAGAGGAAATATTAGAAAAATACGAAAAAAATCTGGATGCTCTTCATTCAACTGATTGGACAAACAATGACACCGTCAGTCCGGAAGTTGTCGAAGCGTTAAATCAACTGGCAGCCAAAATATTGGGTATAGAGGGCGAGGGGGTGGATGTTTACAATTTGCCTCCGTCAACTTATACCGTTTCCTTGGCAGTAGGCATAGCACGCGAGCTTTTAAATTCATTAGAATCCTGGCAAGGCGTGTTGTCTGCGTCAAGAACCGAGTTTGAAAGCCATCAAGAATCTTTGAGAAAGGATTTTCTATATTGGAAGGCAAAGCTGGAGTTGTCAGGGGCAGAGGAGGTATCATCTGCCGATAAACAGAAGTTAGAGGGGATGGCCGATATTTTTATAAAAGTAACAGACATCTCCAGAGCTGGATTAGTAGATAGAAGAAAGTTAGGTTTTTCTTTGCTTGGTTTGGATTCCTACGTGGAGGAGATAGGCCGTCTGTTAAAAAATATTAAGAGTATATTGGCGGAATCGAAGAATTGGGAGGATACGGAAAGAGCAGGGGAACTGTTTCAAGAAGTCCTGAAAGGATTGAATTATTCGAATAAGGAAATCGCCTACTTCATGGGCGACCCGGCGATGATGGGGGAGGTTTCTGTTGAGGAACTCGCGGGGGAGTTGGAAAGACTTCATGTACTTGAGGACCTAGCGCCTGTTTTCAAAGACGCGGCAATGCTGGGGAAGATGGGGAAGTGGCAGGACAAATTCTTCGAATTTGTTGATGAGGCCTTTAGTGACCGCAGGGGGCCTATAACAGGAGCCATTATTTTAAGTGTTTCTTTTGGTCTCATAACCTTTGGAGCTTTAGAAAACTATAAGAATAGTACTGAGCCGCTTGTTGTCGTCCAGGAGAAATTGAAAAAAGATATGGATGGGTGGAACCTAGTACTTCAAGAACTGGGGACGCCTCAAGCGGAAGAGACTTTGAAGGAGTTGAAAGAAAAGATAGCGTCTTTTAGAAGGGATAATGAAGATCAATTATTCCCTCGCAGAGAAGCATTTGTTTCCTTCACGCGCATGATTGGGGACATGCTGAAACTTGAATCGCCGGCTCTGGAGCAGGTGATTCCTCCCATCACGAACGAATCGATTTCTGCCATTTTTGATATTCTCGAACGCACAGTTAAGGCCCTTGAGACAAGACATTTCTTGTTAAGGGATTTGAGGAGTGACTGGAATCTTTATATGAAGGTTGAGGGCTTTAAAAAGGGGCTGGAGGATTTGCGTGGAGTCAGCGAACTTAGAGACGGCCAGCCAGTTAGCGCGGAGCAAGTCGATTCAATTAATAAATTGTTCGAATTATTTTCGCAATACGCAGCTCGATTAAATGAATTTAAAGTGCCGGCCGATTTAGTGGGTTTCTCTCAGTACAAAGAAGAGTTCGTTGGTTCATTGCGTGGAGTTGTTGTCGCGGGAGAAGGGATTACGCCGTCTATGGCCAGAAATGAGCCTGAAGGCGTTGCCATGGACGCGGTGATGGCGAGAGAAAAGATACGCGAATTCCTTGGAAAATTAAACTTTACCGTTGAAGAGATTCATGCCGATATGGGCGACCCGGCGATGATGGTGACCGAACATGAAAAAGCTTTGGATAAGAAAGGCAATGTCAAAACCGGCGTGAGGCTTTCTTTGGAGGTGTTTGAGGAATTGGTGAGGCACGGAAAAATCTCACAAGATAAATATATGTTGATGAGTATGAGGAAACAGGGTCTCTATGGGTATGTGCAGGGAGGGCAGTTTTTAGAAATAGAAGATACGGGTGAAGGTAAAATGATTGTGTTCAAGGAGAGCGATCCGTTGGATCTTTCGCCCCCTGATTTTTCCAACAATCTTATAATACCTTGGAGGGATGTCCAGCACATAGAGATGGTACCGGATGTGATTAGAACGTTAGAGGACGCGCTGATTGGCAAGGACAAAAAAGTGATAACAGAAGTTCCTATTCACACAAAAGTTTTTCAGGAATTGGTGAAAACAGGTAAGGTCAGGAAAGGATTGCCGCTGGAACTTGTTTTTTTATCTAAAGCCCCTGATGTAAATTCACAGACAAATGGTTTCTTTAAGGGTATTGAAAGATATAACAATACATTTTGGATTATTTTCAAAGGAGGGAAAGGCTTGCCGCTGAATCATAACATAGTGGCGGTGATTATTCATGCTGCGGACAAAGCCCTCCTTGTTCCAAAAGAGGTAAGCCGGGAGATGTCGCCTTCAGTGAATCCACCGGCTGTTAATCCCATCGGTGGTATTGACATGAACAGCTCAAAAATCAACTGGGTCTTTGAGCGGGATGAAAAGGGGCAGTTTTTGCCGGCGGCCCAACAGCCGGTTGAGGTGTTTGATGTCCCGGGATTCTTTCCATGGATCCGCGTAATCACGCCCGTGACCGCGCCGCTCTTTTCCGCCGTACGGGTGCCGCCGGCGGACGCTGACGCGGCCGGACCGGTCCTTCCTTTAGAAAAAAGAGACATGCCCGTCGACCGCGTAACGTTTAAGCAGAGTTAGAGTCCGGACGGCTGGATGTTCCTGTCGTTCATCTCAACCGTTTTCTCTTAATGGCTTTCGCGTGCAACTTCAGCCGATGAGGCCTCCCGTAGTCAAGCGTGTACGTCGTTGGTGGAAGGGGGCGTTCACGTGTGAAAGCGTGTAGAGGGGACGGTGTATGGACACCTTTCAATAAAATGGGTTTCCATGACCTTAAATTTGTCTGATGTTCATTGATTCGCCTTTGGCGCTGTCCTATAATCAAACGCGCAAAATGGACAGGGGGCAACGTTCCTGACTCAAGCCATGAATCCTCGAGGGCCTGGAACGGCATTCCGTGACGTTTCGGTCCATTTCTTTCCGTGAGGCCAGTGTTGAAAAAAATTTACGACAGCCGTTTTAAGAGTTTGCTTGTGATCGGCGCGTTGACGATTCTTGCCTTCAGTTCTATCTTTCCCAATAAATTTGTCCTGGATGATTTTGATTATATCGTCAACTGGCCTTTGATCCAGGATTGGAAGAACCTTCCCCGTTTCTTTATTGGGTTCAGCCCCCCGGAAGGACAGGACGGAATTTATTCCCCGCTTAAGACGCTGTTTCACGCCCTCACGTATCATCTGTTCGGTCTGAGGCCTTTGGGGTATCACGTGGTGTCGCTGTTTATTCATTTGGCGGGGACGTATTTCGTGTACCGGATTATTTTATTTTTAACGAAGGAAAATTGCGCCGCGTTTCTGGGCGGTCTCTTTTTTGGCCTGCATCCGGCGCCCACGGAAATCATTTTTAACATCACCGGCAGCATCGACGCCTTGGGGGTGGTCTTTCTGTTCGCGGCCTTTTATGAATATTTCAAGGCGCGTGACCCGGCGGGAGGGCTCAAGACGGGGGGGTATATCCGTTGCCTCCTGTACGCTTTGCTGGCGATCTATACCCATGAGCTGTGCGTGGCGATCCCCTTGTTATTCCTTTGGGTTGAGGTGTGTTTTTTCCGGGACAAAATGGCGTGGTCCAAGAGGCTGATGCGCGTCGCCCCGTTTTTTATGATCACGGGGAGTTATGTGCTGGCCAAATTCTTGACCTTAAAATCGATCACGCGCGGCGGGTATTTGTACGACAGCTTTTATTTGACGATGCTGGTCATTATTAAAGCCTGGGCCCAGTATGTGTTGATCAGCTTTTTCCCCGTCGTCCTCACTCATAATCACGTGATATCGAAGGGCATTTATTCTTTTGACGCGCCGGATTTTGACAAGGCCGCGGTGCTGTCCCAGTCGCTGCTGGATCCCCAAGTCCTGCTGTCGTTGGTTTTCTTGGGGGGGATTTTTACCGCGGCGGCGCGGGCGTGGAATAAGCAACCCTTGGTCCCATTTTGTGTTGGATGGTTTTTTATCAGTCTCCTGCCCGGCGCCAATATTATCCCCAGTTCCGTCTATTTCGCGGAGCGCTACTTGTATCCCGGGATGATGGGGTTTTGTCTTCTGTGCGGAGTTTTCTTCAGCCGGTTGTTACAGAGTCCCAAGACGTTGGGCTTTATCCGCCGTTCGTTTCTTGCCGGGTTGATCGTTTTTTCCCTCGGGACATTTTACGCGGTCAGGACGTGGTGGCGGGGGAGGGATTTCCGCAATAACGTGACGCTGTTTGAATCCGCGGTCCGGGCTAATCCGCGCAGCGCCTTAATGCGTACGGATTTGGGCATTGTTTGTACCTGGCAGGGAGAGTATGAAAAGGCCCTCGCGTCGCTGGAGAAAGCCGCGGCGATCCGGCCGGAGGACCCCGCGATTTACTTTGCCATGGCCGGGGCCTATTATAATCTCGCCGGTCTGTACGCCTTTTGGGGGATGGACCTGCAAGCGCGCAGCAGTTTATCGAACGCCTTGTTGTATTTCAGAAAACGCGGCGAAGCTCACAAGGCCCAGGAGTTTGAAAAGGCCTTTACGGAACGCTTCGGGATATTGAAGTGAAACTTTCCCTTGTTATTCCCGTCTATAACGCGGAAAAAATTATTATTTCTTCCGTCAGGTCGCTGATCGAGACTCTGGCCCCTTTGTCCCTGCCGTATGAAATTCTTTTACGTGACGACAAAAGCACGGACGGCAGCGTGGAAGTCTTGAAATCCCTTCCGGGAATGGATCCGCGGGTGAGGTGCTTTTTTAATCCCGCCAATCAGGGGTTAGGAGCTACGCTCCGGGAGCTGTTCCGTGACGCCCGGGGAGAAATTGTGATTTATTGTGACGTGGATCTTCCCTTCGGCGCGAAGATCATTCCGGGGTTGTTAGCGGAGGTGACGTCGTCGGATATTGTCACGGCCTCAAGGTATCGTGGGGAGAAGAATCGCGTGACATGGAGCCGCAAGGCGGCCAGCCGGTTGTATTATGGGTTTTGTAAATTTCTTTGGGACATCAGGGTTGTCGATATCGGGTCGGGGACGGTCGCGATACAAAAGCGGGCCCTGGATCAACTTTCTTTACGGGCGAAGGGATTTGACATTCACGCGGAACTTTACGTGAAGGCGGCCCGGGAAGGATTAACCATTAAGGAGATCGCGGCGGTCTCCACGGATGAGGGGAAAGGGAGTTTCCGCGTGCTTAAGCACGGCCCGCGCGTTGCCTTTGAAACAATCCGGTTGTGGTTCGCGATGAGACGGGACAAGAGGGAACGGCAGGGCCGGTATTGACGAGAGTTGGGAACTGAATTATTTTTGCGGCGGCATTTTCTGCTGGATTTTTTCCATAATCGCCTGCATTTGAGGATTCTGCAGTAATTCCTGGGTCTTCTCATTCTGATTTATTTTCTGCGGATCATAACTGAGGACGTCATTGACGAATTGGGGGTCGGAGAAGATGGCCTGGAGTTCTTCATTATTCAGCATGCCCTGGATGTCCGTCATGAGAGCGGGGTCGGACATGACGCTTCCCTGAAGCTGCTGGACCTGTTCCTTGATTTGAGTATTGTCTTGAGGAAGTCCCGGCCCGTTGGAGGAGGCAGGATCCGACGGATCCGCGGCCCCGGCTTCGGCGGAGAGAATACTGAGGATGTCCTCATCGGAAACCTGCAATTGTCCCGCGACAGACGTTTCCAATGTGTAAACGCCTTCTTTAAATTCAAGAACTTGCCCTTTGAGCACGGTCCCGTCTTTGAGGTTGATCACTTTAGCGGAATCGGCGTAAAGGGGAACGGCCAATACGAGGAGGCAGGAGGCAATCGTTAATTTTTTTAAAAGATTTTTCATAGAGATGGATTCGTCGTGTTCTTTGGGACTCCGGTGCAAGTGTATCCTATCTTTCATCTGCCGTCAAATAGGGATTTCCTTGTGTTCGCTTGTGTTCCATTACTTTTTCGGAAGTCAGCCGTACTGTGTCAGCTAAATTTTTATATCATGGAACACAGTACAACACTGCACTTTTTCTTGAAGTTAGCAAAAAATTTATCTGACAGTGCAGTAGTAGGAGGGGATATTGTGCGGGAGATAATAAATGCTGGAGGTGGGAGTTGAACCCACATGCCCTTTCGAACACTGGTTTTTGAGACCAGCGCGTATGCCAGTTCCGCCACTCCAGCGGTAAGAAGTTTTATAGTAGAGATGAAAGTGGAGCTGGAGGGGATCGAACCCTCGACCTCTTGCATGCCATGCAAGCACTCTCCCAGCTGAGCTACAGCCCCAAGTGGTTTGAAATATTACCGGTCAAAAACGGTGTCACTATAACATCGGAGGTGTTTTTTGTCAATGGACACATTGCGCGTTTCGGCGCCCGTCGCGCGGACCGCGGGGAATGCAGGACTTTTAGCTCAGAACCGCGCTCCGGCGGTGGAATGTAAACGTAATTCTTGAATCAAGTTGACAGTTAAGGGCGAAGAAGATAATATGAGGGTCGTTTTGACGATTTTACTTCCTATTATGAAATCAGCTAAAGAAGAATATGGAAAAAATATATTTTGATTACGCCTCAACGACTCCGGTGGATCCGGAGGTGGTCCAGGCGATGATGCCGTATTTTTTTGAGAAGTTCGGCAACGCCGCGAGCCCTCACGCCTTTGGCCGGGAGGCGCAAAAAGCCCTGGAGGAGGCGCGAGAAACTCTTGCCGGATTGATCGGCGCCGCGCCTGAGGAGATTGTCTTTTGTTCAGGGGCCACGGAGGCGAACAACCACGCGATTTTGGGCGTGGCCCGCGCGAACCCGGAGGGATCCAAGCACATCCTTGTCGCCTCGATCGAGCATCACGCGGTGCTCGAACCGGTAAAATATTTAGAGAAGGCCGGGTATCGCGTGACGTCTCTGAAGGTCGATGCAACGGGTCAAGTGTCGCCGGATGATGTCAAGAAGGCCGTCCGTGAGCCCACGACTCTGATGTGTGTGATGCACGCCAGCAATGAGGTGGGAACGATCCAGCCTGTGGCTGTCATCGGCGCGATAGCCCAAGAACATAAAATTCCTTTTCTGGTGGACGCGGTTCAGACCGTGGGGCATGTCCCGGTGAATGTCCGCGCGTTGGCGGCGGATTTGCTGTCTTTATCCGCGCATAAATTTTACGGGCCTAAAGGCATCGGCGCTCTTTATATCAGGAAGGGGACGAAGGTTGCGCGATTTCTCCTAGGCGGAGATCAGGAGAGGGGACGTCGCGGTTCCACCCAGAATGTGGCCGGCGCCGTCGGGATGGCCAAAGCCCTGGAACTGTGCGTCCAGCGGATGACGACAGAGGCCCAAGAGCAGACCCGACTGCGCGATAGATTGCTCGTTGAAATCCCTCAAAGGATTCAAGGTGTCAAGGTCAATGGTCACCTCCGAGACCGGCTGCCCAACAACGCCCATTTTTCTTTTCAAGGATTGGAAACGGAATCTTTGTTGATGGGCCTGGATATGGCCGGGGTGGCGGCTTCCATGGGATCGGCGTGTTCCTCCGGGGCGATGGAACCCTCCCATGTTTTGAAGGCCATGGGGTTAGCTGAAGATTTTATTTACGGATCTCTGCGTTTGACGATCGGCCGCTGGACCACGGAGGCGCAGATCGCGTATCTCCTGGAACAACTCCCGGGGATTGTCCGGGGGTTGAGGATTTAGGGGGATAAAAGAGGAAGGATGAAGGGCGAAGGATAAAGGTTAAAGGATAAGGGATGAAGGATAAGGGCGTGTTCCATGAGTTCTGTGGAGGGCAATAATGCAGGATCAAATTATCGATGTTCTTAAAAAGGCTCAGGGGTATATTTCCGGCGAGGAGATTAGCCGCCCGTTGAAGATCAGTCGCGCCGCGATCTGGAAGAATATGCAGGAGTTGCGCAAGGAAGGGTATGAGATTGTCGCGGTCCCTCATTTGGGATACCGTCTGGAAGCCGTGCCCGACAAATTGCTCCCCCGCGAAATCCAGTGCGGTTTAGGTACCAGGATCATGGGACGGGAGGTCGTCTATTATGATACGGTCACCTCCACGATGGACGTCGCGTTTCATCTGGGGGCCCAGGGGGCCAAAGAGGGAACCTTGATTTGTGCCGAGAGTCAGTCCAAAGGCCGGGGACGGATGGGGCGCAGTTGGAATTCTCAGCGGGCGAAGGGTATTTTTATGTCGATTATCTTAAGGCCGCGCTTTTCTCCGTCGGATGTGGCCAAGCTGACATTGCTGAGCGCCGTGGCTGTTTGTGAGGCGGTGAAGCAGGTTTCCGGCGTCAGCGCCACCATCAAATGGCCCAATGACCTGCTCGTGAACAATAATAAACTGGCCGGAATTCTAACGGAACTCCACGCGGAGATGGACAGGGTCCGGTTTGTGGTGATCGGTATCGGTCTGAACGTGAACACGCCGCTGAATCAACTGCCGGCGAACGCCACGTCCTTGAAACACGAGACCCAGAAGGCGGTTTCGCGCGTTGTGCTTCTCCAGGAGATTTTACGCCGCCTGGATCAATGGTATATCGAACTGAATGAAAAAGGTTTTCCGCCGGTCATCCGTCGCTGGAAGGAGCTTTCCTCAACCCTGGGAAGACGCGTCCGTATTGTGGATCAAAGCGGCGAAGTCGAAGGCGTGGCCGTTGATCTGGACGAACACGGCGGCTTGCTGATCCGTCGTGATACGGGGTTGATGGTTAAACGGATGAGCGGGGATGTGGTGCAGGTTTAAAAAGAAAGTTCGTGAGTTACGAGTTTGCGAGTTGCGGGTTGCGGGGAGTTAAAGGGGTTTTGAAATGATGGATGTTTTTCTTCAAGAGGCGTTACGAGAGATCAGGGAAAAGGGGCTTGAGCGGGAGCTTCAACTTGTCGACGGACCGCAGGGGGCGAGGACCCGCGTGAACGGCCGGACGGTGTTGAATTTTTGTTCCAACAATTATCTGGGCCTCGCGGATGATCCCCGGCTCAAAGAGGCGGCGGTGGCGAGTATTCACCGGGAGGGCGTCGGCGCCGGCGCTTCAAGGCTTGTCTGCGGTCATACGCGGGCGCATCAGCGCCTCGAGGAAGAAATCGCCCGCTTTAAAGGCGCTCAAAGGTGTCTGCTGTTTTCCAGCGGCTATACGGCCAACGTCGGGATTATTTCGAGCTTATTCGGCCCGGAGGATAGGGTGTTTTGCGACCGGCTGAATCACGCCTCCATTATCGACGGCATTCTGTTAAGTCGTGTTCCATTTAAGCGGTACGCCCACGGCGATATGGAGGCCCTGGAGAGGTTGCTCCAATCGGGCGGAGGGAAGAAACGGGCGATTATTACGGACAGTGTTTTCAGCATGGACGGGGATTTGGCCCCGCTGCCTGAGATCGTCCGTCTGGCGCGAAAGTACGCGTGTTGGGTGATGATCGATGAGGCTCACGCCTTAGGGGTCATGGGCAAAACGGGAAAAGGTTTGGCGGAACACTTTGGCGTCGAGACAAAGATAGATATTCAGATGGGGACATTGTCCAAGGCGGCGGGCTGTTTGGGCGGGTATGTCTGCGGGTCGCAGGCGCTGATTTCCTTTCTGATTCAAAAGGCCAGGAGTTTTATTTATACGACCGCGTTGCCGCCTTCCGTGGCCGCGTCCGCCCAGAGGGCGATCGCGATTATGGAAGAGGATCCCCGGCGCCGGGAGCAATTGTGGGAAAATACCCGGTACCTCCAAAGCGGTTTGCGGGACAGGGGTTTTGACACGATGCAATCCCAGACGCCGATTATCCCTGTGCTCCTCAAGGAATCCGGATTGGCCGTCGCGTTCTCAAGGCGTTTGCTGCAAGAGGGAATTTGGATCAGCGCCATCCGTCCTCCGACGGTGCCTCAGGGGACCGCGCGGCTGCGTTTGACCGTCATGGCAACGCATACCCAAGAGGATATCGATGAGCTGCTGGGGAAGATGGAAAAGATCGGGCGCGAGCTCGGTGTCCGGTAGTCGTTCAACGTATAAAGGAAAAATTTTATGCCACACATGACAGGAAAAAGCGGGATTCATTGGCACTACGATATTGAAGGGCAAGATGCGCCGCTGTTGTTTATCCACGGATGGGGGGTGGACAAACGGATCTGGCGTCAACAGTCGAAATTTTTCTCGCGCTATTACCGGGTCATGACCATTGATCTCCCGGGTCACGGCAAGAGCAGTTGGGAGAAGGTTTCCCTCGATGTGATGGGAGAAGATTTATACCGTATTCTTGAGCGGGTGGAATTTAAGGACGTGACGGTTATCGGTAGTTCGTTGGGCGGACTGGTGGCCTTGAAGCTTTATGAGATGTTCCCCGAGATCATCGCGCGTCTTGTCCTGGTGGGATCCATGCCCAAGTTTTCCCGTTCCGACGATTATCCGCACGGCCTGGATGTGGCGAAGATTCGAAAACTGGGCGGACAGTTGAATTCGGATTATCCCTCCATCGTCAATGTGTTTTTCCGTTCGCTTTTTACCAAAGAGGAGCGCCAGACGCGCCGGTACAAGTGGATCCAGATTTTCCGGAGCAAGGAGGTCGCCCCGATCCGGCAAGCGCTGGTGGACTACCTGGATATTTTAGAGGAGGAGGATTTGAGAGAGGTCTTGCGCAGGATCGAGGTCCCGGTGCAGTTTATCAACGGCCGTGAAGACGAAATTTGCAATTCCAAGACCGTCGAGTTCTTAAGAGAACTGTCGCCGGGCGCCCGGTTTGACTTTTTTGAAAAATGCGGGCATTTCCCTTTTTTGAGTCAACCCCAGGAATTTAATAAGGTCTTGGAAGATTTTCTTAAGGAATCGACGTTATGAGTGTGCTCCTCGAATCGCGCGTGAACAAGGTGAGAAAGAATTTTTCCAGGGCCGCCCGGCGGTATGATCAGTTTTCCGGTCTGCACAGGGACATCGGCCGGGAATTGATGGCCCATCTCCCCACCGTGGCGCCCGGCGGACGGATTCTCGATATCGGCATGGGAACGGGCTGGCTGACGCGCGAACTGCTCCGGAATTTTCCAGGGGCCCGGGTCATTGGACTTGATTTATCCGAAGGCATGATCGCGATGGCCAAGGGACAGAACTCAGGAGCGCGGTTCTTGCAGGCGGACGCCGCGGCCCTGCCGTTTAAGACGGATGTCTTTGACCTGATTGTTTCCAACCTGGCGTATCAGTGGGTGGAAGATTTAGAATCGTCTTTGAGGCGATGTTACGCTCTGTTGAAACCGCGGGGGAGTTTTTGTGTGACGCTGTTCGGACGCGAGACGTTGAAAGAATTATTTCTTTCCCTCGAACACGCCCAAGAGGGCGGATTGCCGACACGGCGAAGATTGGCCGGTTATCCTCAGGTGGCTGAGGCTGTCCAAAGGAGCGGATTTGCCGACGCGGTGTTAAGCTGTACGCGCAGGAACATTCCGTTTACGGATATGTTTGCCTTGTTGCGCTGGCTCAAAGCGATCGGGGCGAACACCCTGGGACGGGAAATGTTTATGAGTAAGGAATATCTCGCCGCGGCGAATGACTATTATCAGGCGCATTACAGGGAGGAAAGGGGCGTGAGCGTCAGCTTTGAGGTCATTGGCGTGAGCGCGAGGAAAGGTTGAAGGTTCAAGGGGAATTTTTATCATGGGCAAGAATATATTTATCACAGGGACCGACACGGGTGTCGGCAAGACGATGGCGACGCTGGTCCTTGCTCTTTTACTGCGGGACAGGGGAATAAAGGTCGGAGTGATGAAACCTGTTCAATGCGGCGGCCACGACGCGGATTTCTTGAAAAAGGGTCTTGAGCTGGACGATGACCTGAGGGACATCAATCCGTGTTTTGCCGAAGAACCGTTGTCGCCTCATGTGGCCTTTGCGCGTCAAGGATCGCGGCTGCGCCTTGAGGAGATTTTTAGGACCTACGCGCGGTTGGATCAAAAATATGAGATGCTGCTGGCCGAAGGCGCCGGCGGTCTGATGGTGCCTTTGAAAAGAAATTATTTTATCGCGGACTTGATCCGGGACTTGAATATGGACGTGGTGATTGTCGCGCGATTGGGGCTGGGGACCATTAATCACACGCTCCTGACGATTCATCAGGCCCGGAGCCTGGGACTGAATGTCCGGGGCGTTATTTTTAATCGGACGCGCGACGAAAATGACGGCGTGGCGGAACAAACCAATCCCGGGGTGATTCAAACGTGCGGCCATGTCCCTGTCCTGGGAACGATCCCTTTCTTGAAAAAGTTTCATCCCGAGGAGATTGTCCAACAATGCCAACCGCAGGTCCGTATCGGAAAACTTTTAGCTCCGACAACTATCGGAACTGTCTTAAAGAACACGAGAGACACGTCTCGGACCCGCACCCGCAGGCTTTGTTCCTGGGATAAAAAATACCTCTGGCATCCTTTCACGCAGATGCGGGATTGGCTCGCCGGCGATCCGCTCATTATCGACCGGGCGCAGGGGTGTTATCTGATCGATACCGAGGGGCGGCGTTATCTGGACGGTGTTTCCAGCCTCTGGGTGAACGTCCATGGCCACCGCCAGGCCTTGATCGACCGCGCTCTGAAGGAACAAATCGATAAGTTAAGCCATTCCACCATGCTCGGGTTATCCAACGTCCCGGCGATAGAACTGGCCAAGAAATTGATTGCCGTCGCGCCCAAGGGGTTGAGCCGGGTTTTTTACTCGGATAATGGATCGAGTTCGGTGGAGGTGGCGCTGAAGATGGCGTATCAGTATTGGCAGAATCTTGGGAAAACCAAGAAGACAAGGATCGCCCATCTGGCCAACGCGTATCACGGAGACACCCTGGGCAGTGTCAGCGTCGGCGGTATTGATCTCTTTCATCATGTCTACCGCAAACTGATTTTTAAAACCGTGACCGTGCCCTTTCCGGACTGTTACCGCGCCCCGAGGGGAAAAAAATATCCGGACTATGCCTGGGAACACGTGGAGAAGTTTGAACGGTTTCTTAAGAAAAATCACGCGACGGTCTCGGCTCTGGTGGTTGAGCCGCTTGTCCAGGGCGCGGCCGGGATGATTGTCTGGCCAGAGGGCGTTTTAGGAAAGATGGCGGAACTTTGCCGGCGGTATGACGTTCTTTTGATCGCGGATGAAGTGGCCACCGGTTTCGGGCGGACCGGCAAGATGTTCGCGTGCGAACACGAAGGCGTTCGCCCGGATATTTTGTGTTTGGCCAAGGGAATCACCGGCGGGTATCTTCCCTTGGCCGCGACATTGACGACGGAGAAAATTTTTCAAGGGTTTTTGTTTGATTATAAAGAGCAAAAGACGTTTTTTCACGGGCATACCTACACGGGAAATCCCCTGGGGTGCGCCGCGGCCCTGGCGAATTTGGAGGTCTTTGAACGGGAAAGGACCCTGGAGGACCTGGCCCCCAAGATCCATTTTTTACGTGAGCGGCTCCCGGCGTTTTATCAATTAACGCATGTCGGAGACGTCCGTCAGAAAGGGTTGATGGTCGGCATCGAGCTTGTCCGGGACCGCGCTTCAAAAGAACCGTATCTCTGGGAGGAACGTATCGGGGTGCGCGTGTGTCAGGACGTCCGCATGCGGGGCGTGATCTTAAGGCCTCTGGGGAATGTGATTGTCCTCATGCCGCCTCTGGCGATTTCACGCGCGGAGTTGGAGATGTTATTGGAAGCGACGTACGGGGCCATTGAAAAGGTGACGGCGGGAGCATAGATTAACAAGTAAGAAGGACAAAGTAAAAAGTAAAAAATAATCATGGGTTTATTGATGAAGAGCAAGAAAGTATTCGTGGCGATGAGCGGGGGCGTGGATTCTTCGGTGGCGGCGGCTCTTCTCAAAGAGCAGGGCTATGAAGTCGTCGGTGTGACGATGTGTTTCAGTATCTCTCATCCCTTGAGCCGGAGGCCGTCGTGCTGTGGGGTGGACGGCATCCAGGACGCCAAGCGTTCGGCTCAAATTCTGGATATCCCGCATTATGTCCTGGATTTCGCCCGCGAGATGGAGGAATGGATTATCGAAGATTTCGTGCGTGAATATCTGGACGGACGGACGCCGAATCCCTGCGTGCGCTGTAATCAGTTCCTGAAATTCGGGACGTTATATCAAAAGGTAAAGAATTTAGGCGCGGACTATTTAGCCACGGGACATTACGCGCGTCTTGAATACAATTCCCGGCGGCAGTATTACGAACTTAAGAAAGCCGTTGACCGCAACAAAGATCAGTCTTATTTTCTTTATGGCATTCCCCGGGAGGCCTTATCTTCGCTGTTGTTTCCCTTAGGAGAGATGACTAAAGATCAGGTACGGGCCCTGGCTCAAAAATATCAGCTCAACACCGCGGCCAAGCCGGAAAGTCAGGACATCTGTTTTGTCCCGGATACGGGTTACAAAAAATTTATGGAAGACCGCCTCGGGCCGGAGGCCTTTGTGCCGGGGCCGTTTGTCGACGACGAAGGGAAGATTGTAGGGGAACATAAAGGGATTGCCCATTACACGATCGGTCAGAGGGATAAACTGGGGATCGCCTTGGGGAGGCCGGTGTATGTTTTTCGGATAGAAAAAGAGACCAGGCGTGTCTATGTGGGAGATGCCTCCAGGCTGTTGGCCAAAGGATTTACTGCCGGTCGGTTTAACGCCCTCAGCACGCGGGACATCCGCGGCATCCAAGAGCTGGAGGCGCGGATCCGTTATAATGCCCCGGAGGTGAGGGCCGCGGTAACTTTTCTTCAAGAAGATCAACTGCGCGTTGAGTTCCAAGAACCGCAAAAGTCGGTCACCCCCGGCCAATCCGCTGTTTTTTATCAAGGGGATACCGTCTTAGGCGGGGCGGTGATTGACAAACCGATTTGAGGAAGGGCTTTGCAGTATAGGACTGCATATTAGAGAAAGGAAGAGACAGAGATGGATATCAAACTGGACAGAGAATATCTTAAGGGATTTATCACGCAGAACGATTATAAGAATCTGATGCCGGCCATTGAAAAGGCGCACCGTGATTTGGAGAACCGGACAGGGAAAGGGGCGGAATTTACCGGTTGGCTGGACCTCCCCCGTAAAATGGAAGATGCCGTCTTAGACGAGCTGACGGCTTTTGGTCAAGAGATCCGGGATCACGCGGATTGTCTGTTGAGCATCGGGATCGGCGGCTCGTATGTGGGGATTCACGCCTCGCTGGAATTCTTGATTTCCGACCAGAAACTGCCCGTTTATTTTGCCGGGCATAATTTGAGCTCAGGGTATTTATACCATCTCTTAAATACGTTAAAAGATAAACGGCTGACGGTGGTGGTGATTTCCAAATCCGGGACGACGACGGAACCCGCGCTGGCCTTTCGCATCATCAAGCAGTTTATGAAAGAAAAGTATATGCCCGAGGAGCTGAAAAAAAGGATTATCTGTATTACCGACCCGAAAAAAGGCGCTTTGCGGTCGATCGCCAATAAAGAGGGCTACAGGACTTTTCCGATCAATGATGATGTCGGCGGGAGATTCTCTGTTTTGACGCCGGCCGGTCTGGTCCCGTTAGCCATCGCCGGGATTGATGTTAAGGGGCTTATTCAAGGGGCGCGTAAGGCCCAGGACCAGTGTTCCATGATGGACTTAAGTAAAAACATCGCTTATCAATATGCGGCGGCGCGTTATCTCTTGTATACGCAGGGAAAGACCATTGAGGTGTTATCGACGTTTTATCAGCGGATGTCGTTGGTTGAGGAATGGTGGAAACAACTTTTTGGGGAGAGTGAAGGCAAGGACGGCAAGGGGGTATTCCCGACGTCGTTGAGTTTCACCACAGACCTTCATTCGATGGGCCAATTGATCCAGGAAGGCCAGAGAAATATTTTCGAGACCTTTCTGATCGCAGAGGACTCAGGGCATGAGTGTATTATTCCTTATGATGAGGATAATGTGGACGCATTTAATTGTGTGGCTGGAAAAGACCTGGATTATGTCAATAAACAAGCTTATAAAGCGACAGCCATGGCGCATTTTGAAGGCGGTGTCCCTAATATGACCATCACCATCCCGCGGTTCGACGCCCGGACGCTGGGGCAGTTGTACTACTTCTTTGAGAAAGCCGTGGCGATTAAAGGGTATCTGTTGGGCGTCAATCCTTTTGATCAGCCAGGGGTGGAGGCGTACAAAAACAAGATGTTCGCCCTGTTGGGGAGATAGAGTACGGTCCGTCGTGCATTTGTTGACGGAGAGAGGGAGAATTTTAACCCGAATGCGTTGACAAAGATAAATCGCTGTGTTAGAAATAAACCATCATAAAAAACAAGTTAACATTCAGCGCGTTGAGAAAGAGCCCGGTTGTGGCGAGCGGTATTTGCCAGGTAATCTTAATCAAAATCAATTCTTTGAGGACGTAGTATGGGGCATATCAACATCAAAAAGATCGCCTTAGGTGTCATCTTGATCATTCTTTCGGGAATCAGCCTCCTGGCCGCGTTTTATTCCTTAGAAGTTAAGCCTGGATTGGTCGCCAAAGAACAAGCCACTTTGAAGAAGTTAAAGGCCTCTGAGGCCCAGATCAGACGGCGTGTCAAAGATATTCAAAAAACAAAGACAGAGGGACTCCCGACGGTGACAATGCCTCCGACAGGAATCTCAAAGGCGGAGACGCCTAAAGGGGAGGCGCCTGTTGGCGCGCCTCTTAAAGAGGAGGACAAAGAACCGGTGATCAGTTTAAAGACATTGGCCGAGGAGGCTGAGGATGTCTATGGCCCGGAGGAGACCCGCCGGCAGGAAGGGCTCCTGTGGGTTGATCGAAAATCATCCAAGCTTATCATTACGCTGGGGGCGATGAACGGATTGCTTCCCGGGAAACAGCTCACTTTGTATGATGGCGATAAAGAAATAGGCCAGGTCGCTGTAGACTTGGCGCTTGATGTCGTATCCTTTGTCCATCCGATTCCCCAATCCTTGGAACTCCTTCAGAACAATTACTATCGCGTGGTCGCGGAATAATCCTTGTTGAGAACACAATCCGTTTTTGTCGTTTTGCTTCATCCGCCATTTAACAAGAAGGGCATACAGCGTGTGGGCGTTGAGCGAGCGTCGCGGGTCGCGTCCCAGCAGACCGCCGCCTGACGCGAAAGTTTTTTCCATAAAAAGAAAAGTCGTCATTGAGCGTTACGGCTCATGACCAATCGGAGGATCGCACGATGGGACAAATAGGAATGCCGGAAATTATCGTCATTGGACTTGTTATTATAGTCCTGTTTGGCGCCAAAAGACTTCCTGAAATCGGAAGTTCCCTGGGCAAGGCTATTCGTGAATTCAAGAAGGTGGGGAAAGAGATTAACAATGAAGTGAAGGACGCTTTAGAAGATAAGGATCATGAGAAAAAAAGCTGACGATCTTTCGTTCTTCGAGCACTTGGATGAATTAAGAGTCCGGCTGATCAAATCGCTCGGTGCCGTCATTATCGCGGCATGTTTTTTCTACGTGTTTATTGATCGGACGCTCGCATGGGTTATAAAACCCGTCGGGAAATTGGTCTTTACGTCACCGGCCGACGCGTTTATGGCCCGGCTGACCTTAACGATATTCGGGGGTTTCTTGCTGGCCCTGCCTGTTGTTCTTTATCAGATCTGGCGCTTTGTGGCCGCCGGTTTACAAGAAAAAGAGGCCCGCACTATTTTGATCTTTGGCCCGGCGTCTTTGGGGCTTTTCTTTCTGGGTGGACTCTTCGCCTATTTTGTGGCGGTTCCCATGTCGATGAATTTCCTCCTAAGTTTTTCATCGGAGTTGATGGTCCCGATGATTACCGTGAAGAGTTACATTTCTTTTGTGGGATCCTTTATCCTTTCCTTTGGTGTTGTGTTCGAACTTCCGTTGATTCTCATGTTTCTGACAAAGATCGGCATTGCCACGCCGGCCTTTTTGGTGCAAAAACGGAGGCACGCGATTGTGATTATCTTGATCGTGAGCGCCATCTTAACGCCCCCTGATTGCGTCAGTCAGTTGATCATGGCCGTTCCCTTAATGGTATTGTACGAAGTCGGTGTGTTGGTTTCAAAGTTGACGTATCGACGGTGATTTTAGACCAAGCGGGAAATGGGGGAAAATTGTCCTTTGATTTTCAAGAAAATGGGTTATAATTTCCGGCAGATGGAAGTTTGATATTTATGGGGAGTTAGAATAATGGTAACTGTTTCAAAAAAGGGGGGGGAATGAAGATCGCGGATTTAAGAGAGTTGTTAAAGGATAAACGCGTTATTGAGGAAATTAATAAACATCTTTGGATCGAAAGTCAAAAGGCGGGATATAGCATTGGCTGGGAGCGGGCCACGGATGAATGGTTGCGGCTTCACGCGAAAGATTGGATGAAATATAACATGCCTGAGAAGTTTGAGAGAATGATGGGGAAAAAAAGAAAGAAAGAATCGAAGCCCGTGGTCGTATCCATTCAGAAAAAGATCGTGAAGAAATCGTCGAAGTAAATATCCTCACCCAATAAAAAACCCTCTGAATTTCTTCAGAGGGTTTTTTATTCGTGTTGACTGCTAAATTTACTTCTTCTTGGCTGTTTTCTTCGCTGCTTTTTTCTTTGTTGCTTTCTTTACTGCGGCCATATGTTACCCTCCTTTTGGTTAAAAGACTTTTGGCTGATTTATAAATGTATACTAACACACGATATTTTTTATGCAAAAAATATTTTGTTTTTTTTTAACAAATTTTTTAAGAAAATAATTTTAGAAAATCTTTTATGAATTCATTCTCGACGAGAATGCAGGGATATTTTGGCGGAATAAAAACGTCATGGGGAGTTGTGTTTTTCTTTTAAGAAAATGAAAAAAAATTTTGGATTGCGTGCGCTATGAGATCTCTTTACATACATGTGCCGTTTTGTGACCGGAAATGTTTTTATTGTTCGTTTATTGTTTCCATCGGACAGCGTCCCCTCTTCAATTCTTACATAGACGCGTTAACCAAAGAAGCGCGCCAATATAAAGGCGCGACGATCGAAACGATTTATATCGGCGGCGGCACCCCCACCTTGCTGGAGCGCGTCCAGATGGAAAAGCTTTTTGTTATGATTAGAGAAAATTTTCATTTTTCCGACGGAATAGAATGGACTATGGAGGCGAATCCCGAAGGGATGAATGCCCGGAAAGCCCGATGGTTGAAAGAAATGGGCGTCAACAGGATCAGTTTAGGCGTACAAACACTGAATGAAAAATATTTAACATATCTGGGCAGAAATCACAATCGTCAAAAGGCGCTTGAGGCTTTTGATGGCACGCGCGAGGCCGGGTTTAAAAATATAAACGTGGACATGATGTTTGGCTTCGCGGATCAAACGTCGGATGAATTGAGAAAAGACCTGGAAGAGATAACGCGTTTCAACAGTGAACACATCTCCGTCTATTCGCTCAGCGTCGAAGAAAACAGCCGATTCTACGCTAAAAAGATTTCTTTGCCGGATGATCCGATTCAAACGGATCAGTGTTTGTTGGTTATGAAGACACTCGAAGAAAAAGGGTTCGCTCAATACGAGATCAGCAATTTTTCAAAACCCGGGAAGATGTCGCAGCACAATAGAAATTATTGGACGGGGGGAGAATATATCGGACTGGGGGTGGGCGCGCATTCGCATATCCACGGAAAAAGATTTTGGAACGTACCCCGCCTTAATAAGTACATGGCGCACATCCAGGAGAAGGGATCCGCGGTTGAGAGCTTTGAATTATTGACGGGCGAACAAAGGATGATTGAAACACTGCTGTTTGGTTTAAGGATGAACGCGGGTGTTGATCTGAATAAGTTGGAACAACGGTTTCATTGGTCGCTCGACGGTGAACGCCGCCGGCGTGTGAACGCATTTGTTCAGGAAGGATTGCTTGTTTGGGACGGGGCCGTCCTCAAGACCACGCAACAGGGAAGGCTGCTCCTCGATGAACTCTGCGCCCGGTTGATTTGAGGGGTTGGATTTCTAAATATTTTGAATCAGGATTTAAAGGAGGCTGCGCGGTCGTTGATCCTTAGGTCGATGCCGTATTGCTCGGCGATCAGGATGCTGTGTTTAAAAAGCTGGAGCAGGGCTTCTTCGATGATTTTCTTAGACGCGCCGTTCATGGTGAGGGTTTTTAAGATGATCAAGGTTTGCCGGATCCGCGATTCGACTTCTTTAAAACTATATTGAAGGCTCCCTGTTTGCATGAAAATTTTTCGGATGGCTTTAAGGTCTTGGTAGGTCTTTTTGGGTTTATCAAAGCAATGAACGAATTGTTTTTTTTCGTTCCCTCGGAGTTGACTGTAGGCGTGACAGACCAGAAGCGTTTTCTTGGATTCGGCGATATCGCTGAGGATGGATTTCCCGATATTTTTTTGGGAGTCAAAAACGCCGATAATATCGTCCTGAATTTGAAAGGCTTGTCCGATCAGGATGCCGAGTTGGGAGAGCTTCTTGATATCGGTCTTGCCGGCTCCGGCCAGGATGGCGCCGACAACCATCGGGCATTCAAAAGTATAACGTGCGGTCTTGAGGGTGTAATTGAGAAAGACATCTTTCTCCGTAACTTTGTTCAATTTTTCGACGCCGTGCAGGGTGTCAATAAATTCTCCCATCGCTGTAAAGGCGGCGGTCTGGATAAAATATTTTAAGGCGATTTCTCTGCGGTGGGCCGACTCTTTGATCGAAAGAAAGGCGTCGATGGCCAGCGCGTAGACAATGTCGCCGGCGATAATGCCTAAATCATATCCTAATTTGTCCTGATCCTTGGTTTTGACGATTCGGCCGAGAAGTTTATGCAGGGTGGGTTTCCCCCGCCGGAGGTTGGAACGGTCAATAATATCATCATGGATAAGCATAAAATTATGGAGTAATTCAATACAGATCGAGGCATTATAAAGAGAAGGCGGGATTCTTTTTTGTTTGGGGCTGTAACCTTTGTAACTCAGGATGAGAAGCAGTGGCCTAATGCGTTTCCCTTTGCGCAGGGAGAACTCTTTGATACTTTCAAACAAAACAGGACTTACCAGGTGGAGTTTGTAGTCCTCTTTGACCTTTTCCATGAATTGTTCAAGGCTCAACTCAATTTGTCTTCGGATATGATCGACCATAGGGCGGGTATACTAGCATACAGAGAATACGCGTTCAATACATAAATTGAAGTTGAAGTTGTGTACTCCCCCCGTTTCGTCCAATTTTGTTGACCCTTTAGAAAAAATCCAATACAATGCCTTCATGTTTTGTTTTAAGAAAAATAAATCGAGGAGACGTTGATGAGAATGAGATGGGTTTTTCCATGTATTTTGATTTTGTTCTTTGCGCGTGTTAGCGCCGCGGAGACCATTTATTTAAAAGACGGGCGTGTTATCAATGGAAAAATAGAACAAAAAACCGATTATTACGTCATCGTTCTTGAAGGGAATTTCCCGCGGAAATATTATGATGACCAGATTGATCATATTGAAGCGGATCCGGAGGTTATGGCTGTTGAAACCGGCACGGAAGAAGTTGATGTCTATCAATTTGACAACATTTCCACCAAAAAGGCAAAATTGATCCTTTCTCTAATAGAGGCGAACGGGACACGGCGTAGTCTGGAGATAAATATTGACCAGATCGTTGCCAAGACCCCGCTGGAAAGTAAGGCGCAGTTGGAAGAATTATTCAAGGCCAATGAAATCCTGGAAACCCTGATCCCCATTTATGATAAATATTATGATGAAAAAGAATTAGAAGAGTTGATCCGGTTTTATCAGAGTCCGATCGGGCAAAAATTCCTTGAAGTCACTCCCAAAATTGTGGATGAGTCCATGCAAGCGAATATTCAGTATTTTAAGCAACGGATAAATCCATAATTTCTTTTCTAAGAAATCATCATTAAGATCCTAACTATATAGGATTATTATATTTATAATAATAAACATGATAAGAAAATCGCCGTTTTTTTATTATTTTGTTTGACCAAAAAAAAATTCTTTGGTATATTAGGTGCGTTTAACTTCAGTATTTTCACGAGGTAACACGCCTTAAAGTAATATTTGGTTTTGTTAAAAAATAGCGGGTTTATCCCAGTGACTATTCCCTCCATTAATTAGAGAAAAGGAGTTGCCAGTATGATTGAACGTTATACTTTATCCAAAATGGGCAATATCTGGTCAGAAAAGCATAAGATGGAGATCATGCTTAAAATCGAAGTCCTTGCTTGTGAAGCTATGTGCAAACTGGGCTTGATTCCGAAAAAGTCTTTGGAAAAGATTAAAAAGAACGCCAAATTCGATATTGATGAAGTCAAGAAACTGGAAGAAAAGACCAAACATGACATTGTCGCTTTTATTAATAATGTCGGACATTATATCGGCCCGGAAGCCAGATATCTGCACATGGGGCTGACCTCCTCGGACTTGCTGGACACCTCGCTTTCCGTACAGTGCGTGGAGGCCAGTGATATTCTGCTGGGCGACATTATAAAATTTTTAGCGGTTCTTAAATTGAAAGCGAAAAAATATAAGGACACACCCTGCATTGCCCGTACGCACGGTGTTCACGCGGAACCCATGACTTTCGGGCTCAAACTGGCTGTATGGTATGACGAAATGAGACGCAACCTTGAACGCATGGAGCAGGCGCGCGAGATGATGCGTTATGGGAAATTATCAGGCGCTGTCGGTACCTATGCCAATATTGATCCTTCCGTTGAAGAATTTGTGTGCGAGAAACTGGAACTGAAACCTGTGAATATCGCCACCCAAATTATCCAGAGAGACCACCATTGTCAATTCGTCACAACCCTGGCGTTAATCGGTTCCACCCTTAATAAAATAGCCACGGAAATCAGATTATTACAGAAAACTGAAGTCCTGGAAGTGGAAGAGCCTTTCTTTAAAGGACAGATTGGGTCCTCGGCCATGCCGCACAAGCGCAATCCCATTGCCTGTGAGCGCATTTCCGGGTTGTCCCGTATTCTGCGGGCCAACTCCCAGGTGGCTTTTGAAAATATTTGTCTGTGGCATGAGCGGGACATCAGCCATTCGGCCGCTGAACGGATTATTCTGCCGGACAGCACCATCGCGCTTAATTACATGTTTCATAAATTGATCCCCATCATCGACGGGCTGTTGGTTTATCCTAAAAATATGGTAGCCAGCCTGACTAAAACAAAGGGATTGATTTATTCTCAGAGGGTTTTATTAGAGTTGATGAAAAAAGGTCTCGCCCGGGAAGCCGCTTATGAAATCATCCAGCGTTGCGCCATGCAGGTCTGGCAGGAAACATCTAATTTCAAAGATATTCTTTATCGCGATCGGTTGGTGAGGAAATATTTGAAACCTAATGAAATTGATGGTTGCTTTGATATCAAATATTATACACGGCACACGGATCAAATTTTTAAAAGAGTGGGATTAAAATAATGGAAAAAAGAAAACAGATTTACGAAGGCAAAGCCAAGATCATTTTCGAGACGGATCAGCCGGAGTATGTCATCCAGTATTTTAAAGATGACGCCACCGCTTTTAATGCCGCGAAGAAAGGCGTTATCGAGCAAAAAGGGATTATGAATAATAAAATTTCGACAAAGATTTTTGAATTCCTTCAGAGTCAGGGCGTTGAAACGCATTTTGTCAAGCACTTGAGTGACCGGGAAATGCTCATTAAGAAAGTGGAAATTGTTCCCCTGGAGGTGATCATCCGCAATAAAGCGGCGGGTTCTTTGTGCCGGTTATTGGGGCTCCCGGAAGGTCGGGCCTTTGAAACACCTATTTTAGAGTTTTGCTATAAAAATGACGCGTTGAATGATCCTTTGGTCAATGAATATCATATTCGAGCCCTGAATTTCGCGACGGAGAAAGAAATCGCGTTTATAAAAGAAAGCACGTTTAAGATTAATGATTTGATGCGCAATTTTTTTTCCCGATTAAATCTGGAGCTCATCGACTTTAAACTGGAATTCGGAAGATATCAGGGAAAGATCATTCTGGCGGATGAGATTTCTCCGGACACGTGCCGCCTTTGGGAGACGGGGACAGGAAAGAAACTGGATAAGGATCGTTTCCGGCATGATTTGGGAAATATCGAAGAGGCTTATAAAGAGGTTTTGAGCCGCGTCACGAGTTAAAAACTAATAATAAAAGATCATCAAGCAAGTGACGAAGTATTCGTAAGTTCACGAGTTACATGAGCTGCCGTGGGTAGATCATTTTTTATAAATGTACCAACGCGATAACTCGCCGACTCGCGACGACATATCTTTTCATCCTTCCTGCTGACTTCCGCTAATTGTGCGTAGGTCAATAACATGACATAATACGATGTTCTGGCGCATTGAAATAAAATTAAAAGAGAATATTTTTGACGCCCTCGGTGCGGGGATCCATAGATCGGTCCTGGATTTGGGTATTCGGACGATTTCCGGAGTCAAGGTTATTCAGGTGTATACCATTGACGGACGGATCAGTGAAGTACAGGTTCAAACGGCCTGCAGGGAATTGCTGGCGGATCACATCACGCAGGATTATGCCTACGCGGCCTACGACCACGCCGGGGATAAAAAAGAAAGATCTTCTTCCCCCTTTTCAGCGACGGAGAGTGCCTTCAGCATTGAAACCGCGTATAATCCGGGAGTCATGGATCCGGTCGAACGATCGACGATCAAAGGATTAAGAGACCTCGGGATTGAACCGGTCGATGCGGTGCGGACGGCCAAGAAATATGTTCTGCGCGGGACGGCCTCGTCTAAAGAGCTGCATATCATCACGAACAAAGTCCTCTTGAACAAGCTGATTCAGCACGTGGTCCAGGAGCCTTGTCCTCAAAAGACGTTCGCCGCTTCACCGGCGCAGCGATCCTTCAACCTGATTTATGTGGATTTAATCAAAGCCGGTGTCCGGCAATTAAAAAAAATAAGCAAGGACGGACAGCTTTACCTCAATCTTGACGAGATGACGGTGATCCAGAAATATTTTAGAAAGCTTAAACGGAATCCGACCGATTGTGAATTGGAGACCATTGCTCAAACCTGGAGCGAGCATTGTTATCACAAGACGTTCCGCGGTAATATCCGTTATCAATACCAAGAGAACGGTCAAAAGAAAACGAAGGTGATCCGCAATCTGTTGAAATCCACCATCTTCAAGGCCACTCAAGAAATCAATAAGTCCTGGTGTGTTTCTGTTTTCCATGATAACGCGGGCGTCATTAAATTCGATAAAGACAGCCATGTCTGTTTTAAGGTTGAGACGCACAATCATCCTTCGGCCCTCGAGCCTTATGGCGGCGCGAATACAGGGTTGGGCGGTGTGATCCGTGATATCCTGGGGACGGGGCTTGGGGCCAAACCGATTTGCAGTACGGATGTTTTTTGTTTTGCCCCGCCGGATTTGCCTTTTAAGGATTTGCCGGCCGGGACATTGCACCCCAAGAGGATTATGAAAGGGGTCGTCAGCGGCGTGCGGGATTACGGCAATAAAATGGGAATTCCGACGGTCAATGGGGCGATCGTTTTTGATAAGAAATTTGTGGGCAATCCGTTGGTGTATTGCGGGAATGTCGGGCTGATTCCCAAGGACAGAGTCCGAAAGAAGGTGCATCCAGGAGATTTAATCGTTGTTGCCGGAGGAAAAACGGGGCGGGATGGAATTCATGGAGCGACATTTTCTTCCGGAGAATTGACCGAGCAATCGGAGGTGATTTCTTCGGGGGCGGTACAGATAGGCGATCCTATTGAGGAAAAAAAAGTCTTGGATGTCCTCCTGCAGGCGCGGGATTTAAATCTTTATACCGCAATCACGGACTGCGGAGCCGGCGGGCTCTCCAGCGCTGTCGGGGAAATGGCCAAAGAGTTGGGCGCGCGTGTTGACCTTGAGAAGGTGCCTTTGAAGTATGAAGGCTTAAGTTATATGGAAATTTGGATCTCGGAGTCTCAAGAGCGGATGGTGCTGTCGGTCAATCCCAAAAATATTCAGAAGTTTTTGAACGTGTTTGCCTCCGAGAATGTCGAGGCCACCGTTATTGGCGCTTTTACGGGGAGTCAACGCCTCGAACTTTTTTATCAAGGCCGTCAGGTCTGTGATCTGGCCATGGGCTTTTTGCATGACGGGATTCCGAATTTGACCAAGGAGGCCTGTTGGACCCAACCCCGCCAACGCTCCCTCAGGATTCCGGTCACGCGGGATTTGGCAAAGAAATTACGGGAAGTTCTGTCCCATTATAACGTGTGTTCCAAGGAATCCGTGGTACGTCAGTATGACCATGAAGTGCAGGGGGGGAGTGTCATTAAGCCTTTGAGCGGTGTCAACGCCGACGGGCCGTCTGACGCCAGTGTCGTGAGGCCGAGGCTGGATTCCCTCAAGGGGATAGCTGTTTCCAACGGCATTAATCCGCGGTTTGGGATGATCGATCCTTTCTGGATGGCCGCCTCGTGCATTGATGAGGCCGTGAGGCAGATCATTGCCGTCGGTGGAGACATGGAGAAAATTGCCATCCTCGATAATTTCTGCTGGGGGAATCCGGATAAACCGGACCGCCTGGGCAGTCTGGTGCGCGCGGCGCAGGGGTGTTATAAAACCGCGGTCGGTTATCAGGTGCCGTTTATTTCCGGTAAAGACAGTTTGTATAATGAATATACCCAAGGCAAGAAATCCATCGCCATTCCCGGGACGTTGCTCATTTCCGCGATCGGCATTATCGAGGATGTGACCCAATGCGTGACCATGGATTTTAAAAAAGCCGGAAATGTCATTTATGTCGTCGGTGAGACAAAGGATGAATTGGGCGGATCGATTTTTCTGGCGACATTGGATTTGATCGGATCAACGGTTCCCCGGGTGGATACGGAAAAGGGAACACGGATATTCAAGGCCTTATCCCGCGCTGCGCGCAAAGGGTTTGTCCGTTCCATCCACGACTGTTCCGAAGGAGGAATAGCGGTGGCCCTGGCGGAAATGGCTTTTAGCGGCGGCTTGGGCGTGCGTGCGCGGTTGGACCGGCTTCCTTTTTACAGCGAGGAAAAGAGAGACGACAAACTGCTCTTTTCAGAATCCAATTCCCGTTTTATTGTTGAAGTGGACCCGGATCACCAGAAGAGCTTTGAACGGATTCTCAAAGATGTTCCTTTTGGAATGATGGGGCATGTCGAGGCGACCGAGGAATTTGTTGTTTATGGTTTAAACGGCGAGATTTGTATGAAAAGTTCCCTGAGGGATCTCAAGGAATCCTGGCAGAGTCCGCTGCGAGGGTAACTTTTCCGCGCCACAATATTTTTTTACTTTTATGAAAGTCAGTCTGATTTAAGAAATACGGACTTTCGCGAATGGGAGAAAGAATGAAACCAAATCAAAAAGGGAAATTGATGGAGGACTTGAAAATGGAAGACCCATGGCGGGTATTTCGGATTATGGGCGAATTTGTCGAGGGATTTCATGAACTCGCGGAGATCGGGCCGGCGGTCAGCATCTTTGGATCGGCCAGGACCAAACGAACGAACGGTTTGCATGCGCAAGCGGTGAAGACCGCGCAGCTTTTAGCCAAAGAAGGCTACGCGATCATTACGGGCGGCGGTCCTGGGATTATGGAGGCCGGCAATAAAGGCGCGCTTAATGCCAAAGGACGCTCTATTGGTTTAAACATCGAACTGCCGTTTGAACAAAAACCCAACCGCTATATCAATAAACTCATTAATTTCCACTACTTCTTCTGCAGGAAAGTGATGTTTGTTAAATATGCCAAGGCCTTTGTGATTTTTCCCGGCGGTTTTGGGACCCTCGATGAACTCTTCGAGAGTCTGACCCTGATCCAGACAGGGCGGATGGGAAAATTCCCCGTCGTCTTGTTTGGTTCGCAATATTGGAGCGGCTTGGTGGACTGGCTCAAGAATACCGTGGTCAAAGAAAAGAATATCGATCCTCAAGATGTTGAGATTTTTCAGATTGTCGATACTCCGGAGGATGTTCTTAAAGCGATTCACAATTTCTACAACAATAAAAAGAAATGAAGCTTTCGACGAGGAGGGTGCCCCCACCGCAAGAGGCGGGGTATCCTAAGAGCCATGAATGAGCAAGTCAAAGTCATTATTTTACGAACAGCCGGCACGAATTGTAACGAAGAAACGGCCTTCGCGTTTAGAAGTTGCGGGGCATGGGTGGATCAGGTCCACATTCATAAACTTTTTAACAGCTCCGTTCATTTAAAGGAGTATCACATCCTGGCCATTCCCGGCGGGTTTACGTATGGAGATGACATTGAGTCCGGCCGTATTTTGGCCAATGAATTGCGCCTGCGTCTGGGCGGGGACATCCGTCAATTTATTGAAGACGGGAAACTTATGATCGGTATCTGCAACGGGTTTCAGGTATTGGTGAAAGCGGGACTTCTTCCGGGGCCTTTCAGTGAAGAAGAAAGACATCCCTCCACGTTTTCCCAACGCGCGACTTTGGTGAATAATGATTCGGGCCATTATGAAGACCGGTGGGTCTATTTGAAGGTCGACGGAAAGAGTGTCTGGACCCGAGGCATAGAGCGGATGATCTACATCCCCGTCGCGCATGGGGAAGGAAAGTTTGTCCCTCGGGATCAAGACGTCCTTGCCCAGTTGCAAGGGAACGGTCAGGTCGCCTTTCGTTACTGCGGGCCAAACGGAGAAAAGCCGGAGTTTCCTCAAAATCCTAACGGATCCGTGGATGACATCGCCGGCATCACGGATAAGACGGGCCGTATTTTGGGGCTGATGCCTCACCCTGAACGTCATTTTGTTTTTACCCAGCATCCCAGTTGGACACGGTTAGATAAAAAACAGCACTTGGGAGACGGGGCCAAGATTTTTGAAAATGGGGTGCAGTACGTGCGCAAGAACATTTTGAAAACGGCGCTAATCCCCCGTCTCCTCGCGGCGGGAACCGGCAAGGGGCAATAAGAATAGGGAAGAGACATATGTTGAAACTCAAGAATATCCCGAGACGAGCGGAGGCACTCTCCTATAAATCCAGCGGGGTGGATATCGCTAAGGCGAATGCCTTTGTCAAGGCAATTGGCCCGGACATCGCCGGCACTTTAAACCCGTCGGTCATCCAGAGCAAGGGCGCTTTTGCCGGTTTGTTTTCCCTGGACCGGAAAAAATACAAGAATCCCGTGCTGGTGTCCTCGACCGATGGGGTGGGGACGAAGCTGCTGGTCGCCAAGTCCATCGGGAAACATGACACGGTTGGGATAGATTTGGTGGCGATGAATGTCAATGACATCCTGTGCGTCGGCGCTCAACCTTTATTTTTTCTGGATTATATCGCGTGCGGAAAAGTGGATGTAAAGATTTTAAAGGCCGTGATCAAAGGGATTGCCGCCGGATGCCGTCAGGCCGGGTGCAGCCTGATCGGGGGAGAAACGGCTGAAATGCCCGGGCTGTACGCGCCCGATGAGTATGATCTGGCCGGTTTCGCGGTGGGTGTTGTGGAGAGAAACCGGATCATCGACGGCGCGGAGATCAAGGCCGGGGACAGGCTGATCGGCCTTCCATCGAGCGGTCTGCATTCAAACGGGTTTTCTCTCGTCAGAAAGGTTTTTTCTTTAATCGAACAAAAGAAATTGGCTAAAGAGCTTTTGAAGCCGACAAGGATTTATGCTAAAGAAGTGACGGCGGTTGTCGATCAATTCCCTCCTCAAGGGAAGTCCTCCGCTGCGGGGGTCAAAGGGATTGCCCATATTACCGGCGGGGCGTTTTATGAAAAATTGACGAAAATTCTTCCGGACGGAAAATGCTTTATTGTGGATAAAAAAAGCTGGCCGGTTCCGGAGATTTTTCAGAGGATTCAAGAAAAGGGGAATGTCCGTGATGAGGAAATGTACCGGACGTTTAATATGGGAATTGGTTTGGCCTTTGTGTTTAATCAGGAAATCATTCCTTCGGTCAAGGCCTTCCTCGCTGGACAAAAAATTAAGCATTATGAAATCGGCGAAGTGGGTGAGGACGTCAAGAGAAAAATTATTTTTTCTTCATAAGCGGCATGAAGGTGAACAGGAGAGAGGGATATGAAGGTTCTTATTGTGGGTTCAGGCGGACGGGAGCATGCCCTGGCGTGGAAGATTAAGCAAAGTCCCATGGTCAAAGAGCTTTACTGCGCTCCCGGTAATGGGGGGATCGCCCAGATTTCCGAGTGCGTGGACATCCCGGCAGAGGATATCCAGAGGCTTGTTCAATTCGCCAAGAAGAAAGCCATTGATTTAACCGTCGTCGGTCCTGAGGCCCCTTTGGTGGCCGGAATCGTGGATGTCTTTAAGAAAGAGGGATTAGCTATATTCGGGCCCAGTCAGCTCGCGGCCCAACTGGAAGGGAGCAAGGTTTTTGCCAAAGAATTCATGCAGAAATATGACATCCCGACCGCCGCCTTTGAGTCCTTTGATGATATTCGGGAGGCGAGGGCGTTTTTGGCTAAAGCGGAATTTCCTTTGGTTATCAAGGCCGACGGTCTGGCCGCGGGAAAAGGGGTGATGATCTGTCAGAACATGGAAGAAGGCGAGGAAAGCCTGGTTCAGATGATGGAGGACAAGATTTTTCAGGAAGCCGGCCGCCGTGTGATCATCGAGGAATGTTTGAAAGGGGAGGAAGTTTCTATTTTGGCGATTAGCGACGGAAAGAATTATGTGCTCTTGGATTCTTCCCAGGATCACAAGAGAATTTTTGACGATGATTTGGGGCCGAATACCGGAGGGATGGGGGCTTATTCGCCGGCGCCTATTGTGGATGCCGAACTGTTGAGAAGGATTGATGAAAGCATTATTGGACCGGTAATCCGCGGGATGAAAAAAGAAGGCGCACCTTTTGAGGGTATTTTGTACGCGGGGCTCATGATCACCATTGAAGGCCCCAAGGTCCTGGAATTTAATGTGCGGTTTGGCGATCCTGAAACGCAGGTCATTTTACCGAGATGGAAGAATGATCTTCTGGAGATCATGCTGGCGTGCGGCGAGGGACGGCTGAATAAAGTCCAGTTGCAATGGGACCCGCGCCCGTGCGTGTGTGTGGTGATGAGTTCCGGCGGATATCCGTCCAAGTATGAAACCGGGAAAGAAATTCTTGGTTTAGAAAAAGTGCAGGGCAAGTTAGACACCATGATCTTTCACGCGGGAACCAAAAAAGAAGGGAAGAAAATCCTGACGGCCGGCGGCAGAGTCCTGGGGGTGACGGCGTTGGGACGCGATATCCTGGAGGCCATTGAGAGGGCTTATGAAGTGGTGGAACAAATCCAATTCGATCGTTGTTTTTTCAGACGGGATATCGGTTCCAAGGCGATGAAACATAAAGGGGTCAGGGCTCCGGCGGGACGGCAAAACTAATGTAGGGAGAGGTCAGCGTATGAATAATATCCAAATTGCTCTTATGATGGGAAGCCAGTCGGATCTGCCCGTGATGAAAGAGGCGGCCAAAATTCTGGAAGAATTTGATGTGTCGTATGAAATAAGGGTTCTTTCCGCGCACCGGACTCCAAAGGAGACGGCGGAGTATGCCGAACAGTTAAGGCTCCGGGGCGTGAAGGTGGTGATTTGCGGGGCCGGGGCTTCAGCCGCTTTGGCAGGGGTGGTGGCGGCGCATACGAGTTTGCCTGTGATTGGCGTGCCGATTGTCGCGACCCCTTTAAACGGAATGGACGCCTTGCTCTCGACTGTGCAAATGCCGCCGGGAGTTCCCGTGGGGGCGATGGCCATTGGGCCATCGGGGGCAAAAAACGCGGCGCTCCTGGCTTTGCGGATTATCAGTCTTCAGGATAAGGACGTGGAGCGAAAATTGGCGGAATTTAAAGAAGAGCAAAGAAGAAAAATTCTTGATACGGATCTGAATTGAAAACAGAAATCGTTGAAGTCCATCCAGATTTTCCTGATTTAAAGAAAATAATTTATTGCGCCAAGATTATTCGTCAGGGCGGATTGGTTATTTTCCCAACGGAAACTGTTTACGGAATTGCGGCGGATTTCTCGAATCCGCGGGCCATCCAAAGACTGCGGGAGGTCAAGGGCCGCTCCGAGGACAAACCATTTTCTGTCTTGATTTCCCAGCGGGCGTTGATATCGAATTATACGACCAGTACGGATCCGGCCCTGTACAAATTAATTAACGCGTTTTGGCCTGGGCCATTGACCGTGGTGGTTCCGTCTAAAGAAGAGGGAAAGACGATCGGGATCCGCATGCCGGATCATAAAATCGCCTTAAGGTTAGTGCAGGAATCCCAATGCACCATTGCGGCGCCTTCGGCCAACCGGACGGGCGAAGAATCTCCGACGACATGCCAAGAGGCTTTAAAAAATTTGGACGGGTTGGTGGAAGTGGCGATTGACGGGGGCATCGCGAGAATCGGCAAAGGATCCTCGGTGGTTGACCTTGTTCAGGAAAAACCGACGGTTCTGAGGGAGGGCACGATCACGCAGGCGGACGTGGATCGTGTCACGCAAAAAAAAGGCGTTCTCTTTATCTGTACCGGCAATAGCTGCCGGTCGGTAATGGCGGAATATTTCTTGAAGAATTTGTTGAAGGATCGTGATGATGTGGAGGTGTTGTCGGCCGGCACAGGCGTTTTTTTGCGTTCAACAGCCAGCGCCGAGACGGTTGCGGTCTTAAAAGCGGAGGGGATTGACGCCTCGCAGCATTTGTCCCAGCCGATCAGCACCGTCTTATTGAAGCAGGCGGATCTGATATTTGTGATGACCCGGGGCCATCGTCAGCAGGTTTTGGAACGTATCCCTGAAGTCGAGAAGCGGGTGTATCTCTTAAAGGAGTTTATTAAAACAGCGGGAGGGTATTCCTTTGACCTGGACATCCCTGACCCGATAGGCCGCCCCCGTGAGGCTTATGAGGAATGCCTGGCGATGATCAAAGAGGCGGTGCAGAGGATCGCGCAGCTTGTTTAGTGGCCGCGTTACGGATGACCGTGGACAAATGCCTTAACGCGGGACTCGCCGACACGTTAACTTTTAAGGAGCTTTCATGAAAATTTACATCGGAGCCGATCATCGCGGATATGATTATAAAGAGAAAATTATTAAAATACTCCAAGACCTGAAGTATAAAGTCACGGATTTCGGCGTTTATCATAAAGAAAAAGACTGCGATTATCCTGAAATCGCTTATCAAGTCGCGACCCACGTCGCTTCTACGAAAAATAGCCGGGGCATCCTCATTTGTATGTCGGGAATAGGCCAGGCCATGGCGGCCAACAAGGTGCGGGGGGCGTATGCCGCCCTGTGTCATGACGCAGAGTCGGCTCTCTTGTCCCGTCAGCATAATAATGCCAATGTCCTTGTCCTGGGCGCGAAATTTGTCAAAGAAAAGGACCTCAAAGACATTGTCCAGATATGGCTCACGACGGCGTTTGAAGGAGGAAGGCACCGTCGGAGGGTGAATAAGATTAAGAAAATCGAGAAAGGGATGGATATCCAATTCTGCCGATGAAGACTATGGAACTGAACAAAGGAAAAACCATGAAACATCTATCCGTGACCGATCCCGAGGTTTATCAGGCGATCGTTGAGGAAATAAAACGGCAACAGAATAATCTTGAATTAATCGCCTCAGAAAATATCGTCTCACAGGCCGTCCTCGAGGCCCAGGGGTGCGTGATGACCAATAAATATGCCGAAGGCTACCCCGCGGCGCGCTGGTACGGGGGGTGTGAATACGCGGACGTCGTGGAGACCCTGGCGATTGAACGCGCCAAGAAGCTCTTCGGCGCACAACATGTCAATGTTCAACCGCATTCCGGTTCGCAGGCGAATATGGCTGTTTATCTGGCGGCGCTCGAATACGGGGATACGGTGCTGGCCATGGATCTGGCCTGCGGCGGGCATTTAACACACGGATTTAAAATCAATTTCTCCGGTCGTTCCTACAATTTCGTCTCTTACAAGGTCGATCCAAAAACGGAGATGATTGATTATGAGGAGGTTGAGGCCTTGGCCAAAGAGCATAAACCCAAAATGATTTTAGCCGGCGCTTCGGCGTATTCGAGGACGCTGGATTTTAAAAGATTCCGCGAAATTTGCGACAAGGTCGGCGCGGTTCTCTTTGTGGACATGGCGCACATCGCCGGACTGGTGGCGGCGGGCCTTCATCCTAACCCCGTGCCTTACGCGGAATTTGTGACGACGACTACGCATAAAACACTCAGAGGCCCCCGGTCAGGCATGATCCTCTGCCAGGAGCGGTTCGCGAAGAAGATCGATTCCGCCATTTTTCCCGGCATCCAGGGCGGCCCGTTGATGCATGTCATCGCGGCCAAGGCCGTGGCGCTGAAAGAGGCCCTCAGTGAGGAGTTTAAACAGTATCAGCAGCAGGTCGTGAAAAACGCCAAGACCTTTGCTCAGGGGATGGCGGAGGCGGGGTACAGGATTGTCGCGGGCGGAACGGATAATCATCTTTTTATGGTGGATCTGCGTGGTAAAAATATCACGGGCAAAGAGGCGACGGAGGTGCTCGACAAAGTGCGCATCACGGTCAATAAGAATCTCATTCCGTTTGATCCGCAAAATTCGCGGGTGACCAGCGGTATCCGCGTCGGAACTCCGGCGGTCACCAGCCGCGGCATGAAAGAGCCGCAGATGAAAATAATCGCCGGATTGTGCGACCAGGCTATGACGCATAAGGAAGATCCCGCTCTCCTGGCTAGGGTCAGAGCGGACGTTGAACAATTGACCAAGGCGTTTCCCATTTATCAGGAATTAGCGATGTAAGACCATGAAGTGTCCCGCGTGCCATTACAATGAAACAAAGGTGATTGATTCCCGCCTCAATAGTGATGGAAGTTCCGTCCGCAGGCGCCGGGAGTGTCTGAAATGCGAGAAACGGTTTACGACGTACGAATATGTCGAGCAGGTGCCTTTGATGGTGGTTAAACGTGACGGTCGTCGCCAGCCGTTTGACCGCAAAAAAATCATTGCCGGCCTTGTGAAGGCTTGCGAAAAGCGGCCTGTCAGTATTGATAAAATGGAAGAGGTCACCAGTGAGATTGAGCGCGTCATTCAAAAGAAGTTTGACCGCGAGGTGCAGTCTAAAGATATCGGCGAGTTGATTATGGAGAAGCTCGCGGCCTTGGATGAGGTCGCGTATGTGCGCTTCGCCTCTGTGTACCGCCAATTTCGCGATGTCAATCAATTCATGAGCGAGTTGACTCTCATGCTCGATAAGGAAAAGGGTAAAAAAACAGATCATTAACAACAACGGCAGGATTTATCCGGGAAAACTATGATTCAGGTAGAATTGAGTAAAATTATTATTGATGAAAAAAGACAAGATCAGCAGATCATTGTCCTAAAAGAAAAAAATGGCACCCGCCAGTTCCCTATCGTGATCGGCATCTGGGAGGCGTCCAGTATTAAAATGAAAATCGCGGATATTGTCCCTCCACGTCCCATGACGCACGATCTTTTGGCTGCCACTATCAGCGGACTCCATGCCAAACTGGAACGGATGAGCATTGATAAAATGGTGAACAATACCTTTTACGCCAAATTGGAGCTTAAGACAAAAGACGGCGAAACGTGTCTTATCGACGCCAGGCCATCAGATGCCATTGCCGTCGCTGTCCGGCTGGACGCGGATATTTTTGTTGCCGAAGATATCCTTAATAAGGTCGCTATCTTTAAAAGCGAATAATTTTATAATTCGAGGCCAATTGTAAAAGACCCGCGACAACCCGGGCAGAACGTCTTTTATCGTTGGTCTTTTGTATTTTCCCATTCAATAGATTTATTGTCACGACAATGCTTATGCCGCTTCTGACAGAGTATCCTCAACTGAAAACGATCCGAGAGATGGCCCGTAAAAAAGGGGTGGCTATTTATATCGTCGGCGGATTCTTGCGCGATTACCTCTTGGGTCAGTGCAAGACGGATTTTGATTTCGCCGTTGAACGAGACGCCCTGGGCTTGGCCCGAGTGTTTGCCAGAAAAATTAAAGGGGCGTTTGTCCTTCTGGATGAAGAGCGCGGTTGCGCCCGCGTCGCGAGGAAAGAAGGAGGGCAGATATACACCTTTGATTTCGCCGACTTCCGGGCCAAGACGTTTAAAGGGGATTTGTCTCATCGCGATTTTACGATTAATACCTTGTTTGTTGATCTGGTTTCTTTGACAGGGACTGAGGAGGTGGGGGATGTCCTGCGGGACCCCGGGAATGGTTTGGCGGATTTGAAAAATCAGAAAATCCGAATGACATTTGCCAAGACGTTCGAGGAAGATCCTTTGCGGATGATGCGGGCCTTCAGCCTCAGGGCGAACCTGGGATTCCAAATAGAGGCCCGGACCCTAACGCGCATAAAAAAGGATAAGGAACGTATACGGGATGTTTCCTATGAAAGGATTCGCGATGAATTATTCAAGATCCTGGAGTCCAGCCGGACCGGCGATGTTTTGAAAGAAATGGACCGGGCGGGATTATTAGAGAAGATTATGCCGCAGGTGAAGGTGATGTTTCATTGCAAACAGGGGGGGTATCATCATTTGGATGTCTGGCCGCATTCGCTGGAGACCGTTGTTCAGGTTGACCGGATGTTGAAACAACCCAGCCTGCTTGAGGAAAAATTAAGTCATTCGGATGTCGGCCAGGATTTGCATAAGTACCTGGCAGATCCTCTCGGCGGTAATCGCAGCCGCAAGGCCCTCATCAAACTGGCCGCCCTTGTGCATGATATCGGAAAACCCGATACCCGTAAGAAAGAAAAAGAAAGGGTTTCTTTTCACGGTCATGAACGGGTGGGGCGGGATATTGTCCGGTGCATTGCCAAACTGCTGAAACTTTCAACGCAAGAACGCCACGCTTTGGAGGACATGGTTCTCTGGCATCTTCGGCCGGGGTATTTGTCGGATTTTCAACAACCTTCCCAGCGGGCGGTCTATCGTTATTTCCGCGACGCCAAAGAGGAGGCGGCGGGAATTCTTTTATTGTCCCTGGCGGATCAGCAGGCCACGCGCGGGCCGTTGACGAGTGAAGACGATCAGCGGCAACATGAAAAAATTTGTTTGCAATTAATGCAACAATTCTTTATCAAGAGAAGAGAGAAACCTTTTCAACGTATCATCAGCGGCGATGATTTGATCAAGACTTTGAAATTAAAACCGTCTCCGCTGTTCGGAAAGATATTAGGTGAAGTCGAGGAGAAACAGACATTGGGAGAAATCAAGACAAAACGGGAAGCGCTGGCGCTGGCGAAGAAGATGGCGCAGCCGACGCGTTAAAGGGTAATGAAAATCATAAATTTAGAATTAAGAATTATTAAAGGCGACATGACGGAGCTGGAGGTCGACGCCATTGTCAATCCATCGAATCGGGAATTGAAAATGGATGCGGGGCTGGCGGGATGGATCAAACAGAAGGCCGGCGCGGCTGTGGAGGATGAGGCGAAAAAGAAAGGCCCGCTTGAACCGGGTAGCGTTATTTGGACCGGGGCGGGGCGGCTCAAGTCAAAATATATCATTCATGCCGTGACGGTGGGTGGAGATGGAAGGGCGGATGAGATGACTATCCGCCGGGCGTGTGCCGGGGCGTTTGGGTGCGCCGGTGAATTAAATGTAAAATCCGTGGCCTTGCCGGCGTTGGGCTGCGGCGCGGGCGGTTTTCCGGTGGTGGGATCCGCGAAGATCATGGCCCAGGAGACGCTTAAGTTCGCGCGGTTCGGCAACAGCACCGTACGGGAAGTGGTCTATTGTCTTAAGGACGATGAGACGTATCAGACATTTGAAAAACAAATTTACGGTTATATCAATCATGTCCAGAATGATTTGGGTCTTGGCCCGTATGTGACTGTGGATATTATTATTGAATGGAACGAAGGGATCGTTCTGATTGAACGGTCGAATCCTCCCTTTGGACTGGCTTTACCCGGCGGGTTCCTGGATTATGGGGAGAGCCTGGAGCAGGGGGCTATCCGTGAGGCCAAGGAAGAGACGAATATGGATCTCCTGGATTTGTGTCAGTTTCACACCTACTCGAGTCCTGACCGGGATCCGCGTTTTCAAACAGTTTCCACGGTCTTTGTGGCGAAGGGGCGCGGGACCCCGCGATTCGGCGACGACGCGAAGGGATTGCGGGTTGTGGCGGTTGAAGATCTTTTGAAACTGGACTATGCCTTTGACCACAAACAGGTGATTCAGGATTATCTGGCCTTGGTCAAGCGATTTTGAATTTCGTCAGCTCCGACGGAATCGGGAATGCCGAATTCAAGGGGAAACGATGAAGAGAGGGAGGAGAAAGATGTTTTACGCGCGATGGATTGGTGCCATGGTTTATCTGCTTGCTGTCGTTGGATGGGGAGTTCATTTTTCCGCAAGAACGGTCTTGGCCGAGGAAACAACAGAGATTTCATGCCCTGAAGGCGGCCTCTCCGGCGGGTGCCCTGGGACATGCGCGGAAGGTCAGCGCTGCCTGAATGCTCCTGGGCCGTGCCATAGGTGCATGGATGTCAAGCGCGTGGAGATCACGTGGATCATTATTATTATTGAAACGCCCTTGGGCCGTGTTGTGTTGGACAACCCCGATACTCGTCAGAATGGCGCGGGTGATTTTGAACCGGTGTCCTTGATGGTCCTGGCAAATGCCGATGGGAGTGTGGGGGATCTTGGAAAATCCAAGGCGCGTTTAGAATCGATCGCCGACAGTTTTAAGGCCGGTCTTTTATCCCAAGGGACGTCGAAGGAAATTGCCGTCAAAATAAAAGAAGGTCTCGACAAGACCGATCGTCCTTACAGCATTGGGTGTTTTGACGCGTTTGATCAGGCGGATGCTTTGAAACTGCCTCCGGCGGGAAGCGCGGACGAGGCGGCCGGGGCCTTCGGGTCAGACGTGGAGAAGGATGTTATCCATAACGGCCCGGTCCTGGCCTGCGGTAGGCAAGACGGCGTCAATGCCCTGGCCATTTTTGATGCCGGCGGGTCCCTGGTCCAGACCATCACCAAGGAACTATTACTTCAGAACCCCGACGTAATAGAGGAGTCCCTCGCCCAGGCGGAACAGCGGAGTCGGAAATATTTTAGTCCTGAAGTTCAACAGGGCATAACGCCGGCAATTCAGCCGCATCCCATTGTGAGCCTCCCCGCAGACGCTCAGGTTGAGGTGAATGATCCTCTGTATCATTACGTAAAGCCGAAAAAGAAAAAACTCCTGGGGATTTTAGGAAGCAGCACCAAGGCGCAGATCACCATCGGCAGCAGTTTAAGAATGGGCGGGGGTGTGCTGGGGGGAGTTTCAACGGAAACGGATAGAAGCCAGGGACCGGATATCAAAGATCAATGGGGGATAAAGAGGGTCGGTTTCTCACCTCCTTCGGATCCGTCCTCCGCGTGGAACGTCATGGGGGTTCCAGAGAAAAATGTGGTGGTGGCGGTCATTGATTCAGGATTTGATTTCGCGCATCCTGACGCTCCAGCGTTCTCGTGGACGAATGCAAAAGAAGTGCCGGATAACGGTATCGACGATGATGCCAACGGGTATGTGGATGACGTAAGGGGATGGAATTTTGTTGACGAAAATAACGACCTAAAAGATTTAAAAGGACACGGGACTTTTGTCGCCGGCATCCTGGCGGCCAGGACCAATAACGGGCTGGGGATCGCCGGGATTAATCCGGGGGCGGTGATCCTGCCGTTGAAGGTGACGGATCCCCAAGGACGGGCCAACAGTTTGAATATCGCCAGGGCGATCCATTACGCCGTCGATCAAGGAGCCCGGGTGATCAATATCAGTCTGGGGGGCCGCGGCTTCTCCAGGTTAGAACAGCATGCCGTCAATTACGCGTTCGCGCACGGCGTTTGTGTGGTTGTGGCCAGCGGCAATACCGGAGATTATCTGGGCGATGTGGGGCCGGCATCAGCCCGCCGGGTGTTGACTGTCGGGGCGATCAATTATGACGGACAGCGTAGTACCGTCTCGAGCTGGGGACCGAACAATGGTTTGTTGGCACCGGGAGAATTGATCGCGTCGCTTCAGTCCGGCGATGCCCCGATGGAGGGGAAGATTTATCTTGATGACAAAAAGTATCATCTTCAGTCAGGGACGTCATTTTCCACGCCGATGGTGGCCGGTACCGCGTCTCTTCTTTTGGCGAAGAATCCGCAATGGACAGCCAGTCAGATAGAGGATATTTTGATGGGCACGGCCACGGATATGGATCAGGAAAATTGGGATGATAAAACAGGCGCCGGTCTTTTAAATGCCTCTAAGGCCCTGAGGGCTGCCGAGAGCGGATATTTAACGCTGAAGCTGACAGAGATGCGTATCAATAAAGACAAGAAAAAGAAACTTGCATCGGTCGATGTTTATGGCACGGTACGCGGCGACGTTGATTATTTCACCCTGGGTGTCGGAAAAGGCGCCAGGGCCAGGAAATTCAAGACCGTGGCCGGTCCATTTAAGACGCAGGCGGATCATAACTGGATAGCCCGTATCAATGAAAAGGAACTCAAAGGCAGCAACACATGGATCATTCAACTGAACGCGTTAGACAGAAGCGGTCAATCCAAGACCGCTGAATCCGTCTTGTTGTTGAAATGAAGTTTTCTATATACCCGCGGTGAGAAATGGAGCAGGCGCCCGGGAAAGGAGAATGGAGAGAAAAAATGGATATTCGAACAAAATCAGTGCATACAGGGGTCTACAAAGATAATAGTTACAATTCCGTGACAACCCCCATCTATCCGACATCCACGTTTTACTTTGACGCCCTGGGAAAGAACAAGGGGTATGATTACACGAGAAGCGGGAATCCGACGCGCACGGCCTTGGAGGAAAATATCGCCTCTCTGGAAGGAGGGATAGGCTGTTCCGTGACAGCCACGGGCATGGCCGCTGTGACGGCGATCCTGTTTCTGTTAAAGCCCGGCGATCATGTCGTGACCGGCGATGATATTTACGGCGGAACGTACCGGTTATTTGATCAGGTCTTTACAAAGATGGGGGTCTCGTTTTCTTTTGTGTGTATGCGCAATTTGGCGGAAGTGAAAAAGGCCATTCGCCCGGAAACCAAGTTGATGTGGATCGAAACCCCGTCGAATCCTTTGCTCAATATTGTGGATTTAGGGGCGGTGATCAAAGTCGCGAAGGAGAAGGGTATAGTCACGGTGGTGGATAACACTTTTATGTCGCCGTATTTTCAACGGCCTTTTGAATTCGGGGCCGATATGGTCATGCACTCCACGACGAAATATATCAACGGTCACAGCGATGTGGTCGGGGGAGCCATTATCTATAATGGCAAAGAAATCGAAGAGAGGATGCGGTTTTTTATCAACGCGCTGGGAGTCGCGGAATCTCCTTTCGATGCCTGGCTTGTCCTGCGGGGGGTGAAGACCCTGGCCCAGCGGATGGAGGCCCATCAGGCCAACGCGCTGGCGATCGCCCGCTATCTGGAACAACACAAATATATTAAAAGGGTTTATTATCCCGGCCTCACGAGTCATCCCCAGCGCCGGCTCGTGAAAAAACAGATGAAGGGATGCGGCGGCATGCTTTCCTTTGAACTGAACACGGCTAAAGTCCCGCTTAATCAATTCTTGGGTAAGTTAAAATATTTTTCATTGGCGGAATCTCTGGGGGGAGTCGAGTCCCTCATTGAACATCCCTGGTCGATGAGTCACGCCTCCATGGGCAAGGGGGCTTTGCAGGCTTCGGGTATTACGGAAGAAACGATCCGCGTCTCGGCAGGGATTGAGCACGTGCGGGATCTCATCGCTGATTTGGATCATGCCTTGAAGGGAAAGGCGTAACGGCCGTTTTTTCCTTGCCGAGATCACCTGTAAATAATTTAGGTAACGCAGGCGCAACCAAGCTTATCGACCGGACGCGAAAATCCTGAAATAAAATCATGTCTTAATCCGATCCCATGAATCCATCGCCCTCGTATCTTTCCGAACCGGATGTCCAACTGATGCTGGAATTTCAGGCGGGGCGTAAAGACTCTTTTGAAACTCTGCTGCGAAAGTATTATCCCCGTTTGTTAAATTTTATTTATCGTTTTGTCGGGAACCGCGAGGCGGCCGAAGATCTCACGCAGGAGGTCTTTATCAAGGTGTACCAGGGCGCGTCTGGGTATCAGCCGCACGCTCAATTTAAAACCTGGCTTTACACCATTGCCCGGAACATAAGTCTGAATGCGTTGAGGAAGAACAAAAACTCAGGTTTTTCCCTGGATGAGGACATTGATTGTGAAGGGGATTCTCTTAAGCGGCAACTGCCGGATACGCGAAATTTGAATCCGAAAGAAGAGTTGGTTCAAAAGGAAACCGCCCGGGTGGTTCAGGAAGCCATCCAGGCCTTACCGGAAAATCAGCGCTTGGCGGTTATCCTGCGCCGGTATGAAGAGTTTTCCTACGAAGAGATCGCGAAAACCATGAATGTGTCGGTGGAGGCCGTTAAGTCCATTTTAAACAGGGCCAAAGAGAATTTGAAAAAAAGTTTGGCAGGGTATTGTTCTCATGGTTACTGACTTGTGCCTCTGAAGGATAAGATTTTATTGGTTGGGCGTAGGGCAATAAATTTAATTGAGCAAGAGTATCAAAACTTTTCGGTCGGGTGTGTGTTTAAAGAAATAGGAGGAAATGGCATGGAATGCCGGGAGATCAAAGATTTTATTTTGATGTTGATTGAAGGGGAACCGCAGGATCCGCGGCTTAACGAGGTTAAGGCGCATCTGGAGGTTTGCCCGTCCTGCCGGAAAGAGGCCGAAGCCCTTCAAAAGACCTGGCTCTTGCTCGGTGAATGGAAAGACATCGCTCCTTCTTCGGGTTACGTTTCTGAATTTTGGACAAAAATAGCGCAAAAAAAACCATGGCCTGAAAGGATCGCGGAGGGTCTTAAAAAGACGCTGATCCAGAAACGCCCCGCGCCTGTTTTCATAGGCGCCGGGATTTTGATGATCGTCATCTCTCTTTTTGCTCTCCGGAACTACTTTCAAGGACAGGAAGCCGAGCAGATGGTGGCTGCTCTTAATGAAGAGGAGATGGAGGTGTTCGAAAACATGGACATTGCGGAAAATTATGAGTTGATTGAAAACATGGATTTACTGATGGAGTTGGAAATAATAGAAAACTTAGAGGCGTTACAAACATGAAATTGAAGAAAAGATTTAACCTGAATTGCGGAGTTGTCATCGTCAGTCTCTGCCTGGGAGGCGTGGCAGGGAGCGGCGTTGTGTATGCCAGTAACGATCTGCCGGGACAAGGACAACCCGCGGGAGAATCTAAACAAGAGATAAATGATTCGATACGTGATAACGAAAGGCGGCCGAGGGAATTTCGGAAGAAATGGCGGCAGATGACGCCGGAACAACAGGAACGCTGGAGACAACGGTTAAGACAATGGAAAAACCTGGATCCGCAAAAAAAAGCTGCCGTCAAAAGAAAATTATGGCAGTATCAACGACTCTCACCGCAGGAACGGTCAAGGATTAGAGATAATTGGTTGAAATACAAAAATCTCAACGAGGATCAGCGCCGTGCTTTGAAAGACAAATTCGGGCGATGGCAGAAACTGGATGAAAAGCAGAGACATTATTTGAAAGAAAAATTTAACCACCTGAGGTCTCTGCCCTCGGAGCGCCGCCGCAATGTTTTGCGCAATATGGACAAATGGAAGGGCCTGACCGATGGGGAACGGCGGTTTTTAAAAGAAAAATATCGACAGTTTCAAGACGTGTCTCCTGAACAAAGAAAAGGGCTTTTTGAGAGAAATCAGTCCCGGCAAAATCTTTCACCGGCAAGGAAGGAATATCTGCGTCAAAGAATGAAGAGAGGGAGAGGGGAAGGATGGGGAAATCCGTAGGCGGGGAGGCGAGGATTCGCCAGATGTTATTTGTCGATCGCAAGACAGGGAATGATGGCCGCATTCAAATAGGTAGAAATAGTAAAATATTTTTGTTAATATATCCGCGCTTGAAATTCTTGACGCAATAGGGGGAAGGGTGAAGGTAGGGTGAAAATCAGTTTTACAAAAAAAATCCATTGGACGGGGCTCCTCCTGGTTGTTTTGGGTTTGTGCGGTTTTTCCGACGTCACATTAACCGACATTGAAACCGCCGTTATCCGACAGGATTACCGGGAGGGCAGACGATTATCTGAAGAATTGCTGTCGCGCCAGCCGGATAAGCCAACCGCTTTGGCGGCTTCGTATTATCTTGGCTTAAGTTGTGTTCTGATGGGGCAAGGGGCTGAGGCTAAAAAGATTTTCAAGAAATTGGAGAAAGAGACGGAAGATCAGAATCTGCGGGATAAGGTTTATTTGGGGTTATTTGATGCCTATTACATGGAGGGCCATTTTAAAAAGGCGCTTGGGATCATTCAGAAATTACAACACACAAGCGTTCAGTCGGAGTTCATGAGTTTAATTTATTTGAAATTAGCCCGGGTGAATTTAAAATTGACGAAATGGGATAAGGCGCGGGACTATTTGAAGAAAATCATTAATAATTATCCCAACAGTTTGGAGGTCCACACGGCCAGACAACTGCTGGAAGAAAAACAATATTTTGCCGTCCAGGTAGGCGCCTTTATCGACCGTGAACGCGCTGAGAAACTGGTTTCTGAATTAATCCAAAAGCAAGAATACGCGTACATTGTTGAGACCCTCGACAGGCATAGCCGAACATTTTATCGTGTCCGCGTCGGCCAGTTATCTTATTTAGGCGAGGCCGAGAAATTAAGAAAAAAGTTATCCAAACAGGGATATCCTACCCAGATCTACCCTTAGCCGTTCGTTACCTAATAGTGTGTATGCTTCTTCCTGGAATCATTTTTATCGTCGGGCCAACAGCGGTTGGGAAGTCAGATGTCGCTATTGTTCTGGCCCAACGCATTCAGGGGGAAATTATCTCCTGTGATTCGATGCAGGTTTATAGGGAAATTCATATCGCCAGCAATAAACCATCTGGGGATGAGTTAAAGAGTGTTCCGCATCATTTAATCGATATTATTTCTGTCCGCGACGAGTTTGACGTGGCGCGATTTAATCAATTGGCCTTGACGCACATCAAGGCCATTCATAGCCGACAGCGCGTTCCTATTGTTGTCGGTGGGAGCGGGATGTATGTGCAGATCCTTTTAGACGGGATTTTTGAAGGTCGGGGCAAAGACCCTGAATTGCGCCAGGCCCTTGTCCGGCAGGCCCACGAACTGGGACCGGACGTATTATATGAGAAATTAAAACGGATGGATCCGCAGGCCGCGGCCAGGACGCATCCTAACGATTTGAAGCGGATTATCCGGGCCCTGGAGATTGTGCTGACGGAAAATAAATCCGTCTCGGAATTGCATAAAGAGCGCAAAGGTTTGTGGGGGCAATATCCCATTGATATTTTTGGACTCAATTTAGATAGGAAGGAACTGTATAAAAAGATAGAGGCGCGGGTTGACCATATGTTTCAAGTCGGCGCGGTCGAAGAGGTCAGGGCTCTTCAGAACATGTCGTTGAGCAAGACCGCCGAATGTATCATTGGTGTTAAAGAAATCCGGGGATATTTAAACGGCGCGTATGCAGAGGGGGAGGCCCGTGATCTGATGAAACTCCATACCCGCCGTCTGGCTAAACGTCAGTTAACCTGGTTTAGAAAAGATAAACGCGTTTTTTGGTTGATGCTGGATTCCCCAGAAACGCCGCGGCGGGTTGCGGAGAGAATTTTAGAACAACTTCAAATCAGGGAAGGTTGAACAAGGGTATGGAAAAGAACCATAAAGAAAAAGTCTTGCTGGTCATTGTTGAGTTAAAGAAACGGAAAAGCGGCTGGTCGACAAGCGAAATCCGCGACGAAATGGAAGCGTTAGTGGTCGCCTGCGGCGGAGAAGTGGTTGGGGATGTTATTTGCCCGCTGGCCACTCCGACGGCAAGATATTATATCGGTGAGGGAAAAGTCAAGGAAATAGCCCAGGAATGTGTTCTCAAAGAAGCCGATACGGTCATATTTAATCATGATCTCAAGGGCACGCAGCAAAGGAATTTGGAAGAAAGTTTTAAGATAAAGACGATTGATCGCACGCAGTTGATTTTAGATATTTTTGCAAGACGGGCCACAAGCCGGGAAGGCAAGATGCAAGTGGAACTCGCGCAGTTTGAGTATTTGTTGCCGAGGCTTGTTGGAAAAGGCGTGGAACTATCCAGATTAGGCGGGGGGATCGGGACGCTGGGCCCCGGCGAGACCAAGCTTGAGATCGACCGGCGGCGTATATCCGAAAAGATTACCCGGTTGCGCCAAGATCTCAAGGAAGTGGCTTCTGAGCGCGCGCTCAAACGGAAGAAACGCCAGGAATTCGGGACCCCGTCGCTGTCTCTGGTGGGATACACGAATGCCGGAAAGTCTACGCTGTTAAACACTCTGACGCAGTCTGATCAAGAAACGAAAGACGGTTTGTTTACAACGCTGGATTCTCTTTCCCGGCAGTTGGTTTTACCAAACCATCAAAAGGCGATTTTAACAGATACCGTTGGGTTTATGCATGAGCTGCCGCACCGTCTTGTTGAGGCGTTCAAGGCCACATTGGAAGAGGTGACGCAAGCGGATATTCTGGTGCATGTCCTGGATGTGAGTCATCCTCAGTTCCGTAATTTGTATGAAGCCGTCGGCGTCGTTTTAAAGGAACTTGAGGCTCAGGATAAGCCGACGATTGTTGTCCTAAACAAAATCGATAAGCTGGACGATAGACATTGGGTACAGCATCTTCGTGAAAATTTTGAGCACGCAGTCGGCGTTTCGGCGAAAACGGGGGAAAATGTGTCGGAATTATTGGCCATGATCAGCGCGCTCTTATCTTCACGTCTTGTTGAGATTAACATTGACGTTCCGATCAGCCGGATGGATCTCGTGAATCTGGCCCATGAAGAAGGTCAGGTCATTTCCGTAAAATATTATACGGACACGATTAATATTCGGGCAACGGTGCCGGTCCACCTGGCCGGGAAATTCTATAAATAGCCGGAGTTTCGTGTTTAGGATTTTTAAAAGAATGACGTTTATATTTCTTTTTATCCGCGTAGCCGTTATTTTGTTTGTCTTCCTTGGCGCCCCGAGGATACTTTGGGGGATTGTCGAGACGCCCGCCACGGAGGGGAGACTTTCTCTTGAAGAACCTTCGGTTGATTTGACGGAATTGGGGGGCACCCCTGAATCCGGGGAAACGAAATCGAATGGTATTTACAAAGAGCTTTATGAAACCGGCGAGGTCAAGCGGCGTCTCACGTATGAGAACGGCCTTCCCAACGGGCATTTTAATACGTACTACAAAAACGGGAAATTAATGGGCGAGGGCTTATATATTAACGGTATTTTAGAGGCAAAGGCCCGAAGCTACTATCCTAATGGATTATTAAAGTTGGAAGCTCATTATGAAAGAGGGGTCATTGACGGCGCTGTTAAGTGGTTTTATCCTGACGGCACAGTCCAGCGCATAGCCCATTATGAAAACGGGACGCTCGATGGCCTTTTGACGGAATACAGGGAAAACGGACAGCCACAGTATGAAAGGAATTATAATCATGGGAACGAAGATGGCCTCGCCAAAGAGTACGGGCCAGAGGGTTTTCTTTTGAGAACGGCTTTTTATAAGAACGGGGTCCAGCAAGGGGTCATTCGTGAATATGATGAAAGTGGAAAGTTGAACAAGGCTTTTGATGCCCACCGCGGCGTTCCACGGGGAGTCATTAAAGAGTATTACGCGACGGGAGAGTTAAAAAGTAAGGGGGTTTTGAAAAAAGGCCGATTACAGGATGGGGTGATTACGGAATACTATAGAACCGGTGAGGTCTTTCGGGAAATTTCCCTCAAGCAGGGCCGACGGGAAGGTATTTTCCGGGAATTTTATATCGATGGCGGGCTGAAAACTTTAGGGTATTATAAAAACAATCGGCGGGAGGGGATTTTTAAGACGTATTATCCTGATGGAACTTTAAAAAATGAGCGGAGTTTTCAAAACAATACGAAAATATTTAGTAAAAATTACGATACGTATGGTAACCTTATCCTGAATGACGACTATTAAAAAAGATTCAATCATCGTGGAAAGGGATTTTCGTTAATTATTAATATGGTAAGTTTGATTATTATTCTTATTATTATTCTTTTTGTTGGAGGGATTATCCTTTTAGGCGAAGCCTCTCCGTTCAAGAGAAAATCTAGGCCTGAGATCCTTCGATCTTTGGCCAAATTTCTGGATGGGCGTCTTGAACCCATCGAACAGGCGGAAAATTCTTTTAGAATCCGTTTTACGTATGAGGGGAGAGAATTTGTTTATGAGGATTGGGAGGAACAAGGAATCCAGAACACTATTTATAAAACGTATTTAAAACTTCAAACGCCCGGTAATTTCACCTTAAATTTTACGGAAAAAAGCCGGGGAGGTTCTGTGCGAAGTGATTTGATTCTCATTTCAAAGATTGACGCCAATTCGGTCTATAAAGACTCTAAAGTTCAAATTCCCAAAGAATTACAGGACTTTAATATCCACTCGAATAACCCTGTACTTCTCAATGATCTTTTCCAAGAGCCAAAGATAATAAAGATATTTTCTGAATTTAAGAATAGAGATAATCGTGGCCGCCCGTTTATGACCCTAAAAATTATTGAAGGTGCTATTATTTTGGAGTTTCCTTACTCAGGTTTATACTATCCAAAGCCGCTCAACCTTCAGCCAAACTTTCATTCCTTAGAAGTTTATTTAGAGCGGTTATTCTTTATATCTAAGAAACTTATATCCTAAGAACGCCTACCGGTATGGGGGCGCCTGGGTCAGAATTGAGTGTTGACAACAAAGACTTTTTTGTTATAATACCGCCTTAGCATTCTCCTTTAAGGAGTGCTAAATTTTCATGGAGAGTGAATATGACATCACGATTAGTGGATGTTAGAGCAAGGAAAGATAAAATCCTTGGAATAACGATTGATCAGTATATTAAAACAGTTTCACCTGTTAGTTCTATGTTTTTGGCCACTGAATACAATCTGGAATTAAGCCCGGCCAGCATAAGAAATATCCTTGCTGAATTAGAAGAAGACGGTTATTTGACGCATCCCCATACTTCAGCCGGCCGAATCCCTACTCAAATGGGATACCGGTATTACGTGGATCATTTGATGGATGAAATCCAATTGCTTGAAGAGGAAAAACAGCGTATTAAAGCGGAAGTTGATCAAAACAGCATGGAACTAGAAGAGTTGCTGGATAAGACTTCCCGTGTTTTGTCGGATACGACCCATTATACCAGCATCATTTCTGTTGATGGATGGGGCAATAAAGTATTTTGCTGCGGAACCAGCTTTATTGTGGACTATCCAGAATACCAGGACATCAAAAAGATTGGGAATATCTTGACCGCGTTAGATGAAAAAGAACAACTGCTGGGAATTATTAATCAAGATTTGGCGAAGAAAATTAATATTTATATCGGCCATGAAATGGCCTGTTCTGAGATTAATAGCTGTTCTTTGGTTGTTTCAAGATACCGGTCCAAGGAAGGAACGACTGGCCGGTTAGCTGTGTTGGGCCCCACCCGAATGAATTATGAACACGTAGTTTCCGCCATAGATTATCTCTCCCATCATTTAATGGAAGAAATTTTATAATTTGAGGTGTCCAAGGAAATGCAGGAAAATCCCCAGACAGATAGTTCAAAGGAAAACAACTCGCCATCAGGAGATCATGCGGCTGAGAAAGGTTTTCTTGATGAAAAACAAGAGAAGGTGGGACAAGAGAGCGCGCCAGATCCCATGATCAAGATTAAAGAGTCGGACTATAAAAAACTTAACGAAGAGGCGGTTCAGTATAAAGACCGGTATGTCCGGTTGTACGCTGAGTTTGAGAACGCACGTAAGCGCATGGAGCGCGAAAAAATAGAGTTTATGAAATACGCGAATGAGGAGCTTATTATCGAATTTTTAGCGATATTGGATAACCTGGAACGATCCATTGAAGCCGCTAAAACAAAGCATCAGGATTATGAGGCATTTCTTAAAGGGGTGGAAATGGTGATGACGCACATTCATGAAATGCTGAAGAAGAACGGCGTTCGTCCGATTGAAGCCAAGGGAAAGATGTTTGATCCCCATTGTCATGAAGTCTTGATGCAGGAAGAGACAGATCTTTTTGAGGATGGAATTGTTATGGAAGAATTTCAAAAGGGATATTATCTTGGCGATAAAGTTGTTCGTACCGTTAAAGCCAAGGTGGCCAAGAAATGAAAGACAGAATCAGCATATCGTTGTGAGGTTAAAGGAGGACCGACATGGCAAGAGCAATTGGTATTGATTTAGGAACATCGAATTCGGCGGCCGCCGTTATGGAAGGTGGACGTCCAACGATTATTCCTTCGGCTGAAGGGGCGGGTGTGGCTTCGGGAAAGGCGTTTCCGTCTTTTGTCGCTTTTACGAAGGATGGGCAGCGATTGGTGGGAGAGCCGGCTAGACGCCAGGCTCCGATCAATTCGGAAGGGACCATTTACGCGGCTAAACGTAAAATGGGGACTAATGAGACGTTTAAGGTCTTTGGAAAAGAATTCACGCCCCAACAGGTCAGCGCTTTTATTCTGCAAAAAATAAAAACGGACGCGGAGAAATTTCTCGGTGAAAAAGTGGAGGAGGCTGTGATCACCGTGCCCGCGTACTTTAATGACAATCAGCGTCAGGCCACTAAAGACGCCGGAGAAATCGCCGGGCTAAAAGTCTTAAGAATTATTAATGAGCCCACGGCCGCTTGTCTGGCCTACGGATTGGATAAGGCCGGCAAAGAACAGAAAATTATGGTCTTCGATTTCGGCGGCGGCACGCTGGATGTTACTATCCTGGAAATGGGATGGGATGAGGAGCATAAGGCGGCAACGTTTGAAGTATTATCGACAAGCGGGGATAATCATCTCGGCGGCACCGATATGGATAATGTCTTGATTGATTATATCGTCGGTGAGTTCAAGAAAGACTCAGGAATAGATTTGAAAAATGACAAAATGGCCTTTCAGCGGTTAAGAGAGGCAGCGGAAAAAGCTAAAGTCGAACTTTCGAGCACGGTTTCCACAGATATTAATCTGCCGTTCATCACCGCCGATGCCAGCGGACCTAAACACCTGACGTTGACGATTGACCGGGCCAAATTGGAAGATTTGATTTCTTCCATTGTTGATCGTTGCCGTGGGCCGATTATGCAGGCCATGAAAGATGCCTCCGACAAACTCGGGGAGAAGGTTCAGGTCGAACGCGTTATTCTCGTTGGGGGGCCGACACGCATGCCCATTGTTCAGAAATTCGTTGAGAAAGAAATTGGTCAGAAAATTGAACGCGGAGTCGATCCTATGGAGTGCGTGGCGTTAGGGGCCGCTATTCAGGCAGGGATTATTCGCGGCGAAGCCAAGGAAGTTTTGCTTTTGGACGTCACGCCATTAACCCTCGGTATTGAGACCTTAGGAGGGGTTTTTACGAAATTGATCGATCGCAATACCACGATTCCCATCAAAAAAAGCCAGATTTTCTCAACCGCCGATGATAATCAAACAGCGGTGACTATTCGAGTTCTTCAGGGAGAACGGCAGATGGCCAATGATAACACGGAATTAGGACGTTTTGATTTGGTCGGTATCCCGCCGGCACCAAGAGGTGTTCCGCAAGTTGAGGTTACTTTTGATATTGATACCGACGGTATCGTTCATGTCTCCGCCAAAGATAAAGGAACGGGGAAAGAGCAATCAATCCGGATTACAGCTAAAACTAAACTCTCGGACGCGGAAATAGAAAAAATGGTTAAAGAGGCCGAAAAATATGCCGAAGAGGATAAAAAACGAAAAGAAGAGGTGGAATTACTTAATCAGGCCAATAGCCTTCTTTATTCGACGGAAAAAGCCGTGAAAGATTACGGTGATAAAATTTCAGCCGACGATAAATCCCATATAGAGAAAGAACTTGAGACCCTGAAAGAAGCGATCAAGGGCAAGGATAAGGATAAGATCAAGCATCACATGGATTCCTTGCAGAAGGCGAGTCATAAATTGGCGGAGGAAGTCTATAAATCAACGGCCTCACAACAGGCCGGTGGTTCACAGGCGGAGGGCTCTGCTGATCATGGGACGCATTCTGGGGGGGCAGATTCTCCGCATGGGCACAAAGGAGAATCCAAATCAGACAAAAACGATGATGTCATTGACGCGGATTTTAAGGCCGAGGATGACAAGAAATAAGGTGTTAACAAAATAAAGAAAGTCAAGAGTGTAAATTATAGTCTTTGAATATAAATTAGAAGGGACGCGAAATCTCGCGTCCCTCCTTATTGAATCCGCGGTTATTGAGAAGGTTTTAGATGAAAAAAGATTATTACGAAATTTTAGGTGTTCCCCGGCAGTCCGCTTTGCCGGAGATAAAAAAAGCTTATAGGTCGCTGGCTCTGAAGTTTCATCCGGATCGCGTACCGGAGGGAGAAAAGAAAGAAGCTGAAGAAAAGTTTAAAGAAATATCAGAAGCTTACGGTGTCTTGTCTGATCCCCAGAAACGTTCGTTGTATGATCAATATGGCCATGCCGGGATCGATCGAAACTATACGGCCGATGATATATTTAAGGGGGCGGATTTTAGCAGCATCTTCGGTGAAGCCGGGTTGGGGGATGTCTTTAGTCAGTTTTTTGGTGACGCGGCCTTTGACATATTCGGCGGGTCGAGCTCGGGCCAGCGGGGTTCTCGAAAACGTCATCAACGGGGACGTGATATTCAGTATGAGGTGGATGTCTCTTTGGAAGAGGCCTTCACCGGGATCAAAAAGAAAATTCAAATTCCCCGCAATGAGTATTGCACGCATTGCCAGGGTTCTGGAGCTAAAGCGGGCAGTCACATGAAAACGTGCAGCACTTGCGGTGGACGGGGCCAGGTGATGATGGCCAGTGGATTTTTCAGGATGGCTCAAACCTGTTCCGCGTGTGGGGGGCAGGGGCAGATTATTACAGAATATTGTCCTGAGTGTCATGGAAAGGGATACCTCAGGGTGACAAGGAATATAGACGTTGGCATTCCGCCGGGGGTGGACAATAGTTCCAGACTCAGAGTCCGGGGCGAGGGCGAGATCGGGAGCGGCGGGGCTGGTGATCTTTTTCTCTATATTCACGTTCTGGATCATGAAACTTTTAAAAGAGACGGGAATGATATTTATATGCCTTTAGAAGTGAGTTTTATCAAAGCGGCTTTAGGCGCGGAGATGTCCGTTCCCACGCTGAATGGCCAGGTATCGATGAAGATTCCGGCTGGAACGCAAAGCGGGAAGGTTTTTCGTCTAAAAGGGAAGGGAATGCCGGATGTGCACATGGGGGCGCAGGGGGATCAATATGTTACGATTATGCTTCAAGTTCCCACAAAATTAAGCCCTGAGCAGAGGGAATTATTGGAGAAATTTGCAGAGATCAGTGGAGAGGACGTTACCCCGATGGCAAAATCTCTTAAGGAAAAGATAAAAAAAGTTTTTAAATAACAATGCCGGGCGAAGAAGCAAGGGAGGTGTGAATATGCCGACATATCAATATGAATGTGACGCGTGTGGACATGAGTTGGAGGTCTTACAGACCATGCTGGACAAGAAATTAAAGAAGTGTCCGAAGTGCGGTCAGAATAAATTGCAACGGCTGATTGGAGCGGGCAGTGGAATGATTTTCAAGGGCAGTGGTTTTTATGAAACGGATTATAAAAGGAAAGAACCGGCCCAAAAAGAAACCGCCCCGAAACCGTGTGAAATGGCTAAAGCAGGGGAAAAGGTCTGTTGTCCTTGCGCGCCGGTTAAAGAATAATCCGGAGGCGGAAATAGGAAAATGGGCTATTTAGATATTCGGAAAATCTTGAGATTTTGGTTTCCAGTATTGGGATATTCTGGTATTATTTTTTACGTTTCTTCTATCGCCAAATTGAAGACTCCTGTCGATATTATGTATTTTGACAAGGTTTGGCACCTGTTGGAATATTTGCCGTTTGGTTTCTTGTTAGCCAGGGCTCTGGTCAATACAAGAAGTTCTCTTTCCCGAAGTTCAATGGTGGGGTTGGTTCTTTTATTGTCTTTTTTTTATGGTGTCAGTGATGAGGTTCACCAATCTTTTGTTGCCGGGAGAGAATCCGCCTTGACGGATGTTTTGGCAGATACCATTGGTGGTTTAATAGGAGGGTATGTGTACCCTTTTTTTAATAAAGGGATTTGAACAGAGAGAGGGAAAAGGGGGATCTTTCTATTTAAAGAACTGGAGGTTAATGAAGAGATTATGGCAGGCATTAAACCATTCAAAGCAGTTTATTATAACTCGAAAAAAATAAAGGACTTATCCAAAGTTGTGTGTCCGCCTTATGACGTTATCAGTCCTGAGGAGCAGGAGTATTATCATAATTTAAGTCCACAGAACTTTATTCATATAGATTTAGCCAAGGATAAACCGAGTGATAATAAGACGAATAATAAATATATCCGGGCCAGAAGGATTTATGAAGATTGGCTGAAAAAGGGCGTCTTGATGCAGGATGAGGCCCCGTGTATTTACTTTTATAAGCAGGAATATAAAATCCAGGGACAAAATTATAGCCGATTGGGTTTCATCTCTTTGATGGAGTTGGAGGATGAAAAAGACTCCAAAATCGTTCCTCATGAAAATACGCATGCCCACGCGGTGGAAGATCGTTTGAACTTGTGTAAAAGTCTTCATTCCAATTTAAGCTGTATTTTTGTTTGTTTCTCCGATAAACAAAAGAAAGTTGAGAAAAATTTTAATAAGCATGTTATGACGAATAATCCTTTGTTTGATATTGAGGATAATGACAAAGTCCGGCATAAATTGTGGCGGGTGGATGATCCCATTCTGATAAACGAAATTAACGCGTCGCTTTCCGATCAGCATTTATTTATCGCCGATGGACACCATCGTTATAAAGTGGCTATGGAGTACAGGCGCTTCAAGATGGGGAGAAAGAAAACTTTAACCGGTAATGAGCCGTTCAATTACGTGATGACTTATTTTACCAATATGGATTCCAGGGACCTCCTGATATTGCCGATGCACCGGATCGTTAAACAGATTCCTAAAGACCTGGACTTCTTAGAAGAATTTTTCCGTATCGACAGAGTGAAAAGTCGTGATGATTTGCATATCTTGCTCGCGCGAGCGGGGCATAACGAGCATGCCTTGGGATTCTACACGCGGGACGGGGCCAAACTGTTGCGATTGAAAAATAAACAGCTTATTGATGAACATGTCAAAGAAGGATCCAGCGAATATAAAAGGTTGGACGCGACTATTCTCAAATATTTTGTTTTTGATCGGGTGGGTATTGAATCGAGCAGCGTTATTTATACCAAAGATATGAAAGAAGCCTTCTCCATGGTGGATAATTTTGAGGCAGAGGCGAGCTTTATCTTGAACCCCGTCAAGATCACACAATTAAAGACCATAGCCCTGAATGGAGAGAAAATGCCTCCGAAAACAACGTATTTCTATCCAAAGGTCCTTTCCGGTCTGACGGTTTATAAAATGGATTGAGGGGAAGTTTTTACCCCAGTCTAGAATCTATTCGTATATGCTTTTAAAAATATGGCTCTATTTGGCAAAAAGAAATATACTCTTGTTACCGTCAAGAAAAAGGATATCCCAGCCGGCTTGTGGACAAAATGCCCTGAATGTTCGGCCCCTACCTATAAAAAAGAATTAAGCAATAATTTTTACGTTTGTCCGAAGTGCCGGTATCATTTTACGTTAACGGCTCAGCAAAGGATCGATTTTCTTATTGATCAGGGGACGTTTCAGGAAATCGATGCCGACTTGATATCGGTTGATCCCTTGGAATTCAAAGGGCCCAAGACGTATAAGGAAAAATTAGAAAGTGATCGTCAGGCTACAGGGTTGAAAGACGCTGTGATCACAGGATATGGAAAGCTTCAGGGAAAGAAGATCGCCATCGCGGTGACGGATTCAAGATTTATTATGGGCTCTATGGGGTCCGTTGTCGGCGAAAGGATCACGCGCGTAGTTGAGTTGGCTACGGAAAAGAAATGGCCGGTTCTTATCGTTTCAGGATCCGGGGGCGGGGCGCGGATGTACGAGGGGGTCTTCTCCTTAATGCAGATGGCCAAGACATGTGCCGCTTTGGCCAGACACCATAAGGCGGGTTTTTTGCATATTTCGTTATTAACGAATCCCACGATGGCGGGGATTATGGCTTCATTTGCCGGCATCGGGGATATTATCATGGCCGAGCCCAAAGCCCTCATCGGTTTCACGGGACCGCGTGTTATTGAACAGACCATCCGTCAGAAACTTCCTGAAGGATTTCAGAAATCAGAATTTCTTTTGGCGCATGGGTTGTTGGATATGATTGTTGACCGGAAAGATTTGCCACATGTCCTTGCTCAAATTATTGACTATTCACAAAACGGCAACAAAAACGAATAAGACCCAGAACGCGTTCGGTCTTAGAAAATCAGTTTAAAGGAAAAAATTTATGGCGCAGATAAGTTTAAAAAATGTATCCAAGATTTATAAAGGTGATGTTAAGGCGGTTGACAAGGTCAACATAGGGATCGAAAACAAAGAGTTTCTGGTCCTTGTCGGACCGTCAGGGTGCGGCAAGTCCACCACCTTAAGAATGATTGCCGGTCTTGAAGAGATTTCGGAAGGCACGATATGGATTGGGGATAATGTGGTCAATGATGTGCCGTCGAAAGACCGTAATATCGCCATGGTCTTCCAGAATTACGCCTTGTATCCGCACATGACGGTGGCCGAGAATATGTCCTTTGGGCTGCGTTTGCGAAAATATCCCAAACATGAAATTGAACGACGCGTTAATGAAGCTACGGAGATCCTGGGAATCAAGAAGTTGATCAATCGCCGGCCCAGACAACTTTCCGGCGGTGAGCGGCAGCGCGTGGCTTTGGGCCGGGCCATTGTGCGCAAACCCATGGCTTTTTTGTTTGATGAGCCTTTAAGCAACCTGGATGCCAAAATGCGCGTCCAGATGCGCACGGAAATTCATAAACTGAGATTAAGACTTCAGACAACATTCGTGTATGTCACGCATGATCAAACAGAGGCCCTGACACTGGGGGACCGGATTGCCGTCATGAAAGACGGACGCGTTCAACAAATCTCTGATCCCATGACGATTTATGATAAGCCGGCCAACAAATTTGTCGCAAGTTTCATCGGGACGCCCCCGATCAATTTAATGGAGGGGCGAATCATCAAGAAAGAAAGAAAATACTATTTTGATGAGGGAAAATTTCAGGTCAGACTTGTCGAAGAAATGCATAATGTCGTAGCCCCGTATGACGGCAAACCCATTACCTTTGGAATCAGGTCTGAGGATGTTTATGATAAGTTGTTTGTTTCCCAGGCGTCCCCGGATACGACCGTCAGGGCGGTCTGTGAAGTGGTTGAGCCTCTGGGGTCGGAGGTGTATTTATATCTCAATTCAGGGAAGAATGTTTTTATTGCCCGCGTGGGAGCCCATAACCGACCAGAGGTGAACCGGGATATGGATCTTGTTTTTGATATGAGTAAGGTGCATTTCTTTGATCCGGACACTGAAAAAACAATTATTTAATTCACAATTTTTTCTTCCTTTCACGCTACTTCTTTCTTTAGTAGTTTTCTTCCTCTTTGCCAGTCTTCTTAATTCCGCTTTTTTTATTTATCTTGTCGCTGGATTGCTTATTACAATTTTTTATTTGATCCGTCTCAACGGACATTTGACCCGGTATAAGGCCGAAGCGGATTTGCAGATCCAGAATCTCTATGAGCAAAGAAATTTGCTCGATGCTGAGATGGACAAAGAGAGCGCCTCCATTCAATCCTTTCGAAAGAAGATTATTAATTATTCCCATCTCAAAGGTCTCACCGAACGGTTGAACATGTGTCTTTATACAGAGGACACCTCCAGAGCTCTTTCGGCGGAAGTCAATAAAATGTTTGGCGAGAAGGAAACTATGATTATTCTTTATCTTCTGCATTCCAAGACGGGTGAATTGGGGATTTCTATTTCCCATAAGGGACAAATGAAGATCAATATCAAATCGAAGAAAGGAGATATCTTTGATCAGTGGCTTGTCAAGAATATGCAGCCGTTGCTCATTGAAGATACCAAGAGTGATTTCCGGTTTGACCTTGACAAGGTTGTTTCAGAGGACCCGCGGGATATCCGCTCTATGATCAGTGTCCCTTTAATGATTGGGAATAAAGCCCTGGGGATTCTTCGAGTCGACAGTCCCAAGCCGGATCAGTTTGATACAGAAGACTTAAGGCTTTTGACAACGATCGGAGATTTGGGCGCCGTTGCCATTGAGAACGCGCAATTGTTTGAACGCGTCGAGCGTTTGGCTATCAGGGATGGATTAACGGATCTCTATTTGAGAAGGTATCTGATGAGCCGCCTCCCGCAGGAGATCAATCGTCATATGCGCGGTGGAACACAGTTGTCTTTTCTAATGCTCGATTTGGATAAATTTAAACAATACAACGATCAATTTGGTCATATGGCGGGAGATATCGTCCTTCGGACCGTGGGGGTGGTTTTGGCGGAATTTTTGGATAGGCCGGGGAATTTGGTCTGCCGCTATGGAGGGGAAGAATTTGCTGTCTTATTACCGGAATGTCCGAAGAGTAAAGCCGTTGAGATAGCTGAAGAAATCAGGGAAAGAATTTCTCAACAAACGGTTATTTTAAGAAGAGAAAAAACAAATATCACGGCATCTATTGGGGTGGCTACATTCCCAGTCGACGCTCATAGTAAGGAAGAATTGATCGATAAAGCGGATCAGGCTTTGTACAAGGCCAAGAGTGAAGGAAGGAACAGAGTGTGCGCCGCTTAAAAATTACAAGGGATAAGAAATGAATTTTATCATGGTATCGGTTCTCCTGATTTACGTGATGATGGTGATTCTTTTTGCCCGGCGTTTGGTGGCGCAGATTGAGTTGAGGGGGAAATGGAGATTGGCGGAAGAGCGGCAGACCTTTCAAGGATTGCAGGCTCAGAAAAAATCCTTGAGTGAGGAAAAGATAAAACTGGAAGAAGAGGCGATCAAAATTTTTGTTTTGTATGAACTTACAAAAGAGACCACGAAAAGTGTGCATGAAGAAGAGGCCTTTGAGATTTTTAAACAGAAGCTTAAAGAACATGTGTCCTTTCGTGACTGTCGCCTCTTTGATCCCGCTTCCGAAGAGATAGAGCATTTGAAGCAGTCCGAGGAGTATTTTGTTTTTGCTCTCTGCGCCAAGAGACGGAGGATGGGCTTTCTCGCGGTGCAAGAGGTCCCGGATGAAGACAAGGAAAAGCTGATGATCCTCAGCCATCAGTTTGCCCTTGTTTTAAGACGGGTGAGACTTTATCAGGAAATTGAGAAGATTGCCATCACAGACAGTTTAACGGAAGTCCATACCCGGCGCTACCTCCTGGAGCGTTTCAAGGAAGAAATTCAACGATCCCGGATGCGTCGAATGAAGGCCTCTTTCCTAATGATTGACGTGGATCATTTTAAGAAATTTAATGATAGTTACGGCCATTTGGCCGGAGATCTGGTTTTAAGGGAAATCGCCGGGATTATCAAAGAAAATATCCGTGAGATCGATATCGCGGGTCGTTACGGCGGAGAAGAATTTTGTGTTGTGTTGCCGGATACGGGTCGTCAAGGGGCCATCTATGCCGCTGAACGTATCAGACTGGCATCTGAGAAAACTCCGATTAAAGCGTACGACGCGAAAATCACGGCCACGGTTAGTATCGGCGTATCGACTTTTCCGGAAGACGGAGAAAAAACAGATGAATTGATTGACAAGGCCGATTGGGCTTTGTACAGGGCTAAAAAGCAAGGGCGTAACAAGGTCTGCTCTTTTGGAATTTATGAGGGCTAAATCATCTCAAATTATCCAAAATTAACAAAAATTAACTAAAATACCCGTTGAATCGCCGGGATTCATCGTGTAAGATGTGTCCGTCTTAAGGGGTATCCGGCTGTTGAATGGTCCAAGACGAGATGAGAAAATATTTTTTGTTGATAGCCGGTCGGTTCCCGCCCAGTTTATAGACCCCTTTTTATCCGATTAAGATTCAAACTTTAATAATTTCTAAGTGATAAATTCAAGATCAATATGAAGAACTTGACTATAGGTGTCGATGTCGGCGGGACCAATATTAAATTGGGGCTAGTGGATTCATCCGGCAAAATTCGGGACAGGTCTTTTTTGGAGACGAAGAGTTATTCGTCGGACAAAGGAAAGTTGATTTCCGCGCTCGCGGATGCGGTTTTAAACCTCCTGGGAAAAAACAAATTAACCCAAGCGGATGTTTTAGGGGTGGGGTTAGGGTTACCGGGTCTGATTGATCCCGTGCGAGGGATTGTCCACGTGCTTCCTAATATCCCGGGATGGCACAATGTCCCGATTAAAGCCCTTCTGGAAAAAAAGACCGGGATCCCCACGTTTATTGAGAACGATGTCAATTTAATTACATTAGGGGAATGGAAATTCGGGATCGGGCAGGGATGTCAAAATCTTGTGTGTATCACGTTGGGTACGGGTGTCGGCGGGGGACTGATATTGAATAACGCCTTGTACAGAGGCGAAGGCTTTGTGGCCGGAGAGATCGGGCATATGCCTCTCAATGAAAAAGGACCTGTTTGCCCCTGCGGCGGATGGGGGTGTTTTGAACGGTACGTCGGAAATCAAACGTTGTTGGCAAAGGCGAGAAAGACTTTTAAAAATAAGAATATGGGAATCCAGGATGTCTTTGCCTTGGCAAACCAAGGCCATTCGCAGGCCCTGGCGTTCTGGGAGGAGACGGCCACGCGTATCGGTAACGCCCTGGTGGGTGTGGTCAATCTTTTAAATCCGCGCATGATTATCATCGGAGGGGGAGTTGCCAACAACTTTAAATATATGGGTAAGACGATTGAAAAGATTATTCAACAGCGCGCGATGAAGGTGCAGGCGAAGATGGTTAAGATCGTTCAGGCCAGATTAATAGACGATGCCGGCCTCATCGGAGCGCAGGTGCTTGTGCAGGAAGCGCTCGGGATAAAATCATAAGAGATACGACCTAGATGGTGAGAAATATTTCATTCCTTATAGGACTTTCGCGTTTGGCGATCTGCTTCGTTGCAACCTTCTGTGCTTGCTCAGCGTACGGACACTGTACGCCGCGCGGAGTTTATCCCGAGCTTTTCTCGGGACTCCTCGGTTGCGCCTCGAATTTCATCCAAACGCGAAAGTCCTACCTTAGAACGATATCCGTTTTTTTCTTCGGTTTATCAATTTTTTTGTCGATTTTCCTGACGGGACACGCGTGGGCCCAATCTCCTAAAGAGTCTGTTGAATTAAACGGCGATACGGTCGAATATTCGGTCGACGGCAATAAGGTAACGGCACAAGGAAACGTGGAGGTTGTTTATCAAGAGGTGCGGCTTATGTGTGATAGCGTGGAATTCTCCCGAGACACAAAGATGGCGTATGCCCAAGGCAATGTCCGTTTGGTGACAGGCCAGGGAGAGATCTCCGGCGATCGCATGGTCTTTAATTTTGAAACCATGAGCGGTGATTTTAACGGGGCGAAGATTTTTTCCAAGCCTTATTTCGGGCAAGCTAAAAAGATTTCTAAAAAGGAAGGCAACGAGATTGATCTGATTGAGGGCCATATGACCACCTGCGACCATGATAAACCGCATTTTAAAATGGTTTCCCGCAAAATAGAGATTTATCCGGGAGAAAAGATGGTTGCCCGTCGCAGCAAACTGGTGTTAGGTAAGGTCCCGTTATTGTACCTCCCTAGGTTAACTCAGCGATTGGACGGAAAAAAGCCCCTGGTTGTTTTTACGCCGGGGTACAATAAAGAATGGGGGATGTTTGTTCTCTCCAAGACGTTTTTTCACATTAATGATAACCTCAAGGGATTTATCCGCGTCGATGCCAGGGAAAAAAGAGATGTGGCGGAAGGATTGGATCTTGAATATAAATCACCGAAGACGGGAAGCGGCCTTATCCGGACATACTACATGAATGAACGCAGGATCTCCGCCAAACGTTTTTATAAGGAACGCCCCACTCCGACCATCGAGAGGGAACGATTTAAAGCCGAATGGCGTCATAAGTGGAAGATCGATGACAATACCAATGCCATTTTACAGTATTATAAATTAAGTGATAAAACACTTTTGAAGGAATATTTTGAAAGAGAGTTTGAGAAAGACAGCGCCCCGCAAACGTACTTTTTGTTAACGAGAAATTTGCCCAAAGGGACGTTCAGTTTCAGGACGGATGCCAGGGTTAACCGTTTTGAATCGGCGGTCGAGCGCCTCCCGGAAGTGCGCTACGATCTTTCAAATGAGAAAATAGGGGAAACGGGGTTATATGTTAAAGATACGACGACCTTTTCTAATTTAACCTCCAAGACAGCCTCTCCCAGCGAAATCCGCAAAAAGACCCTGCGTCTTGACACGGAAAATGAGATTTCGTACCCCTTTAAGTTAGGATTTGTCGAATTGAAACCTTTTGTCGGGGGCCGAGAGACGTTTTACAGCAGGACGATCGATCCGGCGGAATACAACTCGATCCGTGGGATCTTCCGGACGGGATCAAGCCTGAGTACGAAATTTTACCGCCTTTGGGAAACCGAAACAGATGTCTGGGGCATGGATATTCATCGTTTAAGACACATCGTGACGCCGACGGTATCGTATGTTTTTCAGGGGGACCCCACGATTCCGTCCTCCCATTTGGATTCCTTCGACAGTATAGATTCTTTAAGTAATCAGCACTTCATTAATTTTTCTATTGAAAATAAATTGCAGACAAAAAGAGGGGGCGAGACGGTGGAATTGCTGCGCGCCATCCTAGGCACAGATTTCCATCTGAAGGAAGAGTCTACCAAGGGAGGTTTTGGAACCATAACTTCTGATATTGATTTCCGGCCCAAGGATTGGCTGACCTTGTATTTTGACGCGGGTTATGATACAACAACGGATCGTTTAAGCACGGCCAACTTCGATTTGTATATTAACGGCAAAGACGACCGCTGGTCTTATGGCGTGGGGAAGAGGTTCAACTCAAATGCCGACGATCAACTGACCCAGGAATTAAAGTGGAAGATTAATCCCAAGTGGGCTTTGCGATGGTATCAGAGGTTTGATGTGGAGGCGGGTATTTTAAAAGAACAGGAATACACGATCCGACGCGATCTGCATGAATGGTTGATGGATATCAGCTTTAATGAAACGCGGGATGAGGGAGACGAAATCTGGATTATCTTTACACTCAAAGCTTTCCCGGATATCGCGCTGGACGTGGGCTCAGGGTTTAATGAACGCAAAGCGGGATCCCAGAGTGAAGATCGACCGTAGTGTTGGAAAGAGGAAGGTTACAATGGATATTGCTATTATAGGTTCGGGATATGTGGGGCTGGTGACCGGCGTCTGTCTGGCGCACATCGGCCATCGGGTTATCTGTGTGGATAATAACCAGGAAAAGATCAAGAGATTAAGACAGGCTAAAATCCCTATTTATGAGCCGGGGTTGGATGAGTTGGTTAAGAAATATTTGAAGAGTAAGAGGCTTTCTTTTTCGACTTCCATCAAAGAGGCTACCCGAAAGGCGACGGTTATTTTTATAGCCGTGGGGACCCCCGCGCGGCAAAATGGAGAAGCGGATTTAACGTACGTTGAGAATGTCGCCCGCGAGATCGCCCTGAATATGGATTCTTATAAGTTGATTGTCGAGAAATCGACCGTGCCCGCGGAGACAGGCAAACGCATTGAGCGCACCATAAAGTTGAATTTATCCAAGAAGTTCAGAAAAGGGAATAAAATCACCTTAGATTTCGACGTGGCCTCCAATCCCGAATTCCTGCGCGAGGGGTCCGCGATTCATGATTTTATGCATCCGGATCGAGTCGTGATCGGTGTGGAATCCAAAAAGGCGGAACAAATTTTCCGGGAGATCTATAAACCTTTAAAAACGCACATGATCGTCACGAATATCAGTTCCGCCGAGCTGATCAAACACGCCTCCAATTCGTTCCTTGCCACCAAAATTTCGTTTATTAATTCGATCGCCCAAATTTGTGATCACGTGGGGGCGGATGTCTTGAAAGTGGCTGAAGGGATGGGATTTGATAAACGCATCGGACGCCAATTCCTCGACGCGGGTATAGGTTACGGCGGCAGTTGTTTTCCCAAAGATGTGGAGGCCTTTATCCGCCTGAGCGAAAAAAGCGGGTATCATTTCAGCCTCCTCAATGAAGTCAGGAATGTGAATGAATGCCAGAGAATTTCTTTTGTTAAACTTATCGAAGATAAATTATGGATTATTAAAGGGAAAAAAATCGGGATCCTGGGGCTGGCCTTTAAACCTAACACCGATGATATGCGCAATGCCCCTTCCATTGATTTAATCAATATGCTTCAAAATGAGGGGGCCCTCATTAAGGCGTATGATCCCAAGGCCATGCCCAATACAAAAAAGTGCCTAACAAAAGTGACGTACTGCAAGGATCCTTACGAATTGGCCAAAGGATGTGATTGTTTATTATTGGTCACGGAGTGGGATGAATTCAAAGATTTGGATTTCAAGATGATCCGGCGGTTGATGAAGCAGCCTCTTGTATTCGACGGACGAAACTTGTATCATGACAAAAATTTGAAAGAACTCGGTTTCGAGTATTATGGGATCGGACGTGGACAGATTTGAATCTTGAATCGCGCGTATAAATAATAAAAGAATAAAACGTTATGTCACTGGCCCTGAAAAGAAAAATTCTGGAAAAAAAGGCGCGGATTGCCGTGATAGGCCTGGGTTATGTGGGATTGCCTTTGGCGGTGAATTTTGCCAAGGCCGGGTTTAAGGTTTTTGGCGTCGACACGGACACCGATCGCATTGAAAAGATCCGTCAGAAGAAGAGTTATATTCTCGATGTCCCGCAAGCGGATATCGTCCGCGTGGTTCAGCAAGGAACGTTCGAGGCTATGACGGAATTCGAAATATTGAAGACGGTCGATGTCATTATCATTTGCGTCCCGACGCCCTTGAAACGGAAATACACCCCGGATATCACCTATATCCTTAGCGCCGTGCGGTCTATCCGGAAATATTATAAAAAAGACACCTTGATTATCCTGGAAAGCACCACGTATCCTGGGACAACGGAAGAGTTGATTTTGCCTGAACTGCAGAAGAGCGGTTATCAATTGGACAAGGATTTCTATCTCTCTTTTTCGCCGGAGCGCATTGACCCGGGGAACAAGAGATATGATGTGACAAGGATTCCCAAAATTGTCGGCGGCATGACGCCCAAGAGCGGCGCTTTGACCCAACAGCTTTATGAGAATATTATCGGGAAGGTGCATCTGGTCTCCTCGGCTAAGGCCGCGGAAATGACCAAGCTCTTGGAGAATACGTTTCGTATTATCAACATCGGTTGGGTGAATGAAGTGGCGATGATGTGCCATAAACTCGACATCGACGTCTGGGAGGTGATTGACGCGGCCAAGACTAAGCCGTTTGGTTTTATGCCGTTTTATCCCGGTTTGGGCGTCGGCGGACATTGTATCCCGGATGATCCGCTGTACCTTTACTGGAAGGCCAAACATCACGGTTTCAGCTCAAAGTTTATAAAAATTTCCGCGGATATTAATTCCCATATGCCTTTTTACGCGGTGGACCGGTTGAAGGAAGTTTTGGGGAAGAACAACAAGCAACTCAAAGGGGCTCACGTGTTGGTCATTGGGGTGACGTATAAAAAGGATGTCAAGGATTTACGCAAGTCTCCTTCCGTAAAATTAATCGAAATCCTTCAAGGACAGCATTGTCGCGTGGATTACTTCGATCCCATCATCCCGTATCTGTCCCTCGGCGCCATTCAGGCCGTTTCGGTGAAGTTGACGAAAGAGGAGTTAAGAAAATATGATTGTGTCGTGATAGCCACCGATCACACGGGGATCGATTATCCTTTGATTCGGAAGCACGCGCGTCTCATTTTTGATATCCGCAATGTTTATGGAGAGACGCGGGATAAAAAAATTGTTAAATTTTAACGCAAGAATTTTCTAAACGCGAAGGGCGCAGATATGGCACGAAAAAAAGTGGTCATGATAACCGGCGGGGCCGGTTTCTTGGGAAGTCATTTGTGTGACTGGTTTATGAAGAAAGGGCTCAAAGTCATTTGTGTGGATAATCTCATCACAGGAAGCCTGGAGAACATCCGGCAGCATGCCAAAGACAAGAATTTTGAATTCATTAAACATGATATCTCCAAAGAACTGCGTGTGGAAGGGCCGGTGGATTATGTCCTTCATTTTGCCTCTCCGGCAAGCCCTGTGGATTATTTGAATTTCCCAATCCCGACGCTGAAGGTCGGTTCTTTGGGTTCGCACAATATGCTGGGATTGGCCAAACTGAAGAAGGCCCGGTATCTTGTCGCCTCAACGTCTGAAGTTTACGGAGACCCGGAAGTCCATCCTCAGAAAGAGACCTATTGGGGGCACGTTAATCCTATCGGTCCGCGCGGGGTTTACGACGAAGCCAAGCGTTTTGCCGAGGCGATCACCATGGCGTATCATCGTTACCACAAGGTCGACACCAAGATCGTGCGTATTTTCAACACGTACGGCCCGCGGATGCGCATCCATGATGGACGGGTTGTTCCCAATTTTATTTTTCAGTCATTACGGAATCAACCCTTGACGGTTTATGGACGGGGAGAACAGACCCGGTCGTTTTGTTATTATTCCGATCTAATCGACGGTATTACCCGTCTTCTGTATTCCGATATCCCGGGGCCGGTGAATATCGGCAATCCCGTTGAGTTTAAGATCATCGACTTCGCGAAGTTGGTAATTAAGCTTTCCGGGACCCGGAGCAAGATTGTTTACCGACCGTTGCCTGTCGATGACCCCAAACAGCGCAAACCGGACATCACCCTTGCCAGGAAGGTCTTGAAGTGGTCTCCCGACGTCAAATTGAGAGACGGCCTGGAGCAAACTATTCTGTGGTTCAAGAGCCATCTCCCCGCAGAACGCTGATTCCCCGGGTCCCCGTGAACCGGCGTTTGCGCCGTTAAGGAAAACCATGCAAAGAGTGCGTCCAAATGATGCGTTCCGGTAATATTCCCTCAGACAAATTATTAGCAATGTATGCCTCGCTGCTCAAGATCCGCCGGGTCCAACTCAAGATCGAGGAACATTATCATGAAAACGCAATGAAGACCCCCGTGCACCTTTGCCTGGGGCAGGAGGCGGTTTCCGTCGGCGTATGCGCGAACTTAAAGACACGAGATATGATCTTCAGCAATCACCGCAGCCACGGCCATTATTTGGCCAAGGGCGGAGATTTAAAAGCCATGATGGCGGAACTTTATTGTAAAGAGACGGGGTGCGCGAAAGGCCGCGGGGGATCGATGCATCTGATTGATAAATCCGTCGGACATTTTGGATCATCCGCGATTGTCGGCGGCGGCATCCCTCACGCGGTGGGGGCCGCGTTCGCCTTTAAGATGCGCAAAGAAGATCTTGTGGCCGTGACATTTTTCGGCGACGCGGCTTCGGAACAGGGCGTTTTTTATGAGAGCATGAATTGGGCGGCCCTCAAGAAACTGCCCGTCATTTTTGTCTGCGAGAATAATCATTATTCCGTGTGTTCGCATATTGATGTCCGTCAGGCGAATTATGATATTTCCATGAGGGCCAGGGCTTTTGATATTCCCTCGATGAGGGTCGATGGGATGAATCTCCTGGAGGTGTGTGAGAAATCCCAGGCGGCTATTGAAATGGCCAGGGCTGGGAATGGGCCGTATCTCTTGGAGTGTGTCGTGCAGCGATGGCGGGCCCACGCCGGAGCCGGAGATCCCCAAAAAGAACAGTATCGCAAGACGGAAGACATGGATGAATCCCGAAGGCGGGACCCTTTAAAGGATTTTACCGCTTATCTTCTGGATCATCGCGCGGCCGGCCAAGATCAGCTTGACGTCGTAGACCGGCAGATTGATCAGGAGATTGAAGCGGCGTTTCGTTTCGCCCGCGAAAGCCCCCTGCCGGATCCGGCGGGATTAGAGAAGTATTTATATTGCTGAATTCCGGACTCCCGGAGTGTTCCATTATTTTTGCGCAAGTCAGGCCACTGTAACAGAAAGTATTGATTAAGTTTGTACCCTTCTTTAATCCTCCCCGCCGTGGGGGAGGAAGGGTGGGGGGTGAAAAAAATTAGGTTACAATGCAATAGAGTGCGCAGGTCAATAAAAAATGCCTTGGACCAAAATACAAGTCGAAAAACAGGAACCTGTCTTTGACGCCAGTGAAGGGCAGAATGTCCGCAAATTAAGTTACGGCGAGGCCATCCGCGAGGCCTTGGATCAGGCCCTGGAACGCGATCCCCGGGTCTATGTGATGGGGCAGGGGATCAATGATCCCGGGGGCATGTTTGGATCTACCGACGGTCTTTATAAAAAGTACGGTCTGGAGAGGGTCTTTGATACGCCGCTTTCCGAGGAGGGCATCCTGGGGATGGCCATCGGATCAGCCATGGCCGGCTTGCGTCCGGTTTCCATCCATAACCGGCCGGACTTTCTTTTAATGGGGATGGACCAGATCGTCAATCACGCGGCCAAATGGAGTTATATGTTTGCCGGTCAAGTTCCGATCCCTCTGGTGATCCGTGCCTGTATCGGACGCGGATGGGGATCGGCGGCCCAGCATTCGCAGGCCTTGCAGTCCCTTTTTGTTCACATCCCCGGCCTCAAAGTGGTGATGCCCTCGACGGCTTATGACGCGAAAGGATTATTGATCACCAGTATCGCCGATAATAACCCTGTTCTGTATTTTGAACAGCGCTGGGTGTACAAACATCAAGGGTATGTGCCTGAGGATGTTTATTCGATTCCCTTCGGGGAAGGGGTCATCAAAAGAGAAGGGACGGATGTTACGATCGTTGCCGTTTCTCACATGGTGATTGAATCCCTGCGCGCCGCAGAGGAATTGGAAAAAAAAGGCATCAGCGTTGAGATTATCGATCCACGCTCTTTAAAGCCTTTGGATGATCAGTTGATCCTTAAGTCTGTGGCCAAGACCGGCCGGCTGCTGGTCTCTGATTTGAGCTGGAAGACCGGCGGGTTCAGCGCTGAAGTCATCGCGACGGTCGTCGAGAAAGGATTTCACTTTCTTAAGAAAGCCCCTGTCCGCGTGGCCTTTCCGGATATCCCCACGCCCGCGGGCCATGTGCTGGAAGAGGCCTTTTATCCGGGGGTCGAGGATATTATTGAAGCCGTCCGGAAATTGATGGGAAAATGATGCGAAGACATTCGAAGATCCTGATCGTCGGGCACGACGACATCGTGGAAAACGCGTTGGTGGAACACTTTCAGTCGAAGGGGTTCAGCCGTGTCTTTTCTTCCTCCGCGATGGCCATGGACACCACCATTCAAACATCGGTTTATGATTTCTTTTCTCAGCATCGTCCCGAGTATGTGTTTTTAGGATCCACCCGTTCGGGCGGGATTGAAGCGAATCGGACAAGGGGCGCCGAATTTATTTATCATAACCTCGAGAGCCAAAATAACATTCTTTACGCGGCGCATAAGTTTGGTGTTGAGAAATTGCTTTTCCTGGCGAGTTCCTGTGTCTACCCCAAAGATTGCCCGCAGCCGATACGGGAAGAGTCACTTTTAACCGGGGAGCTGGAGAAGACCAGTGAGCCCTACGCCGTGGCCAAGATCGCCGGCATCAAACTCTGTCAGGCGTTTCGACGGCAATACGGACTTAAAACGGTGGTGATGATCCCTGCGACGATTTACGGACCGGGAAGTGATATGGATATCCAGACCGCTCATGTCATCGGCGCTTTGATCGGAAAGTTTGAATCGGCGGTAAGCCATCATGAAAAACAAGTGACGGTCTGGGGGACAGGCACGCCTCGAAGAGAGTTTATCTATGTGGAGGATTTTGTTCAGGCCTGTCTTTTCTTAATGGAGCATTATGATCAGGAAGAGATCGTGAATGCGGGGTGCGGATACGATGTCACCATTAAAGAACTGTCCGAGATGGTCGCTGAGGCGGTTGGATACAAAGGAGATATCATTTTTGACAGTTCCAAACCTGATGGAACGGCCAAGAAATTATTGCATAACAGCCGGATCACAAAACTAGGCTGGCGGCCCAGGGTTTCTTTAAAAGAAGGCGTTGAGAAAACAGTCGCGTGGTTTAAAGAGGAAGTCAAACATCAGAAGCGTGAATTTTTATAACAGTGTATTTTATTGGCGCTTTTTATTATTTAATCAGACTTCTTCAAGGGATTTAGAATTAAAAAAGGATGTGAAATGCGTATCCCCCCTAATAAACAATTATTTTGGTTTCTTAAAGATACTGTCTCTTTAGATCTGTCTAAAACTTCAGACCTGGAGCTGTATGTACAACAGGTACTATCCAGAGGAAACCAAGAGGACGTCAAAGCCCTCTTAACTGCGGTTGATTTTGAACAATTTAAGCAAGTATTCTCAAGAATTAAACGATTTTTTCCCTGGGAGGTTCGGGCTTTTTGGGAGGATTTCATTGAAAATTATTAACTCGGTTCAAGAAAAAATTCTCAAAAGTTTCGGCGACATTAAAGACAGTGACCAGTTTTATTTAACTGGAGGTACCGCCCTGTCTTATTTTTATTTAAAACATAGACAGAGCAATGATCTGGACTTTTTTACTTCTACAGAAGAAATTGTCGGCTCATTCAGCCATCAACTTGAGGATCATTTAAAAGCTAATGGATTTAAGTGTCAGCGGCAAAGGGGGCTCCATTCATTTGTAGAACTGATTGTGACATTGGATAATGAAACAACGCTAATTCATCTTGCCGTAGATGCTGCTTTTCGCTTCGAACCAACGAAAGAATTTCCTGCTTTCCTTCATCTGAAGGTTGATAACTTAACTGATATTGCGTCAAATAAATTATTGGCACTATTTGGAAGAGCCACTTTAAGGGATTTCATTGACGTTTATTTTCTGATTAAAAAAGAGGGATTTTCAAAAGAACAATTAATTGATACTGCCAAGAAAAAAGACCCGGGATTTGATTTGTATTGGCTCGGCGTGGCTTTTGAACGGATTAATACCTTTGACTCAAAATCTACGGATATCTTTATGCTCGTTAAGCCTTTACCAATCGAAGAATTAAAAACGTTTTTCAACCAATGGCGTAAAGAAATTGCCGGCGAATTAAAACCTTTTAAAGGACAATAGGTCCCTAACTCCTAATTAGGAATTTCTATTCTCCTCGAGAGCTCATCGATATCCATTTTGCACCCATTGGGTGAAAAAACTAGCTCGTCGAAATATCGAGGGAGCCATGATTCTCTAATTAGGAGTTGAGGATAGGTGTTCCCATAGCGGCAAATGAGGTTCAAGCAAAGGATGAGGCGAAGGACAACGCCTTGACGTTATGTCGTCAAGGTCGGCCACCGGCGTGAGGTGTGAGGTTGCAATTGTCGCCCGCGGGAGAGAATTGTAGTGTAAAAGGCGGCCCAGGATTTCTTTAAAAGAAGGCGTTGAGAAAACAGTCGCGTGGTTTAAAGAGGAAGTCAAACATCAGAAGCGTCCTGGTGCTTATTAAAAAAGGCGGTGGCATAGCGTTTATCGACGTCCGCACAAGTAATAGAATGCATCCCTTTGGCAAAAGGACGTCGTTATACTGACTACTAGCACATTCTATTTCTTTTACAGAAGTCAGTAATTTACTTTGCAAGAAAAGAAATAAGAAATTTTTTTCTTGAGCTGTCGTTATTATGAAAAATAAAGTCTACATTCAGACATGGGGCTGGGCGATGAACGCGTTATAGGATGAGAATGGAGAGGACAGCTAAACCATAGTAAATAATAAGTTGTAACAGAAATCATCTTTCTCTTAAAATTATGCACGACAAAAATCTTCATTTATGGCAACATGCGCACACCTTTGGACAGGAGCATAAACGCTCCGGGGAACGCCGTACGACTCTTGTTATTGTCATTACGGCTGCAATGATGGCGGTTGAGATTGTTACCGGCATCCTCTTCGGCTCTATGGCCTTACTTGCCGATGGTCTGCACATGGCCTCTCATACAATTGCCCTTTTAATCAACGTTTTTGCCTACATCTATGCCCGACGTCATTCCCATGATACGCGGTACAGTTTCGGTACGGGAAAGGTCAACGCTCTGGGAGGATTCACCGGAGCAGTCCTACTCGCCGTTTTTGCTCTTATGATGGCGTGGGGGAGTATGGAGCGCCTTATGCATCCTGTTTCTATTGCCTTTAATCAAGCTATCTTTGTGGCCATCATCGGATTGATTATTAATGGAGTTTCGGTCTTTATCCTTGGGCACGAAGAAGATAATCATGACGCGCATGAACATTCCGACCATCACCACGATGACCGCCACGACCACAATTTAAAATCAGCCTATTTTCATGTTTTAGCCGATGCCCTGACATCCATTCTGGCGATTATCGCTCTCTTGACAGCAAAATACTTTGGCCTCATTTGGATGGATCCTCTGATGGGCATTGTCGGTGCCATTTTGGTATGCCAATGGTCGTTGGGACTTTTACGAACAACGAGCTCCATCTTGCTTGATAGACAGGGATCGGACGAACTCAAAACAAAGATCAAGGAAAGCATTGAAAGTGTTGGTGATAGTCGGGTCGCTGACCTGCATCTCTGGGTGTTGGGTCCGAATATCTACGGTGTCATCATTTCGGTGGTTACTCATAATCCCGAATCGCCGGAGTACTATAAAAAATTACTTCCTCTTCATTTGGGCCTTGCGCACGTGACAGTTGAGGTTTATCCGTGTCCCAACAAGGAAGAAACCAAAGTGTCGAATCGATGAAGTAAAGAAACAAAAGACCGCGCGGTACGAAAACCGAGATTGTCGAAGCCGCTATCGCTTCCTTTAAAAAGGAATTCGCGATTTCCGATCTCGAAAAAGCCTGCCCGGGAGTAAGCCGGGACATGATCCGCATTGTGATGAACCGCTTAAGGAAAGAGGGGCGGTTAAAAATCCTGGGCCGTGGCCGCGATGCACGGTGGGCAAAACTCAAATAGACAATAGCACATCTTAACGTGGTAATGAATGTGGTAATATCAAGGGGTGCCGGAGAAGACCGTTGCCTGCCCTGAGTGAACGAAGTATGTCGATGGGGTACAATCCTAATGAAGGAGGGTGTCCTGGGAATTCTGGGAATGAGTTTGCAATTGTCGCCCGCGGAAGAGAATTGCAGAGTAAAATGCGGCGAGGTTTCTGTAAAAGAAGGCGTTGAGAAAACAGTCGCGTGGTTTAAAGAGAAAGTCAACAGACAGGAGAGTGTTCATGAAGATATTAGTCACCGGAGGCGCGGGTTATTTAGGCGCTGTTATCGTTCCTGTATTACTGAAAGAAGGCCACCAGGTCTCGGTGGTTGACAATTTTATGTATAATCAAACCCCTTTGCTGGATTGCTGCCATCATCGCGACTTAACGATTATCCGGGGGGATGCCCGGGATAAATCCCTTATTGCCAGGGAATTAAAAACCGCCGATGCCATTTTCCCGCTGGCCTGTTTGACCGGCGCGCCTTTGTGCGCGAAAGATCCCCAGGCCGCGGAATCCATCATCGTCGAGTCCATAAAGATGATTTTGAGCTTGCGGAGCCCGGCCCAGAAAATTATTTATCCAACGACGAACAGCGGTTACGGTGTCGGCGAGAAGGGGAAGCATTGTACCGAAAAGACTCCTTTAAGACCGGTCTCTGTTTACGGCCGGCTGAAGGTCAAGGCGGAAGAGGAACTATTAAATGCCAAAGGAGCGATAACCTTGCGTTTGGCGACGGCTTTTGGGGTGAGCCCCCGGATGCGGCTGGATCTTCTGGTCAACGACTTTACGTACCGGGCGGTGAATGACCGTTTTGTGGTGTTGTTTGAAGCCCATTTTAAACGGAACTATATTCATGTGCGCGACGTGGCCAAGGCCTTTGTACATTCTTTGAATCGTTTTGACAAAATGAAGGACGAACCATATAATGTAGGCCTGAGTGACGCCAATTTAAGCAAGTTGGAACTCTGCGCGGAGATCAAGAAACACGTTTCTGAATTCTATTTTGTCGAATCGGCGATCGGTCAGGATCCTGATAAAAGAGATTACATCGTCAGCAATGAAAAAATTGAGGAAACAGGATTCAAACCCGATGTCTCTCTCTCGGAAGGTATAAGCGAGCTTGTCAAGGGATACCAAATTATCAAGAGAAATCAATACACAAATGTCTAAGGTTGAACGCGTCGGCGAATTCACGGGTGTCGTGGGTGTCATCAATTCTTGGAATGCCCTTAACGCGCGGCTTGCTGAGCTCGAGTCTCCCATCAACTCTCTCTTTTTAAGTCCATGGATATAGTCTTCATCAAAGCGAATAATCAAAAGAAAATCTATCAGGACCTCAGTAAAGATTTTACGGGCATTGAACCTCCTTTATGGCTGGCCTTGACGGCCGCTTATATCAGAGAATACGGTTTCTCTGTGGCTGTGATTGACGCAGAGGCTGAAAATCTCGATACCCAGGAAACGGTCGATCGGATCAAAGAATTCAATCCACGATTAGCCTCGGTGGTTGTCTCGGGGACGAACCCTTCCGCGTCCACTTTGAATATGCCCGGCGCGGGCGAAGTCCTAAGAGAGATGAAAAAGAAATGTCCGGGTATTCCAACGGTCATCTCCGGTCTTCATCCTTCAGCCTTGCCCGAGCGAACGGTGAAGGAAGAAACGGCCGATTTTGTTATGGAAGGGGAAGGGTTATCGACGCATTTAGAACTTCTTCAGGCCTTAAAATCAGGGAAGACGCTGGATGAAGAATTTGCCCTGGACGGTCTTTGGTATAAAAGAGACGGCCGAATTATTTCCCATCCCAGGGCGGTCAATGTGAATGATTTGGGGATCCTGCCGATGCCGGCGTGGGATCTGCTGCCCATGGAGCAGTACCGGGCGCATAACTGGCATTGTTTTGGCCATGTCGATGAACGCCAGCCGTACGCCGTCATTTATACAAGTTTGGGGTGTCCGTTCAACTGCAGTTTTTGTTGCATCAATGTCACCTTCGGAGGATCAGGGATCCGGTATCGTCCTCCGGTCAAGGTCGTCGAAGAAATCGATTTTCTTGTGAAAAATTACGGCGTGAAGAATATCAAGGTCCTCGATGAACTGTTTGCCATGAAACAAACTCATGTGGAGGAATTATGTGATCGTCTGATTGCCCGCGGGTATGATCTGAATTTCTGGGTGTACGGCCGGATTGACACGGTCAAAGAATCCATGCTGGCCAAGATGAAGAAGGCGGGGATCAACTGGATTGCCTACGGGATCGAGGCCGGCAGTAAAAGGGTGCGTGATGGAGTTTCCAAAGGGAGGTTCGATCAGGAACAGATTCGAAAGGTCGTTAAAATGACTCAGGCGGCCGGCATTTATGTCGTCGGTAATTTTATTTTCGGACTTCCTGAAGATGATCTTCAGACCATGCAGGAAACCTTGGATTTAGCCAAGGGATTAAATTGCGAGTACGCCAACTTTTACTGTGCCATGGCGTATCCGGGTTCCAAGCTTTATGACGATGCCCTGGCGCAGGGGATCGCGCTTCCCCGGACATGGACCGGATACGCGCAATTTAGTGAAGAGACATTCCCCTTGGCGACGAAATATATCTCGGGCGCGGATGTCCTGCGGTTTCGCGATAAAGCCTTTGATGAATATTACGGCAGTCCGGTTTATTTAAATATGATTGAAGAAAAGTTCGGAGTGAGGACCGTTGAACATATCAAGGAAATGTGTTCCGTGAAGTTGAAAAGAAAATATTAGACGGCGGGAAAGAGGGGAAAACGAGAGGGGATTTTTGAATTTAGAAAATGTTGATGCCGTTGTCCTCTGCGGGGGGCTTGGGAAAAGATTAAGAAGTGTTACCGGAGACAATCCAAAGGTTATGGCCGCGGTCGAGGGCAGGCCTTTTCTGGATGTCCTCATGGAGTATTTAGCGCGGCAGGGATTCAAACGGGTCATATTATGCACCGGTTATCAAGCCGATCAGATTGAAGCGTATTACCGGCAAAACACCCACGGACTGCGTTTTGAGTTCTCCAGAGAAGAAGAACCTTTGGGGACGGGAGGGGCGGTAAGAAACGCCCGATGTTTGATTCAAAGTAGTCCTTTCGTTGTTTTAAATGGGGATTCATTTTGCGCGGTGAATTACCGCGCTCTGGGGGAGTTTCATCAATCCCGAAAAGCCCTGGCTTCTGTGGTTGTCTCGAAGGCCGAGGATCATAGGGATTACGGGGGCATTGTCCTTGATGAAACCGGCAGGATTGTCCGTTTCCTCGAGAAGAATAACCCGGTTCTGTCCGGCGGAAAGAAGACAGCGGACGAGGTCTCCTGCGTCAATGCCGGGATTTATTGTTTTAATGACGAAATTTTTTCCTTCATGCCCAAAGCACGGACCTTTTCTTTGGAATATGATTTTTTCCCAGGTCTTGTACGACATCTTTTTTTTGGTTTTCTGGTGGAGGAGGCCTTCTTGGACATTGGCACGCCGGAAAGATATCAGCAGGCCTTGGCAAAAATGAAAAGACCGGTTTAAAATAAATTAAAGTAGGATTTTCGCGTTTGGCGATCTGCTTCGTTGCAACCTTCTGTGCTTGCTCAGCGTACACAACAGTACGCCTCGCTTCGCTCCTCGGTTGCGCCTCGCATTTCATCCAAACGTGAAAGTCCTATAAAAAAAAGGAAATGGTTTTGCGTTCTCAGCAGGAGAAACAACGCGTGGAAGATATTATCGTCAGGAACAAGATGACGGCTTACAGTCTTTCGGTGGTGATTCCGGTTTATAATGAAGAAGACTGTATTGAAGAGACGCTGGCGAAGATTCAGGAGTTCTTGAACGTCCGTTTCCAGGATTATGAGATCCTTGTCGTGGATGACGGCAGTGATGACGGGACGTATTTAAAAGTCAAAGCCTTGGCCGAGAAAAACAAACGCATCCAATTGTTCAAGAACGATAGAAACAGCGGTAAGGGATTTAGCGTCAAAAGGGGCATGCTGGCGGCCACGTCGGACTTTGTTTTGTTCATGGACGCGGACTGCTCAACCCCGGTTGAAGAAATTATGAAATTTGTGCCGTATTTCTCCCAAGACATCGATATCCTGCTGGGTTCCAGAGTCTTGAAAGAGTCTAACGTCCTTAAGAGGCAAGGGGTTATCCGCAGGAGCTTGGGTCGGTTGTTTAATTGCCTTATTCAGATATTTTTATTCCAAGGCGTCCAGGATACGCAATGCGGGTTTAAGTGTTTTAAAAGACAGGCCGCCCAGAAATTATTTAAACTCCAAACGATTCAGCGGTATTGTTTTGACGCCGAGATTCTTTTCTTGGCCAGAAAACGGAACTGTACCATTAAAGAAATTCCGATCACCTGGGTCAACAGAAAGAATTCAAGATTGGGAATTATAAAAGACGCCCCGAAAATGCTTTCCGATTTATTAAAGATCCGGTGGAATGATTGGAAGGGTATATATGCGGATTCCCGCTAATATGTCCATCAAGGGTGGAGAAATGCGAAAGACATTTAAAGTTCCCTTCGGGACGGTTTCTATCACGCCGGAGGCGCGTCAGCTCATTGACCGGATCCTTGAGTCCACGTGGGTGACCAAGGGGAAATATGTGCAAGAGTTCGAGAAGAAATTCGCGGAGCTTTTCGGCGTCAAGGAGGCCGTGGCGGTCAGCAGCGGCACGGATGCCGATGCCCTGGCCTGCGCGGTCCTTTATGACTTTGGGGCGCGGCGCGGGGATGAAATTATCGTCCCGGCCCTTTCTTTCGTCGCTACGGGCAATGCCGTCTTTCAGGCGGGATTTGTTCCTGTCTTTGTGGATGTCCAGAGGGAGACATTAAATATCAATCCGGCGAAGATCGAAGAAGTGATCACGCCCAAGACCCGGGCTATCATGCCGGTGCATTTGATGGGGAAGCCGGCCGCGATGGATCAGATCCAAGAGATCGCCCGGCGACACAAGCTTTTTGTGATTGAAGATGCCGCCGAGGCTCATGGCGCGCAATACCGGGGGGAAAAAATCGGGGCTATCGGAGATATGGCGGCCTTCAGCCTTTACGCGGCGCATATTGTGACAACGATTGAAGGCGGGATCATGACGACCAATAATCCCGCGATGGCGGAGGCCATGCGGTCGTTGCGCAATCATGGCATGGTGAACAAATTCACTTTCCAGCGCATCGGCTTTTCCGCCAAGATGAATGAAATTGAGGCGGCGGTCGGTCTGGGGAATATCCAAATATTCTCGACCATCCTGGAGAAACGCCGAAGAAATTTGATTTATCTTATTGACAAATTCAGGAGATTCGAAGATTATTTTATAACCCTCAAAGAGGAGCCGTACGAAAAAATAGGGCCGCACGCCTTTTCGATCATTCTGCGGGAAAAGGTGGGCTTTACCAAGGACGAATTTGTTTCTTACATCGAAGCCAAGGGAATCGATTCGCGGAATCTCTTTTATTCCATGCCGACCCAAACGGCCAGTTACGCCTTTTTAGGCCATAAGCTCGGGGATTTTCCCGAGGCGGAGTATTGTTCAGATCAGGGGACACACATCGGCATCCATCAAGACATTTCTTCGGAAGACCTGGATTATATCGCGGAGGTCGTTCAGACGTTTCTCCAATCAAAAAGATTAAGGGTTCGCTCATGCACATAGCCATCAATTGCCGGTCGTTTATAAAAAAGAAATATACGGGAATTGGAAGGTATACCTACCATTTAGTTAAAAGCCTGAGCGAGATCGACACGCAGAATGAATATCAGTTATACGCGAAAAAAGGCATTCTGAATCTCAACAAGCGCCTGCCGCATTTCGGCGTCAAGAATTTTATTATCAAGACGGATCGATTTAACAGAGGCATCGAAAAGTCTTTGGGAAAAGTCGATATTTACCATTCCCCCAGCCCTGATTCCCTGAATGTCAATAATGGAGCCAGAATCGTTGTGACGGTCCATGATCTGATTTTTAAAGCCTTTCCGCAGGGACACACGCAGAGAACGCTGGATGAGACAGAAAAACAGTTTACGAACATAGGGAAAATCGCCTCAAAGATTATTTGTTGTTCTCAAAATACGATTAACGATCTCAAGAAATATTTTCAAGTCCCTGAGGACAAAATCGCTTTAGTTTACCAGGGCGTCGACAAAAATTTGTTTTATCGTGTCGGCAAAGACGAAGAGCCGACAGCCGCTAAAATGATCAGGGCCAGAGGCCTGAAAGAGCCGTTTGTTTTGTCCGTCGGGACTATTGAGCCGCGGAAGAACCTGGAAAATCTTCTTCATGCCTTTGACAAATTAAGGACGAGAAATCAATTTAAGGGAAAATTGGTTGTGATCGGCATGAAGGGATGGATGAGCGACGGGATTGAAGGCCTCATCCGTAAGCTTGAGTTGAAGAATCATGTGATCTTTTTAGGATATCTCTCGGACCAGGAACTGCGGTATTTTTATAACAAGGCGGAGGCTTTTGTCTTTCCGTCTTTTTACGAGGGATTCGGGTTCCCTATTGTAGAGGCCTTTGCCTGCGGGGCACCCGTGGTCACTTCGAACGTTTCTTCCTGCCCCGAGGTCGCTCGGGACGCCGCCCTGATCGTCGATCCTTACCGGCCCGAAGATATTGCCGGGGCCATTGCCCGGATCGTGAAAGATTCTTCCCTTCGACAGACTTTAAGGCAAAAAGGGTTTAAAAGAGCGCAAGATTTCAATTTCCGCAAGACAGCCGAGGAGACATTGAAAGTTTATCAAGAGGTTTACCGGACGTGAAAGTCCTGAGATTAAGAGTAAAGGGCTGAAGCACGGACTGACCATGAAAATAAGCGGTTGTACCATTGCGCGCAATGTGATCAAATATAATTATCCTGTCCTGGAATCCATACAATCGATCCTGCCGATCTGTGATGAGTTTGTTGTTAACGTCGGTGATTCTCAAGACGAGACGCTGGCCTTAATTAAGTCGATTAAAAGCGATAAAATACGCATCATTCAAAATGTCTGGGATTTTTCGCAAAAAGCAGAAGTCCTTTCCCACCAGACCAATCTGGCCTTGCGCGCATGTCGCGGGGACTGGACGTTTTATCTTCAATCCGATGAGGTGATCCATGAAGAGGATCTTCCCGTGCTGGAGAGGATGATGCGCCGGTATCTGGAGGACAAAGAGGTGGAGGCTTTAAGATTTAAATGGTTTCATTTTTACGGGAGTTATTTCCGGTACAGGATTGATCGCGGCTGGTACCAGAAGCAAGACAGAATTATCCGTAATAACGGGGAGATTGAATCGTATGGGGACGCGTACGGTTTTCGGCGCAAGGACGCTCAGCCCTTAAAAAGAAAGAACACCGGGTGCTTTCTGTATCATTATGGTTGGGTTCAGCCCGAGGATGTGATGAAACAGAGACGGATCAACGCCGAGAAAATTGGATTTGTCACACTGCAGGAAGGGGAGCGAAGGCAAGAATATAGTTATAGTGATTTAAACCGATTTCCGATCTATTGGGGAACTCATCCTCAGGGGATGGGGAGGAGGATCCGGGAACACCGGTTGAGTCAAAAGGATTTAAAGGAGATCAACAAGAAATACTGGTGGCATCCGTTCAAATGGCTGAAGGTCAGGTATAAAACATTTAAGAGAATCTCCCATAAAATTGAATAAGGAACGTGGTATGAGCGTCGACAAGGATGTCTATGCGGTTGTCTTGGCCGGCGGGTCCGGAACGCGTTTTTGGCCCATGAGCCGGGAATCCCGGCCGAAGCAATTCTTGAATATTGTGGGCGCGGCATCGCTTTTCCAGGACACGCTCAAGCGGATCAAGCCAAAGATAGCCGGGGCGAACATATTTATTGTGACGAATGCTGTTTACCGAAAACAGGTCGGACAGCAAACCGCCGCGTATCAGATCCCCAAGACCAATATATTGCTGGAACCTCAAGGGAAGAATACCGCGCCGGCGATCTGCTGGGCCGCTTGGAAAATCCATCAGATCAATCCCGACGCTGTTCTGGCGGTATTTCCCTCGGATCACCTGATTCTCCATCAAGGCAATTTCCTCAAAGTTTTGGAGGAAGCTCTGGTCTTGGCGCGACGGGAATACCTTGTCACGCTGGGCATAGTCCCCACAAGACCGGAGACGGGATACGGGTATTTGAAAATCAGGAAGACGACTTCGCGGGGCCGGAAGGTCGTCAAGGTCGAGAAGTTCATCGAGAAACCTTCGCTGGAAAAGGCCAGGCAGTTTGTCCGGCAGAAGAGGTATTTGTGGAACAGCGGCATGTTTATCTGGAAGAGCGCCGTTGTGCTAAAAGAGTTTGAAAGACATCTGCCGGAGATGTGCCGCGTATTGCGCGGGAGGACCGCGCTCGCCCAGATTCGTAAAATTTGGCCGCAGCTTCCCAACATTTCCATTGATTACGGTATTTTGGAGAAGGCGGATAACGTGGCGGCCGTTCCGGCCAAAGATATCGGCTGGTCGGACGTCGGGAGTTGGGAGGCGTTGGCGGATGTTCTTCCGAAAGATAAAAACAGGAATTATTTTAAAGGCGATGTGATCTCCCTGGATTGCGCGGGCAGTTTCGTGTGGGGAGAAAAGAGGCTGATTGCCGCGGTAGGACTCGAAGATCTGATTGTTATTGATACACCGGAGGCGGTGTTGGTTTGTAAAAAAGATATGTCTCAACGGATTAGAGAAATCGTTTCAGCCCTGAAAAAAAATCAAAGGACGGAGATTTAATGCCCCATGAGCGCGTTGCCCCAGCCGTTAAAGAGAGTTTTGATTATTAACATTTTCGGTATCGGCGATGTCCTTTTTACCACTCCCCTGATCCGCAATTTGAAATCCTCTTTCCCTGATATTTTTATTGGGTATCTCTGCAATCAACGGGCCCGCCCGGTGCTTGAAAATAATCCTCACGTGGACAAAATTTTTGTTTATGAACGCGATGACTTTAAGAAGATTTATGATCAGTCCAGGATTCTCTATTTAAAGAAATTAAACGCGTTTATGAAGGATATCCGCCGGGAGGGATTTGAGGTTGTCCTGGATGTCTCCTTAAACAGTTTCACGGGTTTTCTGGCGTGGTGGGCGGGCATTAAACACCGGGTGGGGTTTGATTATAAGAACAGAGGTTTTTTTCTGAATCATAAGATTTTCTTGAAAGGGTATGAAGAGAAGCATGTGGTTGAGTATTATTTGAAGCTCTTAGAGGAAGTCGATGTTCCTGTTGTGAGCAAAACCCTTGAATTTCATGTCCGCCGTGAGGACGCGGAGTGGGCGGGGCATTTTCTCAAGAGTCAGGGGGTTTCTCCGGACAGTTTGCTGATTGGCCTGGTGCCGGGGGGCGGGGCCAGTTGGGGGAAGGACGCTTTCTACAAGCGATGGCCCGCGGAGAAATACGCGAAATTAGCCGATAAATTATTTGAAAAATATTCCGCGGATATTATACTGTTGGGTGATTCAAAAGAATTGGGCGTATCCGCGGAGGTCGCTCGCCTGATGCGCCATCCCGCCGTATTGGCTACGGGTCTGACAACCATCGGTCAATTCGCGGCGTTGACACAGAAATGCTCTTTCAATATTCTCAACGATGGCGGTCCGTTGCATGTGGCTGTAGCCGCCGGGGCAAAAACAGTTTCTATCTTCGGGCCTGTGGATGAACGTGTTTACGGCCCTTATCCACGATCGGATCATCATAAAGTTGTCACCAAGCAGCTCGCCTGCCGGCCGTGCTATCGGCGTTTTCGAAGGGCCAGTTGTGACCATATAAGTTGTCTCCATCAAATAACTGTGGACGATGTCCTCCAAGAGGCGGCGGAGATTATTTGACCATAGATTCCAATTTCCCAGGCGCCTGGAAAATTGGGGGAAACAAGAAGGGATGAAGGGCATGAGTGTTCCATTTATCGATTTTAGCCAGCAATATCACGCCATTAAGGACCGGATTGACGTCGGGCTTAAAAGGGTTTTTGAAAAGGGGAATTTTATTTTGGGTGAGGAGGAGAAGGTCTTTGAGACGGATTTTGCCAAATATTGTGACGCGGCGTACGCGGTGGGGGTGAATTCCGGAACCGACGCGTTATATTTAGCGTTGGCGGCTCTGGACATAGGGCCCGGGGATGAGGTGGTCCTTCCGACTTTTTCTTTTATCGCCACAGCCCTGTGCGTTTCGTACACCGGCGCCAGGCCTGTCTTTGTCGATATCCAGGAAGACACGTATAATATTGATCCACAGAAACTTAAAAAGGCCATCACGCATAAAACCAAGGCGATCCTTCCTGTCCATATTTACGGTCAGCCGGCGGATATCAACGAGATTGCAGAGATTGCCCGAGGGCATAATATCCCTGTTGTTGAAGACGCGGCCCAGGCGCATGGGGCCCTCTATCAGGGGAGAAAAGTCGGATCCCTGGGGGAAAGCGCCTGTTTCAGTTTTTACCCGACTAAAAGTCTTGGGGCGTTCGGCGACGGCGGGATGGTCGTGACCAGTAATAAAAAAATCTATGAGAAGGTGATGATGCTGAGGGATTACGGCCGGAGTGATCGCTATGATCACAAGATTAAGGGATTTAATTCGCGGCTGGACACCGTCCAGGCGGTTGTTTTATCGGCCAAATTGAACCATCTCGATGAATGGAACAAGATGCGTTTGGATAACGCGGCCTATTATTGTCAAGTGCTCAAGGAGGCGGAGGGCATCATCACGCCGGTCATGAAACAGGACAGGACCCATGTCTTTCAAACATTTGCCGTGCGTTTGAAAAACCGTGACGCGGTCTGCGACCGGATGAAGAACAAAGGGATCGGGGTCTTGATTCATTATCCTATTCCCATACATCTTCAGGAGGCGTATGCCGATTTAGGATATAAAAGAGGTGATTTCCCCGTCTCAGAACGGGTGGCCGGAGAGATTCTGTCTTTGCCGATGTTCCCGCATATGCGTAGAGAGCAGATTCAATACGTCTGTGAATCCCTAAAAGAATTCATCACCTGCGGGGGGTTGAAAGGAAAACAATGAGCCAGTTGCCGCTGTCCGTGGTTGTGATTACAAAGAATGAGGAGAATAATATCAGCGAATGCCTGGGAAGTGTGCGTCACTGGGCGGATGAAATTATCATCGTCGATGATGAAAGCCAAGACCGCACGGTGGAAGTCGCCGAGAAATACGCCGATAAAATCTTCCATCGGCGGATGGATAATGAGGGCAAGCACAGAAACTGGGCGTACGCGCAGGCTAAAAATGAATGGGTGTTAAGCCTGGACGCGGACGAATACGTCAGTGACGAGTTGAAACAGGAAATCAGCCGCGTCCTTCCGGATACAAAATTCCATGCCTTTTCTATTCCTTTAAAGAATTACATTGGAGGCTACTGGGTCCGGTATTCGGGTTGGTATCCGGCCGGGAAATTGCGCCTTTTCATGAAAAGCCGTTTCAAGTACGAAGAAGTGGAAGTCCATCCCCGTGTTTTTCTCGATGGAGAAACAGGCCATTTAACCAAAGATATTGTTCATAAAGGGTATCCGGATTTTGAACATTTTCTGGCCAGCCTGAATCGTCAGACGACGCTGGAGGCCAGAAAATGGATCCACACGGGCAGGCACATGTCTTTGGGCCGGGCGGTGTGGCGTACGCTGGATCGTTTCCCCCGTTCTTTTGTCGGGAAACAGGGATACAAAGACGGTTTTATAGGTTTTATGGTCGCTTTCTTCGCCTCGCTTTATCAGATTATCAGTTACGCGAAATATTGGGAAATGAAGAAGAAGCAACCCAAGAAATAAGGTCGGGATTCAAACCCGAGGACTTTGGTTATGGTGGAATCCCGGATCAATCGAAAGGGAGATGGAGGAATGAAGGTTGTATTTCTCGATAGAGATGGTGTGATCAATGAGTTCCCGGGCAACGGCAATTATGTCACCTTGCTCAAGGAGTTTCATTTTATTCCCGGGGCTTTGGAGGCCTTGCGAAAATTGACCGAGGAAGAATATTCCATATTTGTTATTTCCAACCAGGCGGGTGTGGGCAAGGGGATTTATACCCAAGAAAAGCTCAATCATATTACCCGCACCATGCTCCAAAAGGTCAAAAAGGCCGGCGGGAAAATCAAGAAGGTTTTTTATTGCACGCATAAGTCCGGCGTTGGTTGCGATTGCCGGAAACCGGAAATAGGTTCTGTCCGTCGGGCCCTGGGGTTAATGAATAAAACAATCCACGCGGCGAAAAAGGCTTTTTTTGTCGGGGATACGCAGGTGGATATCCTGGCTGGACATAATGCCGGCTGTAAGACGATCTTTGTCTTATCCGGTCGCGAAGACCGCCGGCACATGCGCAGTTGGGAAGTCAAGCCGGATTTTATCGCCAAAGACCTTCTGGAGGCGACACAAATCATAACCCAGGATGTCGCCTAGGCCCCTTCTCCAACGACGATATAAATCGAATAAGAATTCTATCCTTTCGCGCTCAGCAGAGAGTCTATTATGAAAATCCTCGTTATTCACGCCTCGGCCGGGGCGGGACATCTGAAAGCCGCCGAAGCCATTTATCAGGGTCTCATCCGCGACTCCCGGCATCACGTCGTTCTCGTGGACGCTCTGGACTATACGAGTCCGTTTTCCAAGAAACTTTACCGGGAGGCGTACGCTTTTGTGATCTCCAGGATGCCTCGGCTCTGGGGGTTCCTGTTTTCTCTTCTGGATGTGAATGTCCTTCAGCCTTTTGTCAGGAAGGTGAGAAGGGCGCATAACGCCCTTAGCGCCGGGAAGTTACACCGTTTCTTGCGGGAAGAAAAATTCGATTACATCTTCTCGACGCACTTTATGCCCAATGAAGTCGCGGCCGCCCTGAAACGTTCCGGCCGGATCAGCGCCAGGATCATCTCGGTCATTACGGATTTTGATGTCCATAAGATTTGGCTGGCACGGGGGATTGACAGGTACGCGGTCGCGAGTGAATGGACAAAGAAAAAATTGAACCGTCTGGGGGTGGAGGAAAACAGGGTTTTCGTTACGGGAATACCGACGCACGAGAAATTTTCAGCGCGTCCGGACATCGGTGCCTTGAAAAACAATTTGGGGCTTCAAACGGATGAGTTCACTGTCTTGATCGCCACGGGATCTTTCGGGATAGGCCCCATCGAAGCGATCATTAAGACCTTGGAGGGCTTTCAGGTGATGGTGGTCTGCGGGCATAATAAATCCCTTTTTCAAAGACTGAGCCGGCAACACGTTCCTTCGGTCAAGGTGTTGGGGCTGGTCAATAACATGCATGAGTTGATGGCCGCGGCGGATGCCATGGTCACGAAGCCCGGCGGGCTTTCGATCGCCGAGGCCCTGGTCAGCGAGCTGCCGCTGATTTTCTTTAACGCGATTCCCGGCCAGGAAACGAACAACATCAAGGTTTTAAAAGAGCATGGCATTGGGTTTACCCCCGTCACGATGGACGGAATTGCCGGTGAACTAAAAAGATTAAGATCCTCCAAAGACGAATTTTTAACCGCCGTTAAAAGAGCCAGCGCGTTAGCCCGTCCGAACGCGGTGAGAGATATTATCAGTTTGATGCAATAAAATCCTTCCTTTGCGAACGTCATCTGTTTTAAGAAAGTTTTCATTATGCCTTTGAAGATAGCCCAAGTCGTTGTCGGTCTGCCGGTGGACGGCCCGTTTGATTACGCCATCGGTCAGGAGTTTCTGGGGCGCATCACCCTCGGCATGCGTGTGCGGGTTTCCTTTAACCGGCGGCCAAGAGTGGGATATGTGGTTGGATTAAAGGAAAAGAGCGCGTTTAAGCGTCTTAATGAGATTCAGGCGGTGCTGGATTCTTCGCCCTCGTTGGACCAAGGGGCTTTAAAACTGACGAAGATGGTCAGCGCATATTATGGCTGTTCGTGGGGCGAGGCTATTGAAACGGCCTTGCCGGTTAGTCTTCGACAAGCCAGACCGTATGAAATTCCAGCGCAGTTGGATCAACCCGGTCCCGCCTTGCCGGGCCAGGTGACACTCCTGCATGATATCAGCCGGCACAAACGCTGGCCCTATATTCTTGACGGTATTGAGGCGGTGGTGAAAAATAACCAAAGCGTGATTTTTCTTGTGCCTGAAGTCTTCCTGATCGATGAGGTCGTGGCCAGATTAAGCAAGAATTATGACGCGGGCCTCCTGGCGGTGCTTGATAAAAAGCTTACGCCCAAAAAAGAATGGGAACAGTGGTGCCGTATTAAGGCCGGCGATTGCCGTATCGTGATCGGCAGCCGTTCAGCGATATTCGCGCCGGCCTTTCATCCGGGGCTCATTATTATTTACGATGAAGAGCATGGGGCGTACAAACAGGAACAGTTTCCCCATTATCATGTCCATGAGGTGGCGCGGCTCCGCGCCGGGAAAGACCAATGCGGCATCCTGTTTGTCAGCTCAGCTCCGTCGGCAGAGATGTGGGAACAGGCGCGCAAGAAAAAATGGCTGAAGGTGACGTGTCCCTCGGAGCGTTTGAGTGAGATGCAGATCATTGACATGACCAATTACAATCCTCAGAAAACCTCGATTCTGTCTTTCCCTCTGCAGGCGTGTATCCAGAAACAGTTGGCGGCCCGGGGAAAGGTTGTTTTATTTATGAACCGCATAGGGTTCAATACCTCGACCCGCTGCCATCAATGCGGATTGACACTTAAATGTCAGCGCTGCAATGTGAATCTCATCTACAGGTATTCTGAGCAAATGATGGTTTGTCGTCTGTGTCAATTCAAAATGGAATTGCCGAAATTTTGTCCGGGGTGCAGCGGTTCGTATTTGCGCTCCACCGGCACGGGGATAGAAAAACTGGAGAGCGAAGTCGTCAGGTTCTATCCGCAAGCCAAAGTCAGTCTTTATGACAAGGAAACGGCGGACTTTCCTCAAGAAGCGGATATTATCATCGCGACGCAAGCCATCTTTAAATGGTACGAAAGAATTTTGCCCGCTCCCGTTACCTCGGACGGCGAGGAAGCCAAAGAGAAAAAAGCGGCGGTGCAGTTGATCGCGGTCATGAATTTTGACGCGATTTTGAATCGTTTCGATTTCCGTTCAGCGCAAAAAGCTTTTTCCCTGTTGATTCATTTAAGGCTGCTGGCTGAGGAAAAATTGTTGGTGCAGACGCGCATGGCGGACAGTTATTGTCTCGCGGCGGCGCGCCACATGGATTTCCAGAAATTTTATAAACAGGAATTAAAATTGCGCAAAGAATTGAGGCTGCCGCCGTACGCCCATTTAATAGCCCTGAGACTGCGCGGGCCGCAGGAAGAGGTTGTCTTTGAACAGAGCAAAGAACTTTTTAAGAAAATGGAAGAATTGAAACCGCAAGACCTTGAATTGTCGGATCCTCATCCCGACGTCCTGCCCAAACTGCGGGATAAGTTCCGGTATACGATTGTCTTAAAAGGGAAGTCTGTTAAGAAAATGTTGGATTTGGCTAAGGCCGTCTTGAAGGGACTTGGGCGCAAGAAGAGTTTAATCATCAAAATCGACGTCGATCCGTAAGGAATTTGTATCTGAACAAGAGGATCATACGCAAAGAAAGAGAACAGGCGATGATGAAGATAGTGTTTTTCGGCAGTGATGATTTCGCTGAGGTTCATCTGAAAGCCTTGATCGAGGCCCCGCATGAGGTCCTTGCGTGCGTGACCCCGCCGGATAAGGGCAAGGGAAGAGGGCTCAAGGTGGGCGTCTCGCCGGTTAAGGCCCGTGCCATCCGCCATGGGATCCCTGTGTTACAACCGGTGTCCTTAAAAGAGGAGACGTTCATCAACTCCTTGAGAGCCGCGGCGAGCGATATTTTTGTCGTCATTGCCTATGGCCGTCTTATCCCTGAAGAAATTTTACAGATTCCCCGGCAAGGGGCCTTGAATGTCCACGGTTCGCTTTTACCCCAATACCGGGGGGCCGCTCCGATCAACTGGGCTATTATCAACGGTGAGCGGGAAACAGGAATTTCTATTATTAAGATTAATCCTTTGATCGACGCCGGAGATATTATCTCGACAGCGCCGATAAAGATTGAAGAAGAAGATACGGCAGTGACGTTAAGGGCCAGGATGATTCAAGTCGGACCTCCGCTGCTGCTGCGGACGCTTCAATCGATGGCAAGGAATGATTATGCCTTAACCCCGCAGTCACCCCGGGACGTGACCTTCGCGCCAAAACTCACCAAGGCCTTGGGACACATCGTCTGGACCCAATCCGCGCGCGCGATCCATAATTTGGCCCGCGGGCTATTGCCGTGGCCGACGGCGTACACTTATTATAAAGGGAAGCTTCTCAAAATTTTGTCTACGGAAGTTATTGAAGAGGAGACCTCCGCGCCGGCCGGTCAGATTATTGCGATCCATAAAAAGGGGATCGTAACAGCCACTGGCCGCTTCAAACTTCTTATTAAAAGAGTCCATCCGGAGTCGGGTAAACCCATGGACGCCCAAAGTTTTGGGGCGGGTTCAAGATTAGGACCCGGATCTGTTTTTGACCGGACGCAATAATGTAATTCCCTCGTGATCTCACCTTTCAAGTCTTCTTAGCATTTCACCCAAAGTTCACAAGTTCTTCATATTTTCGTAATAATCTTCCTTTATATTTGTGTTGTGAGTCTTGAATTTAAACCCTTAATAAAAGGAGGAAGTCACCAATGAAGAAATTAATTATCATTCTCATGATCCTGACGTGGATCTGGGGCAATCCGCAATTGAGTTACGCGACCAGCACGCAAGTGGATGCCCTGATTAAAAAATTGGTCGAGAAGGGGATACTGGATAAAAAAGAAGCGCTGGAATTAAAAACAGAAATCGCGGCGGACGAGAAAATATTAAGGGAAGACGGATTAAAACAAAGTCTTCCGTCGTGGTTAAGCACGGTGAAGATCAAAGGAGATTTCAGGACCAGGGTTCAATACGAGAGAAAGAAGAATGACACCGAGGCGCAGGCCCGCGGCCGTATCCGTTACCGGCTTGGGGTTGAGGGCAAGGTGAATGACCAGGTGAAGGTCGGCGCCGGTCTGGCCTCAGGCAGTGCTGATCCCCGGTCCACCAATCAGACCTTTACGGACAGTTTTCAGCATCCGGATATCCGGCTGGATTATGCCTACGCGGAATATCAGCCGTCGCCCTGGGCTAAAATTGTGGGCGGAAAATATTTAAGGTCTGAGTATCTTTGGACCCCAACGGATTTGCTTTGGGATTCGGATCTTAATCCTGAAGGCGGGGCCGTGAATCTCAAACATAAGCTGAGTGAGAAAGCAGAGATTTTTATTAACAGCGGCATCAATGTCCTGGATGAAAATGGGAAGACAGACAAGCCGGATCCGTTTATGTATTATTTCCAAGCCGGCAACAAATGGAAAAATGAACGCTATGACGCCACCCTGGCGGCCATCGCGTATAAGTTCGGCGGTATCGAAGATATAAAATTGGACCACACGGCTTGTACGAATTCGGGATTATCCGGAAGTTCCAGTTCCTGTTCAGGAACGTTGATCAATGATTATGACTCTATCGGAAGCTCCATGGAGATCGGGGTGCTTAAACCCTTTGGTCTGTCTCTGACGAGGTTGGCCGTGTTTGGGGATTTTATTCATAATTTTGATCCGGAGGGCAAGGCCGGCGGTTGGGCCGCGGGAGTTAAGTTGGGAGATAAGAAAGTCGTTGGACCGCGTCAGTGGCAGTTGAAGTATCAATATTCCTATTTAGGCAAGGATGCCTTTCCGGATATTTTCCCGGATTCCGACCGTTACGGCGGCGCCACAGACACCGCCGGGCATGAAGTTGTTTTTGAATATGGTTTGATGAAAAACGTTGCCCTGGGGATCGATTATTACCAGGACCACCGGATCATGGGAACAAAAAATCCCAACAAGTTGATCCAGGCGGATATTAATTTTAAATTTTGAAATAAAAAATCAGTTTAATCGGGAGGGAATCATGAACAAATTCACGAGTGTATTATTATCAGGTTTAATGTTGTTCGGTTTTCAATCCGGGATGGTCCAGGCGGCTGAACCTATTAAGATCGATGGATCAAGCACGATCTTTCCGATTACCGAGGCCGTCGCGGAAGAATTCGGTAAAAAAGGCGGCGCCAAGGCGATGGTTGGAATCTCCGGCACAGGCGGCGGATTCAAGCGGTTTTGTCGGGGAGAAACGGATATTAGCAACGCATCGCGTCCCATCAAGCAAAAAGAAATTGACGCCTGCCGCGAAGGAGGAGTAGAGTATCTTGAATTTCAAGTCGCTTATGACGGTTTATCTGTTGTGGTCAATCCCGCCAATTACTGGGTGGATTATTTGACGGTTGCGGAATTGAAGTCCATGTGGGACCCTTCCGCCCAGAACACCATTACCCAATGGAGCCAAATCAGGACGGGTTTCCCGGATAAGAAAATGGAACTGTTCGGCCCGGGGACGGATTCCGGAACGTTTGACTATTTTACGGAAGCCATTAATGGCAAGAGCGGGAGCAGCCGGGGAGATTACACGGCCAGTGAAGACGACAATGTCCTTGTCACGGGAATTTCAGGGAACCCCAACGCTGTTGGATATTTTGGATTGGCCTATTATGAGCAGAATAAATCCAGTTTAAAAATTGTCCCGATCAAAGAAGACGCAGGGAAAGACGCGGTCGTTCCCTCCCGGGAAACCGTTATGGATGGATCCTACAGGCCGTTATCCAGACCTCTGTTTATTTATGTCAGCAGAAATTCTCTCAAAAATAAGCCGGCCGTCAAAAGTTTTACAGAGTTTTATTTGCGAAATGCCTCGATTTTATCAGAAGAGGTCGGATATATTTCTTTGCCTGAGCAAGAATACCAGAGAGGGCTTCAGCATTTAGAGAATTTGTAGAAAAAGTTTTGACGCTCAAAAAAAATCGTGTATTCTGGTTCCCAAATGAACATTAAATTTTTGATTAACTTAAAAGAAACTTTGATTGAGAAGGTGTTGCTGGGGTGCGGCCTTTTGACCGTACTAACGACCGTTGGGATCATTTACGTTCTGTTTTCAGAATCCATTGGTTTTTTTAAAGAAGTTTCTTTGATCCGGTTTCTAACGGACACCCAATGGACGCCTTTGTTTACACAGAAGCATTACGGCATTCTTCCTTTAATGGGCGGGACTTTTTTAACGACCGTGATTGCCCTGGGTGTGGCCGTGCCCGCGGGTTTAATCAGCGCCGTTTATTTGAGCGAATATGCCTCATCCAAGACGCGGCAAATCGTTAAACCTATTCTGGAAGTCTTGGCCGCCGTCCCAACGGTTGTGTATGGGTATTTTGCTCTTATATTTGTCACACCTTTGTTAAAAAATATTATCCCGGGTATATCCAGTTTCAACGCTCTCTCCGCTGGCCTGGTGATGGGGGTCATGATTATTCCGCTTGTCTCTTCATTAAGTGAGGATGCCATGCGGGCGGTTCCTTTCAGTTTAAGAGAGGGCGCCTATGCCTTAGGATCGCGCAAGATTCAGGTTGCCTGGCGGATTGTTTTGCCGGCCGCGTTTTCTGGTATTATGGCCGCGGTTGTTCTGGCGATTTCTCGCGCCATCGGAGAAACGATGATCGTCGCTATTGCCGCCGGCCAACAGCCCAGCCTGACGTTAAATCCGCTGGTTCCCATCGAGACGGTTACCGCCTACATTGTGCAGATCAGTCTGGGGGACACGCCGCACGGGACATTGGAATATAAGACAATCTTTGTTTGCGGGATGACCCTTTTCATATTTACATTTTTGCTGAACATGGTTTGTTTTATGCTTAAAAAGCGGTTTTCCGAAATTTATGAATAAGAAAAGAATTAAAATCATAGATTCCATTTTTCCGTTGATAGGTTTGTTGATCACGTTGTTAGGGCTTGCCGTTTTAGCGGCTCTTTTGGTTGATGCGTTCTTGGATGGACATAAGAGGCTCAATTTGAGTTTCTTTACCAGTTATCCTTCGCGTAAACCGGACCAGGCCGGCATTCTTTCAGCCTGGGTGGGGACGGTCTGGATTATGTGTACAACAGCGATGATTGCCGTTCCTTTTGGGGTAGCGGCTGGTATTTATCTTGAAGAATACGCGCGCAAGAATAAGTTAACGGATTTTATTGAAATCAACATTGCGAATCTCGCGGGAGTTCCGTCGGTTATTTATGGAATCCTGGGACTTGGAATATTCGTGCGGATGATGCACCTGGAGCGCAGTGTCCTTTCCGGCGGACTGATTTTAGCGTTACTTGTCCTTCCTATTATTATCCTTGCCACACGGGAAGCCTTGCGCTCGGTCCCATCCTCCATCCGCGCGGCTTCGTATGCCCTCGGCGCCACGAAATGGCAGACGATCCGTTTTCAAGTTTTGCCCGCCGCGAAAAGCCAGATCTTTACGGGTATTATTTTAGCCATGTCACGAGCTATCGGAGAAACCGCTCCGTTGATTGTTTTGGGGGCTCTGACCTACATACCTTTCTTGCCGACGCATCCTGTGACCCTGTCTGAGAAATTCCCATTTCTTCATGTCAGCTTCCAAGGGTTTCTGGATCCGTTCACTGTGCTTCCTATCCAAATCTTTAACTGGGTTTCGCGCCCTCAAAAGGGATTTCTCGCGGATGCTGCGGCGGGGATCATTGTTTTGTTAGTCATCACCTTCGTCATGAATGGCGTGGCCGTTTATTTGCGTTACAAAAGCCAGAAAAAGTTGTCGTGAAAAATCCGCTGTCTTGAGACCCGAACGGCAAGAACGGCAAGAAAGACGAGAAATCCCCTTGACAAGATCTCTCGATAGATATACTTTAAAGAAAGTTTTTTTTGAGAAAAAACTTTTATCAACCGATCTATTCGAGGAAACCGGGCTGGAATGTTTCAAACAGCCGGATTCTATGAGGACAGGAGGAAGGAAACATGGCAAAGATAGGGATTAACGGTTTTGGACGTATCGGCCGACTTGTGTTCAGAGCGGCGATGGGCAGAGACAATGTCGAGGTCGTCGGGATCAATGACCTTTTTGAGGCGGATTATTTAGCGTACATGCTTCAATATGATTCCACCCAGGGAAAATTTAACGGGACCATCAAGGTTGACGGAAATAATCTGATTGTCAACGGAAAGAAAATCCGGGTAACGTCGGAAAAAGACCCCGCGGCCCTTAAGTGGAATGAAATCGGCGCGGAGTACATCGTCGAGTCCACGGGTTTATTCACCACCATTGACACTGCCAAGGGGCATCTTGCGGCAGGCGCGAAAAAGGTCATCATTAGCGCCCCTTCCAGCGACGCGCCGATGTTTGTCATGGGGGTTAATGAGAAATCCTATACCTCTGACATGGGTGTTATTTCCAACGCGTCATGCACAACCAACTGTTTGGCTCCGGTTGCCAAGGTTTTAAACGATAAGTGGGGGATCGTTGAGGGGCTGATGACAACGTGCCATGCCGTGACGGCTACACAAAAAACCGTTGATGGTCCGTCTAAAAAAGATTGGCGCGGCGGGCGCGGGGCGGCTCAAAATATTATCCCTTCTTCCACGGGTGCCGCGAAGGCCGTGGGGAAGGTCATTCCTGCCTTGAACGGGAAATTGACGGGGATGGCCTTCAGGGTTCCGGTGGCGGACGTTTCCGTCGTTGATTTAACCTGCAAACTGGCTAAACCGGCTAAATGGGATGATATCAAGAAGGCGATGAAGGAGGCCTCTGAGGGGGAACTCAAAGGGATTTTAGGATATACGGAAGATCAGGTGGTCTCCAGCGATTTTATTGGGGACGCCCGTACGTCCATATTTGACGCGGATGCCGGCATTGCCTTAAATGACACTTTTGTTAAAGTCGTCGCCTGGTATGATAATGAATGGGGATACAGCAACAAAACTGTTGACCTGATTCAGTATATCGATAGTGTTAAGTAGGGGTTACGACAAATTACAGTTTAAATCGGTGACCTATAGACGACACAAACGTCTTATTTTTCACGACACAAACGTCTCAGAGATAAGGAATGGCACAGCAGCCATAAGCAATTGGTAATAATTGACTTAAGAATTTCACAAAAGTAGGTAATAATTACCTTTGTTGCCGTCCAGCGCAATAATGAGTGGAGACAACCTAATAAATCAACCTTGATAAAGTAAAGTCACGTCGACAAAAAAGCCAGTTGCAGAAATGCGGCTGGCTTTTTTATTAAAGAAACGCAATTTTTGGTTCTTAATATGAGCCTTGACAATTTCAAACAAAATGTTACAATAATGTTCATATAGATTCATAAAGGATGAAATAAATGGTAGATAAATATAACAATATTTCCCCTCTCGGGGGAATATCAAAAGGCAGCCGGGAGCAGCTTGATGCAGTAAACAGGCAGTTTTCCGGGCCGTTTGAGGTATCAGATGTAGAGGCTTTATTAAATCTTGGACGGTCAAAAGCAACAAGACTGCTGGCACATTGGGCTTCGAAGGGGTGGTTAACAAGAATTCGCAGAGGACTTTATATTACTGTCCCGCTGGGAGCGGATGATCCTCAAACTCGTTCAGAAGAACCATGGATTGTGGCTAATAAGGTCTTTGAGCCATGCTACATCGGCGGGTGGAGTGCTTGTGAACATTGGGGGTTAACGGAACAAATTTTTGACAGTGTGGTCGTATTTACAGGAAGTAAAATACGCAAATCTCAACTGACCATTCAAAACGCTACCTATATACTAAAATCCATTACAAGGAATAAATACTTTGGCACAAAAGCCATTTGGAAAGGAAGAACAAAGATCCAGGTTTCCGACCCGACACGGACAATCGTTGATATTTTAAATGATCCTTTTGTTGGGGGCGGGATGCGTCATGTTATTGATATATTAAAACAATATTTCGCAGGGGAGTTCCGGGATGACAAATTATTAGCGGAATATATTAAACGAGTCAAAAATAAAACAATTTACAAGAGGCTTGGATTTATTCTGGAATCTTTAAAAATAGAAGCACCTGATTTAATAAAGAAGTGTAGTAAAAATTTAAGTCAGGGATTTTCATTGCTCGATCCTTCCGGTACGGATAAAGGTAAATATTTACGAAGGTGGCATCTGAGAATCAACGTTAATATAGCAGGGAATACAGATGATCAGTCATGAAGAGATAAAGGGTTTAGTTTCACAATGGGGTCTGCGGGAAGACGTTGTTGAAAAAGATTATGTCATTGGTTGGGTTCTTTGGGGGATCAGCATTTCGGATGAATTAAAAAAGTCATGGGTTTTTAAAGGAGGAACGTGTCTTAAGAAGTGTTATATCGACACCTATCGTTTCTCGGAAGATCTGGATTTTAGTGTTTTCCCCGATGGTCCTGTCAAACCGGAAGAGTTGGAACCAATCATTAAACGTGTCTTGGAGAGAGTCTACGAAGAATCAGGGATTGATTTTTCGATAAAGAGTCCTGCATTTAAGTATTATTCAGACCACCATTACACAGAGGGGAGCATTTATTATCGCGGCCCGCGTAATGCGCCGTCACCATCAAGAATTAAACTGGATATCAGCGGAAATGAGAAAATTGTTGGTCATTCTGTTTTACGTGGTGTTATGCACTCCTATAGCGATGATCTTCCTAAAACGGCCCAAGTACGTTGTTATTCGTTTGACGAAATTTTTGCTGAAAAGATCAGGGCTATGGGGCAAAGAAGCAGGCCCCGTGATTTGTACGACATTATTAAGTTGTTTTGGAGAGAAGACCTTCAGGCGGAACCTGGGCATATAAAAAAAGTGTTGGAACAAAAATGCGCGCATAAAAATATTCCTGTCCCCACATTTGAGGCCATTGACAATTCACCTAATAAAACTGAGCTAATTAGTGAATGGAAAAATATGCTGGCGCATCAATTGCAAGTGTTGCCTCCTTTTGAACAGTATTGGGAAGAACTTCCAAAATTGTTTGCTTGGATAGAGGGTGTTTTTACGCCAAAGCCCTTGGCAGCTATTTCCAGTGAAGGTGACGCATGGAGTCCTCCACTTACGATGTGGGTTTCAGGGGCGGGCCTTGGTTTGGAACCTATTCGCTTTGCGGCAGTTAATCATTTATGTGTGGAGCTAGAATACATGAAACAAGGCGTTGAGTTTAAGAAATATCTGATTGAACCTTATTCTTTGCGGCGAACTAAAGATGATAATATCATTCTAAAGGCTGTTAAACATAATTCGCATACACCGGACGGGACTTTTCGTATTGACTGGATTCGCAAAATTAAAGTCACCAATCAGACATTTAAGCCGAAATATAAAATTGAATTTGCGCCAACGGGTTCAATTGGTGCCCAGCCAACGGCAAGAAAAAGTGATCAAGGAATAGGAAGCTATTCCTCTGGTTGGGGTTCAAGTCGAAGTTCTTCAAGAAGACAAAGATCGACCAGTTCTTGGGGACAAAAATATATTTTCCAATGTGGCATGTGCCAGAAGAAGTTTATCAAATCTACCAATGATTCAAAATTAAGGAAGCACAAAAACACTTTCGGAGTGACTTGTTCAGGAAGGACGTGTTATTTAGTAGGGTATAAATGAAAGTAAGATAAGAATACTATGACTTGTTCACGAGGGAAAGCTTCTCTCAATACACATACAAAATTACGTCTTTTTGCCGATTCAGCTGGATACTGCCAGAATCCCAGCTGTAATGACAAATTATTTGTAAATATCGGTGATGGTAATATCCATATTGCAGAAATGGCTCATATTATCAGTGCAGGTGATAAAGGTCCACGAGCAAATAAGAAAATGAGCAAAGAAGAACGAGGAAAATATAAAAATTTAATACTATTATGTGCTAATTGTCATACAAAAGTTGACAAAGCTGAAAAGGAATATCCTGATCATTTAATTCTTGAATGGAAGAAAAGCCATATACAAAAAGTCAAAGATTTGTTTGGAGCTAAAGAGTATAGTAACCGGGAAGAAGTTAGGGCTTTAATTGAACCAATTTTATCAGAAAATCGAACGATTTTTGATACATATGGGCCGTTGACAGATGAAAGGTTTAACCCTGAAAGTGAACTTCCTGAAATATGGAAAAGAAAAATTAAATCGATTATCTTGCCTAATAATCGTAAACTTTTAATGATACTTGATGCCAATCGAAATCTTTTAAATCAGTCCGAGCGATATGTGTTGGAAAGATTTAAGCAACATGTTGATGATTTTGAAGCAAAACATCTTGGTGGAAGCGATTTAAATGGAATACAATTTCCTCAGGAGATGAATCATATGTGTGGTGAAGACAATGGACAATAGTCGAGCAGATAAATGGTCAGGAAATTGGGTTCGGACTAAATTAATTAAATATAGCGAAAATTACGAGGAATTTGATGAAAATTCAGCTGGTTCTTGTAAAGACTTGGTTATAGCGTTGATTAGTTCAAATTTTCTGAGTGTAACAGATAAATATGCGATTAAATATCGTATTGCTACAATGTCGCTTCAGAAAATAGCTGCAGAAGATTTAGAACAGCTTTTAGGGGATGAGAATGTTGACTTTGTCTTAAATGTACCTAAAGAACCCTACATTACACAATCTGCACTTGAATTTGCGAATGAAAAGAAATTTGCAATTGGGGGGCTTGGGGACTTAATGCGAGCTTTAAGGGATCAGAATGTTTCTACTTATATTCATAAAGAAGTAGTTTTTGTTTTGAGGGGCCTTGGCCAACATAATCGAGTCTGTAATGTTATACGAATAGACAATAGACGTTACAAAATTTACAGAGGTAGCCTTCCATCAGTAGTTGTATTAGCTCTGAATGATTATGATTTAACAGCTGATGTTGTCCGAAGTGCTATAGAAAAATTTCCAAAGTTTGATGCAATTGTTATGACTAATCCAAATTGTAAATGCTCAAAGAAGAGTATTGATATAATCAATTCTTTAGATAAAAAGCTTCTGAGTTGGGGGGAATTATTAAGCGAGTTGCATAAAGCATGGAATTAGAGCCAATTATTAAGGATTTACGAAATAGGGCTAGAAAATTGGATTCGACTTTGGTTGGATTAAAGTGGTATATTTTTGGCTCTTTATTAGAAGACAAGAAATGTTCTGCTGATGTTGATATTTTGATTATCTATGAGATGGAAACATCCTCAAAGATTATAAAGTCGCATCTTCAAGATTTGGATTTACTATTACCCTTACATATGATGCTCATGACCTCTGAAGAAGAAGTTGAATTAAGATTTCTTGAAAAGAATCGAACTCTCCAAATATTCCCTTAAGTAAATTAACTTTGAGAATGCTCGTATTTTGTTGTAGCCGGACGTTACATATCGTCTAATGGTTATTTTATTAGTATCATATTCGGGGCCGGAATGTAGCCGTTCGAATCGGTAAGAGTTTGGTGCACGGCAGCACTGCTCCAAGAATAGGCTTCAATGAAGGGAGCGTTGGATCCTGGAGAGGAAAATTTCTCTTAAGCGAGCCCTCGATTCTTTAACTATTTGGCCTATTTATAGGCGACACAAACGTCTCACTTTTGACGACACAAACGTCCCAATTGGGATCGAATCAAAAGTGGCACGCGTGCCATAAGTTATTGGTAATATTTGACTTGATCGCATCCAGAATGACCAAGCTGGGGTAGGGATTAGGGTCAACCTGGTATGATAACGAGTGGGGATATAGTAACAAGGTCGTTGATTTGATTTCTTATATCGATAGTGTTAATTAGTAGTTACAGAAATATTTAGAAAAACGTTGTTCGTGAAAGCTTAAAATACAGACAACGTGTTACACTTTTCGCAGACAACGTGTTTCAGTTGGTCATAATTGACCAAGTAAATTGAATAGTAAGAAAATAGCCAGTTGCCATTCTGATGTACGGTGACTGGCTATTTTTTTATTTAGGCTATACCTAAAATCTTACAAATTTTTTGAATAAATATGCCTCTTCGATTGTTACCATATGTAGAGAGGCATATTGGGCATGATTTCTATGTTTAGATTATTCCAAAACGAAAAATCCAAAGAGTCTTTTGAAGACAATCTACTTGAGCATATAGATTCTCTTTTTAATTTTGCTTTCAGGCTAACTCGTAATCGAGAGCAAGCTGAGGATTTGGTACAGGAGGCATCTTTGCGAGGGTTTAAGGCTTACCATAAATTCGTTGAAGGGACTAACTTCAAAGCCTGGATGTTTACCATTTTAAGGAATACATTTGTTAACGAGTACCGCAAGAAAACCCGTGAGCCACTCAAAGTCAATTATGAAGAGGTCGAGAATTTTGTCAGTCTTCCTGAATTTACCGGATTTGAGGAAGAACTATTTAGCGAGGCTTTGCAGCAATCTATCGATCAATTACCAGAAGAACTTAGGTCAACGATAATGCTGTTTTATGTTGAACAACTTTCTTACAAAGAAATTGCGGAAGTTATGAAATGTCCCATTGGAACGGTTATGTCGCGTTTATTTATGGCCAGACAATGTATGAAGAAAAATATGATTAAGTTGGCCAAAAAGGAGTACTAAAAATGGACTGCAAAAAATTTCAAGAATATTTGTATTCTTTCCTTGATGGTGAGATCGATGAGAACTTCAAGCTTGAGATGGAGCAACACATATCGAGTTGCCCAATGTGTTCTCTTGAAATAGAAAAGGAGCGCAAGTTCGGTCATGTCTTAAAGACTCACCTTATTAAAGAGAAAGCCCCATTTGCCCTCCGGGAGGCTGTGGTTGAACAGTTAGAAAAAAATAAGCGAAAATTTTCTTGGAAATACGTCTTTGCCAGGCAGATCGCTCCATCTTTTGCTTTGCTGGTTATAGTTGTTGCAGTCTTTTTTAATCTGCGACCTCATGGCGATAATATTTTTCCCGTTTTTAGCGAGGCTGTTGAAAATCATCTGGAATATTTAAGAGGAATTTATCCTTTAGAATTTCAAACCAGCGACATAAAAGAGGCCTTGGCATGGTTTCGAGGGAAGACGGATTTTGCCGTAACGCCACCTCATATCAACTTAAGTAAGGTACATCTTGTGGGGGGGAGGCTGGTGCATCTTAAGGATAAAAAATCAGCCTATTTTCTGCTTGAGAAAGACGGATATAAAATTTCAGCCTTCTATACCGATTTACATGATGTTCCTTTGCCAAAGTCATCTGCTAAATCAGGGATAAAGCCTTTGGGGATGCGTTTGGTCAAGACGGGAAAAGGGTACCACACTATTTATTGTTTTCATCCGGAAGATGGGACGGCCTGTATTTTGGTTTCGGATATGCCTTTAGAGGAGCTGGAAAAACTCATCGTTTAATCCCATGACATATTATGCGCTTAAAAGGAATAAAAATAATTTCAATATTTTTGGGAATCTATGTCGCCTGCTTGCTCCCGTTTCCCGCCTTTGCCTCTGACTATTCTTCATGGCAGAAATTTCTGGATCTTTATCTCAAAGATGGATTAGTGAATTACGCAGCCGTTAAGGACGATTCCGCTTTGTTGAAGGCTGTTGTTCTTCAATTAGAAAATGTAAAAAAGGAAGAATATGACCGATGGTCTCAAGATGAGAAAAAGGCCTTTTGGATCAACGCCTATAATATCGAGGCCATGAAATTGGTGCTCGATCATTACCCGTTAAAACGATCTTTAGGACTTCAAGCCCTCCGTTACCCCGCCAATAGTATTCAGCAAATCCCTGATGTCTGGAATCAAGAAGCGCGCATCATTTTAGGAAAGAAAGTCAGTCTCAATTATATCGAGAATGAAATATTAAGGAAGGAATTTCAAGATCCGCGTATTCATTTTGCAATTGTCTGCGCGTCTTTGGGGTGTCCTGTCCTACGTGATGAGCCTTATGTGTTTGATCGGCTGGATTCACAGTTGAATGATGCAGTAACGAAATTTATGCAAGATCGTAAGAAATTTAACTATGACGCGCACAGTAACACATTTTATATTTCGTCCATCTTCAAATGGTTTAAAGAAGACTTTGAGAAAGCAGGGGGAAGCATAGCTTTTATCAAGAAATATATACCTCAAAACAAGAATTTACCCGACAACGGCAAGATTCAATGGCTGGATTATGACTGGAGTTTGAATGAACAAAAGTCTAAGTAGACGGGAAAAGCTTAATCTTTTATGGTTTCGAATCACTGGCGCAATTATTCTCGTCATGAGTTTCTTGGTCTGCGGGATGGATAACAGTTTTCTATATGATGTTCCACAACATATGCGGCCTATCCGAACATTGGTTCTCTACCTTTTGATTTGGTTTGTCGCCTATTTTTTCACTCTGGAACGTATTAGGAAAATACAAACTTCGGATAACCCGACTCAAAATCTAATCTGGATTTTCTTTGTCGGTTTGGTCATCAGAATTCTTTTCTTCCCACCGCATGCGATTCAGGAGACTGATTTTTTTCGATATTTCTGGGACGGACAAACGATTATCCAAGGAGCCAATCCCTATCGTCTTTCCCCTCAAGAGGCTTACCTCTCACCGGAGAAACCAGCCATCAATGGGAATTCGGAAATGGAAGAGGTTTTTAAATATATCAGTTTTCCCAACGTAAAAACTATTTACCCGCCATTGGCACAATACCTTTTTGCCTTTTCGCAACTATTAACACCTTGGAGTGCTTGGGGCTGGAAATGGATGATCCTTGTTGCGGATGGCTTGATCATTTGGATATTAATGATGTTGCTGGGTCATTTGAAAATAAGAAAAGAATGGATTGCTTTGTACGCTTGGTCTCCGCTCATTTTGAAAGAGTTTTTGAATAATCTCCATTTGGATATCTTTGCCCTGCTTTTTCTTTGTCTGATGATCTATGGCTTGGTTAGAAAGTTGACGGCATTTTCCTTTATTGCTTTAGCTTGCGCTGTGATGGTGAAATGGTTTGCCTTGATTTTATTGCCACTTCTTATTCGGGCTACTTGGAGAACGCCCAGGCAGGCTGTTTTGAATACGGGTTTATTTTTAGGATTAGTTATTCTTTTCTATTTACCCTTTGCCTCTGCCGGACATTCTCTTTGGGAAGGGCTAATGGCCTTCTCACTTAAGTGGAAAGTCAACGCGGGGTTGTTTAATTTGATTTCGTTTTTATTTCAATCCCTGTCTTTTCCCGAGGATTTGGTAAGATTATTGAGCCTTTTCACGATTGCTTTGATCTTCGTGGTGATTTCTATTCTTGTGATGCGGTGGTTTTGGAATAGAAGGGATGTCTTGTCTTTTTGCCAATCCGCGCTTATTCTCACGGCCAGCTTATTTTTTCTCATCCCGACAGGCAACCCCTGGTATTACAGTTGGACGTTCCCTTTCTTATTATTTTTCCCAGTGCGGGCATTGATTTTATTTTCTGGCTTAGTCCTTTTGTACTATTTAGATTTTTATTTAATGTACCAAAATCAAAGTGATTTATTTGAGTGGGTGCGGTTAGTAGAATACGGAGTATTTTTTATCGTTTTAGGAGTTGAGTTATGGATCAAAAACAGACAGTTGCCATTATTATCCCGGTTCACAACGAGAGTGGTGTCGTTGGAGAGGCGTTAAAGCATTTTGTTTCTCTGGGAGCCGATGAAGTGATCATTGTTGACGGAAAATCATCCGATGAGACATACAAAATAGTTAAGGAAGAATTTCCTGACGTGATGTGTTATCAAGCAGCTTTTCCTGAGAGGTCTTTGCAAATGAATCTGGGAGCACGCAAATCGAAATCAGATGTTTTTATCTTTGCTCATATTGACATGAAGCTTCCTTTGAGTGCCATTCAGATGGTTCGTGAAAAAGTTCAGAAGGGTTTTGTTGGAGGCGGGTTTAAAAAGTCATATAACCCGAGTTCGTGGGTTTTGAGAGCTTACATTTATTTGTTAAATCAGCTTTATTTAACAAGAATGCACTGTTTGGTGGGGACAAACGCCATATTTGTGACTAGGGCCATCTTTGAAAGAATGAAGGGCTTCTCTGAAGCGGTGTTTTTGGAAGACATGATGTTTTCCGAATGCCTGAATAAAGAAGGCCGGATCGCGATTGTTGATCAGCCGGTTATCGTTTCTTCAAGAAAGTATTTTAGAAGCGGTGTTATCAAACAGATTTTACGGAATGTTCGGGTTGTTTTGGGATATAAAATTTTTCATGAAAGCCCGGTCAAATTACGCGAGATATATCAGGGATAATCTTATGAGACCGAATGTTCTTCTATATTTTGTGAAATATCCAACACCGGGTAAGGTTAAAACCCGCTTGGCGAAGACGGTGGGGGAGCAAGAAGCCGCAAGATTATATGGCGAGTTAGCAGGGAAAAACTTAGGAGTGATTGCGTCATTGTATCAGAGAAATATCTTTGACCTTGTGATTGTTTATGATCCGCCAGAGAAAAGCGAGGATATCAAACATTGGCTCTCTTTATCGTGTGAATATTTGCCTCAGTGTAGGGGAGGATTGAGTGAGAGGCTTACACATTCGTTTCACGAAGCATTTAAAAGGGGAGGCAAGCGGGTTATGGCTTTGGGGAGCGACACCTTGGGATTAACAACTGACATTATTCAGTATGGATTTGAGGCCCTTCAGTCAAACGATGTCGTTGTCGGTCCTGCTGAGGATGGTGGATATTATTTGATTGGCTCATCTAGTTTTCAACCTAAGTTGTTTGAAGGAATTGCTTGGAGTACAAATGATGTTTTGCCTCAGACATATAAAACAATCAATAATTTGTGTTTAAGTTATCAAACGTTAAGCCAATTACAAGACTTAGACGAAATTAAGATAGGAGAGTGAGCATGAATATAACTCAACTCAATCAGAAGAAAATGGATGTTAAGAATTATTACGGCAGGGTACTCAAAAGCAATGAAGATCTTAAAACAAGCGCCTGCTGTACGACGGACAGATTGCCGGATGAAATTAAATCTATCATCAAGAATATCGAACCGGAAATTCTGGATAAATTTTATGGGTGCGGTTCTCCGATCCCGAAACTTTTGAAAAACTGTACAGTTTTGGATTTAGGGTGCGGCACGGGGCGGGATGTATATGTCGTGTCAAAATTGGTTGGGGAAAACGGGATGTCAATCGGGGTTGATATGACCGATGAACAGTTGGCTGTTGCCCATAAATATAAAGATGTTCAGATGAAAAGATTCGAATACTCCAAATGCAATGTCGATTTTAGAAAAGGATATATTGAAGACCTTAAGGAAGCAGGCATTAAAGATAACAGCATCGATGTGGTTATTTCTAACTGTGTTATTAATCTTTCGCCTGATAAGGCTCAAGTGTTCAAGGAAATCTTCAGAGTCTTAAAACCGGGCGGTGAACTTTATTTTTCGGATATTTTTACTGCCTCTCGGGTCTCCAAGAAATTTCATGATGACGCACTGGCTTATGGGGAATGTTTGGGAGGCGCTCTTTATATTGAGGATTTCAGACGTATACTTGCCGGTTTTGGCTGTTTGGATTATCGCGTCATAGCGAATAAGAAAATTGAGATTGATGATCCTGCTCTTGCCCAGAAAGCTGGACCAATGGAGTTTTATTCCATGACCGTCCGTGCTTTCAAATTGAATGACCTGGAAGACCGCTGTGAAGATTATGGTCAGGTGGCGTACTATCAAGGCACGATTGATGGGTGTCCGAATGCCTTTATTTTGGATGACCACCATACATTCGTGACGGATAAACCTATATTGGTTTGCGGCAACACGGCTTCGATGCTGATGAATACTCGTTACAGGAAACATTTTAAGATTACCGGCGACAAATCCAGACATTTTGGATTGTTTCCCTGCGGGCCTGCGCCCAGTGAAACCAACTCAACAGGCAAAGGAGGGTGCTGTTAATGGAATGGACGGCCCCGATTATTCTAGCCACGTTATTTGTCGCCTATACCAACGGGGCAAATGACAACTTCAAGGGAGTGGCAACACTCTTTGGAAGCGGCACAACGGACTACCCAAAGGCTCTTGTCTGGGCTACGGTAACAACTTTGGCTGGATCACTCACGGCTTTCTTCTTTGCGACAAAATTGGTTAAAACATTTAGCGGCAAAGGGCTTGTTCCCGATGCTTTAATTGGAACGCCTGAATTTTTATTAGCCGTCGCGTTGGGCGCTAGCGCCACAGTTTTATTGGCAACTTTGACAGGAATTCCGATATCAACCACACATAGCTTAACGGGTGCGCTGGTCGGTGCCGGATTGGTTGCTATCGGTGCAGACTTGGGTTTTTCTGCTTTAGGTAAGGATTTTTTTATTCCTTTATTATCGAGTCCTTTCCTTGCCGTTGTATTCACATCAGCGGTTTACATGGTCTTTCGTTTTAGTCGCCAGAAGTTGGGTATCGGGCGAAGTACCTGCGTTTGTATGGGAGAAAGAGTGATTCCAGTCGCTAACGTTAATTTGGTTAACGGACAAATGCTTTCAGTTGCAGAGCTGAAGTCTATGGAAATTTTCGTTGATGAGAAAGTTGAGTGCCAAGCCAGAGCTTTAGATCGATATGAGGGACGAGTTTTGGGCATTGATGCCCAACAGATTTTAGATGCTTTGCACTTTGCAAGCGCTGGGCTGTTAAGTTTTGCCAGAGGGTTAAATGATACACCCAAGATTGTCGCGCTTGCCGTGACCACTGGAGCATTGGGATTAAAATTAAATATCGGTTTGGTTGCTGTTGTTATGGCTTTGGGCGGAATTTTAAGTGCGAGAAAAGTCGCTGAAACCATGTCGCATCGCATCACAGCGATGAATCACGGACGGGGGTTTACTGCGAATTTAATCACAGCCATATTGGTTATCTTTGCTTCGAAAATGGGTGTTCCTGTTTCAACGACTCATGTTTCCTGCGGGTCATTATTTGGCATTGGATTGGTGAATGGCAAAGCAAATTGGAAAATCATCGGCGGCATTGTTTCGGCATGGGTTTTGACACTGCCCATAGCTGCTTTATTATCAGCGGGATTTTACTTTGGTTTGCAATTTTTGTGGAGGTAATTTGGGATGGATCGTTTTAAGCAGAAATTGGCAGAATACAGCATTGATTTGAGGAAACGAAAAATTGAGATTCTTCAAGTGAACGTCGGGAAATTATGTAATCTCACGTGCGTGCATTGTCATGTGGAAGCGGGACCGACCAATACAAGAGAAAACATGAATCGCGAAACGGCAGAGGCTATTGTTCGTTTTATGGATGTGTCCGGTGTCTCAACGTTAGATATCACAGGTGGTGCTCCCGAATTGAATCCTAACTTCAAATATTTGATTATTGAGGCGAAGGCAAGAAATTTGCGAGTTATTGATCGTTGTAATTTAACTGTCTTTTATGAAGAAGGAATGTCGGACTTGCCTGATTTCCTTGTCCGCCATCAAGTCGATGTTGTGGCTTCGCTTCCTTGTTATCAAGAACAAAATGTCGATAAACAGCGAGGCAACGGGACATTTCATAAATCTATCGAGGCGCTGAAGTGGTTAAATGAGTTGGGATACGGAAAGAAAAAGGAGCTTAGCCTGAATCTTGTTTATAATCCCATCGGCCCTCATTTACCACCGGCACAGAAGAAATTGGAAGAAGATTATAAACAAAAACTTTATGCTGATTTTGGAATTGTATTCAATCAGCTTTATACAATCACCAATATGCTGATTACCCGATATGCCAAGTATCTTAAGGCTTTTAATCAATACGACTCTTATACCGAGCTTCTTATTAATAGCTTTAATTTGTCTACAGTTGAAGGATTGATGTGTGTGAATACACTGAGCGTTGGTTGGGATGGAAGACTGTATGACTGTGATTTTAATCAGATGTTAGGGATGCAGATGCGCAATGGGAAACTTTTAACCATTACGGATATTTCAGCAAAGGATTTAGAGAATTGGGAAATCCTGACCGGCAGTCACTGTTTTGGCTGTACGGCCGGAGCGGGATCAAGCTGTCAAGGCGTTTTAACAAAGAAATCTTAGTGGTTCGACTTACCTTCACCATCCCGAGCGAAGCCGAGGGAGGAATTATTATGGAGAAATCAAATATTCCATTTTATTTATCGTTTGCCGGGGTAGCGGGGATTGTTTTCTTTTTTGTTTTGGAAAGATTCATCCCTTCCCGACGGCTTTCTTCGCCTCAATGGCAGAGATGGCTCATTAATTTCAGTTTAAGTTTTTTTAACTTTCTGATTGTCGATCAGAGTTTTGTGATTCTGCTTCAAAGGACGCCTATTTTCAGCCAGATATTTCATTTTGATTTATATGGTCGGTTGGGGTTAAACAGCTTTTGGCGTATTATCTTGACTATTTTCATTTTAGATTTTGCGATGTACGTTTGGCATCGGTTTAATCACGTAATTCCGATTTTGTGGCGGTTCCATCGTGTGCATCATAGCGACAGCCATGTGGACGTTACCACAGCTTCCCGTTTTCATTTTGGCGAAGTTACGCTTTCGGCGGTCATTAATTACGCCCTCATGCTTTTCTTGGGCGCCTCCATTTGGGAAGTGCGTATTTTCAAGCTGATCTTTGTTTTTATGACCCAGCTTACACATAGTAATATCCGTCTCTTTAAGCCATTGGAAAATTTAATCCGGCTCATTTTTGTGCCGCCTTCCATGCACCGTATCCACCATTCGGATATTCGTCGTGAAACCGATTCGAATTATGGAACGATATTCTCCATCTGGGATAGATTATTTGCGACGCTCACCAAAGATGCTGATGCACAGAAGCTCCATTTTGGCCTCAAAGAATTTCAAGACCCCAAAGAATTAACGTTACCAAAACTTATTATTATGCCCCTTAAACAGGTGGCAGGGAATCCCGCCAAGGGCGGGGTAGGTAAGAAAGGAACCTTTATGCGAAAGATATTCTTTATTGTTTTGATATTGGCAGGGATAGGGGGGTGGCTTATTGCCTGGGCGAATCTCCCTGAATCCCGATTAGTTGACACTTCGCTCAGTGTCAATCGTGAGCAAAGTCGAACAGTTGATTTTAATTACGAGGTTCTCATTGAAGGCATCCCTGAAAAAACCAAAGAATTGAAAATCTGGTTTCCTTATTTATCGGAAACCCCATATCAGGAGATTCAGGAGGTCAACATTGAGCCGCAAGAGGGCGCCCAGATTAGTTACGATAAAACCTACCATAATAAGATTCTCAATTATATGATTGCCTCGCCGCAGAATTCTTCTTTGAAATTTAATATACGCTATCGTGTTAAACGTTCCGAGTATTCCAATAAACACGCTCCATCAGGGTCTTTGTCGAAAGAAGAAGATTTACGTAAATATCTTCAGGCTGACAGGCTGGTCACTCTAAGCCCGAAGGTTAAAGGCATGGCTCAGGAAATCACTGAAAGGAAGACAACAACCTTGGATAAAGCCCGCGCGATTTATGATTATGTTTTTCAAAATGTTTCCTATGATAAAACCATTCCCGGCTGGGGGAACGGTGACACCGAAAGAGTTTGTTCGCTTAAAGCAGGTAATTGTACGGATTTTCATTCACTGTTTATTTCACTGGCCCGCGCTTCAGGGATTCCGGCAAAATTCGTGATGGGCGTTCCCTTAAGTAACGGCAAAAAGGAGGACGAAATTTCCGGTTATCACTGCTGGGCGGAATTTTATGATGAGCAATCAGGGTGGGTCCCGGTGGATATTTCGGAGGCGTGGAAGAACAAATCAAAATATGAGTATTATTTTGGGGCCATCGGGGCCGACCGTTTGGAGATCAGCGTCGGCCGGGACATCGTTTTAGAACCGAATGCCAACACGGAACCCTTAAATTATTTCTTTTATCCTTATGTTGAAGTAGATGGGAAAAAATTCCTACAGATCAAAACATCGTTTCGATTTAAGGATGTGAACAAGCGAAAGGAGGTCAGCAAACTTTAAGAAAACCACTGATATTCCCGGGGAGAAAAAAATTAATTCAAAATGAAAGAATAAAAGTCCCGTTCGAACGGGGCAGGGAGGAAAGCAATGCGTAAAATATTTAATCTCACAATGGTTTTAAGTTTGATGCTGTGGAGCGCCGCGGTTGTTTTCGCAGCCGAACATGGAGGAGCTTCCGTAGAGAAAAAAGAACATGGTGGAACAGCAACACAAAAGGAACATGGTGGCACCAGCGCGCCATCGGCTGATGCCATTCGTGCAGCCATGAAGGATTATGTCATGGATAAATCCAAGGCAACGGGAACATTTGATGTTACCGATCCCGAAACAGGCAAAACCCGAAAACTGGAATTAATCCGGGTCCATGAACGCGTGGGAAAAACCGGAGATTACTTTTATTCCTGTGCGGATTTTAAAGATACCGAAACTGGTCAAATGTTGGATCTCGACCTGGATGTGCAAGATAAAGGCGGCAAATTAAGTGTCGTTGATGTACGCGTCCATAAAGTTGAAGGTAAAGAACGTTACACCTACGATGAAAATGACAATCGCATTCCTCTCAATGCTGAGGGCAGCCACGTGGAAGGAAGCAATACCGAAGAACATGAGCATGATGGTAAAGAGCATGGTGGAAAAACTCAGAAGGAACATGGGGGAAATTAAATGGCAGAGAAAAAGCGGACGGATGCCCTTCTTCGCTCAATTACTTTCGTGTTGAGCTTCGCAGGGCTATCCGCCGAAGCTAAACGTGAACCGGCTCCGTTGAATACTTTCGTGTTCAACTACGCCGGTCTGGCCGAGTCAGGCGAAGCTAAAAGTAAGAAACATTTTAGCGGAGACTGAAACAATTTAGCGAAGGCGGATGCTTAAAACAGGCGTTCGTCCGCTCTTTTCGATAATGGTCATTAAAGAGATAGTGTTGTACGGGTTAATCCCGGGTTTCCGCCACAGAATAAGGAGTAGAAAACAATGTCTGAAGTCAGACAAAATTTAGCAACGAGAGAATGGGTTATCATCGCCCCAACGCGTTCCAAGAAACCCAAAAGCCTCAATGTGAATATTGATAAAATAAGAGCTTCCGAGAAACTTTATGATTCGTCTTGCCCATTTTGTCCGGGCAATGAAGAAACTTCTCCTGTTGAGGAAAAATTCCGCATTGACGGTCCTCAAAGGGATTGGAAGGTCAGAGTCATAAATAATAAATTCAAGATTTTTTCAGCGGATTTGTGTTCTCTAAAGCCGGAGCCTTTTCTTACCGAAGGAATATACAAGAAACTCAATGGTTGCGGGGAACATGAATTGATTATCGAAACGCCTCAACATAACAAGGTTATCATCGACATGAACCCGGAAGAGGTAAAGGATGTTATCCGGGCGTTTATGCATAGATACAAAACCTTCGAGAAAAACACTGGCAATTTAATCACACTTATTTTCAAGAATTACGGGGCGATGGCCGGCCAGACGCAAATTCATTCGCACACACAGGTTGTAAATTCACGCATCGTTCCTTCGTATATCCGGTTATTGCTTAATCAAGCGCAAGAATACTTTGATGATAACGGAATATGCGTTTTTTGCGACATGCTTAATTATGAGTTAAAAGACGGCAAACGGTTGATTTATGAGAATGAGGATTACGCAGCCTTTGTCCCCTACGCTGCCGGGACAGAACATGAGACGTGGATTATGCCGAGGTATCACAGTGCAGGATTAGATTCTCTGAAAGATGAAAGAATTGATCGTTTAGCAAATATTTTGTGCGCTGTCTTTAGAAAATTCTATGCGGCTATCAAGGATCCGGATTTCAATTTTGTTATTAGAAATGCGCCGTACCCTTTAGTTGGGGTACCATTTTATCATTGGCATATTCAGCTTTTACCGCGGATGAAAATAGTCGGTGGATTTGAGAGGGGAACGCGCATTCCGGTTAATACGATTTATCCGGAAGAATCAGCAAGGCTGTTGAGAGAGTATCAAATTTAAGAATACAGAAAGGCAGGAATAAATGAGCAAATTCGACTATGGAACTATTGTCATCGGTGGCGGGGCGGCTGGGTTAACCTCATCCATCTGGTCGGCGCAGCTTGGCTCTAAAACTCTGCTTGTCGAAAAAGAAGAAAAACTTGGCGGAGATTGCCTCCATTACGGTTGTGTCCCATCGAAATCTTTGATCAAAAGCGCTTATGTTTGTCATTTGATGAAGCACACCGAAGACTATGGCCTTCCAAAAGCAAATATTGCTCCAGTAGATTTTTCTAAGGTGCGGGATCGTATCCAGAAAATTATCAGTGGTATCCAGAAAGATGATTCCCCGGAGGCTTTTAAGAAACAATATAATATTGATACCCAATTTGGTTCACCTCGATTTGTCGATAATCACACAATTGAGTTAAATGGGAAGAAAATCACCGCAAAGACTTTTATTCTGGCAACGGGTTCCTCGGCCCGAATCTTGCCGATTGAAGGGTTGAAAAATGTTCCTTTTATTACGAACGTTCAGATTTTTTCTTTGGATAAATTACCTTCATCTTTGATCGTTCTGGGCGGGGGGCCTATCGGCATGGAAATGGCACAGTCTTTTTCGCGGTTGGGATCAAAGGTGACTGTCATCGAATTCGCGGACTGTATTTTGCCCAAAGAAGACTTGGATGTTTCCTGTTATGTTCATGAGCTTCTGGAAAAAGAGGGGATTGATTTTCTCATTAAAGCAAAGGCTCAGAAGGCAGAAAAAAATGGCAAACTGATTAAACTGACCGTTGAACACGAAGGCAAAAGTAAAATCATTGAGGCGGAGAGCTTGCTTGTCGCCACCGGCCGCCAGCCCAACTTGGAAGGATTGGATTTAGAAAAAGCCGGTGTAGAATATGCCCCACAGGGTGTAAAGGTCAACAGTCACCTTCAAACAACAGCGAAGAATATCTACGCCTGCGGTGATTGCAAAGGTGGATATCTGTTTACGCATGTCGCTGAGTACGAGGCAAGGATTGCCGCCCTGAACTCCCGTGTACCATTTCCCATTCTAAAAGCAGATTATTCCAATGTGCCGTGGTGTACTTATCTAGATCCCGAGGTTGCTTCTGTCGGTCTAAATGAAACGATGGCCAAGAAAGCAGGGATTGAATACAAGGTTTACAAATATGATTTTGCTCATGTAGACCGGGCCTTAGCCGAAGGTGCAACAAACGGATTTATTAAAATTCTTACAGACACAAAGGGAAAACTTGTCGGAGCGCAGATCGTTGGACTCCATGCTGGTGAATTGATCCACGAGTGGATCGCTGTTATCAATGCCAGGGTTGATATTGGAAAAATCGAGAAATCCATTCACGCTTATCCGACATTAGCGCAGATTAATAAAAAGGTGAGTGGGAATTTTCTAGCCAGCCAAAGCGCTTTGGTTAAAATCGCGACCTATTTGTTGAAATGAAACGAATCCAGAAGGGATAGTAAACGATGGGTAAATTAAAAAGCAGTCCGTGGTTGAAATTGTTTTTGGTTATTGCCTTCTTGACAGTAATTTTTATCGCATTACGATTCTTCAACGTTGATTTCTCCAAGATAACGGTTGAATCATTTAAGGAGAAGATCAATTCGTTCGGTGTCTGGGGACCGGTTATTTATATTGTCCTTTATGTTTTTCGTCCTCTCATTTTATTCCCAGCGGCTGTTTTTTCGGCTTCGGCTGGGGCTATCTGGGGATTAAAAGGGCTTATTTATTTAGTTGTCGGTGCAAATTTGTCTGCAATTGCTGAGTTTTTAATCGCCAGATATTTTGCGCGTGAAATGGTTGAGAAATTGATCAAAGGAAAATTCAGTAATGTTGACAAGGCTGTTGAGCAGAGAGGGTTTATTACGGTTCTTTTGATCCGATTAATCCCCAATGTGCCTTGGGATATTCAGAATTTAGCGCTCGGGCTAACGAAAGTTAAGTTTCGCGATTATGCGTTGGCCACTCTGATAGGAATTCTGCCGGGTTCATTTGCTCTTGTGTATTTTGGATCTTCATTTATTAGCGTGATTACGAATCCCAAACATTTCTGGAAGATCATAGTAGCTTTTGTCATTTTTGGAGCCGTTTATTATTTACAGCAAATTTTAAAAAAGAAACAAAACAAAGAACCGATTACACCAGCGAGATAGTCAGATGATCAGTGTCATTATTCCTGTTTACAATGAAGAAGAGTGTTTATTGAAGAACGATGTTTATTACCAAGTCATATCGCAGGCTGGAGAACTTATTTTTGTTGACGGCGGCAGTACAGATCGTACGGTTTCATTGGCTCAAAAGTTAGGACGTGTTATCACTGCTCCCAAGAATAGAGGAGCGCAAATGAATAGAGGCGCAAACGAGGCAAAACATAATATCTTTTTGTTTCTTCATGCCGATGCCTTTATTCATTTGGAGAATTTACAGCAAATTGTCAAAGCGATTGAAGGAAAGAAATACATTGGCGGTTGTTTTAAGCAGGTGTTGGATGACCCGGCGATATTGTATCGATGGATTGCATGGACAGGAAATATCAGGGCAAAAGTATCGAAGGTTTTTTACGGTGATCAGGCCATTTTTGTACGCAGGGATGTTTTTCAACAATTGGGAGGTTTCCCCGAAGTTAAAATTGGTGAAGATGTCTTATTCACAAAAAAGTTACGAAGAAAAGGAAGGGTTGGGATTCTCCCCTTTGCCGTGAATTGTTCAACACGACGATGGAAGAAACAGGGGATTTGGCAAACGTTCTTATTAAATTTACGTATTAATACGGCTTTAGTCTGGGATCAAAATTTGGATCAATTAGCCAATGCTTATCAGGATGTCAGAGAGAATATAAAACAGTAATCAATTTAATCGAGGAGGGGGAAATGATACGCAAATTATTCAGTAGTTTGATTGTCTTGTTGCTTGTTTGTTCATTAGGAGCAAACGCGTATGTAGCCAAAGGGAAGTATCTGGTCGTTCTTCAGGCGGGAAAGGAAAGTCACGAGGGGATGGCGCGGGCCGTTCATGCCCTTTTATACAGTAAAGAACTGAAGGAGCACGGTCACGAGGTTGTCCTTTTGTTTGACGGCGCAGGAACAGAATGGATCGCCGAGTGGTCAAAGCCAGACTCGACCGATAAGCTGGCGCCGATGTATAAAGAATTAAGAGAAGCCGGAGTAACNNTAACATTCTTTATAACCGGGTTAGCCGTTAATTTAACGCCTTGCGTTTATTCGATGTTGACTGTGACTGTATCACTGTTTAAACCGCCACAGGGACAACAAGTCAGACTTTTTGTCTCATTTGGAAGAGCTTTTGTTTATGTGCTGGGAATGGCTGTGATGTATAGCTCCCTAGGCGTCTTTGCGGCGATGACGGGAGTTTTGTTTGGAGGCATCTTACAAAATAAATGGGTCGTTTTAACGGTGGCGGTTCTTATGCTTGGCTTGGCGCTATCGATGTTCGGCGTGTTTCAGATACGCATTCCTTCCGGGTTGTTACAGAAATTGGAGCGGTTAAGGAAAATCCGATTTTTTGGATTATTTTTTGCTGGAATGTTCGTTGGTATTTTTGCCGCTCCATGTATCGGGCCTCCAGTTTTAGCGTTGCTCACTTCTGTGGCTGACCGAGGGAATCCTCTTTTTGGTTTTTTATCATTCTTCATTTTTTCTTTGGGTTTAGGATTTCCATATCTTGTCCTAGGAACTTTCTCAGGATTACTTAAGAAGATCCCCAAGGCCGGAAGCTGGCTTATGTGGGTTGAGCATGTTTTTGGTGTTATCTTGTTAGGTTTTTCTTTTTATTACTTTGCTATCGCCATTAATTCAGAATTTGTTAAATGGGTTCTTCCCGTTACGCTGATTTTGGGAGGAATATATTTGGGATTTATCGAGAAGTCAGGAAAGGAAAAGCCATTATTTGTCCGGCTAAAATGGGTCTCAGGATTGACGAGCTTGATCTTTGGGATTTCGATCATCGCATCAATTCTTACGCCCAAAGCAAGCCTTGCTTGGGAAGACTATACTTCTGATAAGGTTACCCTCGCCGTAACAAAGAAACAGCCGGTGGTGGTTGATTTTTATGCCGATTGGTGCATCACGTGCCACGAGCTGGAGAATTTTGTCTTCACTAATCCGTCAGTTATCAAAGAGTTAAGAAAGTTTGTGCGTTTGAGAGTTGATGCCACCGATATGATGGCACCAGCGGTTCAGGAGGTCGTAGAGCAATATCGCGTTTTTGGTTTGCCGATGATTGTCTTTTTGGATGAGAATGGCCAAGAGGTTGAAGATGCCCGAGTTGTCGGGTACATACCACCAGCGGAATTCTTGAAATCTTTGGAATTGGTCTTAAATGAAAAATAAGGCACTTATAACGGTTTTCCTAATCGGCGTCATAGCTATTTTTTATATGATTCAGCAGGGTATGAGTCGTTCTCAGACAGTTAGACAAGTGATCAATGAAACCGGGATAGCAAAAATGGAATCCAAGGCTGATGCCGTAAGAAAATATCCGGATAAGAATTTATTGTCCAAAGAAAAGAGCCCTTATTTACTTCAGCACGCTAATAACCCTGTTCACTGGTATCCGTGGGGAGACGACGCTTTTGCAAAGGCCAAGGCGGAAGATAAGCCGGTATTTCTTTCTATTGGCTATTCGACCTGTCATTGGTGTCATGTGATGGAACATGAGTCGTTTGAAAATCACGAAATAGCTGAGGTCATGAATAAATATTTTGTTTCGATCAAAATGGATAGGGAGGAGCGCCCGGATGTGGACAATATTTACATGAAGGCGGTCATGTCATTAACCGGAAGCGGCGGCTGGCCATTATCTGTTTTTGTAACAGCGGACAGAAAGCCATTTTATGGCGGTACATATTTCCCGCCGGATTCTCAGTGGGGGCGTCCCGGTTTTAAAGAATTACTGGTGTCGATTAACGACGCTTGGCAGAACAAAAGGGATGAGCTTGTTAAATCCAGCCATTCCATAACGCAGAACCTTCAGTCGAAATCCTTTTGGGGACAAATCGCCGGCAATCCCATGCCTGATGAAGGAACGCTTCGAAGTGCTTATGGACAATATGCCCAACGGTTTGATTCCCGGTATGGGGGCTTCGGTGGAGCGCCGAAATTTCCATCGAGTCATAATTTGTCTTTTCTTTTAAGGTATTGGAAACGTGCGAATGAACCGAAAGCATTGGAAATGGTCGAAAAGACGTTAACGGAAATGGCCAAAGGCGGGATGTATGATCAAGTTGGTGGTGGATTTCATCGGTATTCGACGGATCAGAGATGGCACATCCCGCATTTTGAGAAGATGATGTATGACCAGGCGATTCTGGTAAAAACATATCTCGAAGCTTATCAGGGCACCAAAGATGAAAAATATGCGCAAACCGCTAGGGAAACCTTTGAATATGTTTTAAGGGATATGACGGACCCCAAAGGAGGGTTTTATTCCGCCGAAGACGCGGACAGTCTTCCACCAGAGAAATTTACGAATATGACACCAGCGGAAGACTTATCCAGTGAAAAAACGGAAGGGGCATTTTATCTTTGGCGGTATCAGGAAGTTGTTGAACACTTTGGCAAGGAATCCGCAGAGATATTCAACTATTATTATGGAGTTGAATCACGCGGGAATGCTCTTTCCGATCCTCACGGTGAATTTAGAGGTAAAAATATTCTCTATGTCGCGCATGGTTTGGAGGAAACGGCGCAAAAGTTTGGAAAAACTCCCCAAGAGATTCAGCAAATTCTCAATGAGTCTAAGAATAAATTATTCGAAGTCCGTAAATTACGTCCCCGGCCGCATTTGGATGACAAGGTGCTTGTTGATTGGAATGGTTTGATGATTTCCAGTTTGGCCCTTGGGTCCCGTGTGTTGGATGAACCGCGATACGGCCAAGCCGCTGAAAAGTCAGCGCAATTCATATTGTCAACCTTGGTCAGGAAGGATTGGAGGCTCTTGCACCGTTATCGTGACGGTGAGGCCGGTATTTTAGGAACGCTTGAGGATTACGCGTTCTTTATTCACGGACTTATTGATCTTTATGAAGCGACGTTTAAAGAGGAATATTTAAAAGAAGCAAAGCGTCTGACTGAAGATATGATCAAATTGTTTTGGGACGATAAAGAAGGCGGTTTTTTCTTCACGGCTACGGACGCGGAAAAACTCCTGATTCGGGAGAAGGAAATTTATGACGGCGCGATCCCGTCAGGCAATTCTATTGCGACTTTGGATCTGCTTCGCATGGGACGATTGACGTTAAATCGTGAGTGGGAAAAAAAGGCAGAGCAGTTGTTCAAAGCCTTCGGTCAGGAATTATCATCCGGCCCCAGCGCCTATGCCCAGTCGCTCATGGCTTTGGATTTTGCCATCGGCCCTTCGAGGGAGATTGTCTTGGCCGGTCAAAAGGATGATCCGCAAACACAAGAGATGCTCAAGAGTCTTTACAGAAGGTTTATCCCAAACAAGGTTGTAATTTTTAGACCGGTTTCGGATGAGGAAGCAGGGGCAATTGTCGATATTATCCCATTTGTTAAGGGACAAACAGCTTTGAGTAGTAAGACAACCGCCTATGTCTGCACGAATTACAATTGCAAATTCCCAACGGATGATATTGATAAATTTAACGAGTTATTAGAAGACAGGTAATAACATATGAACCCCGTCATACAAAAAGAAAAGACAGGCTGCGGCATCGCAAGCGTAGCGACACTTGTTGGAGTTGACTACGATTCGGTCAAAACCAAAGCAAATCGGCTCGGGATTTTTGCTGAAGACCTTAAACTGTGGTCTGACACAAAATATGTTCGGATCTTGTTACGCAAGTTCGGGGTATCGGTTTCCAAAAAGGAACGGAAATTTGTTTCATGGGAGAAACTGCCGAATTTTGCGCTTCTTGCCGTTAAGTGGCACTTAGAGAAAGACAAACCATTCTGGCATTGGGTGGTGTTTGTGAGAGAAAAGGGATCAGCTTACGTGTTAGACTCGAACAAGACATTGCAGAAAAACAAACGAACGGATTTCGGGCGAATGAAACCGAAGTGGTTTATCAAGGTAACGGCCTAGGCATGGGATCATTCGCAGAAAATTACAACAGGAAATTCTCGACGAATGACATTAAAAAATTTGAGCAATTACTAGATCAATAATAATGCAATTCAAGTCAGTTATAAAATGCCCAAAGTGTGGATTTGAGAAAGAAGAGACCATGCCCACCGATTCCTGCCAATTTTTCTATAAATGTTCCTATTGCGGCACCCGTCTGAAACCGAAGGAAGGGGACTGCTGTGTTTTCTGCTCCTACGGCTCCGTCGCGTGCCCGCCGAAGCAAGTTTCATAATCTATCCTAAAACTAAACCTTAAGTTTATTTTATTGACATATTATAAAATTACGTGTATATTTTATGACAGATAGATAGGGTAAACCATTGGTTTATTAATACGTCATGTTACAAAATATATTACAAATGCCCGAGGGAATGCCGCTTTTTTACGAATATCTACATAAACAGGGATATTCGGCCCAGCTCCTCTATAAATATGTCCAAAACGGCTGGCTGGAGCGGGTGGCAGGCGGTGTTTACAGGAAAAAGGGGAAGGACCTTGATCCACTCATGATCGTCAAGGCTGTTCAGGAGCAGTTGGACCGTCCCTATTATATAGGCGCCCAGAGTGCTCTGCGGCTTCAGGGGAAGGCGGAGACGCTGGCGTTCCGGAATAGTTACCTTGTATTTGTCCCTTCGCATTGCCGGTTGACAGCATGGCTTAAGGGGCTGGAATTTTTCCGGTTTATCAAAGCCAATTTGTTTGAGGATGATTCATTGGGATTCGCAGCCTATGAAGAGAGTGGTCCGAAAATATCGGTCACGGAACGCGCCCTTCTGGAAATGGCCTCACTCATCCCTAAAGACGCGGAATATTCGGAATTTCGTGCTAGTATGGAACTGACTCCGAATCTAAGGGCGAAATTGGTTCAGACATTACTGGAAAGCTGCACGTCCGTGAAAGCCAAACGGATCTTTCTGCATGTCGCGGAAACCCAAAACCACCGCTGGGTTGACAAACTCGACCTAAAAAAGGTTGATTTGGGAAGCGGCCCGCGTCAGATCGTTAAAAACGGTGAGTACAGCCCAAAATATCAAATCTATTTGCCCAAAGGATAAATAATGGCATTTGACAAAGCTTTTAAAGAGCAGGCTGATCTGATGATCAACGTCATGGGATATATGCCGTGGGATGAGTGCTTCGCGCTCAAAGGGGGAACGGCTCTTAATCTATTTTATACGGACATGCCCCGCCTGTCGGTGGATATTGATCTGGTTTATTTGCCGTTAAATTCCCGGGAAGAGGCTCTGACAGAGATGAAGTCGGCCCTGGTACGTTATAAAGAAAAATTTACCAAATTAGGACTTCAGGTTCAGTTAACGCAAGTTTCTGAAGATAATCTCGCCGGTAAACTCATCGTCACCCGTGGACGGGCCGCAATCAAAATTGAACCGAACACGATTTTGCGGGGAACATTTTATCCTGTCGAAACAAAACCATTGTCGAATGAAGCCGCCGAATATTTCCAACAGGAGCTGGATGTAACATGCATGAACTTCAATGAATTGATGGCCGGCAAGCTGGTGGCCATGCTGGACAGGCAGCATCCGCGGGACATCTTCGATATGATGCATTTTCTAAAAAGCGGACATGATCTGTCAAGTATCACGGATATTTTTGTCGTTTATCTGATTCAGGCTAACCGGCCGTTCTCCGAACTGCTGAACCCAAACCTTAAAAATATCAGTCAGGTGTTTAAATCGAATTTTGAAGGAATGACCCGTGAGAAGGTAAGCATCGACGAGTTGACAGCTTGCCGGGGCGAAATCATAAAACAACTGCCGGAACTGTTGAAAGAAAACCATAAGCAGCTGTTGGTTTCCATCATGGAGGGCAGCCCGAAATGGGGGAACCTGCCTTTTGAAAATATCAGCGATTATCCCGGCGTTCAGTGGAAGCTGCTTAATATTAGGAAGATGTCGGCGGACAGGGTTAAAGAAGAAATTCGATCTGTCGAAGATGTTTTTGGTGTGTAGGCGTTAAGATTTTCTGTTTTCCCCTTAAAGAAAGTTAATTTCTTATCAACCAAATATGGCTAATCAACCATTTTTGGTTGGTACGCTGGTATGATAATGAATGGGGTTACTCGAATAAGGTTATCGAACTTATTTCTTATATCGAGAAAGTCGACAAGGGATTAATCAAATCAGGCAGTAAAACAGCATGCGGGTGCGCCTAAAAACTGAATTTGACAAAGATAACGGAAGAGAACACAATAGCCAGTTGCCGAAAGGGAACAGGCTATTTTTGTGGAAGGGAAAAGAAGGAGTTAATGAAAAATGGCGCGGCAGAAAATTCTTATCGTTGAGGATGACCAGCATATTTCCCAATTGGTGAAATATAATTTGGAGAAAGCCGGTTTTGATTGCGCGACGGCCGAGACCGGCGAAGAGGCCATCGAGAGATTAAAGAAGGGGTCTTTTGATTTGACGATCCTGGATATCATGCTGCCTCAGATGGACGGCTTTGAAGTGTGTAAAAGAATTAAACAGGAGACGAGATGCGCCGCGATGCCGATCATGATGCTGACCGCCAAGGGGGAAGAGGTGGACCGCATTGTGGGTTTTGAATTAGGGGCCGATGATTATATGGTCAAGCCTTTTAGCCCGCGCGAATTGCTTTTAAGAGTTAAGGCTATTTTAAGACGGGGAGAAACGCGGGAAGCGGCGGCGGAAGTTTTAAAGGTTGGACACCTGAGCATTGACATCCCTTGCCACAAAGTGCTGGTGAACCAGAAAGAAATTCATTTGACGGCCAAAGAGTATAAACTTTTGCTCGTGCTGGTCCAGCGCAAAGGGCGTCTGCAGTCCCGGGAACGTCTGCTGGAAGATGTGTGGGATGTTACGGCGGATGTCACAACACGGACCGTGGATACCCATGTCAAGCGTCTGAGGCAAAAACTGGGACGGGAAGGCCGGTTGATTGAAACTGTCCGGGGGATGGGGTACCGGTTTTATGACGAGGAATAAAGTTGCCGGTTAAAATCCAATACAAATTAACTTTTCTGATCGCCGCGATTGCTGTGGTTGTTTTCTCGGGGCTATATTTTTATCTTAACCGGAGCCTTCAAGAGCATTCCTTCCAGCGTATTAGAAATACGTTGATCAAGGAAGTCCAACTTTCCAAGTCTTACATGGAAAGCCAATTGGACGCTTTTTTTTCTCCAAATAAAATCGATGACATCGCGGATCAAATCAGTCAGGATTTGGGGGCGCGGGTTACTATTATCGATCTGGAAGGCCGTGTCCTGGGAGATTCAGAAATAGAGGACCAACGGTTGGCTGAGATGGAGAATCATCTTTATCGTCCGGAGATTCAGCAAGCCATTAAAGGGAGACGGGGGGAGAGCCTCCGGTTCAGTACTACGGTTCAACACGAAATGTTCTATATGGCGTCGGTATTCGGAAGAGCGCAGGATCAGGGTTTTGTGCGGCTGGCTATTCCCTTATCTGAGATTGAGGCCGCGTCCCGTCAAGTGAAGAGGCAATTGATTATTTCCTTGTCGGCGGCTTTTTTGGTGGTGGTTTTAGTTGGATACGGGGCATCTGTTTTTATTTCCAGGCCGATAAGGCAAGTCTCGGCCATGGCCGTCGGCCTCGCGCAAGGAAATCCTATCCCGAGGGTTTGGCCCTCAACGCGTGATGAGGTCGGTGAATTAGCCAAAGCGATTCATGCTCTGTACGGACAGATTAAGGTCCGTGGCGACGAAGTAACGGCCAATGCCTCGCGGTTTGAGGCCATCCTGCTCAGTATGTTTGAGGGCGTGATGGTCATTGATCAGCACGGGCGGATTCTCCTTATGAATGAGACATTAAAAAGATTATGGCAGGTCGGAGAAAATCCTGTGGGCCGTAAACCGTTGGAGGTGGTCCGAAATATAGAAATTCAGGAAATTGCCGATAAAGTCATTCAACATAAAAGCGTCGTTGAATCCAGGGAATTGATCCTTTTGTCGCCGGAGGATAAAATTTTACAGATACATGCCGCCCCCGTTATCCGAGAAGACGAAGTGGATGGGGCCGTGCTTGTCTTTCATGACATTACAGAGTTGCGACGGTTGGAGAATGTGCGACGGGATTTTATCGCGAATGTGTCTCATGAACTCCGGACACCTCTGACAAGTATCCAGGGATACGCCGAGACACTGCTGGAAGGGGCGATGGAGGACAAGAAACACGCGCATGATTTCTTAAAAATTATTTACGCGGACGCGCAACGCCTGGCGCAGTTGGTCGATGATTTATTGGAATTGTCGAAAATCGAGTCGGGAAAATGGACGCTTCGACTCCAATCCTTTGAGCTTTATCCTTTCGTTGAAAGAATAGTGAAAGGATTTCAAAAACAGGCCCGTGACCAGGGTATCCGTATTTATAACAATATTCCGACGGACTTCCCTTCCGTTCAGGTGGATGAGCAGGGATTAATTCAGGTCTTGCTGAATCTTCTGGATAATGCGGTTAAATATAATAGAAAAGGCGGTTCGGTCACACTTACCGCCCGGGAGTGTCCTACTGGAATCATGGTCGAGGTCTCGGACACCGGTATCGGGATCCCCGTGGAAGACTGCCCGCGGATCTTTGAGCGTTTTTACCGTGTGGACAAAGCCCGCGCCCGCGATTTGGGGGGGACCGGTTTGGGTTTAGCCATTGCCAAACACATTATCCAGGCCCATCATGGGGAGATGAGCGTGCAGAGTCAGTTGAACGTGGGCACCACCTTTACTTTCACCCTCCCAAGGGCTTAATCCCTCCCCCCAAAAAAAAGAAATCGTTTAAGAACACCTTATCTTCTTTTCTTTCACACAGATTTCACATTCCAGCCATCCGCCGTTCACTTACTTGATTTATATTTTATGTAAAAAATGAAAGGAGGTGGATATGTTGGATATGTTTGAGGTCAAACCACAGATGATTCATATTGAATTCATCCAGAGTTGGCTAAGATCAGAAATCGATCGGTTAAATAAAATTTTGACTACGATCGATCATAGCCGGGATTACCGTGATAGTTATATCCGGGAATCGCTAAGGTCATCCGAAATGGCTTTACGGGGAATGAGAAAATTCATTCACGAGAATTAATCATTTTCCGGGAATCCTATTTTGAGGGATGGAGATGGCTTTGTGGCTGTCTTCATCGTATTCTTTCGCAGGGGGGAATTATTCGCAGCCTTCGCGCAATCGCCACACAATCGAGATCAATGAGCATTAAATTTTCTTTAAGAGAACCGATGAAGAAATAGTTTTACAGCGGTCATAATTTCAGATATTGTGTTGCATAAAAAAGAGAATGTTTTATTTTTAAAAAAATAATCAGTTTTTCCAACTTGATATTTTTCGCATCATTAATCAAAAAGAGATTGGTATTGTCTGAGAATGCGGTGACGGCCCAAGAAGAAATTCTTGAAAGAAAACCTTGGGGAGAATGTGAAATTTATGCTAACGATGGAGAAAGAAGTTCGTAAAGTCAAGGCCGATGTGAGCGCGTTAAGTTTTTATTACGATAAAACCTTAGCCTTGAAGAGCATTTCCATGCCTGTCCATGAAAACTCCGTGATCGGGATCATCGGGCCGTCGGGCTGCGGTAAGTCCACGTTTTTGCGGTGTTTCAACCGCATGAATGATATTTTGCCCCGGGTGCGGTATGAGGGCAGCATTACTATTGACGGGAAGAACATATTGGACAGGAATTTAGATGTGGTGGATCTCAGGCGGGATGTGGGGATGGTCTTTCAAAAGTCTAATCCTTTTCCAAAATCTATTTTCGAGAATGTGTCGTACGGCCTTAAGATTAACGGCATTAAAGATAAAGCTTTCATTGCCGATAAAGTGGAACAAAGTCTGAAAGGCGCGGCCTTGTGGGACGAGGTTAAAGACCGCCTTCCTCAGAGCGCCTTTACCCTCTCCGGCGGCCAGCAACAGCGCTTATGCATTGCCCGGGCCTTGGCGATTGAACCCCAGATCCTTTTGTTGGATGAACCGGCCTCCGCCTTAGACCCTATCGCCACGGCCAAGATTGAAGAGCTGATTCATGAATTGAAAAAAAAATATACGATCATCATTGTCACGCACAATATGCAGCAGGCGGCCCGGGTTTCCGACTATACGGCTTTTTTTATGATGGGCGAGTTGGTAGAATATGACGCAACCGTAAAAATATTTACAAATCCTTCGAAGAAGATCACCGAGGATTATGTCACGGGGAGGTTTGGTTAATTATATGAAAAGACATTTAGACGAAGAGCTCAAGAAATTAAATATGAATTTGTTGACTATGGCGACCCTGGTTGAGGAGGCGATTCATCAGTCCGTCGAAGCGTTGAAAAAACAGGATAAGGATTTGGCCGGGAAGGTCATTGACGGAGATCAGCAGATTGATGAATGGGAGATCAGAATCGAGGAGGAGATCATCGATCTTTTGGTGTTATTTCAGCCCATGGCGGGGGATTTACGGTTCATCACAACCGGCATGCACATTAACGCCGAATTAGAGCGGATCGCGGATTTAACGGTCAATATTGCTCAAAGGGTGCTGGATATCGCGGACCAGCCCTTGTTGAAACCGTTGCAGGATATCCAAAAGTTGGCTGAGCAGGCTAAATGGATGCTTAAGAAAACAATAGATGCTTTTGTCAAACGGGACGGGGAGATTGCCAAGACCGTCATTTTTGCCGATAAAACCTCCAATCAATTAAGAACCATGATTATAAAAGAATTGGTGGAAGATTTTATGGTGAAAGACGGAACCACGGCCCCGCGGGCTGTCCCCCTGCTGTTGGTGGCCAGAGACTTAGAGAGAATCTGTGATCATGCCGTTTCCATTGCCGAAGATACCATTTATATGGTGGAGGCCAAAATGGTCAAACATCATCCGGAGAGGATAAAATAGAACAAGCTTTTTATTGATCTTCGACCAGATTTCCCTATCGAGATCCTCCCGCGTTTTTATCCATTCTCACCGCAGAAGTCCGCATTATAGAAACATTCCAACCTTTCCTGAAAATGGCATCATCCATGATGAAGGACACATCTGTTTTTTAAGCCCTGTAGAATATCAAGGGCTAAATTGACAGGCAGGTATTCATAGAGTAGACTTTACACCAGGTGTGCAGACAGGCAGCCATAGAAAGATGAGCCGTTGGTGTTGGGGTGCTAAAAACCATGGAAAATAAGAATTATAGACTTGGAGATGTGTTAATTGAGCAAGGCTTGATCACCGACGATCATCTTTTTGAAGCCTTGCAAATTCAAAAGAAAGACAACCGGAAACTGGGGGATATCATCGTCGCTGAAGGTTGGGTCGATGCCGGAACGGTAGCCAGGGTTTTGGCGGAGACGAACCACTTGCCGTTTGTGGATTTGACGCGTGTGTCTATCGAGGAAAACCTCTTTGGTCTCATTCCCTATGAAGTCCTCCGGAAGCACAAAATTCTTCCCATTAAACTGGAAGACGGTTGTTTGACGGTGGCGACCAACGATCCTCTGGATGTGCAGGCCCTTCAAGAGGCGCAATATCTCAGTGGGTGTCAGGTCAAACCGGTTGTGGCGGTACTCAAGGATATTTTGGCTCACATTGATAATTTTCTCGAAACCCTTCACACGATTCGGGCCAGCAAGAAGCGCGATGAAACAGATCCCGAGGATATTCCCATCATCAAGCTCGTCGAATCGATTATCAGTAAAGCGATTAAAGAGCGGGCGTCGGATATCCATTTTGAACCTCTAAAAAACAAGGTGCGTGTCCGTTTCAGGATCGACGGCGTTCTTTATGAAAAGATGCCGATTGCCAAGGAATTAGAACGCAAGGTTATTTCCAGGATTAAGATTATTTCCGGCATGGACGTGTCTGATTCAAGACGGCCTCAAGACGGCCGGCTTTCTCCGGATAAGTTTAGTGAGTATGATATCAGGGTTTCAAGCCTGCCGGACATAATGGGAGAGAATCTGGTTTTACGTATTTTGAATAAGTCCTTTACAAATTTTTCTTTATCCAATTTGGGAATGGATGACCATGAACAAGCTGTTATCAGCGGACTTATCGCGCAACCTTACGGGATGGTCCTGGTCACAGGGCCGACAGGGGCCGGGAAGACGACGACGCTTTATTCCATTCTTAACGGCTTAAATCAAATAGCCAACAATATCATCACGGTTGAGGATCCGGTTGAATATCAGATGGAGGGAATCAATCAAACCGCGATCAATACCCGGGCCGGTTATACCTTCGCCACCGCGATCCGGCACATCCTGCGGCATGATCCGGATATTATCATGGTCGGTGAGATCAGGGATTCAGAAACGGCCGAGATCGCTATCCGGGCCGCTTTAACGGGGCATCTTGTTTTTTCCACGCTTCATACGAATTCCGCCGCGGGGGCTGTGATGCGTCTCTTGGACATGAACATTGAACCATTTCTCATTCAATCCGCGGTGATCGGTGTTATTGCCCAGCGTTTGGTCAGACGGTTATGTCTTCACTGCCGAACAGAATATTCCCCCTCACCTGAAGTCCGGGCCACCCTCAGCAAAGTGATGGAAATACCCAAGGACATCCTTTTAGCCTCGCCGGGCGGATGTGAAGACTGCCTGAAGACGGGTTTTTTAGGACGGGCGGGAATATTTGAGACCTTGGTGATTAATGAAGGGGTTAGAAAGTTGATTCTAAAGTCGCCGAGCGAAGAGACGTTGAGTCAATACGCGGTATCCAAGGGAATGAAGACTTTAAGAATGGCCGGCTGTGTCAAGGCCCTTGAGAAGATAACCTCTCTGGAAGAGATCCTGAGTATAACTTTTAGCGAATAGGATGTCTATGCAATATTTTATGTATAAAGTTAAAGACGACGCGGGGCGCACGCTGTATGGTTTGATCGAAGGCCAGACGAAAGACGATATTAAGAAAAGGTTGCGAAGGCCCAATTTGTTTTTTATTTCCGCCCGTCCGTATCATCTGCAAAAACTTTTTAAGAGCCGCGTTAAATTCCAGACACTGATTATGTTTACGAACCGCCTTTCCTCGCTGATTGAGGCGGGGATCCCCATCCTGTCGGCCATGGACATTTTATGGCGGCAATCGGAAGACCAGACGATCCAGCTCGTGGTCAGTTACATGAAACGTCAACTGGAAGAGGGAAATAAAATATCGACGACCATGGAGTATTTCCCGCGGATTTTTCCTGTTGTTTATCGGGCCCTGATCCGTGTGGGGGAGACCAGCGGGGCCATGACGCCCATTTTAAGGAAGTTGACGGAATTCCTGGAATATAAAGCCAAGATTATCTTAAGGACCAAGAAGGCCACTTTTTATCCGTCGATTGTTGTGGTTTTTTCTGTATTGGTTATTCTGGGGATGTTCATGTTTGTCGTTCCGACGTTTCAAAAGCTCTTGCTTAAACTGGACGTGGATCTGCCTGTACTGACGAAAGTCATTTTAGAGATATCGACAAAGATGAGAACCTGGGGATTTTTTATAACGGTTGTTTTCGGCGGGATGGGATTATACATGACGCTCAATTATCTTAGGCGAAATCCCCGGGTCGCGGCCAAAATTGACGGCATGGTTTTGAAGATCCCCTATTTTGGGCATATTTTCTTGACGATTTCCTTGAGTCAATATATCCGATCATTAAGCATTCTTCTTGAGGCGGGCGTTCCGCTCATCGAAAGTCTCACGGTGGCCAACTCAACGACCGGCAATCAGAAAATCGCCCAGGAACTGGATGGGATTAAAAACGACGCTGAACAAGGGGTTTCCTTATATGAAGGGTTTAAAAAAATTAAGGACATTCCCGTTATGCTTATTGAAATGATCGGCATCGGGGAATCCACCGGTATGATGTCACAAATTCTGGAGAAGGTTAACCGGCATTTTGATGAAGAGATTGAATATAATATCGATAGATTTTTGACCATGCTTGAGCCCTTGTTGATCATCTTCGTTGGCTTTATCGTGATTATTACTTTATTATCTATTTACCTTCCCGTTATCTCTATCTGGGATAGTCTTTCCGGGTATTAATAGAGGAATGCCGCCTTCCTTAAATATCAGCGCTCCTTATGAAAGCGCTGTACCTTCCCCTCTGGTTCTTAGTCAGAGGTTTTGTTTCTCCCTCCCCGCGATCCTTTTGTGCCAACTTGACAGGTTTTTTTAATCATTTTTTTCTTTAATAAAAAGCCTTGTTTCATAACCAGCGTATTTACAGCAAGTTGTAACAATTCTACGTTTTAAGGGAAACGGTTTCCCGGAGTTGCCTTTACCCCCTTGCATTTGCGGGTTGCTGTGTTAGACTTCTGGCAGTAGAGATTGGGTTGAAGAAAAGAATAAGAGAAGTTAACAACAATGGCTGAGAAAGCCGACAAACAAGGGGGATGAAATGAAAAAAGGGTTCACATTAGTTGAGTTACTCGTAGTTCTGGTGGTCATTGGCGTTATTATCGCGTTGATTCTACCCAACGCCATGAAAGCCATCGCCCGCGCGCAGGATAAGGAATGCGCCAGTAATATACGCACGATACAAACAGCAATGGATCTTTGTTATTCGCAAACAAGGGACTACTCTGCGTGTAACACCATGGGTGAGTTAACAAGTCCCATTACTTCGGGAGGTGTTTCGACTCCAGCGCCGTTATCTACGACCCCTGTCTGTCCTTTTGGGGTTGGATATGTTATTAGCGGAGGATCGACAGGGGTGTCTCCGACAATAGCCACAGCGACGCATTTTTCTGTTTGGCCGCCGCGAAACGTTTTGCATGTGGGTAACACTAATTAATTCCAATTCCGTAACAACGGCCAGGGGGGCAACATGAAAAACGGGTATTTGGGATTAGAGATAAGTTCTTCAAAGCTGCGCTACGTGTATATTACCAGGCAGCATAAAAGACACACGATCGTCAAGGCAGGCACATCCGCGTTTCAGCTGGATGTGTCTGCCCCAGGCCGTCTGGCCGGGGTCATTAGGGAAATCCTTACGAAAGAGGAAATGGCGCCGGAGCAGATCTTCCTGACGGTCTCACGCAAAGAGACCCTTATCCGTCAAACGGTGTTGCCCAAGATGAGTTCTCAGGAGCTGTCCGCGGTTATCCCGTCAGAAATCGAAAAGATTCCTGTCTTTACCAACAAGAAGTTTGACTTTATCTTCCAAACTTACCCGGCAAAGAATGAGAAGTTAAGGGTGATTTTTGCCGCGGTGGAACAAGGTATTTTGAATTATCTCCTTGAAGAAATTGAGCAATTGAAGATTGATTTTCATCATGTGGAAATCGCGCCGTTAAATCTTAAGGAGCTCGTGTATCTTAAAGAACCTGTTTACAAACCCCAGGCCATGATGGTCGTCCATGACCGTATGAGCCATTTTATTATTTACCAGGATCATCAGTATAAACTCTTTTATCAGACGGCGATCGGTCTTGAAAATCTTTATCCCAACGGCGCGAAGAATTTGGATGAGGGTGTTTTAACGAGTTTGATCGGGGAGGTGCAGCGCGTTATCAAATCGTTTGTCTCCGAAAACAAAGAAGAATTGATTGAAAGGATAGGACTTGTTTGGGATAAAACCGATGTGGCAAATCTGGACAGTATATTACAGAAACGCCTTGAGGCAAAGGTGGAAAGTTTTGATTTGGGACAAATACCGCAGTTGAGTATTAAGGAAGGCGAACCGTTTCTTAATCCTGTCTATATGCTGGCGGCGACGCCAGTCGTGTATCATTTAACAAAACTGAGACCGCAGTTTTCGTTAGGTCAATTTTTTAAAGGTTTTCATATTAAAAGATATTGTTTGAGGGTGGCCGCTGTATCCGCGATTTTTATAGGCGTTGTCGGACTCTTTCTGGGGATATTAAGTCTCAATTTTTATAGAGAACGCGTCGTTTTATCCAAGAACGTGAGGCAGATCACTCAGCAGATTTCGGATTTGAAGAATGATTCGGTGGAGTTATATCGAAAAAGGGATGAGTACCTTCAGACCAGGCAAGGGCTCTTGGACCAGGCCAGTTATGTTCAGGCCTTGAACCGCATCTCTTGGGAGCAGGTTTTATCCGTCGTCGCTAAAGAGATCCCGGAGGATTTATCTTTAACATCTTTTAGTTTTGAGAAATCCGGCAGTGTTACTTTTGTCGGAGATGCGATAGAGGTTGAGTCGATTGCCGAAATGATCCGCCGGGTGGATAGTTCCACCATTTTAAATAATGGAAGGTTTGATTTTTTAAGAGAAAAAGATCGCGACAATAAAAAGATTTTTCAATTCGGGATCATGGCCCAATTAAAAGAGAATGAGTGAGGGGTTCGATGGATTATAAAAAGATCAGGAAAATCGCGTTTATAGTGAGTTTGATCATCATATCCGCGTTTATCGCGTTGGAGGTTTCTCAGTATAAAGCCTTTGTTCAGGCTGAGAATGAATGGCAGCAGAAGACGCGGGAATTAACCTTCGTGCGAGAAGAAATTGTTCAGATAGAGAAATTAATCGTTGATTATGAAAAGGACAAAGAGGCGTTTGAAGAATTGTTATTTACGGAACGGGATATTCCAGCGTTTCTGGACGAAATTTCCAAATTCGCCAAGATGGATCATGTCAATCTTGTGGATATGCAGACGCAGAGATTTTATCAGGTTCCCATGCCGGAAGAGGCGGTTAAGCAGAGCAAGTTTGCGTCAGGGGCGCGAAACAGTCCAGTGACAGACGCTGAGAAAGAGCAGCAGAAAGAAAACATTTTAACCTTATCGGCCATGCCTATTGACGTCAAACTGGAAGGGGAGTTCGTTGATTTGGCCAATTTTCTGGGCCGATTGCAAGAGTATAAACAATTAACCAATATCAGCGATGTGGATATCATTTTAACAGGGGACTATCCGAAACTCAGTTGTCAGTTTACCGTAAATATATACAGTTTAAAAACACTAGAGGATTTTAAGATAAAATGAAAATATTCCAAATTATTCTTACTTTTATGTTGGCGTGGAGTGTCACCGGATGCGATCAGCTTTCCCGGTTAATCGCGCATAAAGAACAAAAAGAAACCCAGACAACCCAGTCGGCTGTTATTCAAATGGTCGACAATCCGCAATTAGCTCAGATGATTCTTAAACCCAAACAAGAAAGAATCGTTGTCAGCCGCGACCCTTTCAAACCGGTGACGGCGCGATCCGTGGTTACGGCGAAGGTCATTGATCAAGGCGCAGATGACCTGGTTAGTGGGATGGAGTATCTGGGTGTGGTCAGAGTGGGGGAGCGGTATTCCGCTCTTTTAAAATCCAATCAGATTAAAGGGGTATTCAGCGTCCATGATCGTATCAGTCAATTAACTGTCGTTGACATCCAGGAAGATTTTGTGATGTTAAACAATGGGACAAAATCCTACAAAATAAAGAGAGGTGTAAAGTGAAACCCAGGTCTATAGGAATAATTCATTTAGCCGTTTTGTTTGTTCTGGCGTTTTTCTTATCGCCGGCAGCGGCCGAAAAGAATCCTGGTCCTGACATTGTGCTTCAGATGGACGGGATTATTTCTCAAATTGACAATCTTTTAAGCGTTGAGAAGACAACACCGCCCGATGTTGCCCTGGTAGCTGAACCTTTGCCAGGAGAAAGTACACTGCTCGCGTCAACGGGCCAGTACAACGCCGGAGATGACCAGAAGTTTCATACATTTCAGGAATTTCAGAAATCAAGACAGGCGAAGAATGAGACGCCCAAGAATGAGGATATCCTTGTCCAGCAGGATGTTGCCGGCAACGTGAAAGAACCGCAGCCCTCATCCGTTGTCGAGAGCGACACCGTTGCTGCCCAGAACCCTTCGGAGGAAATATATTATGATGAAGGACTTCTTAAAGAAGATATCCGGGAACAATATATGGATGGTTTAGAAAAGAGGATTAAAATCGATGAGGCCTACCTTGAGGCCAGAAAGATAAAACTGCCGGAGGGACCTGTAAAATCCGAAGAAAAAGATAAACAGCCTTTGATTCAGACGGCGGAAGAAATTATTCGCGGCCTTGTGAAGGCAGAGGATCAAGACCGAAAGATTGATCTTGATTTTGATGCCGTAAAATTGCAGGATATCTTTATGACGCTGGGCAAGGCGGCCGGGGTCAATGTGGTGCTTGATCCGGCACTCAGGGATCAGCCTCTGGATCTTCATCTGAAGCAGGTCACTTTGGAGGAGGCCTTCTTATTGATCGCTAATTCCTATGATTTGGGATTTAAAAAGGTTGAACAATCGCTGTATATTACCGGCAAGGAAAAATTGAAGGAACAGAATGTGGCTTCCAAGGTTATCAAGTTGAGAAATATCAGCGCGTCCGAGGCCGAGACGATGGTCAAAGATCTTATTAAGAAAGTCAATGTCAGCGAGGAGATCAATAGCCTCATTGTCGTGGGGGATCCCCAGGAGATCGTGAATGTGGAGCACGTTATTAGAACTATCGATAAGGCCCAGCCTCAAGTTATCCTGGAAGCCAAGATTATTGAAGTGAACAGAGACGCTTTGAAAGATTTAGGCATTGACTGGATGGATTCTATAACGATGGATTATGTGGAATCCGGCCGGCCTTTGTCCATTTCAGGGACGGTGGAATCTCCCAAGAAGTCTCTGCTGGACGTCGGGTCTTTTCAGCGGACACCGCTTTTGTTTGACTCAACGATTAAAATGCTGGAAAACCAGAATAAGGCCAAGGTGTTGTCCAATCCGCGCGTGACAACGCTTAATGATAAAGAGGCCGAGATCTTTGTCGGAGACCGCATCCCGTTCACGGTCACGAATGTGACCGGCGGGGTTGTCACGACCGAGGTTCAATGGGTTGAGCCCGGGATCCGTCTTGTGATCACACCGTCGATTATTGAAGACGACTTTGTGGTGATCAAGGTCGAGCCGGAGGTAAGTTTTATTTTCGGTTTCCGGGGGCCTAATGATGAATTTCCCCACGTGAAAACGAGAGAAGCCACCGCTTATGTGAGGGTTCAGAACAAACAGCCGTTCATGCTCGGAGGCCTGCTGAATCAGGAAGATAAACAGAATCTGTATAAGGTTCCTTTTCTCGGAGATGTGCCATTATTAGGGAATCTCTTCAGCTATGAAAAACACACGGTTTTGGACACGGAACTTATTATCACCATTACCCCTACCATTGTTCACAGTGGGGTATAAAGGTGAATTTTTATGAGCCGGGAAAAACAGCCTCGCCTGGAGCGGGGTTGTTTTTTTTGAGTGAGAAATGGATTCTAAAATGAAAATGATAAGAAAGTTATTCTCGCGCGACGCCTTTAGTCTGGTTGAGGTATTAGTCAGTATTGTCATTGTCGGCCTGATCAGTTCCATGGGATGGTTCGCGGTCTCGAGCTATACGCAATCTGAAATGGTCACCCGAAACCGCGTCTTGGCCGTCAACCTCATGCAGAAATCCCAGGAAGATCTTCGGGCGGCGGCACAGACCTTTTTTGATCAACTGGAGGACAACACGTGTGATTTTATTTCCGGTAATCCCTGCGGGCTTGATCCCAATATCACAACCGGCTTGCCCTTAGACTATTCGGTTAATCTTACGATAACCCGAGAAGCGAGTGCTGAATTGAAAAGAGCGCTCATTACCGTCAACTGGTCTGAATTCGGGGCGGCGCATAGTATAAATACTATTGTTTTTCTGGCCCGTCCGCCGGAACCGGTGCCGGGCAATGTCATTGGCCGGGTCCGGGGCTCCAATACCGGGGGGAATGCTTTGTCTTTGGTTACTATTCGGTTGACACCGAGTGATGGTTCAAGTGACATAACGACCATCACTACCCCGGAATGGCTACATACAAATTTGGACGGAACCACGCGGATGATTAATTATGATTATTCGGGGACTACGGGACGGTTCAGTTTGAAACCGGGTTCGTATATATTGACGGCTCAGCGGTCAGGGTACAGCAATTACACGCATCCGACTCAGGTGAATGTTTCTTCTAACCAGGAGACGATCATTGATTTTACGATGACGGTTGTTTTCTCTCCACCGCCGGTCTGCGGTAATGGGGTATGCCAATCCGGGGAATCTTGCGTTACGTGTCCAGTGGATTGTGGTCCTTGTCCGCCGCCGCGGGTCTGCGGCAATGGAAGCTGCGAAGGCAGAGAAAACTGTGAGAATTGCGAAAATGATTGCGGGATATGTTCGGGACTTTGATGTGTTGGAAATCATGAAGAATATGAAAAAAAGAATTAAAGACAGCTCAGATAAATATTTTGTCCAGAAGAAGGCCTTCACGCTGGTCGAGCTTATCGTTGTTGTTCTTATTTTAGGGATCGGGACGGCGATGTTTTATTCTGTTCTGAGTATGAACTGGATGGCCTCAGAACAACATATCACCAGGTCCGATATGTGGCAGGAGTTAAACAGGGTTGTTGAAACGGCTAATGCCGATGGACGCAGGTCCAATCTTATAACGGTATCCAATCCTCTTTCGGTTATCTTTTCAGATAACAATGGAACTGTTATCGCTACATATACGATTACTGCCGGCGGCCTTATTCAGAGAGATACAGGAACGGGGCCTGTGACTCTTTCAGAAAAAGCTGATCAGACGAATTCCAGTTTTGTAATAAACGGCCGGTCCGTAATCATGACATTGGTTCTGCAGGAAAATGTGATGGGGGATCCGGTTCAGGCAAGGACGTCGGTGGAAATTTTTCCCCGGAATTGAGGAACGTTCAGAAGGGATAACCTCTTTGAGGCAATGATGATGACAAAAAGTCCAATACCACAAAAGAGCGGGAGGAATCATCAAAACGGGTTTGTTCTCATGGGATCGGTTGTTTTGTTATTTTTTATATCGGTCCTTCTCGCGGCCGCTTTTTTAAGGACCAATATAGAACTCACGAGCAGTGAACGAAGAATCTCGACGCAACAGGCCTTTTATGGAGCTGAGGCGGGGATGGACAGGGCCATTTTTCAGTTGCGCCGTAACATCAATTGGAGACCCACGGCCGCGGATGTGAACGTACCGGTTGACCGTATTGCGGGGGATGATACAACCGTGCTGGCCTATTACACGATCCAGGCCAGTGCCAATACCCAAGTGTTTCAGGGGTTAGATACCTTGTGGGTCAGGTCAACGGGCCAAAATGCCCGGAGGAATGTCGCCGGAGTCCCGCCTACGCCTCGGGCGGTGGAGGCGAGAGTTTGGGTTCAGAACCCGGCTGCCTTTCTTTTTTCAACGTTAGGTAACCTGAAGATCTATAGCGGGTCCACCATCCAGGATGATATTTTGGGACGGAATATTGATTTCTATGTGAATAATAATTTACCGCCGGCGCAGAGAAGTATAACGATGACAGGAAAGGTCAATTATTTAAGCAGTGTGACCCGGTATAATAATTCCTATGTCAACGGCGGAGGAGGCGTTAGCCGGCAGCTTATCCCGGCAATGACGTTCTCGGGCATTGATCTCGATTACTACAGGCTGATCGCCCAAGGGGCCAACGGGAGGTACTATTCCAGCGGCAATCAAACCCTCGATTTATCCAGCGTGGATTCAACGATTGATATTGTTTTAGTCGAGGGAGGAGGTAACCTCACAGTCTCCGGGACCTATGATCATTCGATCATTGTCATTGCCGACGGGAATATCACGATTACAAACAATATTATGCCTGACGCGAGCCTGGCCGAGACTCCGCAGATAGGATTAATGGCCAATAGAGATGTCATCATCGCGGGCAGTGCTCCGAATAATTTAAATGTGGAAGCCTTTTTATTAGCCAACGGCAACGGAACGTCCAACGGCAGATTTAGGGCCCTGGGAACCAGGGGAACCAAGGGGACGTTAAATTTTCATGGATCCATTGCCGTCAGAGGCGAGAGTAGTGCAACAGCCATCGATACGAATGTTTACAACACAAGAAATTATAGCTTTAATGACCAGTTAAGAGACAACCGATCCATTCCTTATCTTCTTTACATCGCCAATATTGTACCCGGGACGTGGCGTGAAGTGGATGATCCGAATAACGCGCCGTTCCCGCCTTCCTAATGACCGGCATCCCGGCCTTAAACAAAAAAAAGAAATAGCGCCTATCCTTTGGGATAGGCTTTTTTGCGCGACGGAAAGGCAGAATACTGTTTCCTTTAGTTGACAAGAAAAGGAATAGATGTAAAAATCAGGCTGTTATTTCTTGGATCGGATGCTGGGCACTAAATTTCAGGACAGGATTAAACAATGGGCGCGGAAGATAAAATTCCTTTAGGACAATTGCTGGTTGAAAAACAGATTATTACGTCGGAGCAACTGGACATCGCTCTGCGTAAACAAAAAGAGACCGGTGAATTGTTGGGCGCTATCCTCCTGGGGCTCGGTTTTGTCGACGAAGAAATGGTCTTTCTTCCCGCTCTGGCGGGACAGAGCGGCGTGGATTACATTCATTTAAAGAATACGCCTATTGCCCTCGAAGTCATCGGGCAGATCCCTGCCAAGTTTGCCAGCTATTATCAGGTTATTCCCGTTGAGCTGAAGAATAATATATTGACCCTGGCCACGACACGGCCTTTGGATGTCCATGTCCTGGATGAAATCGGTCTGGTTGTCAAGGCTCGTCTCAAACCTGTGTTGGCCAGTGAAAAAGATATTTTGGAAGCTATCCGGCAATATTATGGCGTCGGCGCTGAGACCATTGAACAAATGATGGATACGGTTCAGCCTGTCCGAAGTCTTGAGAGTGACGTGGCTAATATAGAGGAAATTGAATCGGAGGCCTCCATCAGCAAATTCCTCAATCAGATTTTCCTGGAGGCGTACAGGGACCGGGCGACGGATATTCATATAGAACCTTTTGAGGACGAGCTTCAAATCCGTTATCGTGTCGACGGTATTCTTTATGACGCGAAGGTCCCTTCGAACATCAAACACTTTAAGGATTCCATCAATTCGCGTATTAAAATTCTATCCAACCTGAATATCGCCGAGAAAAGGATGCCGCAGGACGGCCGTTTTAAACTTAAGGTAGGGAATGTGGATCTCGATCTGCGCGTATCTTTTCTCCCGACTCCTTATGGCGAGAGTGTTGTCTTGAGAATCCTTAATGCCACAAGTCTTTACAGTCTTGAGGAACTGGGATTCTCCTTTGAAGAACACCGTCTGATTGAAGGGTTGATTAGGGAACCGCACGGGATTATTTTCTTGACGGGGCCCACAGGAAGCGGGAAGACCACCACGCTTTATTCCTGCCTCGCGCGGCTGAATACGGAAGAGAAAAAAATCATCACGGTGGAAGACCCGATTGAATACCAGTTAAAAGGCATTACTCAAATTCAGGTCAACCCTAAAATAGGATTAACCTTCGCGCACGGGCTTCGTTCCATGCTGCGGCACGACCCTGATGTCATGATGGTCGGTGAAGTGCGGGACATTGAGACGGCCGAAATCGCGATCCAGGTGGCCTTGACAGGCCATTTGATATTCTCGACGCTTCATACCAATGACGCCGCCGGCGGGGTGACCAGGCTTTTGGATATGGGGGTCGAGCCGTATCTCATTACCAGCACCGTTGAGTGTTTTATCGCCCAAAGACTTGTTCGTGTCTTGTGTCCCAAGTGTAAAAAAAACGTCAAACTCACGGCCGATGTCATTAAAGAGTTTTATGGACAGATGGAGGGAAGTTCAGAAATAGTTGTTCATGAAAGCGTGGGATGTGAATCGTGCAATTTTACCGGGTATAGCGGGCGGGAGGCCATTTATGAATTTCTTGTGTTAAATGAATCTATTCGCAGGATGATTATTGAACGGGTAACGGCGAATCAGATTAAAGAAAAAGCCATTGAGTGCGGGATGAAGACGTTGCGCCAGGCCGGCTGGGAGAAAGTGAAAAAGGGGGTCACGTCCCTTCAGGAAGTGATCCGGGTCACGCATGAGGCGGAGGCTTAGCAGCACCTCGACAATTTTTAAGTGGGAGCTTACCCGCCCCAGGGCTTTTTGGTTCTTTGCGAAAACGTGGACTCAAAAATTATGCCTATATTCCATTACAAAGCTAAAGAGGGTCCCACTAAGGTTATTGACGGGGGTGTTGAGGCCAATAGCCTCCAAGAAGCGGTCGCGAAAATTTCCCGTAAAGGACTGACACCCTTGGATGTCTGGCCGGCGAGTCCGGGGGAACTGAAGGCCTATCAAAGAAATATTCGATCCCCTAAATCGACGATAAAAAAGTGCCGGTTCACCGATGTTGTGATTTTTACGCGGCAGATTTCTGATCTGGCGGATGCCGCTGTTCCGATTTTACGGGCGCTTCAGATTGTCGCCAATCAAACGCCTCATCCGTATTTGAAAGACGTGATACAGGAAATGCAAGAGTTTGTCAAGAACGGGGGGGCCTTCTCCGAGGCCTTGGGCCGTTATCCAGATATATTTTCTTCCCTTTATGTGAATATGATTCGAACAGGCGAGGTCGGAGGACACCTGGAGGCTGTCTTACGTCGATTAGCCGATTATTTGGAAAAGGAGCAAGAGACTATCACCAAGGTCCGTTTGAGTCTGGCCTATCCTTTGTTAATTCTCATCGTGGGTGTGATTGTTGTCTTGGTTTTGTTAACCTTTGTGATCCCGCGGCTTTCTGTTATCTTTGATGATTTTGACCAAGCATTGCCGTGGCCTACGGTCATTCTTATGAATATCAGCGGATTCTTTGCCCGATATTGGTGGGTCTTGGTAGGAGTGACGGCCGTGGGGGGAGTCAATTTAAATCGATGGCTGCGTTCACCCAAGGGGCGCGCGTGGTTTGATACCTTTAAGATTAACATTCCTCTTTTGGGTGAATTTGTCAAGGTCGTCGAGATCGGCCGTTTCGCGCGGACATTAGGGACATTGGTCGAAGGGGGTGTCGCTATTACAACGGCTCTCCATTCCGTCTGGGCGACCATAGGTAATACCGTGTTAAGAGACGAAATTAAAAATGTCTCGGATGAGGTGACCAATGGGGCGAGTTTGAAGGACGCCCTAAAGCGCTGCTCATTTTTCCCGGAGGCCGCTCTGAACATGATTGCCGTGGGAGAAGAAACAGGGCGGTTAGAGCGGGGGCTTCATAAAATTGCCGACACATTTGAAAGAAAGTCCGATCAGACCATCAAGACCATGACGTCTTTGCTGGGCCCCATCGTCCTGATTGTTATTGTCCTGATAGTTGGTTTTGTTGTGATCGCGATGTTACTTCCCATATTTCAGATGAATTTATTAATTCAGTAACGCGATGTTCACCGGAAGGGTCGCTCCTTATCGAGGAGTGAGGCTCAAGGCGGAAAGATGAAGGCCTTCATTTAATTTTAAATGACGAGCCGCGTCATTTCCTTCTAAATGGAAATGAGGAAAAATGACGGGAGGGGATAAACATGTTTTTAAAAAGGAATAAAAATGGTTTTACAATGATTGAAATTATGCTGGTGGTGATTATTATCGGGATCCTGGCGGCCATGGTTATTCCTAATTTGGCCGGCCGCAGGGAGCAGGCGCGCGCCGTCGTCGCTAAAGCGGACATTGAGGCGAATCTCTCCGCAGCCATGGATTTATATGAAATCGATAATGGACAATATCCGACGACAGAACAAGGTCTGAAGGCGTTAGTGTTGAAACCTTCTTCCGCGCCGGTTCCGGAAAATTGGAATGGCCCTTATCTCAAGAAGAAAAAGGTTCCGCAGGATCCATGGGGAAAAGATTATAACTATGTTGCCCCCGGAATTCATAATACGGATGGATATGATTTGTCTTCGTATGGCAAGGATCAGGTTGAGAGCGATGATGATATTATTAACTGGAGCGATGAAGAAGTTTCCCAGGAATAAGAACAGGCCCTTCGCCTTTGGCGATCTGCTTGGTTGCAACCTCCGGTGCTCGCTCAACGTCCATACGCCGGTCGCCTCGCTTCGTTCCCCGGTTGGGCCGCGCATCCCCTTCAAACGCGAAAGGCCTGAAGATGAGGGGAATGCCCGAGCAGAAGCCCCCGACATTTTATCTTTCATGTCATGCCCGACCCGCCGACAAACGGGATTTACCTTAGTTGAACTTATCCTGGTCGTTTTTATTTTGTCCATTATCGCCGGCCTGACCATGCCGAATTTCAGCCATATGTATGAGGGGATTCAATTGAAGAAGGCGGCGGAAGACCTGGCGTATATGATGCGCTATGCCCAGAGTCGGGCGATTATCAAAAATAAAGAATTGCGCCTGGAATTCGACTCGGCACAATCCAAATTTTGGCTGACGCAGGAATCGGAATCATCGCGGGCGGACAGTCAGCCGGAAGGCCGCGCGTTTAAGAAAGTTTCGGGACGATTAGGACAAATTCGAACGCTGCCTCAGAAAATAATATTCAACACGGGAAGTCCGACGGTTTCTTTTTATCCGGATGGGCGCGTGGACCAAGTCAGTGTCTCGATGTGTCTTAAGGAACATTGTTTTATTGTTTCGACTAAAGAACAGCGGGGGCGCGTCCGATTATTTGAGACCACCCAGGAGTAGACGGCGTCGTGTCAAGGTAATGATGAAGAGTTGGGTAGTAGTACTGTGTCAGCTAAATTTTTATATCAAGGAACACAGTACAACATTGCACTTTTTCTTGAAGTTAGCTAAAAAATTTATCTGACAGTGTAGTAGTTAACAGCGGGGAGATGTTTGAGTAAGATGAGGGTTCATCCGTTACGAAAATGTTTCGCGGGACGTAATAAAGGATCTTTGTTGCTGGAAGGATTGTTGTCTGTGGCCATTCTGTCCTTCGCGGTAACGCTCATTATTCAAGCGATGACCTCCAGCCTCAGGGCGATCCTTTACAGCGCCGATTACACCACGGCCCTTGTTTTAGGGGAAGATAAGATGTTTGATTTATTGAAGGACGGATTTATTGAGTCTGGTCTCAGGCAAGAGGGGAAATTCTCGTCGCCTTACAACCGGTTTCAATATGCTTTGAAGGCCGATCCTCACCAGGAGGATGGCGAAAATGGGTTCAATGATGTGACATTAGATGTCTTTTGGGGGAAGGAAAAAAGGAAGAATCATGTTGTCGTGCGGACGTATTTTTTAACCCCGCCGGAATAAAAAAAGCAGGTTGTATCACATGATCCGCAGACTGATGAAAACTCGATTTTATGTCCCAGGAAGTCGTCCAACAGGTGGTTTTACCCTGATCGAGCTTTTATTGGGGCTGGCTATTTTCGCTATTGTGGCCGTGTGTGTTTACAGCACATTCTCTTCAGGAATTAAGCTCAGCGACAAAGCGGAACAGCATAATGAGGTGTATCAGGAAGCGCGCATGGCGTTGAATTTGATGGCTAATGATCTTGAGAACATGGCGAATTATAATTTCTCCAATTCGTATAAGGATAAAGCCGCTTTTATCGGAGATCAGAAGAAGATCACCTTTTTGCGGGGAACGCAAAAGGGGTTAAGGGCGATCAGTTATTATCTTGTTTCCTCGCAAAGTGAGCATGTTCATCAATTGTTGAGAGGCGGGACCTCCACCAAGAATGTGGCGGTAACGTTAAGATCGGAAGAAAGAGCTAACGCGCAGTATTTAATCCGTGAGGAAATGGATTTTAAGGAGCATCTTGCAGACGGGATGGAAAAGGGAACAGAAGGAGAGATCATAAGCGCCAACGTCCAAGAAGGCGGCTTGAATTTTTCTTTCGCCTATTTGGAGAACGAGGAAAGTCGAAATGTGGTGTGGAAGAAGGAATGGTCGCATAAGGACATTCCATTTGGCGTGCGGATTGAGCTTAATTTTCTCACACCGCAGGCTAAGACCGAATCCCTTGCGCTGGTCAGGCGCGTGCTGATTCCCCATGGCTTTTTAGGGGAGCAGCCATGAGAAACCCAAAAATATCCCTAATTAAAACAAGGCTCAAGAGTAATTCTGGTATAATATTGCTCATCGTTTTGTGGGTCCTGGTGGTTTTAACTTTGTTGACGGTCAGCTTGGGACGCAATACGCATATCGAACTTTCCTTGACCAAATATGCCGTCGGGCAACTTAAAGCAAAATACGTGGCTTGGGCGGGTTTAAGTTACGCCATCCATCAGATTAAGTTGGATTCCCAAGACGAATCTTCGAAAATGATGGACACGTTATATCACTGCGGGCTCCGGGCGGACCGGCAAAAGACTCCGAAGGAGTTGTTTCAAAACAGACCTCTGGGAGGGAAGGGGCATTTTAGCATTCAATATCTTCAGCCGAGTTCTGACTCCCGGGAAGAAATTGAGACAACTGAGATGGGAGAGACCTATGAGGGCAATATCTCGCAGACGGTTCTTTATAAAGAAGCGGCGCAGATGTATTTCAAAGTGTACGACGGTTTTCAGGATCAGGAGCGGCTGATCAATGTCAATGCCATCACATCACAAAATAGGGGGGTCTTGAGCGCTTTGATTGAATTATTGGGCTTTGAGGAAAGCGCGGCGCAGACCATCGCTTATAGCGTCGTGGACTGGAAAGATGAAGACAGCGCTTTAAGCCATGATTCGTATGGCGCTGAACATGATTATTATAACGGGCTGACGCCTTCTTACCAGTGCAAGAATCATCCCTTTGACTCAAAAGAGGAATTGCTTTTAGTCCGGGGGATAACTAAGGAAATCTTTCGAAAAATTAAGCATTATGTCACGATTTTTCCTAAAGAGGGCAACACGCTGCGGATTAATTTTGACACAAGTCCTGAAGTTGTTTTAAAGGCCTTGGCCAGATCGGCGAGCGGATCTTTCACAAACACGGAAACCGGAGACGCGGATTCTTTGGTGGATAAGATTTTAGAATATCGTCGAGGAGATGACGCGCTGGAGTTTACCGGTGATGATCGTCCGGTGGAATTGAATCTGATCCCCTTGAATGCCAAGGAAAGGGTGATTTTTCTGAACATGAATCCTTATCGGACCAGGGTGTCTAATTATTTGCGTGTGTGCGTTCAAGGCGTCGAAGAGAATTCCTCTAGTGAGTTTAATCTGGAGGCGGTCATTCGACGCCAGGATTTGGCGATCGTGGATTGGCATACAGGTCAAGCGGCCGAAGCTAAAGAGTAAAATGAAAAAAAATATTTCATCCGTCTTAGAAATCACAGATTCTCATGTGAAGTTTTTTCAGGCAAAAGGATTGTCTGATAAACGTGTCATCACATCCTGTGTTGTACGGCCGATCGTTGGGGATACCGAGGAAGAGCTGGTTAAGATTTTTAAAGAGATACTACACTTGAAGAATATCGTGCCGGATGAGTTGGTGCTGATTCTTCCGCGGCGGTTAACCATTTTAAAACAGATGCGGCTCCCGTCCCATCATGATCAGGAAATCAGTCAAATGATCGGACTGCAGTTGGTCAATAAGATCCCTTACGCGCTGGAAGATGTTATTTACGACTATCATCTGTTGGGAAAGGAGACCTCCGGCTATACGCAGGTGCTTGTGATTGTTGTACTCAAGGAAGTGAGCGAGCGATATCTGAAGATCCTCAATAGGGTCGGCGTAAAATTGAGCCGATTAACGTTAAGTTCTTTAGGCATTCTGGATTGGCTGATTTATCAGGAAAGTAAGAAGATGATTGAAACGCGACAGGCCGTGGGGCTCATTAACATGGACACGATTCATTCGGAAATCTGTTTTTGCCACAATAAAAGTTTGCTTTACTCCAGGAATATGAATTACGGCGCGCAGGATCTCAAGGACGACAATCTTCACGGCTTTATGAATCAAATTGAATTAAGTCTCAAAGGTTACCAGAAAGAAAGCATGGGCCCGGAAATCGGGAAAATTCTGATTGTCTCCCCCACCCAGGAGGTGTTCAATTTAAGAGACAGGTTAAAACAAGAGTTTAATCTTCCTATTCAAATTTTTTCGCCATTGGAGAATGTCCTGTGTCAAAAAAATTTAGATTTATCTTCGATGAAACATCACTTTGGCCTTTCTTTGACGGCCGGATTCGGCATGTTATTTTCTGATACGCCTAAATTGGTTAATCTCGCGCCAAGGGAGATTCATCAAACGCGTCAAACGAGGATGCGCAAACGTCAGGTCGCGTGGTTTGTTTCCTTAATCCTTCTTTTTTTTATCTTGAGCGTTTCTGCTGCGGGAATGGAATTATACAGAAAGAATATTTATTTCAAGAAACTGGAAGACCGAATCATCCAGACGAAACCCACGGTTAAAGCGACCGAACAAAAAATGCGTGTTGTTCATTTTCTGGAGGGAGAATTTCAGGACCGCATTTTTATCCCTGATCTGATTCTCAATTTGTATCGTCTAACGCCGCCGGAGATATCTTTTCGTTCTTTATCGTTGGATGAAAAAGGTGGATTTGTGATTCAGGGGTATGGGGAGACAAGCGTGAGTGTGAATGATTTTCAGGCCAATTTAGTCAAGTCCTCTGTTTTTAAAGAGATAAATCTTGAATTCGCGACCAAGCGCAGGATTTTTAACATGGATGTGACGGATTTTAAAATAACCTCTCAATTGATTAAGAGCCGGATGCCGCAGTAAAGCGTGGTTCCGAGGGAGGTTGCCTCTGGACGGAGAAGCGGATTCCGCCAAGAGGCAAGAAAGGCCGCATGATGAAACGTTTAACGACACGAGAGCAAATCATCTTCGTCGTTTGTCTTTTTTTGGTTTTTATTTATCTGGGATATCAGTTGGGAGTAAAGCCTTTGAACGAAAAAGTCGCCTTTATTAAGACGAAAATTGAGGCTGAGGAAAGAAAACTCGGCAAACATTTGGCTGTCCTGGGCAATACCTCGACTTTAGAAGAAGTGTATCAAGTTTATCTGAGCCATTTTAAGCAATCCAAAAGTAATGAACAGGTGATGTCGTCGATGGTTTCTGAAATCGAGGATGTGGCCAGTGAACTTTCTTTGCGGATTTCAGATTTAAAACCTAAAAGGGTCAAGACGGATCAATACAGCAATCATTTTTCCGTGAGTTTGACTTTAGAGAGTTCCTTACCGGATATCATCCATTTTATGCATAAATTACAAAATCAGCCTTATCTGTTGGCCGTGGAAGAATTCCGTTTTGATAAAAGCGCTCGGGCCGAGGCGGCAACCATTAAAACTCAGCTTGTTTTGAGCAAAACGTTAATTCCTTGAGAAAAATTTCCAAAGATTTCTCTATTCTTAATTGACTTTAATTTATATATATATAAAAATAACATCCATATTTAATGAAATTTTTTACCGCGAAATCTCAGGCGACACAAGGCCATCCGGGAACCGCGAATCTCGTTGGTAACACCAGGAAACGAGAGGGCGGGTTTGATTCTTTTAAATTGTGTAATCGTGTCCTGGCCGTTCTTTGTGGCGGGATGTTTGTCTATATTGTGGTCCAAATTGTATCTACTCCTGTTGAATCCCCAGGCGCGGATCCCCGTAAGAAAAAAGAGGAGGAAAGGATAGTAAAGGAATTTTTCCTGCCGTCCCGGCAATTCTTTGATTTTTATCAGAATGAAATGAGCGGACGCGATATTTTCAAATCCCTTTGGGAGGAAGAGCCCAAGGGGGAATCAGTTCCGCAACCTCAGCCGATTCTTCAGCCTGCGTTCCCCATCGATACAAACCCCGTGCCGCTTTTGCAGGGGCAATTGAAGGTGGTGGGTATTGTCTTGGGGGATGTGCCGGAGGCGATTGTTGAAGATTTACAAACCCATGAAACTGTTTTCTTGAAAAGAGGGGAACGACTGGGAGAGGCTTTAGTAGACGAAATTTTAAAAGACAAGGTGATATTTGTCTATAACAACCAGAGGGTTGAGTTGGCGCCATAAGATGAGACAGACTATTTTTCCTTTAAAACGGGCGGTTAGAACATTTTACCTCATCGGGCTTTGCCTCCTTTTGTATTTAGGAGGTGGGATGGATGTTGCGGTTCCTTACTATTCCGATGAGGCGGGTTTCTCCCAAAGGGTTTCCGAGAAAATTATCCTGGATGTTTTGGATTTAAAACAAATGGACATCCTGGATGTTCTGAAGCTCATGTCCAAAAAAAGCGGCTTGAATATTGTGGCCGGTCAGAATGTTAAAGGGCGGATATCGATTTATGTGGAAAAGATGGATGTCGAAGACGCGTTAGAAATCATCGTCGACTCTTATGGATGGGCGTATGAACGGGAAGGGAATATTGTCAGGGTGATGACAAGTCAGGATTATGAGAACAAATACGGCCATAAATTCGGTGAAGATTTTGAAACACGCGTCAAACAATTATCGTTCGCCAATACGGCGGATTTACTCGCTGTTCTGAATCAAGTCAAAAGCAGGTCCGGGAGAGTCGTGGCGGACGACAAATCGAATACCATCATCCTTATGGATACGCCTCAGAAGCTTGACGAAATGGAAATGATCATTTCCAAGATTGACGTTTCCAAGAAAACGGTTATTTTTGATTTAAGTTATGGTAAGGCTGAGGACGTAGCCAATAAGATTTCGGAATTACTCACCCCCAATGTGGGTGTCGTGAAGCATGATGAACGCTCGAATAAGATCGCGGTTTCAGACACGTCCGTGAAATTAAAAGACATCAGCCAATTGGTCAAGGCCTTTGACCAGCAAGATAAAGAAGTTCTGATCGAGGCGAAAATTTTGCAGATCCTTTTAAATGACGAACACAAAATGGGGATTGATTGGGAAGGCATTATTCATGATTTTCATGATTTTCATCTTAAGAGCGACTTTGGAATTTTGAGCGATTCCGATAAAGGAGGACGGCTGAGCGTCGGGACGGTCGATGATGATAATAAAACTTTTTTGATTGAGGCCCTTAAGAGTATGGGGTTGACGAATAATCTTTCCAGCCCCCGGATAACGGCGGTCAATAACAAAGAGGCCAAGATCCTGATCGGATCCACCGAACCGTATGTGACCACGACCACCACCACGCCTTCCTCAGGGCCGACCACCACCGCCGAGACGGTCAGTTTTATCGAAGTCGGCGTAAAATTATATGTGACCCCGACGATTCATAATGACGGTTTTATCACGATGAAGATCAAGCCGGAGGTTAGTTCCGTGGTGGACAATTTAACAACCAGTAATAATAATACGATTCCGATTGTGGACACCTCTGAGGCTGAGACAACGGTCATGGTCAAGGATGGCGCGACTATTGTGATCGGCGGACTCATTAAGGAGGAAAAGATTAAAGCGGAAAAACAGGTGCCGGTCTTGGGTAATGTTCCTATCTTGGGCTATTTATTCAAAAGCAAGACAGATTCCGTGCAAAAGAATGAAATTGTCATTTTCTTGACGCCAAGAATCATTAGCGGGGATGTGGAAGGTCGGGAAGAGACGCGCGCGAGCTCAAAGCCGCCTTTAAGGCAAAACAGCGTTAATCGAAGGGGACGTATCCTGGAGCCGGTGACGTCTCGTCGGAATTTAGCCTCCCCTGCGCCTCAAACAGGGGTCATGGCTAACCCGGCGTACAGAAATTATAGTCAGGTCATTCGGCAGATGATCAGCCAGCGCGCGCATTTTAATGTGAATCGTCAAATGATTGAACCCGGAGAAGTGCGTTTGTCTTTTATTTTGGCGTCTAACGGCAGATTGAAGCAAGCCAGCGTTGTCGAAGACAAAACCTCCGCCAGTACGCGTTTGCAGAGTATAGGGTTGAAAAGCCTGCAAGAGTCTGCCCCGTTCCCCCCATTCCCGAAAGGTCTTAACTATTCAACTTTAAGTTTTAATGTGGTCTTGTCGTTTGATTAGGCGTAATCGGGAGCGACAGACGGAATAGGGATTTCTTAAACTCATGGATCAACACAATGTGGATAAGAATTTGAAACGCCCTTCGAAGTGTTTTCAGGGGGTGGAAAATATTTTTTGTGTCTTTGAGAGATATCCCGTGTTTGTCTTAACGGTGATATTCTTGATCGGCGTTATCACGATGGTCCTGCACATGAGGACCCTCACGTCACACCTCATCGCGTCCATGGCTGAGAAAAACGCGGCCCTGTATTCTGACGCGCTTGAGGAATTGCGCACCCTCTACACGTCGGAAGTCGTCGAACGCGTCAGAGCCCGGGGGATCGAGGTCACGCATGATTATCAGGAAAAAGAAGGGGCTATTCCGCTTCCGGTGACTTTGAGCATGATGATAGGGGAACGGATAGCAACCCATGCTCAGGGAGCCAGGAGCCGGCTTTACAGCGATCTTCCATTCCCCTGGCGCAAAGACGGCGGCCCAAGGGATGATTTTGAAAAGAAAGCTTTAGAATTTTTAAGGAATCATCCCGCGGAGAGTTTTAGCCGTATCGAGGCCTTTGAGGGGCGTGAGTCCATACGGTACGCGACGGCGGATATCATGCGGCCAAGTTGCGTTCAGTGTCATAATACTCATCCGCAGACGCCTAAAACGGATTGGAAATCCGGGGATGTCAGGGGTGTGCTGGAGGTCATTCATCCGTTGGATCATTTTATGAGAGAGACAGGGGAGGAGTTGCGGGGAACGGCCGTCTTTTTATTCATCATCACATTGTCCGCATTGATACTGCTCCTTTTACTGACCGGCCGGCTGCGGCAGACTTCCCGGAGGGTACAGCAACGGACCGAGGAGCTCGAGAAGGCATTAATGTCAACCGAATCCGCTCATGCCAGGACAGCGCAGGCTTTACAAGAGGCCGAACAAAACCGGCAGCGGACCGAGGAGGCGTTAAAGCAGACGGAAAACAGCAAAAAAGAACTTGAACGATTGAATGTTTTTATGGTCGGACGGGAACTGAAGATGATGGAGCTCAAAGAAGAGATTAAAGATCTTAAGGAAAAGTTAGGCAAATAGACAACGGTTTTTATGCGTATTAAAACAAAAATATTTTTGACCTTACTCATCGGCGCGGTCATTTTGATAACGGTGGCGAATGGGATTCTCTTTTATTTCTCAGCTAATTATATCAAAGATGAGGTTTATGACCATTTAGAGCTGGCGGCTCAATCAAAGGCTCGCCATGTCGAGACATTTCTTGAGATGATGCAGGGACGCATGATGGATTTCTCTTCCGATGGGTATATTAAAAATTGTTTAGCCGAGATGAACGGTGTTTCTGATGGAAGTATGGATCCAATGGTCATCACGTGCACCGCGGACACATTAAGTCAGCATTTGAGGATCAACAAGCTGCCGGCCATAGAAGGGGCTGGGGAGATTTTTGTCCTGGATCTGGGAGGAAAAGTATCGGCCTCATCCATGAACGAACGCATCGGACGGGATGAATCTCAAAGCCTCTATTTCTTAAAGGGGAAAGAAAGCATTTTATTATCGGATATATTTTTCTCTAAAGAGTATCAGCAAAACTTTTTTACAGTTTCGGCGCCGGTTAGGAAAGAAAACCGGCTTGTGGGGATCGTCGCCGGAAAAATCAGTCCACAGATGTTGTACGCTATTCTGCGGGAACCCGTTGGATTAGGCCAAACGGGGGAGATGTATTTAGTCAACAAGGAAGGGTTTATGATCAGCCCCTCCAGATTTGTGGAGCATGTTATTTTGGCGAAGCAGATTGATCCCAACGTCATCCAAGGAGTTTCGGATCATTGGGGGAAAATGTCTTTTCTGAAGAAAGGCCAACGCTGGCATAATAATTTTCTGGTTTATAAGAATTACAGGGGCGCCACGGTTTTGGGAACCCTCGCGTATGTGCCGGCCATGGCCTGGTATCTCGTGGTGGAAACTCAAATGAGTGAAATCTTCTCCCCGCTGGTTCAACTTCTGTGGAGTTTTATTCTTGTCGGGGTACTTTCTCTGTGTCTTATTTATGTTGTCTCAAACCGGATCGGCCAGAAAATTAGCGATCCTATCGAGCGTCTTCAGTCCGGAACAGAAATCATCACGCGCGGGAATTTAGATCATCACCTCAAGGTTGAAACCAATGACGAGATTGGCCAGTTGACGAAATCCTTTAATTATATGACGGATAAATTGAGGGAGACGAATCAGCGCCTTGAAGAGAAAATCAGAGATTTCGCCCTGAATTTGAAATTGTCAGAGCGGCAGAACAAGATTTTGGAAGACACGAAAAAAGCCACCCTCAATCTTCTGGAAGACCTCAGGGAAGAGCGCAGAAAGCTTGAGGAAAGTGAAGTCAAGATCCGTTCGGTGGTCGAGAACGCCGTTGACGGCATTATTGTCATTAACAGCCAGGGGATCATAGATTCATTTAACGCGGCGGCCGCGCGGATCTTCGGTTATGAGGCGAAAGACGTGCTGGGACAGAATATCAAAATGCTTATGCCGGAGCCTTACCGCGGCCAGCATGACAGTTATCTGAAACGTTACAAAGAGACGGGGGAGAAGAGAATTATCGGCTCTGGACGGGAAGTCCATGGGCAGCATAAAGACGGGACGGTCTTTCCTCTGGATTTGGCTGTCAATGAAATGAAAATTGGAGAAAGGACGATGTTTACCGGTATTGTGAGAGATATCACGGATCGAAAAATGACTCAGGAACGATTGCGTTTACAGGCTAAAGCCCTGGAGAGCGCGGCCAATGTGATCATCATTACGGACACCTCCGGTATCATTCGATGGGTGAATCCGGCCTTTACGAAGGTGACGGGGTATATGCCGCAAGAGGCTATCGGGCGAAAGTCGAGTTTGATTAATTCCGGGAAGCAACCCAAATTTATTTATGAAAAACTCTGGCGGATGATCATGGACGGACAGGTCTGGCAAGGAGAATTGATCAACCGGCGCAAAGACGGGACTTTTTATTATGTGGATCTGACGATTACGCCTGTTTTTGATGAAAACGGCGGCATTGTTTCCTATATCGGCATCAGTCAGGATATTACCGATAGAAAAAAAGCTGAACAGCAAATGATTCAGCAGAAGGAAAATTTAGAGAAGGTGAATCTTGAGCTCGACAGTTTTGTTTATACGGCCAGTCATGATTTGCGCGCCCCTTTACGCGGGATCGCCTCATTTGCCACTTTTCTGGAAGAAGACTATAAAGACAAATTGGACGCTGAAGGAAAAGATTATTTAAATGAAATCCGCAAAGGCGCCGATCGATTGAGCGCTCTCATTGATGATCTCCTGACGCTTTCCAGGATCGCCAGGATCAAGAATCCGTATGAGAAAGTGGATATCCGAACCCTCATTGAGGCTGTTCGGGAACGGCTGGAATTCGATATCAAAGAAAGCAAAGTGGAGTTGGGCGTTCAGGAAAATCTACCGCTTCTTGTGTGCGATCGGATAAAATTAGGTGAGGTTTTTGTGAATTTGATTAATAACTCGATAAAATTCTCTTCGAAAAGCAATAAAGAAAATCCCAAGGTCGACATAGGCTATAACGAGAGAGAAAAATTTTATGAATTTTATGTGAAAGATAACGGGATCGGCATCGATCCGCAGTACCATGAAAGGATTTTTGAGATTTTTAAGCGGTTGCACAAACCCGGTGAGTATGAAGGCACCGGAGCTGGTTTGAGTATTGTTAAACGTATCGTCGAAGATCATGGCGGCCGGGTATGGGTTGAGTCGCGTTTAGGCCAGGGGGCGGTCTTTTATTTCACGATTCCTAAAGACTTGAAGATAGAGAATGAGGAAGAAGAAAATTTGGCTGACGGGAATTACCTCTCTCAATCTGCGTTAAAAGAAAAAAACATGAAAGAAACGTGAAGGAAACGCGGCGAAGACGGGGGGAACAGAACGTTCACCGCTCCACGCTGCCGGGATAGGAAGGCCTGTGTGAAAGAAAAAAAACGGCTAGTCATCATTGGTAAATTATCTTTTGTAGAGGACATGGATGTTTTCTTGTCTCAAGAGGATTTTATTATAGAAAAAGCCGATACCAAGGAGGTCATCACTAAGAGCATTCAACGTGCGGATATGGATATTATTGTTTTTGACGATGATTCCTACCGTCTCGTTGACGACGCCTTTCATCAGGAGGTCATCCGGCTCATGAGGGCGTCCGGGAAAAATTTTATTGTTGTCTCCTCCAGGTCCATCCCTTCGGCGGTGATGGAGGCGAACGAATGGGGGGCCGCGGATTTTATTGTTAAACCGTATAATTGCCGGGAATTCATCGCGCGGATCAATGCCCTTGTGGAAAAAAAAGTCCGGGTAACTTGTGTGGGCGGGGGGACAGGTCTTTTTAGTTTACTTTTAGGATTTAAAAATCTTTCAGATATCCATTTGACTTCGATTGTCAGCATGAGTGATGACGGCGGGTCGTCGGGGAAACTCAGATCTTCGTTCGGGATCCTTCCTCCCGGCGATATCCGCCGAAGCCTGGTCGCTCTTTCCAGCGCGCCTATTTTGATGAATGATGTGATGCAGTACCGGTTTCAGAGAGGGAATGAGCTGACGGGACATAGTTTTGGGAATTTATTTCTCACAGCCTTGGCTGAAATCAAGGGGTCCATGGCGGAGGCCGTAAGAAGCCTTGGGGACATTCTCAACATTCAGGGAATCGTCCTGCCGATAACCAATACACAGACCACCCTCTGCGCTGAGTTTGAAGACGGGACGATTATCAAAGGGGAAAGCAAGATTGACCGGGCTGAGGAACGGGCCGCGCATCTCAATATCGCCAGAGTCTGGCATGAGCCGGAGACCAATTTGGGTATCGAGGCGTATTCGGCGATCATCAACGCGGATTTGATTATCATGGGGCCGGGGGATTTATTCACGAGTGTAATCACGAATTTGATCGTCAATGGTTTTTGTGAAGCGGTTTCCAATTCTTTAGCCAGGAAATTGTACATTTGTAATCTCATGACCAAAGAGGGGGAGACCTCCGGGTTTGACGTCCGGCGGCATGTCCAGGAGATGATTAAATATTTGGGGGAGGACATTTTGGATTGTGTCCTTATTTCGAACACCAGACTTTCGGAAAAGGCGATTTCCGACTATGCCAGAAAGAACCAGGAACCGGTGAAATTGGGCCCTTGGGAAGAGTTGCACCAACTCACCAAGGCTAAGATGATCGTTGCTGATGTCGGGCATGAAACCCAGCTCGTGCGCCATGATAGCGTTAAATTAAAGAATGAGATTTTGAAAATTATACAGAATCATATGCGTGTTCATCCGCCTACGCCCGATACCACAACTACTCATGCGTAAGTTGACTCATGAAGAGATTGTTACAAGACAAGGCCGGAAACTTCAGGAACCGCGTTTGCCGTTTTCCATTATTTTGAATAATATTCGAAGTCTTTACAATGTTGGTTCCATATTCCGCACGGCAGACGGAGCCGGGGTGGAGAAAATATGGCTTTGCGGCATTACCGGTCGTCCGCCCAATCCGAGGATATCCAAAACAGCCCTGGGGGCCGAAGAACACGTCGCGTGGGAATATCGCGACGATTCCCAAACGGTTATCGGGGATTTAAAAAAGCGTGACTATCAGATTGTTATCCTTGAACAGGCAGCGGGGAGTTGTTTGTATGAAGATTTTGTGCCTACACCGCCGGTGTGTTTAGTCATCGGCAATGAAATTGACGGTGTTTCTCAATCCATTATTCAGTTATGCGACGCGGCCATTGAAATTGAAATGGCGGGGTTGAAAAATTCGTTGAATGTTTCTGTGGCCTTTGGCATTGTTGCGTATCACTTCAGGAAAAATCTGAGGAATCGGTAAAATTTTTTATAAATTTAAGATTCAGAAATAGGAGGGGAAAGTATGAAGAGTTTAAGAATGATAACTGTTTATATGGGATTCATCATGATCATGGGAAACGTTTCATGGGCTGAGGAAGAGGCCAATGATACGTTAGCCGTAAAATCCCGGCATATTTTTTCCAGCGATATTGATGCGACCGCTTCGGATATCAGCATGACGGAAACAGAATTTAAATACGCTCACGAATTCAAGGCCGGCGGTGTCCTCCCGATTGAATATTCATTCCATTTCGGGCATATCGATATCGAAGATGATGATCCGTTGGACCTGCCTTCCCATTTGGAATCCCGCAGCTTGGGACTCGGGGTCAAACTGCCGGCGCCCTTATTGGATCAGGATAAATTTTTTGTCGGACTGGATATCTTCCCGACGCTCAATACGGATGCCTGGCGGTGGGAATCCAGCGCGTTTCGCCTGCCTTTTCGGAGTTATCTTATTTATAAGGAAAGCGATGATTTTATTTTGGTAGGCGGTGTTTCTGTCAGGCCGGAGTATGATACGACCGTCCTTCCGGTACTCGGCGTGATTTACAAACCGAATGATCGTCTGTCGTTCAATTTGGCTTCAGAGAATCCGAATATCACGTATAAATTTAACGACACAACGAATCTGATTTGGGAATTTGATTATAAGCTTGATGAGTACGAGGTCCGGCGAAGCGGCCAACAAGGGGTGGTTCTTGAGTATCGTGAAACGTCAGCGGGGTTCGGGGTGGAGCACGCCTTTAATGAAAATGTTTCCGGCCTTCTCACGGTTGGGGGTGTTTTTAACCGGCGGCTTGAATATAAAGATGATGTCGGCAAGGTCATCCCCGACAGCGGTTTTTATGTGAATGCTAAATTTACCGCGAGTTTTTGAAAATTTGATTGACCTCCGCAGGAGTGGGAATTTTGGGCGGAAGAAGGGTGTTGGGACATGGTAAAGAAAGTGTTGGTTGTGGATGATGATCACGCCACGCTCCTTTTAGTCAAAAGGGCGTTGGCCTTGAAGGGGTATAATGTCATTTGCGCGTCGGACGGATTAGACGCCTTGGTCCAGATTAAGAAAGAAAAACCTGATCTGGTGATTCTGGATGTCATGATGCCGGAGATCAATGGGTATGATGTCTGTTATCAATTAAGATTTAATAAAGATTTTGAGCAGGTTCCGATTATCCTGCTGACGAACAGAGATCAGGAACTGGATGATAGTCTGAGCCAGAGGCTCAACATTGAGTATCTTTCCAAACCTTTTGATACGCAGGTATTGTTAAAAAAAGTAGAGACTTTTTTATGAACCTGGCTTTGTTAGGTGTTGGATTGATGGGTTATCCCGTCGCCGAACGGCTTCTTCAAAGCGGGCATCAACTCACGGTTTATAATCGGACCATTGCCAAAGTCTATCCGCTTAAAGAAAAAGGTGCAAGGATCGCCCGGACGCCGCAAGAGGCTTGGAGTGAAGCAGAGGGAATTCTTCTGACGCTCTCTGATGCGCAGGCGATCGCGGATGTGCTGTTTTCCGGAACATATTCGGATTTTCTGGGGAAAACGATCATTCAGATGGGAACCATCGGGCCGTCGGAAAGCAGGGCCATTCAGAAAGAATTGGCCGCGCGCGGGGCGGATTATTTTGAATGTCCTGTTTTAGGCAGTCGTCAGGAGGCCGCGGAGGGAACGCTCATTTTGTTGGTAGGTTCAAGCGACGCGCAATTTCAGAAATGGAAGGGTTTTTTCAAGGCCCTTGGCCCCGACCCCTGGCATATCGGAGGCGTGGGGCAAGCCGCGGCGCTTAAATTAGCCTTGAATCAATTGATTGCCTCCCATGCGGTTGGTTTTTCTTTAAGCCTGGGGTTGATCGAGAGGAACCATATCCCGGTGGAAATATTTATGGATATCTTGCGTCAGAGCGCTTTATATGCGCCGATGTTTGATAAAAAATTGGCCAACTGGTTAAGGCGTGATTACGCGCGTCCGAATTTTCCCGCCAAACATTTGTTTAAAGACGTCGCGTTGATATTCCAAGAAGCCAAGGACAAGGGTTTATCGACGGAATCGTTAGAGGCGCTGCGTCAGCTCCTTTTAAAAACCATGGACAAAGGGTTGGGGGATCTGGATTATTCGTCCGTCTTTAACGCGGTGAATAATATTTAGCCATGATTTTCACGATGGAATCTTTGAATTGAGAATAGATCGGGAGTCGGCAACGCCTATGATTCGTGCCCAGAATGTCACAAAGTATTTCGGCGGATTTCCAGCCCTTAAAAATATTTCTTTTGAGGTGGCGAAGGGCGAGATTATCGGATTTCTGGGGCAAAACGGCGCGGGCAAGACAACGTTGATGCGTGTTTTAACGACGTATTTACCGGCCAGTGCGGGCAAGGTTTACATCGCAGGGATGGATGTGTCGAGGCGTTCTTTAGAAATTCGACGGCGCGTGGGGTATCTGCCGGAAAATCCGCCGCTTTACGGGAATATGACCATCCGTGAGTATCTTAAGTTCGCGGCGCGTTTAAAGGATATCCCGCACAGACAGCAGCGGCCGCACGTTGAAAGGGTTTTGAAAGATTGTGATCTTTGGGAAGCCAGGGATAAGGTCATTGCCACGCTTTCCAAAGGGTACAAACAAAGAGTCGGCATTGCCCAGGCGATTCTTCATGAGCCGGAGCTTCTTATTTTGGACGAGCCGACCAGCGGTCTGGATCCCGCGCAGATTCTCCAGGTGCGGCGGCTGATTAAAAGTTTGGAATATCGCAGGACCGTCATTCTGAGCACGCATATTCTCTCTGAGATCGAACAAATGGCCCAAAGGGTCCTGATCATCAAATCCGGCGAGATCTTAGCGGATTCATCCATCGAGAATCTTTTGAAGGGCCCGGGAGGGACATCGGAAGATGGCCGGAGAGTCTGTCTGCGCGTGCAAGGGGTGAGACTGGATTTGGAACCGGCCATCGGAGGAATTCCCGGGATCAAACTCGCGCGTTGGGCGTCGGAGAATAATACGCATGGCATTGACCTCGAGATGACTCATCCATCGGGCGATTTCAATGAGCTGGCGGAGAAAGTGGCGCGGGCCGGCGGCCGGATTTTGGAAATCAAAGAATCAAAGGTGAGTTTGGAAGAAGTGTTTCTCCAGATTTCGGGTAACAAGGATCTTTCCCATTCGTCACGCGCGTGACGTATGGGCATGAAACGGGGGATTATGCGCAAGATCTTCGCCATAGCCAAGAAAGAACTCGCCAGCCATTTCAAATCCCCTGTCGCCTATCTTATTCTGGTCATTACCATCTCCGTTTTTAATGTCTTTTTTTTTATGATCCTGGATGAAAACCGGGAAGCCAGCTTGCGGGATATCTTTAAGGTCATGGAATTTATGTTTGTCTTTTTTATCCCCATTTTAACTATGAAGACTTTTGCTGAAGAAAAGTTTACAGGGACTATGGAGTTTTTGATGACAACTCCGACAAGCTCCACGGCTATTGTTCTGGGAAAATATCTCGGGTCTCTTTTGTTTTTCACTTTGATTATTTTAGCGACGTCCGTTTATTACGTGATGATCGAGTTCTTCAGCTCCCCCGACCGCGCGGCAATACTGACAGGATACTTGGGCATATGGCTGGAGGGCGCTTTTTTTATCGCCATTGGGATCCTGACCTCTTCCTGGACGCGGCATCAGGTGGTCGCGGCCATCAGTTCTTATGTGATCGTATTCCTCGTCTATTTCTCGGTGAGTTTCATCAAGTATTTTCAGGGAACGGCTGAGTCGCTGATCCGTTATGTCTGTACTATGACGCACATGGAAAATTTTGCCGCCGGCCTTCTCACGGTCACGGATTTGGTATATTACCTCAGCGGAATCCTTTTTTGTCTTGTTTGCACAAGGATCAGCATTGAAAACCGTCTATGGCACTAGATAAAAAACAACACCTTGTCTTTGTATTGCTGGCCGGGAGTTTCTTTCTGTTCTTCGGGCTTGGGGTTTGTTTTGTGGAAAACGCGTGGGACCATCAGGCGGCCGGTGTGGCCCTGATAGGAATTTTGTGTATTTTATTTTGTCTCACGCGTTTGATGAAAGCTTCTCAAGGAAGGGACGGAACGTTTCGTGGAAAGAAATGGGCGATACTCTGTCTTCTGTTGGTCTTTGGGGGGGCGGTTCTGGCAGGGATCAATTATTTGGCGCATCGTTATGACCGACGCTGGGATTTGACACGGGCGAAACAGCATACGTTAACGCAGAGGACGGCGTCGCTTCTTAAAGAATTAAAGGCTGAGGTGAAGATCACCGCCCTTTATGTGGGCATCCCGCCGAAATATGTCGAGGATTTGTTGAAGGAATATGAGCGGTTCTCTGCCGGGAAGGTTTCATCCGAGATCATTGATCCCCTGGTTCAGATAGGATACGCGGCCCAGTTTGGTCACATCATTAGCGGACAAGAAAAGAAAGTGATTATTCAATCCGCTCAGGAACGAAGGGACATCGATTTTACGGATAGTCCCTTAAGCGAAGAACAACTGACTAACGCTGTCATCGGGGTGACCCGAGAGGCGCGGACCGTTTATTTTCTGGTCGGTCACGGGGAATATGATATTGACGCTGAAAAAGAAGAAGGCTTAAATACGTTCACCAAGGCGCTGTTGGCCAATAATATTAAACCCAAGAATCTCATGTTAGGGCTTCAGGAAAGAATCCCGGAGGACTGTGATCTTCTGGTGATTGCCGGGCCAAAAGAGTTTCTGACGGAAAAAGAGGAAGTTCTCCTTGAGGAATATTTGGAGAAGGGTGGAGACGCGTTAATCCTCATTGAACATTCCCTTGTGACAACTCCGGATAAACCTCTGACGGAAGAAGAAAAACAGAAGAATCCTTCTCTGAATTCTATCTTGAAGCGCTGGGGCATAGAGGTGGCCCAAGATGTTGTCGTTGATTTGGCCAGCCATGCCAGCGGGGATGTGGGCTGTCCGGCGACACGGAATTACATGACCCACAAGGCCATTGTCAAAGATCTGGATTACACGTTTTATATCCGTCCCAGATCGATTTCGCTTTTAAGTGATCGTTCGAGATCTGTCAAACTGGCGCCTTTGGTCTTGACCAGCTCCGGGCAAACCAGTTGGGGAGAAACCGATAGGACACTCCATGTCGAATTTAATGAACAGCTTGATCGGCCGGGTCCGGTACCCATCGCCTATGTCATCTGGGAACCCAGAGCTTCCGGTTCTTCCGATAGGGGGCCGTTTCCGGATAACAGCGGACAAAAGAATAAATTATCTGATACGCGCCTGATTGTATTTACGGATGCCGACTTTCTCACGAACGCGTATATCGGGCATTATAGTAACGCGCAAATGGGATTGAATCTGGTGAAGTGGCTTACGGAGTTGGATTATCAAATTTTTGTCCAGCAGGATGCCGTGAAGGTGGAACGGCTTGATTTAACGAGCAGGCAGAAGCGCCTGGTGGCTTATGTCTTATTTCTTATGCCGGTCTTGATCGCGATGAGCGGGGTGGTGGTGTGGATGCGACAGGAAAGTTGAGTTGATCAATTTGATGATTTCAAAAAAAAATCTTCCGTCTCCAAAATTCTTTTCCACGCGCCCATTCCTCCTTTCCGCGATTTTGTTGTTTTTTTTGTGTCTTCTTGCTTACAGCAATTGTTTCCGGCATGGTTTTCTCCTGGATGATTATACGCATTTGCTCAATGAGGATAATTTGGAGAAAGTTACATGGGCAGAACTTTTTTCTAAGGCGTACAAGGGATTTTACAGGCCGTTCGCCTTTATGTTTCTTAAAGGCATGCTGGGGGTGTTTAAAGACGCGGGCGTCGCGTATCACGTTTTTAACTTAATCCTTTTTTATGGGATATGCTTGATGTTTTACAGATTATGGATCGAATTATTCAAAGATCAGCGTTTGGCTTTGCTTGCCTGTTCTCTCTTCGCGGCCCATCCGGTGAATGCCATGCTGGTGAATTATAAGACGGCGAGTAACAACAGTATCTTCATTTTGTGTATGCAGATGAGCGCGTGGCTGCTGGTGAAATCTATGGATGCGCGAAAGACAGGATATTATTACGCGAGTTTATTGTTTTATTTCTTAAGCCTTCTGTCCCACGAAATTAGTTTTATTCTGCCGGTGTATCTCTTTCTTATTTTATTTCTCCTAAGGGATTACGGAGGGAAGAAAAGCGGGGTGTCTTGCTTGTCTTTTTTGGTTCCTTTGACGGTATATTTAATTATTCGACGGAATATCGCCGGTCTCAGCCCCATGGCCGATCCTTTTCATCTGGGGATCAGTTTTATTCAATACGTTGGAACCTTGATGTCGTTAATAGGGTGGTATCTCCAAAAACTGGTCGTCCCCGTGAATATTTTGTTTATTTGGGATGAGCGCATCGCTGAAGGAGGAACGGCGGTTTTTTATGCCGTTTTCTTGATGATGGTGGTGGCCGTTGTTGCTGGTGTCCTTTACAGGAGAAGACCGGGGGACGTGAAAACTTTTGGCGCTGGGCTCTTGGCCGCAGGATTTATTCCCTTGGGGTTGGCCGGTTTTACGTACTCGGCCAGTATGAAGACGGTTATTATTGAACCGCATTGGTTCGGCTTTTCTTCGATGGGTTTTTTCCTTCTGGCCGCCGGCATCTTAATAAATCTCAGGAAATTCGCGCATGAGAAAATCCGGATCCCGGCCTTAGTTATTCTATTGGGAACGCTTTTGCTGTTGACCAGAACAGGCAACGCTGTCTGGAAAGACGAAGAGACCTACTGTACCAATTGGATCGAAACAAATGCCTTAAACGGTGAGCCCTGGAATTGTTTGGCGAGGGTTTACAGAGCCAAGCATGATCAAGGTTTAAATAAGAACAGATATCAAGACTGCACGGAGGCCGCTTATTTGGCGTTTGCGTATCATGTGACGGGAGACGGTACGCGGTCGTTGAATTATTACAATATGGCCTTAGACATTAACCGTGATTGTCCGGTTGCCTATTATGGTCTGGGGCTATTATATACTATCGCTCAGGATGAGGGGTCAGCCGCGTGGGCGTATGATAATGCCCTGCGCCTGAATCCGGGGTATTACCCTCTGGTCAAGAAACTGGAAGACGTTTTTTACAATCGCCGGAAAAAGGATGCGGCCCGAAGAATCAGAGAACTTTTTTTGTCGGAGTCTTTCAAGGGGCCGTGATAGTTCATGCGTAATCCCTCTGTTTTGTAAGCTTGTCAAGAGACATCCGGTTGACTATAATAAGGCCGTCAAAATTCCATCCAAGATTTTTCTAAAGAATTAACTTTTGGAAAAACCCGTTCGAATCGATTTATGCCTCCAACGCAGATTAAACACTCCTTTCCGTCTTTTGCCGCGTGGTACGCGGGGAAGAGCGCTTTGGTCACGGGTGCAACGTCGGGCATCGGGAGGGAGATGGCAAGATTATTGATTCGTTATGGGGCCAGAGTCGTGTTTTGCGGTCGTGAGGAAACGGCGTTAAAATCGCTTGACGAAGAATTAAAAACGCAATCAACGATTCCCCCCGAAGGATTTTGCGTGGATTTGTCCCAGCCGGATTCTTTGAAGTCCTTCATCCATAAAATTCGTCAAAAGTATACCATTGACATCCTTGTCAACAATGCCGGGCTGGGATATATGGGGGATTTCTGCAATATGCCGGAGAAAATGCTTTTGTCCCTGCAGGACGTGAATATGGCCGCGGTTGTCCGTTTATGCCATGCCTTTTCTTCTGACATGAAAGAGAGGCCGGGGACGGGGATATTGAATGTCGGTTCCGTCGCGTCCTTTTTCCCGACACCAGGTTCAGCGTTATATGGCGCCACAAAACATTTTATTCTGGGTTTTACCGATGCCTTGCATCAAGAGATGGCGCCTTTTCAGGTGCATGTCAGTGGTGTTTATCCGGGAAAGACCGCTTCCAGATTTCTGGAACGGGCGACCGAAGGAAGATTGAAGGTGTGGGAAAAGTCGTCCAGACCCGAAGATGTGGCCCGGCTGGGACTTCAAGGCTTAATGAAAAATAAGATTAGGACCATTCCTGGTTTGGATAATCAGATAAAGGTTTTGATGGCTTCTGTTTTACCGGTTTCCTTCACTCTGAGAAAAATGGCAGCCCGCCATCCGCGTCAGTAAATGTGCTTTTTTTGAAATGCGAGTGGGGCATTAGTTTTAAGCCTTAAGGGAATATGCCCGAGGCGAGTTCCGGAGCCAACAGGCCTCTTCAGGCGGATGAGTCCGACGATCCGTCGCTCAAACAGTCTTCGCGGCGCGGCTATTTCTTAAAGAATTTGTTGTAAGCCGCTTGCTGCGGAACTCGCTTGGGGATCCTTGGACTCATCCGCGTCCAGAAAGGGCTGTTGTACGAGGACTGTCTGAGCCGCGGGCATATTCCCTTAAGGCGTATTTAAGGTTACCCATGTGTAATTTCAAAGAACCGAAAATATAATCAAAGGTTATGGACAGATGAAGATCAACAGATGGACACGGTGGATACAAACGTTTCATTATCCCTCGTATTTTATATTTTTTGTGACCGCCCGCTGTAACGCCCGATGTCCGATGTGCTTTTATATGGAGAATATGGAAAGCAACGCGGCGAAGCGGGAGTTGAGGGTCGAGGAATATGAAAAGATCAGTCGCAGTATCCCATTGATCAATATCCTGGGTATTTCCGGCGGGGAACCGTTCTTGAGAGAGGATTTGCATGAGATTGTTCAGGTGATGTATAAAAACTGCTCGCCCTGGGTTGTTGATCTGCCGACCAATGGCTTTTTAACAAAAAGCGTGCTCAAACAGGTGGAAGAGATCGCACGGCGTTGTCCGGATATGGTGGTGGATCTCCAGCTTTCCATAGACGGGCCGCCGGAGATCCATAATCAGATCCGAGGGCTTAAGGATGGGTTTGGCCGTATGCGCGAGACCTATCTGGGCTTGGTGGCGCTCAAGAAACGCTACAGGAATTTGAAGGTCAAGGCCTGCGTGGTGTATTCGCATTATAACCAGGATCATATAGAGCCATTATTCGACATGCTTCACAGCGATTTTACGGATTTGGACAGAATCGTTTTCTCCGTGGCGCACGGAAGCGTCTACAACGATGAAGCCATGGCTTTTGATTGGGAAAGGTATTTCAAGAACTGCGCGCGGATCCGAGAGGCGTCGACAGTAAAAGACATTAAAGATCTGCATTCGATTTTTACGATAGCCTTGAGAATTGTCAAAAATGATTTGCTTAAAGAGATCCTCCGGAAAAAAAATATGGTTCAATTATGCGGGGCCGGTCAAAAGGTTGTTGTGATTAATGAGCTTGGTCAGGTGTTTCCTTGTGAACCGCTATGGCGGCCCGTGGGGGATTTGACAAAGAATGGGTATGACCTGAATCAAATCCTTCGATCTGAGGCCATGAAACAATTCCAGGATCAAATCGTCCGGGAGAAATGCAACTGCCATTGGGGGCTGCCGATGTCCACCGCGCTCATTTATAGTCCCAGGTATTATCCGAAGATTTTGTTTGAAATGACAAGGATCTTATCCAGGAGTTTATTCCGCTCAAAAAAAATGGAAAACTTCTAAATTAAGAGGTTTTTCCCCGGGGGTTACTTGAGAATTTTATTGATGTATCCGCAATATACGCACGGCAATGAATTTGACTCCAGAGCCCCATCCATGTCTCTTGTTTATTTGGCCGCGGTTCTGGAACGCGACGGACATCAGGTGACGGTCTACGATGCCTCGCTCGGGCCCATTGTCAGGACGGGACATGTCTATCGTTACGGCTTCTCGGATGAGGATGTCCGTCAATATCTCACGGAGGCGAAATATGATTTTGTCGGGATAACGTGTTCCTTCACCTCCCGCTGGCGGTTTGTGGATAAGATCGCCCGTTTGGTCAAGGACGTGACGCCGGATGTCCCCGTGGCCATCGGCGGTTTATTTCCAACGTCTGAATGGGCCTATTGCTTGCAAGAATGCGCGGCGGTTGATCTTATTTTATTGGGGGAAGCGGAATTGACCTTTTCACGGATAGTTCAGAATATGGCAGGAGGGAGCCGGGTCTCTGAGGCCTGCCGAGATGCCGACGGTGTGGCGTGGAGGTCAGACAATGAAATCCGGTATAATCCCAAAACGACGTATAATGAGCGTCTGGATGATTTGCCTTTTCCCGCCTGGCATCTGGTTGACCTTGAACGGTATTTTAAACTCCAGAAAAAGATTTTTGAATTGCCCGTTCCCTGCCTGCCCGTCTTATCCTCCCGCAGTTGTCCGATGGGGTGCACGTTTTGCAACATGTATGTCACCCACGGTCGCGCCTGGCGGCCCCGTTCTCCGGAGAATGTGCTTGATGAACTGGAATATGTGATAAAGCGGTTTGGTGTCCGTCATTTTTATTTTGTCGACGATAATTTTAGTCTGCGCAGCGACAGGGCGAAAAAAATATGCCGCGGCATCCTTGAGCGAAGACTGAAGATAAAATATAATTTCCACAACGGTTTAAGCATCAAGACCCTGGATGAGGAACTGATTAAAGGGCTGAAGGATTCCGGATGCACCAGTGTGTGCCTCGCTGTGGAGTCGGGAAGCGAACGCGTCCGCAATCAAGTGTACGGGAAGGGATTAAAAACAGAAAAAATTTTTCAGGTTTTTAACTGGTGTCGCCGGGTCGGTATTCCGACCATCGGTTATTTTATGGTCGGCGCTCCGGGAGAAACAAGGAAGGATTTTGAGGAAACCAAAGCGCTTGTCGCCAAACTTCCCATGAGTCTGGCCACCGTCGGCATTTATACGCCGTATCCCAAGACCGCCTTATATGACCAAAGCAAAGAAAAGGGATGGTTGATTGAGCCGCCGCCAGAGGATGAAAACCGGGTGGAGATGTGCTCTGTCATGCTGCGCACACCTGATTTTGAACCGGAAGATGTCGCCGGGTGGCAAAAAGAATTATATTTTTGTTTCATCCGGCATCATTGGCCGACACTTCTTCAGGAGTTCTTCCGGCCGTGGGGCGTCGTTAACGGGGACATGATTGGAAAGTTTTGGGGGATCATTAAATTCCATTTTTTGAGTCGGAACAGGGCATAATGCTTTTATGAAGAAATACGTTAATTATATGACGACCCTTATGAAAGGGCATTGGCTCCGGATCAATATGCCTATTCTGGTGACGCTCTGCGTGACCAATAGATGCAACCTCAAGTGTTTTTATTGTTACGAAGAATATTATGACAGGAATCACCGGGAATTTACGACGGAAGAAATATTCAGGCTTATCGATGAGCTGGTTCAGATGGGGACCAAATATATTTCCATCGGAGGAGGGGAAGCTCTTTTAAGAAAAGACATTGGACAGATCGTTGACAGGATCAAGCAGAGAAATATTTTATGCCATTTAAGCACAAACGGGTTGATTGTCAAAGATCATGTGCCGGTTTTAAAAAAGGTTGATTCTCTGGCAATTAGTATCGACGGCCGTTTGGAAAGTAATGACTTGAACAGAGGCAAGGGGACGTTTCGTAAACTCATCGAAGCCTTTGAGATCTTAAACAAAGAGAAGATTCAATTCCATTCCCACACGGTGCTGACGAGAAATAATAGCAATGCCGTCGAAGAGCTCATGGTTTTAGCCCGCGCCTATCATTTTCAAGCCCAGTTCAGCCCGTTGAGAGTTGAGGATTCTCCGGACAAAAGTCTTGGATTAGACGATATTCAGTTAAAAAAGATGATTCAAAAAATCCTAAAGCTTAAAAAACAGGGGGCGCCTGTTTTCTTCTCCGCCAAGACTTATGAAAACTTTTTGAACTGGCCGTTCCCGGCGTCGAAACAGTTCGTCTTTAATGAAAGTATTAAAGGCTATAAACCCATCAAATGTTATATCAAGAATTTTGCCTGCCACATTGAGGCCAACGGTTTGGTCTATCCCTGCATTGTCTTAGTGAACAAATTCAAGGCGCTGAATCTTTTGGAGGTCGGTTTTCAGAAGGCATGGGAAAATTTGGCTGAAAACGGATGCCGGGCCTGCAATAATATTTGTTGTAATGACCTGAATCTTATCTTTGGTTTTAATCCCGATTCTATCTGGAATGCCCTGAAAATTGTCGTAGGTCGATTGACGGATAAATCAAGCGCTCCGTCTCTAAAATGAAAATGACCCTTAAAAATTTAATTCTCCGTCTTCTTTTCAGCCTTCCGTTTATCGCCGCAGTTTTTTATTTAAAAAGTTATCATGGCGAGCTCATCAATAATGCCGAAGTCCAGTGGCAGTACTTGCAGAATTCCAAGGGGAAGATTTTCTTGGGCTTGGATGTTTACGCGCCATCCGGCATAACCATTCAAGAAATTTCTTCTCATCCATGGGACGTCACTCAATCATGGAAATTGGTGAACTATCCGGATTGGTTTAAGGGAGATGAGAATTTTGAGCGTTTCCCCGTTTTTAAGCAACTCGTTCATCCGTACCTTTCGACCCTTTATCATGAAAATGTCCTGTTGACGTCAGGGTTAGATCCAGGGAAGGGATGGTACACGTTTTTGTATGAATGGAATCCCGCGGATTCCCGGTCTCTTCCGCCGGAAGACTCTCTCAGAATCCGGTATAAAAATGCGGGCACGCAAAACATCTATGACGCCGAAAAGATCAGCGCGCCAAGGATCCTGAGTGCCGGGGGAGAGCTCAGAGATAAAAAGCCTTCCTTGAAATTTGAAGTCTTATATCCCATGTCTCACGCGGCAAGACAGCCTGGAGAAAACACAGAGGTTGTTTTAAATAATTTGTTGCCGGACGACGCGGACGCGTTTCAATTAAAAGATCTGAATCGTCATGGATATAGCGTTGTCCTGCGGAACAAGGATGGGGTTGTTCTTGACACGCTTGAGGGTTTTGTCATGTGGGATACGCACGCAGTCGGGCAAGTCTTTATGAAACGGCAAGCATCGGATGATGTTGGGGAAAATACAGGGGGGACAGACTTCACGGTTTTAGGGAGACATGCCACGCTGGTTATTTTTATAATATATTTTGTCATCATCCATTGGTTCATCGGCGCGAGGTTTGCCCGTTGGCGGGGTATTGATTTAGACGGCGAGGCCTCGAAGATTGTATTACCAGTTTTTCTCGGGCTTGTTGTGTCCACGTATTTATTTTTTGTCCTAGGGTTCATACAAGGGCTCACCTTCCCGATCATCTTTGGGGTTTTATTGGTGATCTACCTCACAGGATTCATGGAAGAGCCCTTCTTCCTTGTGAAGAGAATTATAGGACTCGAGTTGAGAAAGGCCTTACAACAGCCGTGGCGAGTCATTTTTTTGCTTTTGTTAGGGTGGGGACTCTATCAAAATTTTGTTTATTGTTTTTTGCCTTCTACGTACGCGGATGGATCCGGGGATATTGAGAATTCGTATTTGCCTAATTTGGATTATTACATGATCACCCATAGTTTTAAAGTCCCTATCCAGAATTCAACGACGGGAATTCATTCTCAAACGTTTGATGTTTTAAGAACGATCGTGAAGATTTTGGCTGGAGAGGCGGGAGTTTACTTATTATCTTTTGTTTACTTGGCGCTCGCCCTCGGAAGTATGTATTTGATAGCAAAGAAAATATTTCGCACAAAAAATCTGCTGATCTATATTTCAGTCTTGCTTCTGTTGTCGGCAAATCTTTTCACGGAATTGATCCATTTCGGGAAAATTCATATTGCCGCCTTAGCGTTCTTGTTAGCCGCGTTACTTTGTATGAGTTCGGAAGATTTAAAGAAAAATTATATTTTACCCGCGGTTTTTTTAGGGGTGATTGCGTCGCAATATGTTTATTTTCTTGGTTTGGGGGTGGCGTACTTCGTGATGATCGGCGTTCACGCGTTTGTTCAGCACAAGGAATTCAGGCCGCGCGTCCTGAAACCCTTGTCAGGTGCTTTTCTATTGTTTTTGATCCTGAGCGCAGTATTTAATTTAAAACTTATCATGGAAGTCGGCACCTTTGTCCCCCCGGGCATTTCCCCGGAGTGGATGAGTGATTTCTTCTTAAAAATGAATTCAGAGAATCCGCGATATCATTTCATTGATAATAATTATATAAGGCATTTTTATAAATATCATGGCCTCGCGAATTTTGGTCAAGCGATGACACTTTCCACCCTCATGGATAAAGTCATTCAGACAACCAAGAACCTGAATTTTTATGTGTTATTATTGTTTCTCCCCTTGTTGAAGAAGTTCGATGTGTCTAAAATGTATTATATGATTATGAGCGCGGTTCTTGTTCTATTATTTGTGACGATCTTCCCTAACGCTCCCCGGTTAAGTATGTTTTATTATTATCCTGTCATTATTATTCAATGGGCGATTATCGATAGCCTTATATTTAGAGTAGAGAAAATAGTGCCCATTAAAAGTTTAGATGTAAAAAGTCGAATGATATACGCAGTGGTGGGTTTGGTTTTATGCGTGGTCATTTTTGATGCGCCGGGCTCAAGAATTGAAATAAGAAGAGCGGCTTTTTTAAATACTATGCGCAATCCTTTACATGTGGAAGGGCTATTTAATGAGGCCCAGAGCGTTTTCTGGGGGAGGGAGTCTGCCTACGATTATTTACAAAAGATTCAGACCGATCCCGAGATGTTTCCAGGGACAAGATTCGGGGCGCATCGAAACTTTGATTACGCGATGCTCATCCGGCAATACACCCGTGTCGATGACATGATCCTGACGGTGCCGGTGAGGTTTCATTCTCATGCCATGAGGCCTTTGACGGCCAGACACGCCCTGGGGAGTGTCCTATATCAGCTTGATGTGAAGAAAATCATGGATGATTTGAAGAAACTGAATATCCGTTATCTGTCCGTCATGCCGATCCATTACCGGGATTACAATCCGTTTTATACGCCTGTTTTTGAGGACCAAATTTTTTTTAAATACTTTAAACCGCTCTTCAGTTATAATGGCACAACATTTTATAAAATAATTTACGATGGGAGTCATGAAGAATACACCTCCACGCCTTATAATGTCAAAGGATACCCTTTTGTTCCCATGATGGCAGAAAGGAGATAATCATGCCGGCAAGTCCAGCGCGAGAAGTAGTTAGGTGGATAAAGACAACGCGGTTGTATGCCCGAGTCGGTCTGACAAGAATGAACCCTCGAAAGGCCTTTGTGATGCTGCGGTATTGGATCTTGACGCATCTCTTTAAGAAGGATATTCCCTGGCTGATTGAGTTTTCCGTGACCTACCGGTGCCAGGCCAGTTGCAAACATTGTTCTGTTTCCAATTATTTCCCCGAGGCGAATAAGTCCAAGGAGCTGTCCACGGAGAAGGTCAAAGACATTTTGAAGCAGGCGGTGACGCTGGGGATCCCTAAAATTGACTTCTTCGGCGGCGAGCCTCTTTTGCGGGCGGATATCATTGAGCTGGTAACCTACGGTGAGGGGTTGGGATTATACACCTCCATCACTACGAACGCCTGGCAGTTGACGTATGAGAGGGTCAAACAGTTAAAAAAGGCAGGGATCAGTTGTATCAACGTGAGTATCGACAGTCCCCAGGCGGAAGAGCATGACCGATCGCGCGGGGTCAAAGGGATGCATCAAAGGGCGGTGGAGGGAATCACCTATTGTCGTCAAGAAGGTATTCCGTGCATCGTCTCTACGTACGCCACACGTCGCCGGATTCAGAATTTCGCGGCCGGGGAAAAGGACGACAGTGTCTTGAGCGGTATTTTGAGGTTGTCCAGGAAACTGGAGGCCACAGGCGTGAGGATTTTATTTCCGATCATTGCCGGGGAGTGGGTTAAGGCCAAGGAAAATGAATTTACCGATGAGGAAAAGCGGGGGATTATCGAGAACATCGATCCGTCTTTTGCCTTTATTGAGGGGGCCTACTCGGTTGTTAAAAAGAACAAGGTGTGTCAGGCGCTCAGCGGAAAGATGTTGAATATTTCTCCTTATGGCGATCTTCAGCTTTGTGTGGCTTTCACGAATACGTTTGGAAATGTGAAAGAACAGTCTTTGGAAACGTTGATGAAAGCCATGCGCAGACATCCCATTTATCAGAAGAATAAAGACGGGAGCTGCTGCAGCACGACGGAATTAAAGGTGTAGAGAAGAGATGGAAATCGGGGATTGAAGGGGAAGAGAGAATAGAAAATGAAGGTGACACTGATTCGACCGCCGGTTTATAGTGTGGGTCTCATGGGACCTCAGCTCGTGCCAGTCTTGGGGATCGCCTACATCGCGGCGGCTATTCGCGAGGCCGGGCATGAAGTCGATATCGTGGATATGTGCGGCGAGGCGATCGACCGTTCCGAGATGGTCAACGGGAAATACGTTCAGTACGGCATGACTCCGGCAACCCTTAAAACACGCATTCAATTTGCCGACGCCATTGGGTTCGCCTGTATGTTTTCACAGGATTGGCCTTTTCATCGGGGATTAATCCAGTACGTCCGGGAGCTATTTCCTGAGGCTGTTCTTTTTGCCGGCGGGGAGCATATTACCGCCTTGCCGGAGTTTTGTTTGGAAGATTGTCCTTCGCTCGATCTGTGTGTTCTTGGGGAAGGGGATGGCGCGATCGTGGATTTGATCCATATGCTCGATAAAGAAGGATCTTTATCTGAAGCGCCGAGCCTGGTTTATCGCGACAAGAACGGCGGGTACGCGCGTACGAAAAGAGCGGAACGCATTGGGAATATCGATGCGCTTTCCTGGCCGGCCTGGGATTTGATCCCGATGGAAAACTATCTTTCCCGGGGGCTGACGTATCATTTGAAGCGGGGGCGGACTATCCCGATGCTGGCGACCCGCGGGTGCCCGTATCATTGCTCATTCTGCTCCAATGAGAATATGTGGGGCCGTCGGTGGTTGCCGCGGGACCCGAAATCCGTTGTGGATGAGATGGAACACTATATCAAGATTTATAAGGCGGAGAATTTTGTTTTTTCCGATCTGACCGCCGTCATTTCCCGGGAGAGTATTGTTTCTTTATGTCAGGAGATTCTTCGTCGGAAGTTACGGATTACCTGGCAGCTCCCGACGTTGAGAACGGAATCTCTTGACGCGGAGGTCTTGCGGGTTATGTACGCGGCCGGATGCCGTGAGCTGGATTTCGCCCTTGAGTCCGGTTCAACCGACGTGTTGAAAAGTGTGGACAAGAGAAACGACCCTAAAAAGATATGTTCCTTAATAAAAGACGGTTTAAAATTGGGCATGAATTTAAGTACGAATATTGTGATCGGGTTGCCACAGGAGAGGTTTAGAGATTTTCTTAAAACGTATGGGTTGATGATGAAACTGGCCGTCGCGGGGCTGCAAGAATTGAATGTGTTTCCGTTTGTGCCCTATCCGGGATCGCGATTGTTTAAAGAATTTCTGGAACAGAAAAAGATTAAACTCGGAGATGAGTATTTCATGAAGCTTTTCGGGTACGCGGATCTCAGTAAGGCCGTGTCCTGGTCGGCGCACTTTGGGCCGAGGACATTGAGCGGGATGAGGTTTGGTCTTTTGAGCAGTTTTTATAGCCTCATGCTGATCTCGCATCCGCTGCGGATGCTCCAATTGTTCATCAATCCCGCGCGCGGACGGGTCAATACAAAGCTCGAGGGTGTTTTGCAAAGGGTATTTAGAAATATCCAAATCACGTTTAGGAAATCTTCGCGGATTAAACTTCATCAGGACATTTAGCATGAAAGATAACTTAAATTTTTTAAAAGATAAAGCCCGTCAGGTTCGAGGCAAAGTTCTGGAGATGACGGCCGCGGCCGGTAAAGGGCATCTGGGCGGAGCTTTTTCTTGTACGGAAATCTTGGTGGCGTTGTATTACGGCGGCATCTTGCGTCTGGATGCTTCTCGTCCCCGCTGGGAGGGGCGCGACCGGTTTCTCTTGAGTAAAGGCCACGCGTGTGAGGCGTTGTATGTTATTCTCGCGGACTTGGGATTCTTTCCCGGAGGAGAATTGGAAAATTACAATAAGCCCGGGTGTTTACTGGGAGGGCATCCTAACCGGAGTATCGCGGGGATAGAGGCGGACACAGGATCCTTGGGACACGGCCTTGGGATCGGGGCTGGGTTGGCCCTGGCAGCCAAGATGGATCAAAAGGATTTTAAGACGGTTGTTTTGTTAAGTGACGGCGAGTGTTGTGAAGGATCGGTATGGGAGGCGGCGATGTTTGCGGCCAAACATAAGTTGAATAATCTGATCGGTATTGTGGACAAAAACGGGCTTTGTGTCACAGACATCATTGAAGATTGCGTGGCCTTGGATCCGCTGGATAAAAAATGGATCGCCTGTGGCTGGGAGGTTGTTGAAATGGATGGCCATTCGTTCGACGATCTTCTTACCGCCTTTGAGCGAGTTCCCTCAGATAGACCGCGGATGATTATTGCTGACACGGTGAAAGGCAAGGGCGTCTCTTTTATGGAGGGCAACATCGCATGGCATCACGGCGTGCCTAAAGGGGAATTGTTGCAGCAGGCGAGAAAAGAACTGGAAATCATTTGAATATCCGTATGACATCATCGGACAAAGACCTCAGAGACGCTTTTTTTGACGAGCTGTATGCGATCGCCCGTCAGGATCCGCGGGTGATCCTGCTGACGGCGGATATGGGGGCCCATAGTCTGGGGCGGTTTAAGAAAGATCTGTCCCGGCAATATATCAATGTCTGCGTGGCCGAACAGAATATGATCAGCGTGGCGGCGGGTCTGGCGTTGGGCGGAAAAAAAGTTTTTGTATATACGATTATTCCCTTTGCCACGATGCGTTGTTTCGAGCAGATTAAGGTTGATGTGTGTTGTATGCGTCTGCCGGTGACGGTTGTCGGGATCGGGACAGGATTGACGTACGGCGGTGACGGGCCCACCCACCACGGAATTCAAGATATCGCCGTGATGCGCAGTCTCCCGGAAATGACTATTTTGAATCCCTGCGATGCCGTAATTACACAAGCCGCAGCCCGATTGGCCTATGAACAACAGGGGCCTGTGTATGTTCGGTTGGAAAGAGGGCGGTTCCCCTTGATTTACGGTGCTGGGTCCGCGGATTTCTCGAGGGGTTTGCACCAGATCAGGGAAGGAGAGGATATAACGCTCATCGCTACCGGGAATATGGTCCATCGGGCCGTTGAGGCCGCGGATATCCTGAGGAAGAAATTTCTATCCGTCCGTGTGGTGGATGTGTATAGGATTAAGCCTTTGAATACGGCTTTGTTAATAAAGATGATGGAAGGGACAAAGGGCGTTGTGACACTCGAGGAGAATTGTTTGACCGGCGGGTTGGGTTCGGCGGTGAGCGAGGTTTTATGTGATTCCTGTAAGGGGATTGCGCTTAAACGTCTGGCCATCCCGGATGAACATTGTTTTGCCTCCGGTGACCGTGAGGCGCTTCAGCAGTTATATCAATTAGATGTGTCCAATATCGTGCATTCCATTGTGAGGTGGTTTCCTCAACGGGCGGAGCATGTTTTCATGGAAGGGAAAGAAGATGGATTTAGGCATTAAAGGGAAATACGCGTTGGTGACCGGGGGGACGCACGGGATCGGACGGGCGATTGCCCTGGCATTGGCCGATGAGGGATGTCATGTTGCGGTGTGTTCAAGAAGCAGGGAGCGTGTGGAGAAAACAAAACAGGAGCTCTCCGCCAAGGGCGTGCAATGTTTAGGGGTGGAAGCCGATGTCATGAAGGACTCTGATATCGAGAAGGTTATGAGTCTGGTCGGCAGACAATGGGGAACTCTGCATATTTTGATTAATAACGTCGGTGGCGGTGGCCGCTGGGGAAGTGAAATCGTTGAAGAGACCAAAGAGGAAACATGGCTGGAGGTCTACAACAAGAATGCCTTGGCCGCGATGAAATTTACTATGCGGACGATCCCCTGGATGCGCAAGCAGAAATGGGGACGGGTTGTGACGATCACGTCGATCTTCGGCCGAGAAGCGGGCGGGCGGCCGTGGTTTACGATGGCCAAGATGGCGCAGACGGCCTTGATGAAGACCCTGGCCAAGAAGGCGTATTTGATTCAAGACGGCATAACGTTTAACAGTGTCGCCCCCGGGGCCATTATGATCGCCGGGACGGGTTGGGAAAAAGAACTTAAGGAAAATCCCCGGCAGGTGCAGGATTTTATCCATGAAGAACTTCCTTTAGGCCGTTTGGGAACGCCTGAGGAGGTGGCCAACGCGGTTGTCTTCTTATGTTCGCAACAGGCGAGTCTGGTCAACGGCGCTTCGATTCCTGTGGATGGCGGACAGAGCATGAGTGTTCTTTAAAGGAGTACTTTGTAACCTAAATTTCTGAATTGTGGAACAAAGTACTTCTCTCGGATTTTGTAAAAAAATTGTTCAGAAAATAATGTGACAATGGTGGAGGATCCTGCGATTAAAGTTTCTTTGATTATTTTTACCTTAAACGAGATCGACGGCATGAAGGTGATTATGCCGCGGATCAGGAAAGAATGGGTGGATGAGCTCATTATCGTTGACGGCGGATCGACGGATGGGACGGTGGCTTATGCCCGGGAACAGGGCTATTTTATTTTTACTCAGCAGGAGAAAGGCGCCGGCGCCGCGTTTTTGGAATCCGTGGCTAAAGCGACAGGAGATATCGTGATCGTCTTCAGCCCTGACGGAAACTCCGTCCCTGAAAAGATTCCGGAATTAATAGCGAAAATGAAACAGGGCTATGATATGGTGATTGTCTCCAGGTATCTGGGGGGCGCGAAAAGCTATGACGACGATTGCGTCACCGCTTTTGGGAACCGCTTGTTTACCGCCTTAATCAATATATTGTTTGGAACCAGGGTCACGGATTCCTTAGTCATGTATCGTGCCTTTAAGAGAGAAATCGTTCAGGATCTTAAAATCAATACAAAGACCGTCTCCTGGGGAACCCAGTTTTTGGCCAGGGCGGCAAGGAAGAAGTTAAAAATAGGTGAGATCCCCGGCGACGAACCGCGCCGCATAGGAGGCGTGAGAAAGATGCATCCTTTAAAGAACGGCTTGAGCGAACTGTTCATGATCCTGAGAGAATTTTTAAACGGGGGATCCTGAAATGGGATTTTATGAGAAAAGAACTGTCCTTGTTACGGGCGCCACAGGGTTGGTGGGGGCCAATCTGATTCAACGGCTGTTGCCCTTAGGCGTTCATGTCCGGGCCACGTTGCATCGCCGAGATCCGGTCATTAGCGATCCTAAGATTGATTATATAAAGTGTGATTTGACCAATCCGGATGACTGCCGTAAGATTGTGCCGGAGGTGGATTATGTTTTTCATTGCGCGGCTAATACTTCCGGGGCTCATGTGATAACGAACAACCCCCTGACGCATGTGACGACCAATATTGTGATGAACGCCTATCTTTTGGAGGCGGCTTATCAGGCGAAAGTCTTAAAATTTTTGTGGATCAGCAGTTCGACGGGATACCCATCGACCGGCACCCGTCCCATGAAGGAAGAAGAAATGATGGTCGGCGATCCTTTTGACAAATATTTCGGTGTTGGATGGATGAAAAGGTATTCAGAAGTCCTTTGCCGGATGTATGCCGAGAAGCTGAAAGTCCCCATGGCCACCATCGTCTTGCGCGCGACCAATATTTACGGCGAATATGATGATTTTGATTTTGAAACATCCCATGCCTTCGCGGCGCTTATTAGAAAAGTCGCGCAGAGGCATCGTCCGATTGAAGTGTGGGGCACGGGTGAGGACGTCAGGGATTTGATCTATGTGGGTGATTTCATTGAGGCGATGCTTATCGCCATGGAGAAATGTTACGGGTACAAGGTCTTTAATATCGGGTTTGGCCGAGGGTACAAAATCAAAGAAGTTCTCAATATGATCCTGGAAGAAGACGGTTATCATGATGCGCGCTTAACCTTTGATGCCACCAAACCCACGACGATCCCGATCCGGCTGGTGGACATCCGTAAGGCGGAAAAAGAGCTTGGTTTTAAACCCAAGACTTTTCTGCGGGAAGGGATCCGGAAGACCTTGCATTGGTATAAGGCGCATCAAATGGAGAAAGCGGAGAAGGCGGCATGAAGGTATCCATTCAAGAAACCCCGTCACACCTGCCTCGGTCCGAGGCCTTCGCCGGGGGGAGAAAAGTTCCTTCATTGAAAACAAAAGAGGACCGTGTGGATGTGGTGTTTATTTATCCCAAGACGGGGATAGATTTAGGCGCTACGATCGGCCCGCCGCACGCCCTATTATCTGTGGCGGCGCCTCTTTTAAAAAAAGGATTCAAAGTCAAGATTGTCGATCAACGCACGGACGCGCATTGGCGTGAAACCTTAAGCGGGATGTTGGCGCAAAGGCCGATTTGTGTCGCGTTGACCTCCATGACCGGCACGCAGATTTATTTCGCGTTAGAAGCCGCTAAACTTGTGCGAGAAGTCTCCAACGGAAAGATCCCTATTGTCTGGGGCGGGGCGCATCCGTCCAGCCTTCCGGAACAGACTTTGAAAAGCGAATATGTGGATGTGGTGTGTATCGGCGAAGGGGATATCACGTTCTTGGAATTGGTGCAGGTGTTGGCGAATAAAGAACCGTTGGATCAGGTCAAAGGGATTGTCTTTAAAGACGGCGTCAAAATGACCATGACTCCGGGCCGGCCTCTGCTGGACGTGGAGACACTCCTGCCCGTGCCGTGGGAATTGGTGGACGTTGAAAAATATATCCACAGGGATTTCTACCTGAAAGAAACCCGGCGGAGTCTGGATATCGGCCAGACCTCGCGGGGGTGTCCATTTCAATGCGGATTTTGTTCAAGCGCCGCGTTGCGCCACAGGCAGTGGCGTCCCATGTCGGTCAAGAGATCTCTGGAGATGATCCTCGAACCGGTCAAGAGATTCCATCTGGATGGTATTTGGATTCGGGATGATGAGTTTTACATCGACCGGGAGCGGGCCTACGAGATCTGTCAGGGCATTATTGACAGCGGCGTTAAAATCAAATGGTATACTTCTGGGACGCGGGTAAATATTTTTAATATGGCCACGGACAAAGACCTCGATATCCTCAAAAGAAGCGGCGCCGACACATTGAAGTTTGGGGCCGAATCCGGCTCGAACAGGATTTTAAAATTGATGAAGAAAGGGATCCGTTGTGAGGATACCATTGAGGCGAATCTCAAGGCCAAGAGACACGGCATTATCCCTGTCTTTGCCCTCATGATTGGATTTCCAACGGAAACATTTGAAGATATCGACAAAACGATTGATCTGTTTGTCCGGTTAAAGAAGGATAATCCCAAGGCCCAGTTTGAAATTATAGGAACATTTACGGCCATGCCCCAGACGCCGCTTTACGAGGTGGCTTTACAGCACGGGTTACATCCTCCGCAATCGTTGGAAGGCTGGATTGATTGGCTTTCGGATGAGTATGATATGGAAGGAAAAAAAATCCCGTGGTTTAACGCTTCGGAGAGAAAGAAGATCGGTAACATCACTTATATGAGCCTTTTGGCCAACAGTTCTTTGAACGCGATCGGCGGGGTTTCTAACAATGCTATGAGGCTTCTCTTAAAATTGTTTATTAGTCCGCTGAGCCGGTATGAGGGGTATAAACTCAGAAGAAAGTTGTATGGTTTTTCTCCGGAACTGGATTTCATGCGGTTTCTGCGACGAAAAGTCTTTTACAGGCGGAATCAGAGTATTCATTAGAAAGGGAATAGAGGCGTTGAATCCAAAAATTATCCTCGCCACGGTAAATTCGAAAAGGGATCTTTATGCCGCGACAACGGATGAGTTTTCAGCCGTTGCTCCGAATATTCAGATGGGGCTCTTGGCGTCTTACGTGAAGTCCCGGGGTATCGATGTCGAGATCATCGAATCCGACGTGGATATGATCTCGATGGATCAACTGCTGGATATCGCCCAGAAGAAGAGTCCTACGCTTTTGGGGATCATTTGTTCAGGGGCCAATCCCTCTTCCTCCACCATGGTCATGGCGGGTATCGTGGATTTCTTTGAGAGGTTTCATCAAAGGAAGATGAATGTCAAGACATTCATTTGGGGGCCGCATCCGACGGTTCTTCCGGAGAGGTCGTTAAAGGAAACGGGCGCGGATTTTGTGGTCAGAGGCGAAGGGTACACAACCATCGTTGATCTGTTTCACGCTTTGCGGGACGGCGGAGATTTGGAGAAAATCAGCGGCCTGGCTTATTGCGTTAAGAACGGGGCGGTTCAAGAGCCGGCTGTGATTGTGACACAAGACACCCCTTTGATCAAAGATCTTGACAGCCTGCCGCCGGTTGACTGGGACGTTATGCGTCCGTCCCGTTATCGGGCGCATAACTGGCATTGTTTCGGAGATCTCCATCATCGAACGCCCTATGCTATTCTCTGGACCAGTTTCGGATGTCCGTTCCCCTGTAATTTTTGTTCCATCAATAATCTCTTCGGTAAAAGGACTCAACGGTTTCGCAGCGTTGACCGCGTGATTGACGAAATCAGCTTGCTGGTTCAAAAATACAAGGTTAAACATATCAAGATATTGGATGAATTATTTGTGGTTAACTCTAAAAGAATAGATGAATTTTGTGACAAGCTCGAGGTCAAAGGATTTGACTTGAATATGTGGGCGTATTCCAGGGTGGATACGATCAGCCGGCCTTTGCTTAAAAGGCTCAAGAAGGTCGGGATGAATTGGATCTCGTACGGATTTGAATCCGCGACACCGGAGATTTTAAAGACGGCGGATAAAGGGAATCAAAAGACGGATGTGGATCAGGTGATCCGTATGACCCAGGAGGAAGGGGTCTCGATATGCGCGGACGTCATGTTCGGTTTGGAGGGCGAGAATGAAGAGACGATGAACCGCACGTATGATTTCCTTGTTAAATACAATTTTGAATGGGCGAATATTTATCCGGTCTTTGCTTATCCGGGGACGAAATTCTTTCGAGAAGTCGAGCCTCCGAAGAACTGGAAGGCTTATTCCCTTTACGGGTATGAATGCGCGCCGATGGCAACGAAATATCTTACCTCCAAAGAGGTGCTCAAATTCCGTGATGAGGCCTTTGTCCGTTATCATGGCCGTCCGGAATACCTGTGGATGATCGAGAAAAAATTTGGGGTCGATACCAAGGAACATATCTTAAGAATGATCGCCATTCCCTTGAGAAGAAGGTTATTGGAGAATGAGTAGAATCTGTGACAGCAAAATGAAGGTATTTTGCTGGGTCGCGTTTTTATATAGTCTTATTTATTTATTCTTAATAGGACAACACCGCCTCCCCATCGACCACGACACCTTTCAATATCTCCAGCAGCAATACGTCTATTTTAACGAGGTTGTTCAAAACCGCTCTTTACCCTACTGGCTTCCCTATTATATCCATGGTTATGTGGGCAATTATCAATTTCTTCCTCAGTTAACTTTGCTTTCACCGGTCTTTTATGGGCTGGGGTTAATTTCGGATCAATGGAACTATCTTTATTTGTATTATTTTGGGTTGTGGTTTGAAGAGCTTTTTTTCCTGTTAGGCATTATCTTACTGGCCACTCTTTATTATAAAAACTTAAAAACAATCCTCTATGTGTCCATCACCCTGCTGGGGACAAACATCTGGTATCCACAGATCTGGTGGAATTTTCATATTTATTATTTCATTCCTATCGTCTTGTATTGCCTGCACAGGGCTTTAACCAAAGGCCTTTTTCGCTACGTGATTGGAGCGGTGCTTTTTTTTGCCTTGGCTGTTTACGGGAATTTTCTGTATTGCGGCGTCTTTGTCGCGTTTGTTGTGGGGGTGTATTTTCTGTTTCTTGTTCCAGTCTATTTTAAAAAGAGATCTTACCTGGAAGGCTTGGCCGGATTCAGCCGACACAGTCCTGTCTTGAACATTCTTAAAAAGTTATTCGTCTTATATTTTTATGTATTTTTGTATCAGGGGATCAAAACCCTTTGGATGAGAAAGAAGATCCTTTGGTACACCGTTGTCTTTATGGGTTTGATTGGCCTGATGGCGGTGAGTTTTTATTATGTCAAGTACGGTGATCATGAACTGGCCTATTTGTATAACACGCGGGACGCGAGCGGGAAAATCGCTATTAATACATTTTTGAATTACGGCGGATCCCTGGGGTGGGGCAAATTCGGGGAGATTTTTCAGAGATACGGCAATTCGGTTGACCTCAATTTGTACGCGGGGTTCTGTGTTCTGCCTTTTGTATTCCTGGCTTTATTGTTTAGCCGTCGGAAAATGTCTTATGTGGTGGGCGGCACGGCGCTCGTGATTTTGCTTTTCAGCGCCGGTACGGGAGTGGCGCAGGCGTTTTATTATGTGTTTCCTTTAGGAAAGGTTTTTCGTCATATCGGTTTAACGGCGAGCGTGTTTAAGCTGTTTATGGTTTTGTATGCCGGTTTTGGATTCGAAATTTTTCTTAAACGTTTGGAACACGATCGAAGGATGGTTTTCGTTGTTGGCGCGTTCTTAATTCCTTTGCTATGGACATTGCGGAAGGTTTATGTGTTGAATCCAGAGCGATTCTGGTTTGTGTCCCAGGCGGAACAAGCCGTTTTCGCGAAGATCCCCTATGTTCTGGTGGGCGGGCTTTTCTTGGTGTTTTTGTATTGGATGATAAGCAGGGAAGGAAGGCGGCGCGACCTTCTTGTGAGCGGGCTGCTGGTCTTGATTTTCATGGATCTTTTTTCTTACAAGTATTCCCTCATTGTCGCGCGCATGCCGAAGGTTTCAAAAGAAGTGATCAGTCTTTTTAAACCGTTTAAATACGCCTTTCCTTTGGGGCGTCTTTTAACGACGGAATCGCACGCGGCCTATAGTGACAGAGTTAAGAAATTCTTGCCGCTTATGCGTCATAATCCTCAATTGACGAAATATAATACGATCGATTCTTTTCTGTTCGCGGATTCATTTGTTTCAAGTTATCGGGTGGATTTTATCTTAAATTCCATCAAGGATTATTTTTCCGCGCGTGAACTTTTCCCCGGGGAAGAGATTTATAGAAAGTATTCCGGTGTCGGAACGCCGAAACTTGGTGTTTTCTCAAAGATTAACGAAGTGGAGAATCACGATGCCGTCGGAAGAGTTTTTCGGCAACCCGGTTTCAGCGGGGATATGATTTTCGTGGCCGCTGAGGAAATCAGGAAGTTGGAAGGAAAAATCCCTGAGGCGCTTATCCAGCGTCAGGATATGCGGGACTTCCAAAACCGCAATGAACGATTGGGGGGAGAGCTTACGATCAAGCAGTTTTCTTTTAATTCTCTTGTTTTGATATCCTCCGTTCCAGGACGTTCCGATCAGCCCTGTTTTCTCTATTACGCCGACGCCTATCATCCTCATTGGCAGGCGTACGTTAACGGGAAAAAAGTCCCGGTGATGAGGGTCAATATTGGGTATAAAGCTATTCCTATTCCGTATGGAGAAGCCCAAATTGTTTTTAAGTTCGGTAATCTTTTTTATCCCCTTTCATTTCTTTGCACGTTGTTGATGAGTACGGCAATTTTGTTCGCTATTCTTTACGTTTTCTTTACGGAGATGATCTCTTACCGTAAAAAAGTTGTTGTGAAAGAAATCACATGAAGGATTCCTGGAAGAGGACTCTCCTGGCCGGGGGACGGCCGTATGTCTGGATTATTCTGACGGGATTTGTATTGTATGCCAAGACATTGTTTTACGGGATCACGTATCTGGATGATAGTTCCTGGCTCCTCGATTATCAGTACTTCCTCAAGAATCTCTCCAATATCGGTCTTTTGTTTTCCCGGCCGGATTTCCTGACGCCGATCTTCTACCGTCCTGTTTTGGGACTCTCTTTTATGCTGGATGCCCAAGGAAGCGGGAGCTCGCCGTTCGGGTATCATCTGACGAATGTCTGCATTCATTTGATCAATGCCTGTCTGGTCTTTGCATTATTTATGAGACTTGGATACAGGCGGGGATTGAGTTTCTTTTTCGCCCTTGTATTTACGGTTCACCCAGGGCTGACCATGGCCGTGGCCTGGATTCCGGGGAGGACGGATTCTTTGTTGGGTCTTTTTGTCCTGGCATCGTTTATTTTCTTTCTTCATTATTTTGAACGGAAGAATTGGCTGAGCCTCGTCACTCATTTAGTGTTTTTGCTTTTGGGATTTTTGACCAAAGAAACGGGTTTTGTTATGCCGGTGATATGTTTTTTATATATCTGGCTTATCGATACTCCTGAGGGGAAGAAGAAAAAGGATTATGGGCTGTGGTTCGGTTGGGCCATGGTGTTGGGCGGGTGTTTAATTTTTAGAAAAATGATATTGAAAGGGCAGTTCTCCGATGCCGGAGTGGTGTGGGCGATGAAGTCCATTCACCAGGATGTGTCCGGGTTTATTTTTTATTTGGGAAAGGCCATTCTGCCTTTGACGCTATCCGTCGTTCCTATCCGTCCGGACGTGAAATTAACGTCGGGCATAGTCTCGTTGATGATTTTGGTTCTTGTCATCCTGGTGGGGAGAAAGAAACGGATGAATCATGTCTTCTTTGGTCTCATCTGGTTTTTTCTTTTTCTTATACCGGGGGTCATTCATTACTTTGTCATTCATGAGTACAGAGTTTACTTGCCGCTCATCGGCTGTTTGATCGTCTTCATGGAAGGGATCAACGTTGGGCTTTCGGACATTCAGCCATCCCATAATAGAAAAGTCTTATTTCTTTCGGCGGGTTTTATTATCCTTCTGTTTTCGATGACCTTTATCCAAAGCCGTCATCTCAAAAACGGATTGGCCTTTTGGCGCAACGCGGTCAAGACATCACCGAGTTATCCTTTGGCGCATCGCAATCTCGGGGCGATGTATTATTTTGAAAACAGGATGGACGAAGCCGAAGCGGCGTATAAAAAATCTTTGGAACTGAATCCGTATGAACCCATGGTCCATAATAATCTGGGTATTATTTATATGAATAAAAATAAAGACCAGGAAGCGGAAAAGGAATACAAAACGGAGATTGCCATTAATCCCGGATTTGAAAAGGCGTATGCCAATCTGGCCCTGCTTTATTACCGCAAGGGGCGGCCCCATGAGGCGGTTTTTTTATGGAAGAAAACCATCGACTTAAATCCGAATTATTTTGAGGCCTATTTAAGTCTGGTTATTTATTATATGGAGCAAGGACAGCGTGAGAGGGCCGTTGATTACGTTGAGCAAATGCAGAAAAGAGGGGGTGTTGTCCCGGTTGAAATACTCCGGCAGTTACATCTTTAGGGGGGCGTTATTGGGGGCAACGCAGTTTTGGCGCGTTTCGAGAGTTTTTTCCATGAATGATCTTCGCGAGGTAACATTCCGTTTTTACGGTGATTTGAAGCGGTTCCTTCCCCAAGGGAAAAGGACTGGGGCGTTCACGTATGCCGTCAAGGGATCCCCGGCGGTCAAAGACACCATTGAGGCCTTAGGGGTTCCGCATGGAGAAGTGGATGGCCTTGTGATCAACGGACGTTCCGTCGGGTTTTATGAGCCTGTAAAGGGAAATGATACGATCGCCGTTTATCCGGACAGCTCAAAAATCAGGTTAAGAAAGATCAAAAGGCTAAAGCCGAAATTGCCGGCGAATCCTAAATTTATCCTTGACGTTCATTTGGGCAAGCTCACCCGGCATCTGAGGTTGTTGGGTTTTGACTGCCTTTATCAAAGATCTTATAAAGATCAAGACATCGTTGAAACAACTTTGTCCCAAAGACGGATTGTCTTGACCCGAGATGTGGGACTCCTTAAAAACAAATTGATCAAATTCGGTTATTTTATACGCCATACGGAACCGGACAAACAGATCCGAGAAGTCATAACGAAGTTTTCTCTTTCCTTTAAGACAAAACCGTTCCATCGCTGCTTGGAGTGTAACGGGCTCATCCGACGGATCTCTTTTCTCCGAGTCATTAATCATTTGCCGCCCAAAGTATCGAAATATTACAAGGAATTCGTTACCTGCCGGATCTGCGGGAGAGTGTATTGGAAGGGATCGCACTATAAACAACTTTTGAAAGTCGTAAAGAGGATATCCGTATAATTTCTTCGTTGGAAAAAGGCTTAGCGCTAAGGAGCGGTAATTTCTCTTAAGGCGGCCTTCTTCTTTGTGTCTTGAACAAACTCAGCAAAGACCTTTTCTTTTCGTTCACCCGTTATCTGCTCGGCGAATTCTTTTTGTTGTTCGTGGAAGGTTTTGTCTGTGATCGGGCGCAGGGTGTCAAGGTGTAAGAGGATGTGTCCTTTAGAAGTCGCGACAGGCGCGCTGACTTTATTTTCATCATTCAGGACAGACACGCTTTCTTTCGACGCCGGTTCCACTTCAAGCAGAGATAAAATTTGTTCTTGAGCCAGAAGAGGTGTTTGCTGGGTCTTTAAGCCTAATCCCTGTGTGATTTGCTGAAAATCCTTGGGTCCTTCAACTGCGTTCCATGCTTGTTGAATGTTCTTTAAGTAGCCTTCGGCTTGTTTGAGGGTAATGTCCTTGGCTTTGCGAAAAGTCAAGGTGTCTTTGACGTCGGCCAACAGCTCAGGGAAATCCGGAATATAGGCGGCTTTTTTATCTTTGACTTGATAAACGATATATCCATCGGTCAGTTCGACAGGTTCTTGGATGTCATTTTTTTTCATTTTAAACGCTTTCAAAAGGTCTTCAAAATTAAGACCGATGTCAAATTTGGGTTTGTCCTTGCCGAAGTATCCTGATTCCTTGACGGGAAATCCATATTTCTGTCCAAGGACATTGAGATCGGGATTCTCGGAGAATTCTTTGTAAATGGCCTTGGCCTTATATTTTGTTTCCACTTTCTTCTGGACCCCGGCGTCTGGGAGATAGGTCAGTTTAATATATTCGAGATTGATGGAAGGGGGCTTGAGAAAAGCTTCCCTGTTTTCCTCATAATAAGTTTTGGCTTCTTCCTCGGTCACGGAGACATCTTTTTTGTAATCATCGGCGGAGAGGAGGAGATAACTGAATTGGATTTCTCTGCGACGGTTTTTGAACTCTTCGGCCAGTTGTTGCTCCGTGAACGTCGCTGAAGCGGTCACCTGATCATACAGTTTTTGGATCATGAGGGATTCCCGTACGCCGTCTTCAAAATTCTTCGGGTCCGTCTGGAGATAGTTTCGCAAAATCGTTTTATACAGGCGGGCATCAAAGGCGTTGTTTTGGATGAAAGATGGATTCTTGGCGATCTCTTCGATGATTTCTTTGTTGGCCACTGTGATACGCTTTTGGCGGGCCTCCTGCAGGAGAATGAGTTGTGTCCAAGTTTCAGCTTCGAGATCCAGAAAAGGTTCGATTTTATCGAACATCTGGCCGTAACGTATCATGGCCTGTGTTCGTATGTGAGCGTAGGTATTCTGAAATATCTCCGTGGTGATTTTTATTTGAAATATTTCTCCGGCATACGTTTTAGGTTTGAGGATGTCGATCAACTGCCAAGAACCGAAATAAATCAGGGACAGAATCACAAAGCCGGCCGATACAATCTTTATGAGTTTCTTTCCAGGGGATATTTTCTCCATGACGCCTCCAGTGCTTTTTCTAAAAGTGAATTTCGGAATCTCAACCGAATTGATATAAGTATATTAGCCCGTCCTTAAATGTCAAATTTATTCTCGACGAATAATGCCTGATCGGGCATGACCAAGAATATGGTGCTTCAAGATTAAAATTTATGGGAAATAGCTTCTTTTATAACGCGACTTTGCTATAATTCAATCCGCTACGCAGGATGTGGTTCAACTTAATGTCTCAGTAGGGGGAAAGGAACCTGATGAACGCCTTGGAAACAGAATATGTCGTTTTTGATGTGGAGACGACCGGGTTATTCCCTTTGAAAGGAGATCGGATTGTTGAAATCGCTGCTGTTAAAATTAAGTGTTTTGAGACGGTCGATGTTTTCGATTCCCTGATTAATCCGCGCAGGGCCCTTTCGGCGCATGCCATGCAGGTGAATCAAATCACTGAAGAGATGATCGCCTCAGCGCCAACGGCGGATGAAGTCCTGCCCAAAATGATTGATTTTATCGGCGGAGCGTGCCTGGTCGGACATAATATCAAATTCGACTTGGATTTTCTCTGTTATGAACTGTCTTTAATGGGCCGCAAGTTAAGAGATGAAACGCCGGCCATTGATACCCTCAAGATGGCTAAGACTTTGTTGCCGCATATTCATAATCATAAGCTATCTAATGTGGCTCATTTTCTAGGTGTCCGGGTCGATGAAACCCACCGGGCCATGGCGGATGTCAAATTGACGGTCTCCATGATGAAACGCTTATTAAACATAGCCGGAAAACAAAAAATAGAAACATTTCAGCAGATCCATAAACACTATTCCATTCAAAAGCCTTCCTTCAAGATTGAGCTCGCCATCCAGGGCAGTTTATTCGCTTTTTAGACGTTGAGGATTTTAGAGGGGCCGACACCTCTTTTTTTGCTTTCTTTGCGTTTTCAATGAATTTATATATAATACCTCATCATGAATTCTCCCTCGAACAAAACTTTTCAATTCCCCGAGGTACGGGTTGTTGAGGCCTCAGCGGGATCCGGGAAAACGTACGCCCTGGCTAAACGGTATCTCCAATTATTGCTGAACCCTTCTCTGGAATTTGAATTTATTCCCATCCGTAACATTTTGGCGTTGACCTTTACAAATAAGGCGGCCTTTGAAATGAAGGCGCGGATCCTCGAGTTCTTGAAGCGTTTGGCTCTTGGACAAATGCCCAAAGCCCAAGAAGACGAAATCCTGGATGCCCTCAACGTTAAACCGGAGCAGGCCCGGGCTAAGGCCTTTATGATCATGGAGGCCCTGATCCATCACTACAATTTCTTTCAGGTACAGACCATTGATAAATTCATCAACGCCCTGCTTTCAGGTTGCGCTTTTAAAATCGGTTTGACCGCGAATTTTAAAATCAAGACGAATGCCTCTGATTATTTGCAATACAGTCTGGATCTGATGATTGACCGGGCGCATCTGGACAAGGGGATTCATAAAATATTCGACGAGTTTCTTCATCAGTACTTGTATCTGGAAAACCGTTCCGGCTGGTTTCCTAAAGAGGACATGATGATGATTTTATCTGATCTTTTTATGCAGCATAATGCGTATGGTCTGGATTTCCAGGAATGTCGTTTTACCGCGGAAGATTTGATCAAGAAAAAGAAGATGCTTTTAGAGGAGATCAAGGCGTTCAAAGAGATCCTGCCGGTTGAAACGGATAGCCGCTTCACACAAAGTCTTGAGAAATTCTTGAAAGAAAATATCAAGGGGTTTGATATCGACAGCGTCTCTGATTATTTCGCCAGAGAAATCGTGCCTGTGCGCAAGGGCATTGATGTCCCACGGGAGGTTGAACAACTCTGGGGCGTGATTAAAAGGCATTTGCGGGAAGTGTGCGAGCAGGAGGCCTATGCCCTGTTTAATCCTTACCTGCGCGTCTTTTCGGGGGTGATGGAAGAGTTTGCCACGGTTTCTTCGAGAGAGGATGTCCTTTTCTTGAGTGAACTCAATACAAAGGCCGGGATGTTATTTGACGATTCTTATGTAACCGTTGAAGAGCTTTATTACAGGCTTGCCACACGGTTTCACCATTATTTGATTGATGAGTTTCAGGACACGAGCCGGCTGCAGTGGCATAATATTGAGAAGATGGCGGAAGAAGCCCTCTCGACCGGTGGTTCACTCTTTTACGTGGGAGACCGAAAACAGGCGATCTATGGGTTTCGCGGCGGTGAGATAGAGCTTTTTGATGAAATCAAAGAGCGGTTCACGGCTTTTAATGTGCAGACGGAATCTTTGACAAAAAATTGGCGCAGCCAAAAAGCGGTGGTGGAGTTTAATAATACTGTTTTCGCCGCGGAAAATTTAGAACGCTTTATTACGGCCAAAGAACGATATGAAGAGGAAAAAAAGAAACGCAATGCCATAGCGTTCAGCCCGGAGGACAGAAAAGAGATTGAAAATCTTTTTGGCGCGGCACGACAAAGCTTTAAACCTGGATTCGACCACGGCTATGTGCGTATGGAATATGTGGATATAGAGAAGAAAGAAGACCGGGATGCCGCCATCAGGGGAAGGCTGATCTCTTTGATCAAAGATTTAAGACAACGGTTCGCCTTTCGGGACATCGCGATTCTGACACGGGGGAATTATGAAATCGAACAGATGACCCATTGGCTTCTGGAAGAAGGCCTCCCGGTTGAATCGGAACGGACTTCGGATGTGAAGAAACACCATCTCATTAGTGAGTTGACGGCCTTTTTGCGGTTTCTTCATTCTCCGATTGATAATCTGGCCTTCGCCTCTTTTCTACTGGGAGATATCTTCGCGCGTGCCGCGGGGCTTTCAAAAGAAGAGATGCACGTCTTTATTTTTGGGTTAAGACAGCGTCTAAAGAATGAACGGGACATGTATCTCTACACCGAATTCCGCAAGGTTTATCCGTCGTTGTGGGATCAGTTGATAGAGCCGTTCTTTAAGAATATCGGGCTTTACCCGCTCTATGAGCTGGCCGTCAGCCTTTACAGCCGTTTTAAGGTCCTGGATCATTTCCCGACTTCGCAGGGTTTTTTCATGCACTTCTTGGAATTGATCAAAAAGCGCGAAGAGGAACAGACGGATGTCGGTTCGTTCCTGGGCTATTTCGATAAATTGGAAGGTGAGGATCTTTTTGTTCACGTGACCGACAGCGACGCCATCAAGATATTGACCATTCATAAATCCAAAGGGCTTGAGTTCCCCGTTGTGATCCTGCCGTTCTTGGGAATGGATGTCCAGGTCGGAGCCGCCTCGGTGGATAATCAGCAGTCGTATATTTTGCAAAAGAGCGGATCATTTATTGAACTCGTGCGGTTGAAAAACAAATACCTGAATTTTTCCGACACGCTTTATCGGATGTATGCCAGGGAATATAAAAAAACGTTCTTATCTGAACTCAATAATATTTATGTCGCTTTAACCCGCCCGCGGAATGAGCTCTATGGTTTTATCCCCAAGCGGTGCGGGAACAGTTTTAATTTGGCAAGATTTTTGATTCCAGAAGCAAGTTATGAAAGAGGTTCGGCGTCAGTCTATGGGCCGGGGAACGAGAAAAGAGATGCTTATTGGACACTGCCGTGCTCGTCTTATCAGGACTGGATTGGGTATCTGAAAGACGAGTTTACGGATTATGACCAACTGAAAAACAGGAAAGAGAAACGTAAGGGGCGGCTGATTCATTTTATGCTGTCCTTGGTGGAGAATTGCTCTTGGGACAATAAAGAAAAGACTCTGCAACGCATTCATCAGGAGGCGCAAAGAAGTTTTCCGCAGGATGACCTGTTCAACGAATGTCTGGCGAAGGTTGAGCGGCTATTGGAAACGCATGAACTGCGGGCGTTTTTTTATAGTGACCAGGCGCAAGTGTATACGGAAAAAGAGATTGTCGATAAAGAAGGCCATACGCGGCGATTGGACCGTCTGATCGTTTATCCCTCGGAAGTTTGGATTGTCGATTACAAGACGGCGCGTGATCCGCAATTCCGTTACGCGCAACAGCTTCGTGAATACAGGGATTTGGTGGGGGAATTGTATCCGGAGAAAAAAATCCGCGGATTCTTAATTTACGTCGAGGAAATGGTGGGGGAAGAAATAGGGGCAATAAGGGCATGAATCCAATCACGACATACTCATTTTGCGAAAACTTTCTTGATCGTCTGACAGAGGATCTTGTTAAGGAATACGCTGACAAAGGGCGGGATTTGAGCCGGTTGGCTATTGTCTTTGGCGGCAAGAGGCCTGCATTATTTCTGAATCGCGCGTTGGCAAGACGTCTGGGCAAGAATTTTTTTCCTCCGAAGTTTTTGACGATTGACGCGTTTGTCTCCTACACTCTTAAAAAGCGCGAATACTTTAAAGCGACCATGGATCTGGATAATTGTTATTTGTTGTATCAGTTAGCCTCTCATACGACACCGGAGATTTTAGAGGGCCGTCGGGGTTTCGCGCAGTTTCTTCCCTGGATACGGGAGATCTCGGGCTTCATTGATCAATTGGATCTGGAGAATGTCCCGGAGGCCTCTTTGCGTCATATTGAATCCAATGCCAGGATCGGCTATGCCGTGCCCCCAGACATCAATCGACTTTTGAACAGCATTGTGACGTTGAGGGCCGCGTATCATGAGGCGCTCTTATCCCAGAAAACGTATTCCCGGGGTCTGCAGTATCTAAGAGCGGCCGAGGTCATTGAGGACGTCACCTTCGAGGAGTTTGATCAGATCCTGTTCTGTAATTTTTTTTATTTCAACCGTTCCGAAGAAGCCCTCATTAAAAGTTTATACCAGCGCCGTCAGGCAGCGCTTGTCTTTCAGGGGGATCGGCGCAAGTGGCCTATTCTCGAGAGGATTTCTAAGAATTTTGGTTGTTCGATTGTGGAAAGGGAAGGGGCGCCTCAAGTGCCGGAGTTTGATGTAAAACTGTACGGCGCCTTTGATGCCCATTCGCAGATTGGTCTTGCGCGGGAGATCCTCAAAAATGCGGGGGACTTGGATAAGACCGTGATTGTCCTGCCTGACTCCGATCTCATCGTTCCGCTCTTGTCGGAGATCGTTCAGGTGGCGCGAGAGTTCAATATCTCGATGGGGTATCCATTAAAGCGCAGCAGCTTGTATTCTTTGATGGAATTTATTTTTCAGGCCCAATTATCGAGGAAAGAGCAGAGGTATTACGCGAAAGATTATTTAAAAGTCCTGAGACATCCTTTTGTGAAAAACCTGACTTTGTCATCCGACGCCGCGGTCACCAGGATTCTGGTGCACAAAATTGAAGAGATTTTGACCGGAAAAGAAATGACGCCGATCTCCGGCAGTTTGTTTATCGAGCTGGAGGATATTGAAAGTCTGGATGAACTTTACATGCTCGCGCTTGAGACATTGGACCGGATGGGTATTGCCGTCACCAGGGCCGAACTGCACAGAGACCTGGAGATGATCCATTCTCTTTTTTGGGGCGCGTGGGAGAAGATAGAAAATTTTCGTGATTTCGCCGAGATCCTTGAACGGTTTCTGGATGTCCTGATGGCGAAGAGTTTTTTAAAGAACTATCCTTTGAATCTGAACATCGCAACCCGGATGCTTGAGGTCAAAGAAGAGTTAGAAGGAGCGGCCTTTCATCAGGAGCCCTTTTTGAAAGACGATATCTTCAGGATCTTTGAAAGCAAGATGGCCCATGAAATCGTCGCCTTCAGCGGTTCACCGCTCAAAGGGCTCCAAATTTTAGGGCTTTTTGAGACGAGGGCGTTGAATTTTGAGAATGTGATCATCCTGGATGTGAATGAAGGGGTCTTGCCCAAGTTGCGTATTTATGAACCGCTCATCCCGCGCGAGGTCATGATCAGCCTCAATCTGGACCGCCTGGAGTTGGAAGAGGAAATCCAGCGCTATCAGTTTATGCGGCTTATCTCCTCCGCCCGGAAGGTGCATTTGATTTATCAGGAAAGCAAGGATAAAGAACGGAGCCGTTTTATTGAGGAGTTGATCTGGGAGGAAGAAAAAAAGCAAAAAAGAATCGGCGTCACCGATGTGACACGGGCCAGTTTTAGCGTGAAGGTCGAATCGCCTCAGAAGGAAATACGCAAGACGCCGGAGATGATTGAGGCGTTGCGCAAACACACCTATTCGGCGTCCAGTATTAATATGTATTTGAAAGATCCGGTTGAGTTTTACGTAACCTATGTTTTAGGCATTAAAGAAAATGAGGATCTTCTCGACGAACCTGAGGCGCGGCATGTCGGGACCTTTATCCATGAGCTTCTGGAACACAGCCTTCATCCGTTTTTGAATAAGAAACCTCACTATGATTCGGCCTTCCGTCAGCGCGTGACGCAGATGTTTGAACAGAAATTTGAGGAGACCTTTGCCAAAAGCATGACCTCGGATTCCTTTATGCTGAAATCCGTCATGGCCGAGCGGTTGAACCGGTTTTGGGACAATGAAGAGTCCAGTCCCGAAAGAGCCGTTGAACAGATTCTTTTCCTGGAGCACCGGTTTGAGGAGACGATTCCTCTTTCCTGCGGACCTGTGAGGTTGGGGTATGTCATTGACCGTGTGGATAAGATGAAAGACGGGACGATTATGATTATTGATTATAAAACCGGCGGCATAGACCAGATGCCCAAAGCGGTGGACCGCGTTGCCACGATGGAGTTGTCGCGGGAGTCTATCCGGGAAAATGTTCGCTCATTTCAAATCCCGCTTTATTTTCATTATCTGAATGAGCGCTATCATGATCACCCCATTAACGCCGCCCTCTATAATTTAAGGACATTGGAATTACATCGCTTTATTGATAAGAAAATGAATTTTTCCCGAGAGCAGATCAACGCCGCCTTCCTGCGGGCGCTGGATTTTATCATGACCGAAATCCTTGATCCCCAGGTGCCGTTTGTTTCAGGGGAAGAAATATAATTTTAATGGAAAAGATGAATAACAATCTCGAGAAAGCTCAATCCATTTTAAAGAACGTGTTCGGCTATGACGCCTTTCGTCCTTTGCAAGCGGAGTGTATCGACACGGTCCTTCAGAAAAGAGACGCCCTTCTGATCATGCCCACCGGCGGGGGAAAATCGCTTTGCTATCAAATTCCCGCGTTAATGTTTAACGGTCTTACCGTGGTTGTCTCCCCGCTGATCGCCTTGATGAAGGATCAGGTCAGCCAGATGAAGAGTTTAGGGCTTGAGGCCGAGGTTTTAAACAGTTCGATCTCTTTTGAAGAGTATGACATGAATAAACTCTTGATCCGGTCCGGCCAAACGAAACTCCTTTTTATGGCACCGGAGACCTTGATGAAGCCGGATATTCTGGAGATGTTGTCTTCGACCGGCGTGGATTGTTTGACCATCGATGAAGCGCACTGCATCTCCGAATGGGGACATGATTTCCGTCCGGAGTATCGTCGTTTAAAAGAGATCCGGGAGCGATTCCCGCGGGCTGTGTGCTTGGCCATGACGGCCACCGCCACACCGCGTGTCCGCGAAGATATTGTGGCGAACCTTGATTTGACCAAGGCGCGTCAATTCGTGGCCAGTTTTAATCGGACGAATTTGTTTTATGAGATTATCCCAAAGAGTCAACCTCTGCTGCAGACACTGGATTTTTTAAAACGGTTCAGAAATCAAAGCGGCATCATTTACTGCTTTTCCCGAAGGCAGGTTGATGAACTGACGGACGATTTAAACAGCCATGGGTTCAAGGCCCTGGCGTATCATGCCGGCCTGACGGATGAAACACGGCACAGGAATCAAGAGGCTTTTATCCGCGATGACGCGCAGATTATGGTAGCGACCATCGCCTTTGGCATGGGAATCAATAAACCCAATGTCCGTTTTGTGGTCCACTATGATCTTCCCAAAAATTTAGAATCCTATTATCAGGAAACCGGAAGGGCCGGCCGCGACGGGATTCCGGCGCACTGTTTATTACTCTTCGGCTATGGCGATATCGCCAAGATCCGTTATTTCATCGATCAAAAAACAGATGAACAGGAACAGCGTGTGGCGCAGAGGCACCTCGAGGCCATGGTTCATTATGCCGAAAGCGGGGTGTGCCGTCGGATTCCGCTGATCACGTATTTTGGCGAATCCTACACGCAGCCGGAATGCGGCTTGTGTGATAATTGCCTTAATCCCCGGGAACAGACCTTTGATATGACGCTGGCGACCAAGAAATTCTTGGCCTGTGTGTCAAGGACAGGACAGCGTTTCGGCGCGACCCATCTGATCGATGTCCTGCGGGGAAGTCAACAACAGCGGGTCTTTCAAAATGGTCATCAAGACCTGGATGTCTACGGGCTCGGGAAAGAATTTACCGTCAAGCAATGGAAGTTTTTAGTCCGGCAGTTTCTCCAAAAACGGCTTCTCGATAAAGAGGAAGAGTTCGGTGTCTTGAAGTTGAATTCTAATTCTTTGGAAATTTTGAATAATAAGGAAATGGTCCAGGGTTATCCGCCTCCGGTTGAGACCACGATGTCCGGCGGCGGAACAGATCGAACGACCGCAAGCCGTTATTCACCGGAGAGGTATGATCAGGGACTTTTCGAGGTCCTTCGTCGCAAACGCAAAGAGTTGGCGGACAAAAAAAATGTCCCTCCGTACGTCATTTTCCCTGACAAATCTTTGATTGAGATGAGTGCGGTGTTACCTCAGACCAAAGAGGAGTTATCCAAGATTTTCGGTGTCGGCGCCAAAAAACTTGAAACCTACGGCGATGTGTTCGTCCAACTGATCAAGGCGTATGCAGATCAGACAAGAGAAAAAGCGCAGCGATAGAAAGTAAGTTTTTTTGATCTTCTTCTTTCTCTTTTCCGTCTGTTCTTCACGATTTTTCCTGTTTAACGCTGTGATACCGATTGACGAACAAATTCTTTTGTGTTAGTTTATGCCAATGATTAAGGCCAATATTTCCAAAATTCAAGGGAAAATAGCGTCGGTTTGTAAGAAAATTGGAAGAAATCCCAGCGAAGTTATTCTTATCGGAGTCACAAAATACGCTGAGGCGGACAAAATCAAAGAGGCCATTGAGGCGGGCTTAACGCATATTGGTGAAAATAAGGTGCAGGAGGCTCAGCGTAAATTCCCGGCCCTGGAGCCGTTTAATGCAAAGATGACAAAGCACATGATCGGCCATCTGCAGACCAACAAGGTCAAGCCGGCCTTGCGCTATTTTGATTTCATTCAGTCCGTAGACAGTCTTAAACTCGCCGTAGAGATTGAAAAGCAGGCCACTGTATTAAACAAAAATGTCGATATTCTCGTTGAGGTCAATACCTCAATGGAAGAACAGAAGTTCGGCATGGACGCGTATGAGGTGATTCCTTTAATCGAAGAGATTTCAAGACTTCCGCATATCCGCGTGCGCGGATTGATGACGATCTCGGCTTTAACCGATCGGCAGGAAGTCGCGCGTAAGTGTTTTCAGGATTTACGTTTCTTGAATGATCGGTGCAAAGAGGCGTTTGCCGGCCGTCCAGGGGTGAATATGCAATTTTTGTCCATGGGGATGACCGATGATTATGAAATCGCCCTGGAAGAGGGATCGAATATGCTCAGGATTGGACGGGCGATTTTTGCCGAGGAGAAGGCTTCTTGATGAAAACCGTGAGACCGACAATCGGAATCATCGGCGGTGGAAATATGGGAACAGCCATCCTCAGCGGGATTCACAAGGCCTATCCGGTTATTGTTTGCGAACAAGATAAAAAGAAATGTCGATTTCTGAAACGGACTTTTAAACTTTCTGGTCAAAGCTTAAGGGATGTCATCGAACAGGCGCAAATTATTATTCTGGCTGTCAAACCTCAAAATTTTGATGAGCTTCTTCAAGAGATAGAAAGTACCACGGGTAAGAAGAAGCTGTTCATCTCCATCGCCGCCGGGATCACAACCTCTTATATAGAGAAGAGACTGCAAAGAGATGTGAAAGTGATCCGGACCATGCCTAATTTGCCGGCTCAGATCGGTCAGGGGATGACCGCTGTCTGTGGCGGGAAGTCGGCTTCGTTTTCAGATATAAAACGGGCGTGTCAGATATTTAATCATATCGGCAAGACCGTGGTGGTTAAGGAAGAGTGGATGGATGCCATCACGGCTGTCTCCGGCAGCGGCCCGGCGTATGTCTTTCTTTTTATCGAATGTTTCACGAATGCGGCCGTATCTTTGGGCTTGAGTGAGGATTTAGGCAAGGCCTTGGTTTTGCAAACATTCAGGGGGAGTTGGGGGCTGTTTGAACAGCAAAGAGAAGAGGCCTCTGAGCTTCGTGCCAGGGTTACGTCCCAAGGCGGGACGACACAGGCCGCGGTGGATGTTTTTATGAAGTATCATTTAGAAGGGGTTTTTCGGGAAGCGCTTCAGGCCGCAAGAAATAGAGCGCGGGAGTTGGTGAAGTAATTTATATCGCAGGGCCTGAGTCTACTGATTTCTGTTATAAACGACAATTTTTAGAGATTAAAAGAAGGAGTTCCCATGGCAAAAGTGGGTATTATCGGCGGCAGCGGTTTGTATCAAATAGAAGGACTTCAATGTGTCGAGGAAGTGACGATCATCGATACACCTTTTGGCCCGCCGTCGGATCATTTTATGACAGGGGTTTTGGAAGGGACACAGGTCGTTTTTTTGGCGCGTCATGGTCGCGGCCATCGGATTTCGCCTTCAGAGATTAATTACAGGGCGAATATTTTTGAAATGAAGAAATTGGGAGTAGATGCCATTATTTCCGTTTCCGCCTGCGGGAGTTTACGCGAAAAAATTAAACCGCTTGATTTTGTTGTTCCGGATCAATTTGTCGACAGGACCCATCAGGCCAGGAAATCGAGTTTTTTTGAAGAGGGTATCGTGGCCCATGTCTCGATGGCGGATCCTGTCTCGCCGGAATTGACGAGGATTCTCATTGAATGCGCCCGAGAAGCCGGCGCTTCCGTGCACGAAAAAGGGACGTATTTAAATATGGAGGGTCCCCAATTTTCAACGAGAGCCGAGAGTCATCTCTACCGAAGCTGGGGTATGGATATTATTGGCATGACGAATATGATTGAAGCCAAACTGGCCAGAGAAGCGGAGATCGCTTATGCCACGCTGGCGGCGGTAACCGATTATGATTGCTGGCATACCACGCATGAAGAAGTGAGTGTGGAGGTGATTATTGAGTATCTTCGTAAAAATGTGGAGACAGCCAAGAAGATCCTCCAATTGGCTATTCCCCGGGTCGGGAAACTAACCGCCTTCACCGCCCAGGAGGCGTTGAAATACGCTATCATTACGGATAGGGGGAAAATCCCGGAGAGAAAGAAGAAAGAATTAGAGATTATTATTGGGAAGTATGTGAAATAGAGATTCAGCCAATGGATTATCAACAAACACTCAATTTACCTAAAACAGATTTTTCCATGCGGGCGGGCTTGGCGCAGAAGGAACTCCTTTATTTAGAGAAGTGGGAAAAAGAAGGCCTGTATGCAAGGATCAGGGAAACGCGCCGGGGACGTCCGTCTTTTATTTTGCACGATGGCCCGCCTTACGCCAACGGCAATATCCATATCGGCCATGCGCTCAACAAGATCCTCAAGGACGTCATTATCAAATTTAAAACCATGGAAGGATTGGACTGCGCGTATGTCCCGGGGTGGGACTGCCACGGGCTTCCGATTGAACATCAGCTTCTTAAAGAACTTAAACAGAGAAAGCATGAAGTCGATTGCCTGGACTTTAGAAAAAAGGCGCATGATTACGCCATGAAATATGTCGGCATTCAAAGAGACCAATTCAAGCGTCTGGGGGTTTTGGGGGAATGGGAAAATCCGTATCTGACACTTTCGCCGGATTATGAATATTGGATTCTTAAGTCTTTGGCTACGCTTAATCAAAAAGGATATATTTACCGCGGGCTTAAGCCTGTCAATTGGTGTTTTAGTTGTGAAACAGCTTTGGCTGAAGCTGAGGTCGAATATGAAGACCACAGTTCTCCGTCCGTTTACGTCAAGTTTGAGGTGAGCAATAAGAAGTTTCTTGAGGCACAAGGGAAGTTGCCGGATAAAAAACTTTCGTTATTGATTTGGACGACGACACCCTGGACGCTTCTGGCCAATGTGGCCGTGGCTGTTCATACAGCCTTTCAGTATTGTGTTGCGGATATCGGTGAAGAAATTATCATTGTGGAAAGCTCGCTTTGCCGGTCTGTTTTGCAAAAGGGAGGAGTTTCAGATTTTCAGATTCTAAAAGAGGTCTCGGGTGAGGAATTAACCGGGTTGGTCTATACGCACCCCTTTGGTTTAAGAAATCATTGTCCTGTGGTCACGGCGGATTACGTCACAAAAGACGACGGCACCGGGCTCGTTCATACGGCCCCGGGTCACGGACAGGATGACTATGAAACGGGTTTAAGGCATGGGCTGGAAATTGTCATGCCCGTTAATGACGGGGGCCTTTATACGGAAGAGGCGGGGACTTATGTCGGGCAGCATGTATTTAAGGCGAATGACAAAATCATTGAGGATTTAAGAAGCCGAGGCGCTCTCTTGGCCTCGGAGAAAATCAGTCACTCTTACCCGCATTGTTGGCGTTGTAAGAAACCGATTATTTTTAGGGCGACCAAACAGTGGTTCTTGAAGATTGACCATGAAAATTTGCGCGGAAAGTTAAAGCAGGTCATTCAGCGTGATGTTAAGTGGATTCCGGATAGCGGCGAAGAACGGATGTTAGGCATGATCACCGGCCGCCCGGACTGGTGTTTATCCCGTCAGCGTTACTGGGGTGTGCCTATCCCCGCCCTGGAGTGTAAAGGATGCGGTCATGAGCATAAATTGTTCACAGAGGTCATGGAATTCTTCGCCGATGTCGTTAAGGATAGGGGTTCCGATGCCTGGTTTGAGAAGGATATTAGGGAGCTTATCCCGAAAAATTTTGCTTGTCCTGACTGCGGACAATCTGATTTTCAAAAGACAAGGGATATCCTTGACGTCTGGTTTGATTCAGGGGTCAGTCATCAGGCTGTCGTCAAGGCTCGGTTAGGTCAAGAACTCCCCATTGATCTTTATCTGGAAGGTTCTGACCAGCACCGCGGTTGGTTTCAATCTTCTTTGATCCCTGCCATGGCCATGGAAGGCAAGGTTCCTTTTAAAGAAGTCCTGACGCATGGTTTTGTTGTCGATGGGCAAGGGCGAAAAATGTCTAAATCTTTAGGGAATGTTATATCCCCGCTGGACATCATTAAAGACAACGGGGCGGACATTTTAAGGCTGTGGGTGGCCTCAAGTTCCTACAATGAAGATATCCGCATCTCCAAAGAGATTCTGGATCGGCAGGTGGATGCCTACCGTAAGATCCGCAATACGTTCCGTTTCTTATTAGGCAACCTTCATGGCTTTGATCCACAGAAGGATAGGGTGGAGTATGAACATCTGCAGGAGCTTGACCAATGGGCCTTGTACCGGTTAGGGACAGTTATAGATGAAATCAAGGGTTATTTTCGTGTTTATGAGTTCGCCAAAGTCTATAAAAGCCTTTATAATTTTTGTAACGTCGAACTCTCCAGCTTTTATCTTGACATCCTAAAAGATCGGTTGTATACTTCCGAAACTTGTGCCCTGGAAAGAAGGTCCGCGCAGACGGTTCTTTTTCATATTGTCAATCATCTCGTAAGAATAATGGCGCCAATTCTTAGTTTTACGTCGGAGGAAATTTTTGAGCAGATGCCCAAAGACGTTCAGAGCCAAACCGCCTCAAGTGTTCATATCCTTACGTGGCTTGAAATCCCCGCGGTCTGGAAAGAGGCGGCTATTGATGAGCATTTTAAACCTTTGGTGAGTTTAAGACCGTATGTCCTCAAGGCCCTTGAAGATGAGCGCAGGACAGCAAGGATCGGCAGTTCACTGGAAGCTAAGATTATTATTCAAACGCAAAGCCAAAAGGATCTGGGGTATCTGAATAAATTAAAAGAGATTTTACCTGCGGTTTTTATTGTCTCACAAGTTGAAATCATAGAAGTTAAGGACGTCAAGCAAGGGGTGAGTGATGAGTTCCCCGGCACAGAGGTTGTCGTTGAGAGGGCCGAGGGACAGAAATGTAGTCGGTGTTGGAATTATAAGATGGATGTGAGTCAGGATTCATTGGGCCAGACGTTATGTGGTCGTTGTACAGCGATTGTAAAGGAGTTTTTCGGATGAATAATTCTAAAATGGACAAGAAGAAATTAGAGGGGTTTAAAAAAAATCTATTGAAAATGAAAGAAGATCTTGTGCATGATATTAATAATATGTCCAAAAATCCTGGATCACAAAACAATGATTCAGGAGACATCTCCGGTCATGTCCAGCATATGGCCGATGTGGCTACGGATATGTACGATCGCGAATTTAATCTCGGACTTGCCTCCAATGAACGTGGGATCCTTCATAAGATTGAAATGGCTTTGAAGAGAATTGAAGACCAAACGTATGGGGCTTGTGTAGAATGTCAAAAAATGATATTGTTCGCCCGCCTTAAAGCCATTCCCTATGTTGAAACCTGCCTGAAGTGTCAGGAGAAACTTGAAAACGAAAGATGAGAGATCTTCTTCGGTCTCAGATGGATCTTTTTATTTCTTTATTTTCTACTTTCACTATTATCCTCACCGATCGGGTAACAAAAATTTTTTTTAATGATCTTCTGCTGCCTGGGGAATCCCTTCCATTAATCAAAAACATTATTCACATGACCCTGGTGCACAACACCGGGATTGCCTTTGGGCTTTTTAAAGATCATGGGGTGGTTTTTATTGTGATCCCCATCATTGCCATTATTCTCCTCATTTTCAATATTTATTATTACCGTAAAAATAATAAAGCCCTGTCCCATACCTACATCGTTGCTTTTTCTCTCATCTTAGGAGGAGCCATTGGTAATCTCTTTGACCGGATCGTTTATGGACACGTGATTGATTTTATTGATTTTCGTGTATGGCCAGTTTTTAATATTGCGGATAGCGCGATCACGATCGGCGCTTTGATGATTGCCATTAAGTGCTTTCAATTAACAGCCAAGTAAATAATGTTTCCAGTCATTTGTAAAATCGGTCCTGTGTCGATTTACTCTTACGGCTTGATGTTAGCGGTAGCGGTCATTGTCTGTGCTTTTTTTCTCAGCCGCGATGCGCGGAGCCTGAATATTCAACCTGAAGAGATCTTCGATCTTGTGTTCTGGGTTGTCTTAGGAGGCATATCGGGCGCGCGACTTTTTTTTATATTTCTTCATTTGGATTTCTTTCTGCAGAAGCCTTCCGAGGTCATCATGCTTCAAAACGGCGGTTTATGCTGGCAGGGAGGGTTGATATTGGGGAGTGCTGTTGGGGCATGGTATATCCATAAGAAAAAATGGTCTTTTGGAAAACTGATTGATCTTATCGCCCCCTATATTGCTTTAGGGGAGTCTATTGGACGGATCGGTTGTTTTTTAAACGGATGCTGTTATGGCAAAGAAATGGCCTGGGGCATCTATTTTCCCGTTCATGGGGCGACGCTTCTTCCGACGCAGCTCTATACATCAGCGGGTCTTTTAATTTTATTCTTCCTCCTTAAACGTTATCAAAGTTCTTCAACAGTACCAGGTCAGGTCTTCATCGGATATATTTTTTTCGCGTCTTTGTTGAGATTTTTCATAGAATTCATTCGTGCCGATCATGAAATTTTATTTTGGGGATTGAGTATATATCAGGTTATCTGCGCGGCTTTGATCGGGGGCGCTGTTTTTCTTCAATGGTTGAACAGAAAACGCAGGTAATGTGTATTGGGAATTTATGGCGCAATATATTTTCAAAGTCGCATTGGAAGATCAGCATCAGCGGTTGGATGTTTTTTTGGCCCATCATTTGCCGGATGTCCCATCGAGGAGTTTTGTCAAGAAGCTTATCGATTTTGGGCATGTGCGGGTTGATGAGGTCTTGGCCAAGGCCGGGCATAAAGTGTTTGAGGGCCAAGAGATCCTTGTGGATATTCCTAAGGATTTTTTAACGCCGCAGTATATTGAGCCGCAGGATATTCCGTTGGATATTTTTTATGAGGATGAGAATCTAATTGTGATTAACAAACCGGTCGGGATGTTGGTCCATCCAGCCAGTGGTTGTTACAAAGGGACGCTGGTGAACGCTTTATTGCATCATTCGGTCAAATTGTCAGATATTAATACCGAGATACGTCCGGGAATCGTGCATCGTCTGGACCAAGAAACGTCAGGCCTTATGTTGGTGGCGAAAGATAACATCACGCATGCCCTTTTAGCCAGACAGTTTCAGCGGCATTTGATTAAAAAACATTATGTGGCTTTAGTGGAAGGGGATGTCGAATTTGATGAGGGCCGTGTTGAGGCTTCGATCGGGCGGGATCCTTTTCATTTTGATAAAAAGACGATCCGTGAGGATGGTTCCGCCAAGGAGGCGGTGACCTATTATCGGGTCATTAAGCGGGCCAGAGGTGTCAGCCTTGTAAATCTTTATCCCAAGACAGGGCGAACGCATCAATTAAGGGTTCATATGCGTTATCTTGGACACCCTATTCTGGGCGATGGAAAATACGGTAAGGCTTCGACTTTTCCACGGATGGCGTTACACGCGCAAGCGATCGGTTTTATGCACCCGAGGACAAAATGTTATGTTGAATTTTCCACCCAAACGCCTCAGGAATTTTTATCCCGCGTTGCGGAAGATCTGCCTAAGATCAGAGGACAGGCGCGGGAACAAAAAACTATTTAATAAGTAGCTTTACTTGTTTCCCTTTTTTTATATAATAATTTCTGGATCTGGGATAAAGAAATTCAAATTGCTATTATTGATCACGAGGTGAAGGATTATGAATCTTAGAAATTCTTCCGGAAAAGTCTTGACGATATTTTTGGTTATTTTCGCGATTCTTTTGATTTCTCTGACGGCCATATCGATATTTTTCTTTCAAAAAGAGATTGAGCGCAGAAAAGCAGCGGAGGGACTTTTAGAAAAAAGCAGGGCCAGCGAAGTCAAATTGGAAGAAGAATTACGTGAACTTAAGAAACAGAGCTTTTTACTAGGGGAAAAAAACAAGGAAGCGGATGAACGGATCAATAGTTTGCTGGATGAGTTGGATTTGGAAAAAGGGCTGAGAGAAGAGACAAAATTGGAGAGCGCTTCTTTGAAGGAAAAGCTCGAGCAAGAACTCAAGGTCAAGCAATCCATCGAAGAACAATTAGCCAGTGTTAAAAAAGATTTGGAACAGAAATCGATCGATCTAGAAACGAATTTACAAAAGGAAATGAACGCGAAGAGGGAATTAGAAGCGAAGGTTAATGATCTGACGGAGCAGAACAAGAAAATCCAGGAAGAAATGAATAAGAAGAAAGTGGAAGGCCAATTGCCGGCAGCCGTATTAAATGGGCTTTCGTCGACGGTAGATCCTGAAGAGGTTGATTTAGAAAAAATAGTTGTAGTTCCGGATGAAATACCGGATGGTCGCATATTAAGCGTTGATACGGAAACGGAATTTGTTATCGTTAATCTTGGAGAAAAAGATGGCATAATACCAGGAAAGATTTTATCTGTTTACCGCGGCAACGATTATTTAGGCGATATCACAATTACACGCGTCCAGCCCGAGATGTCCGCGGCCGACTTCATCCCGCCGTTTTCCAGCCGAAAAGTACGCAAAAACGATCAAGTCGTTAGTAAAAAAGAATAACTTCAACACTCATGAATCTCTGCGTAAAGCCTGCTGATTATTTAAAGGGAAAAATCCAGCTTCCTGCCTCAAAATCTTATTCTATCCGCGCCTTTATGATTGCGGCCTGTGGCGGACGGTCCACGATTATCCAACCATCTGATTGTGATGATGCCAAGGTTTCTATGAGCGTAGCGAGGTCTCTGGGAGCTGGTGTTGTTCAAATCAAACCGAATACATGGGGAATAACAGCCTTTCAACATAAACCGGCCCTTTCAAGAATCAATGTGAAAGAATCGGGAACCGTCCTGAGATTCCTTCTGCCTCTTCTGGCTTTGCAAAGTAAGAAGGCCCGTGTGACGGGAGAGGGGACACTAAAAGGGCGCCCTAATTTATACCTGACACAAACATTGAGGCGCATGGGAATAGATATTAAGGGAGAAGGAAGCAGTGAGGGCATTCCTATTCACATGAAAGGTGGGACATTAAGAGGAGGGAAGATTGAAATTGATGGGTCATTGAGTTCCCAGTTCATTTCCGCTCTTTTGATAACATGTCCTCAACTCGTGGAAAATAGTCATTTGATTTTAAAAGGGAAGAAACTGGTTTCTACGGATTATATTGCGATGACGCGTCAGATTCTTCATAAAACCGGTGTTGAAATCGTCCCAAGGTCTGGAAAAGAATATTTCATTAAAGGCCGTCAGAAATTTCAAGGATTGAAAAATTTTGTTGTTCCTTCAGACTATGGATTGGCGGCTTTCTTATTAGCGGCAGCCGCGCTTATTCCATCTAATGTGATTTTAAATGGCAGTTTCCAAGATGGACTTATCCAAGCGGATGGGCGGATTTTGGAATTTTTAGAAAACATGGGCGTGAAAATGAGCAAAGTGTCTGGAATTATGAGAATCAAAGGGCCGTTTAGTTTAAAAGGAGGCGATTTTTCTTTGAAAGATTGTCCTGATTTAGTTCCGATTATGGCTATTCTGGCTCTTTTTGCCAAAGGCAGGACGCGTTTATATGATATCAAGCACGCCCGGGCCAAGGAGTCAGACAGGATCAGTGATTTGAGAGGGGAGCTTCTCAAAACCGGGGCGAAGGTCTTAGAAACGGAAAAAGAATTGATTATTTATCCTCAGGACTACTATAAACAGAATTGTTGTCTTGACCCCCACAATGACCACCGTTTGGCCATGGCCTTTTGTGTTTTAGGACTCAAAATCGGTGTCTGCGTTAAAGATATTGAATGTACCAGGAAATCTTACCCTCGCTTTACTCAAGATATAAAAAGCCTAGGCGCTAGTATTAAACGAACCTCATGAAATTTAATTTTGAGGGTAATTTGCTCCATTTCGCCCAGAAACCATTTGACACTGCATTTCTTTTCATATAATATAGGGCACACTAAAAATTCCATCCGTATATTTTTTCCTGAATAGCACCTTATCCCGAAGGAAATATTTATGTTACAAAAAATTATCAAGGCTTTGAAAAAAGCAATGAATTACGTGCTGGGATTTTTTTCCAATGATATCGGTATTGATCTTGGAACAGCAACAACATTGGTCTATGTTAAAGGCGAAGGAGTCGTTCTTTGTGAACCTTCTGTGGTGGCCATTGAGAAAGATACCAATAGAGTTATAGCGGTAGGGGAAGAGGCCAAGAAAATGATTGGACGCACGCCGGGGAATATTATTGCGATAAGACCTATGAAAGATGGTGTTATTTCTGATTTTGAAGTTACGGAGGCGATGTTGAAATATTTTAAAAATAAAGTTCAGCGCAGGCGTTTTGCCATTAGTCCGGCTATGGTTATTGCCATCCCTTCCGGCATTACAACTGTTGAAAAGCGGGCTGTGCGTGATTCCGCGGAACGAGCCGGTGCCCGTTCGGTTGAACTTATTGAAGAACCGAAGGCCGCGGCCATCGGTGTCGGTTTGCCTGTTGATGAGCCCGGTGGGAACATGATTATCGATATCGGCGGAGGGACAACGGAATTCGCGGTTATTTCATTAGGGGGTCTTGTCAATGCCAAATCAATCCGTATCGCCGGAGATGAGATGGATTCAGCGATTATAGAATACTTACGCAAGACATATAATTTGTTGATCGGAGAGAGAACGGCGGAGGAAATCAAGATCCGCATTGGATCAGCGTATCCTCTTGAAGAAGAGCTTTCGATGGATGTCCGTGGCCGAGATCTTATTTCTGGACTGCCCAAAACGATTTCTATAACTTCTGTGGAAATTAGAGAAGCTCTGCATGATCCTGTGTTGGCTATTGTGGAAGGTTCTAAAATGACATTAGAGCAGACACCGCCTGAATTAGCGGCTGATTTGATTGACCGCGGCATTGTGATGGCGGGAGGCGGTTCTTTATTGCGCGGATTGGACAAGAAAATTGCTGAAGAAACCGGTCTTCCGGTGCATGTGGCCGATGACCCTCTGACCGCCGTTGTTTTAGGCACGGGTCAGATGTTGAATATGCCAGCCCGATTAAGAAGAAGAATGGCTGTGCCGACGAAGCTGGATTTCTAATTTTAATTCAGTCTGGGACGTTTCTGACCCGTCTAAATAATATTCCCTGGATATATCTTTGATGTCGTTTGCGTGTTTAGAGATTATAAAAAAAATTTAGCCTATCTATTAACCCTCCTGATTCCGCTTTTTCTTATTTTTGCCCAAACATTTTTCTCCCCCAGCCTAAAGTCGGGCATTGTTCGAACCGTCAGCGTCCCTATTCAGATCATTGGATTTCCTCTGAAAGAACTCAGGAAAATTCTTTATTATCATCGTACCTATGAAGAATTTAAGCGATTGAAACAGAATGAGGATGTGCTGAAGGCCAGGCTTACGGGATTGGAAGAGGTTATTCGGGAGAACGCGCGGCTCGAAGAAATTTTACATATTAAACGGAGACTGGTTTATTCTTCTGTCGTGGCCCATGTCATTGGCCGCAATCCTTCCTTATGGAGTTCCTCGTTGATTATTGATAAGGGCGAAGAGGACGGTCTTAGGGAAAATCAGCCTGTTGTTAATGCCATTGGAGTTGTTGGAAAGATCGCTGAGGTCAGCCGCAAAACGGCGAAGGTCATTTTACTGGCGGATCCCCAATTCAGTGTGGCCGCTCTCATCCAGAGATCCAGGGAAAGCGGTCTTGTCACGGGAACGCTGCAGGGACTTTGCCGCGTCCGGTATCTCAATCCAGAAGCGGATATTCAAGTGGGCGATAAGGTTATCACCTCTAAATTAAGTTCCTCCTTCCCCGAGAGTTTATTGGTCGGGGAGATTATTCAGATTGTTGAAGACGTCCATGAAAAATCCCGTGAATGTATTCTTCAGCCGGCCGTTTCTTTCTCCCAAATAGAGGAAATCCTTGTCATTATAAAATGAAGCTCTTCACGGTGAACACTAGGATAGACGGGTCGACTACGCCTGCCATTCTGGGGTCATCAAAGGGCCCACACGCAGGAGCGAAGCCGAAGAGCGGTGGGTATTCTTCGAGGCAAGAAATCGTAAAATAAAGTTTATGCGAAGAATTTTGTTGATTATATTTTTTGTCTTGATCACTTTTCTGATGGAGTTCTTATTGTTTAATTTGGTTGGCTTCAGGTTTACCCCGAACCTTCTTTTAATTCTTGTGATCTTTTTTGTCCTTTCTCTGGGGACACGTTACGGACTGCTGACGGCGATAGGGGCGGGGCTTTTAAGAGATAGTTTTGATATCGGCCCGTTAGGGGTCAATGTGTTTTCGTTTATGATTTGTGCGTACATAACGCCCTTTATAAGAAAATATCTTTATCATACGGGGTCAGCGTCATCGCGATTGTTGTTGGTTTTTTGTGTTTGTCTTGTGAATGTCGGCATTCATTTATTTTTATATATGAAATTCGGACCGGTTAATATTATGGACGTTTTTAAATTTGTCTTGCTGCCAGAGGTTTTATCGACATTGGTGGTTGCTAACGGAAGTATTGAGGTGTTCAGAAAATGCGCGTCAAGATCATTCGCTTCATTATCGTAAGTTTGTTTATCATGATTACGATTGGCTTGATTTACTTTCAGGCCATTCGGGGACAGTATTTTTATAATTTAAGTACCAATAACCGGATCCGTGTGGTCCCATTAGAAGGATGGCGCGGCCGTATTCTGGATAGAAATGGGTTTGTATTAGCGGATAATCGCATGACGTATGATGTCATGATTACGCCCCAGGATGTGGTGGATATTAAAAGTTTATTCCGTTTCTTAAGCGAGGTGCTGGGAGTTAATCAGGACAAAATCATGGAGACATACCGTCGCAGAAAATATGCCCCTTTTGCGCCGGTTGTTGTGGCTGATGACCTTTCACGGGAAAAAGCCATGGTCATTGAAGAAAATAAATACCGGTTCCCGAGTTTGTTTATACAGGAAAATTATAAACGGCTCTATCCCTATGGGAGAAATAGCGCGCATGTTCTAGGGTATGTAGGTCAAATTGATCTTTCTAAAATTGAGGAGGTTACAGAATACGGTTATTCCCCTCAGGCGCAAGTGGGGAAAACGGGAGTTGAAGAACATTATGACGCCTATCTCAGAGGACAAGAAGGCGGACTTCAGATTGAGGTGAATAGCCGTGGGCAGCAGGTGAGGCTGTTAAGTATCAAGAAACCAGTAAAAGGTCAGGACATAACCCTTACCATTGATAGCCGCGTGCAACAAATGACTATGGAGTTATTAGAAGAGAAACCCGGGGCGATTGTTGTTTTAGATATGAATAACGGGGAAATCCTTGGCATGACGAGTTCTCCGGATTTTGATCTAAACATAAGAACCTCCGGGAAAATCAATTCGCCTTTTCTTAATCGCGCTATTAAGGGAGTTTTTCCTCCGGGTTCTGTGTTTAAAGTTCTTGTGGCATTGGCGGCCTTGGACAGCCAGAAGATTTCAGTTTCGACGACATTTAAATGCGTTGGTTATTATGAATTGGGACAAACGAAATTCGGTTGCACGCACGCCCATGGACAGGAAAATCTGATCGAATCGTTAGTTCATTCCTGCAACATTTATTATTATCATTTAGGATTAGTGCTGGGGGAAAATATTATTAATCGGTATGCCCGTTTGCTGGGGTTAGGCCGCTTAACGCGCGTTGATTTGCCTTATGAAAAAGCGGGACTCGTCCCTGGCCGCGCACAACGACTTGCGTCCTCACAAAAACGTTGGTATACGGGAGATACGTTGAATTTATCTATTGGGCAGGGGGATACGTTGGTCACGCCCTTGCAGTTGGCCCGTATGATCGCAACGGTCGCTCGCAATGGAATAGAAGTACAGCCGCATGTCCTGATGGCCATTGACGATATTGTGGTGAATAAATTTTCTTTTGAACGACAGATGCCTGTCAGTCCTGAGGCGTTTCAGATCGTTAAAAAGGGTTTAAGGGCCGCGGTGACGGATAACGAGGGGACGGCGCATGTATTGGATGTGCCGGGATTGTACGTCGCCGGTAAAACAGGAACGGCTCAGTCTCAGCCGGGAAAAGAGCATCATGCCTGGTTCGTCGGATATATCGAAGGCCAACAAAAGGATATCGCTTTTTGTGTTTTTTTGGAACATGGGGGATCTAGTCATAATGCCTGTCTTCTGGCTAAGGAATTTTTATTAAGAATGCAGGAAGAAAAAATGTTATGAGGTCTGATTTATCCAGAAAAATTTGGTTTTCAACAATTTTTATCATTGGTATGGGCCTGGCCGCTCTTTATAGCGCTTCTTACCAGAATGTCCGCGTCCCGCCCCAAATTTTTTATGACCAACTTTTGTGTGCATTCGTTGGAGTCTTGATTGCCTATTTTCTAGGGCGTGTGGACTATCGGAAATTTTATGACGCGGCGTATGTTTTTTATGGAATTAATGTTGTACTACTCCTCGTCGTTCTTGTTAGTGGACGACACGCGATGGGGGCCAGACGCTGGATGGAAATAGGAGGGTTCAGTTTTCAACCTTCTGAATTGACCAAATTATCTCTTATTTTTATGTTGGGTCGTTATTATAGTCATCGCCGGCCTGCGCTATCATTTAGTTTATTAACCAAAGCTCAAGTCATAGGCAGGGAGATCATCTTTCCGTTCTTTCTGACGGTTATTTTGATGCTGTTGATTTTTAAACAGCCGGATTTAGGAACTGCTTTGCTATTATTCGGGATGTTCGTGGTTATGCTTTTTGCCAGCGGCACGGATTTTCGTTACATTGTCGGTTTCTTAGGGTTGTGTTTATGTCTTGTGCCGTTTGGATGGCATTATTTAAGACCTTATCAAAAGGATCGTTTGTTAGTATTTCTTAATCCTAATATTGATCCCTTGGGGGCGGGATATACGATCATTCAATCCAAGATCGCGATTGGCTCGGGGAGGATATTCGGTAAGGGATGGCTTTCCGGGACTCAGAACCAGTTGAATTTTCTGCCTGAACGGCATACGGATTTTATTTTTTCCGTCATTGGAGAGGAGTGGGGGCTTTTGGGCGCTCTTCTATTAATTTATTTTTATTTTATGCTCGTGCGATGTGGGTTAACTATCGCGGATCAGGTCAAAGATAAATTCGGGATGCTTGTCACGATAGGTATTGTTTCAATCTTGACGCTTCAAGTGATAATCAATATTGGAATGGTGATGGGGTTATTTCCTATTGTCGGGTTGACGCTTCCTTTTATTAGCTATGGACGGACATCTTTATTAATTTTCATGATTATGGTTGGTTTCTTATTAAACTTAAGCAAGAAAAGATCCGCTTTTTGAATGCGGGACGTGGGTTTATTTATTTTTTGTCTGGGAAATTGGTTGTGCTCTTCTGGAGAGTATAGTAAAATCGTTACCGTTTAACGTCGATCCGGCGGATAATTTTTTTGAGCAGGAAAAAGCGATGGAATATTATAAAAGAGCTTCCTTAAAACAGTTGGGCGAGCTTCTGATTGAACGGGGTGTTATCAACCAGGAACAGCTCAAAATTGCCTTAAAGCAAAAAGAAGCAAGTGGTGAATTGCTGGGTGAAGTCTTGGTGCAGTTGAATTTTGCTACCGAAAAAGATATTGCCCAGGCATTAACCTGCCAGTATGGATTCCCTTATCTTCCTTTGGCGAATTATGAGATCGACCCCGAGGTTATTAATGCTGTTCCGGAAAATGTTTGCCGCAAATTTTGTCTAATCCCTATTGATAAAATTGGCAACAGTTTAACATTAGCGATGTCTAATCCTTTGAACGTGAAAGCCTTTGAAGGGGTCGAACTCATTACGGGCTGTACGATCCAGGCTTTTGTCAGTACGGCGGGCGACATTAAACAAGCCATCGATAAATATTATAAATCCGGATAATCATGGCATCTTTAAAAGAACGATTAAAAGAAATCCTTCTGCGGGATAACGTCATCTCTCCCCAGGATCTTGAAAAAGCTCTTAAGGTGCAGAAAGAAACTGGCGGTGAGCTAAGTAAGGTTCTTGTCAAGCTTAATCTCATCGACGAAGATGTCTTGACACAAGTTTTAAGCGAGGGGCTTGGCATGCCCCCGATCAGCATCTCCCGGCTCAAAGTCGATCCCCAGGTGCTTCAAATCATTCCCAAGGAAACCGCCGTAAAATATCAGATCATGCCTATTTCTCTCATTGGCGACCATCTGACATTGGCGATGGCCGATCCCTTGAATATTTTCATAATAGATAACGTTGAGGCTTTGACTGGTTATACCATTAATCCCATCATAAGCCGTGCCCGGGACATTGAGAGGACTATTCAGAAATATTATTTTGAGGACGCGACGGAGGAAATGGAAAAACCTTCAGAGGTCTTTGATAAAATTATTCAGGATATCAAAGATAAAGATTTAGGTGAGTTTGAACTGATCAAGGATCCACGGGAAGATGCCCATAAAACCGCTGTTGAAGAAATAGCGGATGAAGCGCCGATTATCAAATTGACGGACACGATTATTCAGCAGGCTGTTATAGCTAAGGCGAGTGATATCTTTATTGAACCTCTTGAAAAAAACATGCGTGTTCGGTATCGGGTGGACGGTGTTATCCGTGAAATCGACCGTATGTCCAAAGCGCTTCATTATCCTGTTATCTCCAGACTTAAAGTTATTTCTAATTTGGATATCTCCGAGCATCGTTTGCCGCAGGACGGGAGGTTTAAAACGGTTGTTTCCGGTGAGCGTGAGGTGGATTTTCGGGTCAATGTCTTGCCAACGGTCGCCGGCGAGAAAATCGTTTTGAGAGTCTTGGATCAGGTTGGTTCGGTCTTGGATGTTGAGAAGTTGGGATTTGACCCGGAATCCCTTCGGCGATTGAAAGAATGCGCCGTCAAACCCCATGGGTTGATCCTGACTTGCGGTCCGACAGGCAGCGGCAAGACCACGACCCTGTATTCTATTTTGAAATATGTGAACTCTTCGGGGAAAAATATTGTGACAGTCGAGGATCCGGTGGAATATCAAATCAAGGGAATCAACCAGGTCAATGTCAAGCCGCAGTTTGGACTGACATTCGCCACCAGCTTGAGATCCATTTTGCGGCAGGATCCGGACATTATCCTAATTGGAGAAATCCGGGATACGGAGACGTTGAGCATCGCTGTCAAAGCCGCTCTCACGGGGCATCTGGTTTTAAGTTCGCTTCATACGACAACGGCGGCGGGTTCGATTATCCGTATGATGAATATGGGGATTGAACCTTTTTTAATTTGTTCCTCTGTGCTGGCTATTGTCGCTCAGCGGCTTTTGAGAAAACTTTGTCCCCGATGCAAGGAGGCTTATGCGTTGCCTTCTCATGTGGCCCAGAGTGTGGGCTTGGCGAAGTTGAGAGGTCAAGACGAGATCATGTTATATAAGGGAAAGGGATGTGAGCTATGTCATAAGACAGGATATAAAGGCCGTGTTGGAATCACCGAGATTTTTGTTTTATCGTCTCAAATAAAAGACCTTATTTTATCCAGGGCCGGCGAATTTAAGATTAAAGAAACGGCACGGAAAGAAGGGATGAAGACTATGCGTGAGGATGGATTGATGAAGGCCCTCGAAGGATTGACCTCCTTAGAGGAGGTCTTGAGAGTCACGGCCTCTGACGAGACCCCCGGGTAAACGACACAATAAGCGGTTTAGGCCTGTACATGTGTAAATGGATATGTTTGAAATTTAGGTAAGGCAGGGCTAGGGATCATTATGGCTGAAACACTAAAAGACAGATTAATAAAAACATTAATTGATTCGCAGAAGATCAAAGCGAAGGACATTGAAGAGGCCAAGGTTTTGCAAAAAACAAAAGGGCTTACGTTGGATCGGGCCCTTATTGCTAAAGGCCTCATTAAGGAAGAGGATTTGATGGTTCTGCTCGTGCGGGAACTCAATATTCCTTTTATTAATTTAAAGAAATATAAAATTGATCCTTCTTTGAAAGATATCGTCCCGGAACGTGTTGCCAGGCAATATCGCATTATTCCTTTATCTTCTCTTGAAGACACGGTGACAATCGCCGTCTCAGATCCTTTGAACGTTTTTGTCATGGACGATCTTAAGAATTTTACAGGTCGGGAAATTGATGTGGTGATGAGTACCCCGGCCGATATATTAAAGGCGATTGATCATTTTTACGGTTCCTCCTCCGATGTCAGTGTCACGGACGTCAGTAAGGACATCCAGGTTGAGGATTTCGAGATTGTCGCAGAACAGCAAAACACGGAGAATGTTGACACGATCATTGATGAAAGCGAGAAGGCCCCCATCATCCGGATGGTCAATCTCATTATCAAAGAAGCCTTGCGGCAGCGCGCTTCGGACATTCATCTTGAACCTACGGCGGAAAGTACGCGGGTGCGGTTTCGGATAGATGGTGTTTTGCAGGACATTTTGGAAATTCCCCAAGAGAGTCAAAACGCTATCATCGTTAGAATCAAGATTATGGCGAGGTTGGATATAACGGCAAAGAACACTCCTCAAGACGGGCGATTTAAGTTGAGGGTAGGTCACAAGGAGGTCGATTTCCGTGTTTCTCTTTTACCGACGACTTTTGGCCAGAAAATCGTTATGCGTGTTTTGGATAAGGGGAATTTGGCGATGGGGTTAAATGGCCTGGGGATTGAGGAAAAAGCGCTCAAAGTTTTGCGCGAAGCTATACGAAAACCCTTTGGGATGATCCTGGTCACGGGGCCAACGGGAAGTGGTAAGTCCACAACGCTCTACACCATTGTTAATGAACTCAACACCATTGACAAAAATATCATTACGGTGGAAGATCCGGTTGAATATCTTGTTGAAGGATTAACCCAGATTCAAACGTGGGCGGAGATAGGGTTGACATTTGCCGAGGGTTTAAGGGCTATTCTCCGTCAGAGTCCTGACATTGTGCTGGTAGGAGAAATCCGTGACAATGAGACGGCGGACATTGCCATTAAAGCCTCTTTGACGGGACAATTGGTTTTCTCAACGCTTCACACGAATGACGCGACGGGCGCTTTGACGCGCTTGGTTGATATGGGGGTCGAACCGTTTCTTGTGGCCTCCAGTCTTGTTCTCGTTAGCGCTCAGCGTCTCTGCCGTAAAATTTGTGAATGTTGCAAAGAGCCGTTAGCCATTCCTCGGGAAGTGTTGGAAACGCTCGGGTATAATTTTAAAGCCGACGCGGTTTTATATCATGGGAAGGGTTGTGATGCGTGCCGTCAAACGGGGTATAAGGGGAGGTTATGCGTCACGGAAATTTTAGATATTGATGATGAGATCAGGGATATGTTGCTGCGAGGGATGTCTTCGGATGCCATCAAGCAGTATGCCCGTGAGAAAAAAGGAATGAACACTCTTTGGGAAGATGCCATGGGAAAATGTGTTGCGGGGCTAACGACTCTCGAAGAAGTCATGAGAATCACCACCAATGATTGAAGATAAGTTTTTCCCGAAGGACCTTTTTTATTTTTGTTTTAATTTCTATTTTCTTTGTTTCCAATTACTGCTTTGATGATAAAATTAAAATCGTTCAGCCTTGGCCCCCTCCGGGAATACACTATCTAAGGATAAACAGATTATGCCTACGTTTAAATACGTTGCAAAGAATCCAGATTCGCGCACCATCACCGGTATGATTGCCGCTGACAATAAGACGGCTGTTATTGAAGAGTTGCGAAAACGCAAACTGATTATCATTTCCCTGGCTGAGACAAAAACACCTGTCTTAGCCAAGACCTCCTTTCGCAGCAAAAAAGTCAGAGCCGATGAAATTGTTATTTTTTCCAGGCAGTTAGCGACGATGGTGGACGCGGGTCTTCCTATTATTCAGGGGCTTGACGCTTTACAGGATCAGGTAAGCCATCCCCTTTTTAAGAAAGTGTTGGGGACGGTGAAAGAAGATATTCAGCATGGGAGCAGCCTTTCCGCCGCTTTTTCAAAACATCCGCAGGTTTTCGACACGCTCTTCACGAACATGGTTAAAGTTGGTGAAACCGGAGGGGTGTTAAGCACGATTTTAGATCGTATTTCAACCTATATGGAAAAGACCCTCAGATTAAAACGGAAGGTCAAGGCAGCATTAACCTACCCCGCGGTTGTCGTTACCATGGCGATCATCATCACCGTTGTATTGCTCGTCAAAGTTGTCCCGACGTTTGCTGGGATTTATGATTCGTTTAACCATGAATTGCCGGCCATGACACAGGTACTCATTTCGGTGAGTAATATTTTAAAAAAACAATTGTTGTGGGTAGTGGGAGGTTTGATCATTATCGTATTCGTTTTAAAAAGATGGCATGCAACGGAAAAGGGGGGGCTGGTGATTGACAGGGCTATTTTAAAGATGCCTATTTTTGGGGATCTTTTACGGAAAGTCGCCATAAGCCGATTCAGCCGGACGTTGGCAACGCTGATTCAAAGCGGTGTTCCCATTTTAGAATCGTTGGATATTGTCGGAAAGACTATCGGCAACCGGGTGCTGGAACAGGTTATCAACGAAGTCAAAAATACCGTGCGTGCAGGTGAAAGCATCGCCGTGCCTTTGGTGAAAAGCGGGGTCTTTCCTCCGATGGTGACAAGGATGATTTCCATAGGAGAGAAATCTGGACAGATGGAGAAAATGCTCCTGAAAATTTCTGAGTTTTATGATGATCAGGTGGATGCCGCCGTGGATGGACTCACCAGTATCATTGAACCGTTAATTATCGGGTTTCTGGGCATAGTCATTGGTTTTATTGTTATCGCGTTATTTTTACCTATTATCAACATCACTCAGATCCTTTAGCGAATATGGGCCTACGTACAATTATGGACATTTATTTTAAACCATTGTATTTTCGTAAAGCGTTCGTAAGTTTTAGGGTGGCGGTATTTTTGGGTATTGTTTTTCAAGTGAGTCTATTATCGGTCTTTGCGCAAGAGAGCGGTTCTATGTCGGCCGGGGACGTCTTTGAGTTTAGTTTGCGTAATTTAAAGGATAGTGCCAAACAGGTGGTTCAGAAAAATGAAGAGCTTTTAACACGAAATAGATTGCTTCGACAGAAAATTGATGAAACGCGGCATCAAGTCAATTCGTTTGATCAACAAAGGGCCGGTTTAATTGATGACAGCGCTAAGTCTGACTATCAGCTAAAGGATAAGGCGAAAGAAGCGGCCCTCGTGCAAAAAGGGATGGCTCGTTTGAAGGAAAATATGGTTCAGTTGCAGGAAGAACAGGACGAGCTTCGTCTGAAGATGGCGGCAAAAAAAAAGATGGAAAAAGAGTATCAAAGTCAAATAGGGGATGTTCAGCGGGAGATTAATCAATTAAAAAATAAGCTTGGGTCCGCGGATGAATCTTCGCCTAAACAGGCCTTTGTTCAAGAAAAAGAAGAGTTGTTAAAATCAATCAAAGAGAACGAGAGCAATTTCGGTGTTCTCGAATCTAAGATGAGGCGGATTCAAAAAAATCATAACCTGTCCGTGAAGACGGTGGACGAATTGAAAGTAAAGCAGAATTTAGCAAGGCAAGAAATCATGGATTTGCAAAATGAATACAAGATATTGTTGGAGCAAGAGAATTTGTATTTTCAGGAGGTTCAGCAATTGGAGCAAAGAAACAATAATCAGTCGGTTCAAATGGATGAATCCATGAAAGAGTTAAAATCCAGATGCGCGGAATTAGAGAAAACCTTGAGTAAGGCGGGCCCCAAAGCGAAACAGTATAAATTGGATAGAGTTATTGATGAAGGGGAAGAGGGGCAGTTGAGAGATAATTTATCTGTCATGAAAAAAGAAAATATAAATCTTAATGAGGAGATCGCGAGTCTTGCTAATAAGTTAAAAGGCGCGCAGTGAAGCACACGAAATTTCTTTGCAAATTAGGTGAGTTTGACAATGGAACAGAGAGCGTGTTATACTTCGGCTGGTGATAAAGGTAAACCATTCGTAAGGATGGGACACAAAGCTAAAGGGCCCTTTAACCAAAATAGCGGTAAAAGGGTAGCCAGTTGCCACAGAGAAAAAGTTGCGTGTGCCTATTCCTTATAAAAACGGAATAGGCTTTTTTATTTAGGTAAAGGTGGAAAAGATGATAAAAGACATTAAAATAACAAAAATTTTTGAATGCTTAAGGAGTTGGGGGATTTATCCTTTCTTTCTGCCACGGATGAATCTTGTGCCTGTTAGAATTCCTCAACCTTTACAAAAAAACTTTGATAAGAAGACAATGTGGAAGGAGGTGGAGAGACGTTCTGGTCGAATTATATAATTCAATCGGGCGGACATATTACACGCTGGTAACTTGAAAAGAGTGAGAATAAGACACGGCATTATAGCGTAATTTATTATAAGCTTTCTCTTTTTAAGGGTGACAGATGAATAATATGAAAGCCCTCAATGTGTCTCTGCCTCAACGGCAGAGCGGTAGTCCTAAAGGAGGGTAATATGAGAATCAGAAATCAAAAAGGTTTTACGCTTGTTGAAATCATGATCGTTGTGGCAATTATTGCCTTGTTGGCCGCGATTGCTATTCCTAACTTGCTCAGAGCCAGAATCTCCGCTAACGACGCCCTTTCGCAAAGCACCTTGAAGACAATGTCTACGGGGGCGGAATCGTTTGGGACAGGTAATAATGGTAATTATCCCGCCAATATGACCTCTTTAACAGGGGCAACTCCCCCGTACATCAATGTGGATTATTGCGGACAAACGATATCGGGATACACCTATACGTGTACCATGAGTACAAGTGGTTATACTTTTGTTGCCACTCCTGTGACTGTAGGCACATCCGGTACCACGACTCATACCATTACAACAGGTGGGGTCTTGACACCGTAATAAGGGCATCTTTAATGGTGTTTCTTTCAACTCGAATGGGGGACTGAACAGCGTCCCCCTTTATTCTTGAAGACAAATAATTTATTGCAGGTTTTGGGTACGAGTGGACGGAGTCAAAATGAATAAGAAATTAATAGGACAAGATAGCGGGTTTACATTAGTTGAGTTGATTGCCGGAATGCTGGTTTTGGTCCTGGCCTTTGTGGGGATACTGACAAGTTACATGAAGTGTTTGGAATTAAGTGAACTCTCCATTAATTCCTCTAATGCCGTGTTGGCCGCCCAAAACCGTGTAGAGCAGATTAAAAATACCGTCTATGATCAGATACAGGCCAATTTTCATAATGTCACTTTTACGAATGCGAATTTAAACGGTATAGGCGTCAGTCTGGTGGATAGTTCGAATCCGGAATTCTTGCAGGTTACGGTTGTTTTTTGCTGGCGGCAGAAGAGCGGCCGGATTTTGGGAGAAGATGCGAATCTTAATGGCCAATTGAACGCGGGAGAAGATGTCAATGGAAACGGCGCTTTGGACTCTCCCGTAAAGTTAGTTACGTCCATTTATAATGGGTGAGTGATGCACATGAAAACAAATACGGGTTTTAGTCTGGTCGAAATGTTGATTGTGGTGGTTCTTTTTTCCATGATCATGGCGGGGATACTCGTGACTATGACGACGGCAAGAGACACCTGGGCCAATACGGACGTTCGTATTCAATTAAAGGAAAGTCTGAGGTTGACGGCACAAAGACTTTCTCAAGAATTAAGACAGACAGGGTTTGATAAAGATGGGGTTTTGCAATTAAGTGTTTTCGAGGGAACAGCCTTTAACGGTTCGGATGCCGTAAGGTTTTCTGTGCCTGTTTGTTTTTGTGGGGGGAATATTGTCGATGATAACGGGGATGTGATCAATTGGGGGGCTCCGTCGAGTTGGGGCGCATCAGATTGCCCGTCCAGTACAACGAGTTATGTGATCAAAGACAATGGTAAAGTGGATATCTGCCATTTACCGCCGGGTAATCCCGAGAACACGCAGTCTTTGCAAGTGGCGCCTTCTGCCGTTCCGGCACATTTGGCCCACGGAGATTATTTGGGGGAGTGCGGGAACTGTCCGGTCAATTATAAATATGTTGAATATCGCATCAATTCCACAAATCAGCTTTTAAGAAGGGTTTTGGATAATGCCGGGACGCTTTTGCGTGAGGATCTCTTTACGCAGAATATTTCTGATTTTCAAGCGAGTTTAAGCGCGAATCAGAAGGTGGTGACATTGACGGTGACAGCGACACGAAATACGAATTTAAATCGGCAGATCACGAGTACGAACAGTGTGGATGTTTATTTAAGGAATTGAGGTGTGGCGATGCGTTCGATAAAGAATGAAAAAGGTATGGCATTGATTGTCTCTCTTTTTGTCGTTGTGGTCCTCTTGGGTTTGGGCACCGTTTTTGCCTTAAGGACGGTCAACGAAGCCAATATGAGCCGGAGGGAAAGACAATTGGCCAAGGCCTTTTATATTTCTGAAGCCGGGACAGAGACAGGATTAGATGCTGTGGATAATCTGATTAACAATTATATGTTCAATACCGTTAATGGGATGAACCCTTCGGTCCTTATCAATACGGCGCAAAATTATGTCAATGGGGATGACGGTATTGGATTCCTCATGCAAACAGTTCAGTATAACGGCACCCAAGTTTTGACGCTCAACGAGTCTCAGGCGGAATACACCGGCGCGAGCGTTTCTTACGGGGAAGGTTCGTTCAGTTATAAAATTGTGATAACGGAGAAGAACGATCCGAACACTGTAAATCCGGACGTCTGGGATTTTCCGTTTAATTATCGCGTTGAGGCCACAGCAGATTCATCGGGTGTCAGTCATACGGCAAAACTGCATGGCGATTTTACCGTCCGTGTTCAAAGAGATAATTTCGCCAAATACGCCCTTTTTACAAATACCCAGACGATGCCTAGTGGAACGAACGTGTGGTTTACCAATAAAACGAATTTTGCCGGTCCGATTCATACAAACGGCACGTACAATTTTGCCTTAAATCCAAGCGGCACATTCGAGGGACTCGTGGCGCAGCATGAACAGACAGCTAGGTTTTATAACAACGGCTGGCCGGTTTTGCTGGATGCTGAGGCTAACGGGACTACGGATGTCCCGACTTTTAACGCGGGTTTTGATCGAGGCGAGAGTACCATCACACTTTCTTCGGCCATTGTTCAGCAGGACATGGTTGATCAGGCCCAAGGCGGCCAATCTTTGAGCGGTACGGGGATATTTGTCCCCTCCAGCGGTTCCGCCTTGACAGGCGGGATCTATGTCAATGGGGATAGTACCGTGAATCTTTCTGTTGATGCCGACAATAACGCTGTTTATACGATTGTGCAAGGAGCAGATACGAAGATTGTCACAGTAGATAAAACGAATAATCAAACAACGGTCAACATCCCTAGTGTTGGGACAACGACATATAATGGTATTCCGAATGGGGTGGATGATGTGGGAACGATCATTTACGTTGAGGGGAGTGTGACAAGTTTAAGCGGGACGGTGCAGGAAGGCACCCAGATGACCCTGGCTACAAGTAGTGATGTTGTGATCACGAATCATCTGCGATACGCCAGCTACACACCCGCCGTGGGCACTCCAGGAATACCGGGATATGTACCTCCACATGCGCAAGGCGCGGATAATTTGTTGGGGATTGTTTCCTGGAATGGTAATGTGCGTATAGGAACAACAGCGCCCAATGACGTCGATGTTCATGGGACGATTTTAGCTTCAAGCGGCATTTTCCAGGTGGATAATTATAATGATTATGGCCCCGGGCCAAGGGGGACCGCGACCCTGTTAGGAGGCGTCATTACGAATAACTACGGGGCCTTTGGACTATTTAACGGCACCACCGGACAGCAGCTTACGGGATACGGACGCAATTTCGTCTATGATGAACGCATGCGGATGGGCAGCGCGCCGCCGTATTTCCCGTCATTAAACACATTTATTGCCTTTACCAATGACATCATGGATAAAATCGTTTGGGTAGAAGGAGACTAAGATAAAAGTATAAAACGGGAGCGAGAAGGAGCAGATATGTCATCAAAGATATTTATGGGTGTTTTTATTATAGGTTTGATCATTCTTATTTTATTTATGAATAACTGGGTGGCAAAAGAGTTAGACGTTTTAAAAAAGACAGGCCAGCCATCGAGGCAAGCACCCTCCAACCTGGTTGAATCTGAACCCCAAGGATCTCCCCTGCCATATAGGCAGGCCGTTTCCCCCCAACCTTCCAATCCCGTTGTAGTCCCGCAAGAACCCGCAGTGTCAGTTCCCTCTCCGGAAAAAGAAAAGAAAATAATATATGAATTTCCTCTTGATGATGTGATACTGGTGCAATAATATAAACTGCCTTATAATCATAAATATTATTTATAATATGACCAACGACTTACGAAGAAAATGTCCTTTTTATTAACGGCTTATCTTAATGTTATTAAACGTTTTATCCTACCTAAATCCGATGGGACCTCCGTTGGGATTGATATCGGTGCCGGTGATTGTAAATTGGTTGAACTGAAAAAGGATGGGGATTCTTTTACCTTGTTAAATTGGGCGGTTGAACCGATTAAGACAGGCGATGTCACTCAGACGCTCAAAAAAATCTTGGAGCGGCTGGATACGCCATGCAAAAACTTATACACATCAGTTTTTGGAAAAGGGACGCTTATTCGATATATTGATATGCCGCGCATGTCCTTAGAGGATCTGCGGAATTCTTTCGCGATCGAAGCGGATAAATATTTCCCGTTTGCCCAAAATCAAGTCTATACAGATTGTTTTATTCTGGATCCTGAAGGTAAAGAAAAAAGAATGTTGGTCTTGGCCGCGGCGGTCAAAAAAGAAATTGTAGATCAAAGAGTCAGGCTATTGACGGATTTGGGCTTTCAGGTTAATTTTATTGGGATTAATCCTATTGCTCTTGCCAATGTCTTAAATGTCCTTAACGCCCATTATCAACACGATAAAGGAGCGGCTACAGCTTTTCTTGATATGGGAGATTCTGTGAGTAATTTAACCATCATGGTTAATAATTTACCCTGGTTTACCCGGGATGTTTCTGTTGGAGGGCGGGATATTACGAGTAGGATCAGTAATGTCTTGGGTGTGGGATTCGAGGAAGCGGAAAGGTTAAAGAATCGGCCGGCCGAGAGGTTAGAAGATATCCTCAATGCCAGTGAAACGGCCATTATGAATATTGTTAATGAATTAAGACTTTCTTTTGATTATTTTATGACAGAAAGAAACGTTGAAATTAAACAATTGCTTCTCACCGGCGGGGGATCTATGTTACAAGGGATTTCTGAAATTTTCGCGAGAAATTTAGATGTAAAAGTGAGTCAATGGAATCCCCTAACGTCTTTAAATATTTCCTCTCATCTTTCGTTGGAAGAGGTCAATAAAAATTCTTTAAAACTGGGCGTCGCTTTAGGGTTGGCTTTGTACGAGTATGATTGAAATTAATTTGGTTCCTGTTCATTTGAGGAAGAAAAGGAAAAGCCAATTTCTCCCGGGCGGCCTGAACATCCCGTTGGAAGTAGTGATAGGCTTAGGCGGCGGGGTCTTGATCTTGTTGATCGTGGCGCATGTGGGGTTGTTGTTTATTAATATGAGCCAGCTTGGGCGGCATAAGAAATTGCAGGCCAAATGGGAAGAAATGTCCCCGGCCAAGCAGAATGTGGATTTGGTCATCAAGGAGATGAGGGCGTTTCAGTCAAAGCTGAAATCTATCGAGGCCATTATGCCGAAAAAGGAAATACTTTGGTCGCAGAAACTGAATATCCTTAGTGATGTTTTGCCGAGGGGCGTGTGGCTTAAGAGAATCACTTTAAACCAAGAGACTTTGCTTATAGAAGGAAGCGCGATTTCTCGTCAGAGCGAAGAGATGATTAATGTGCATAGTTTCGCGGCGAATTTAAAAAAAGAGAATGAATTTTTGGAACATTTTACTGAGATTGATCTGGGGTCCATTCAAAGACGGAAGGTCCAGAAAATAGATATCGCTGATTTCTTGATTACGACGAGATTAAAACCTTTTATCGAAGATGAAGATCAGAAGGATTCGGCTGATAAAAGTAAAGCTCTTCAGAAGATTAAATAATGTAAAGCAAAATGCTGTTTAACGGTAAGTTTCAACGGAATCGAATGAAAATAAAAAAAATTGAGAATATACTTTCGATCATAGGAAAGGTGGATGAAAAAAAACGATTTTATCTCTTTATTGGCGTTTTGGTTTTTGTATTTCTCCTAGATTATTTGATATTGATGCGGCCGCAGTTATCCACCCTTATGAAAATAAACCCTGAGATAAATATTTTATCTCAGGACATCAAACAAACTCAGGATGACCTCTTGAAGATTTCATTTTATAAAAGTGAAGTTGATCGTCTAAGGAAAAATATCAAAGAAGTCAATCAAATGATTAGGTCAAAAGATGAGGTCCCTTTGATATTGGAACGGATTTCGCGATTGGCTAATCAGAACAGCATTAAGATTGATCAGATTATGCCCAACACCCAGGGACAGGAAATTCTTTTGGATAATAAGGAACAAAAATATTTTAAATTACCGGTTCTCGTTGAGGCCAGGGGCGGATTTCATAATTTAGGACGGTTTCTTAACACTATAGAGAATGATAAGATGATTGTGACGATCGTTGATTTTGATATTACAAAACTTAATGAAACGAACACACTTGCCGTTAGGTTAACCCTTGAGGCTGTCATCTTCGAAGAGATATAAATTGTGAAGGAAGGAATGAGAATATATCTGATCAGATTAATGACTTTATGCGTCTTCTTGGTTTCCCCTGTTTATTTAGAGGCGACAGAGGAGGCTAAGGAAGAAGAAATATTTATTTATAATGATCATGAAAGACGCGACCCTTTTTGGCCGTTAGTCAGTTCTGAAGGAGGCATTGTTAATTACGAAACGGATTTGCAGATTACGGATTTGAATTTAGAAGGGATCATCACCGGAACCGGAGGAAAGAATCTCGCGGTTATTAACGGACGTATTGTCAAAGTGAATGATTATATGGGTAAGTTTACCGTCACAGAAATTAGAGCCGCATCGGTGGTTTTACTCAAAGGACAGGAAAGATACGAATTAAAATTAAAAAAGGAGGATTAGCATGTCCCAAAAAATCGGCATCTTGGTTGTATGGATGAGTTTCTTGACCACCTTAGTTTATGCCCAGAATGAACCGACACAAATGGTGGTTCTCGAACAACAAGAAGCGTCGAGCGTTGCGGGGAGTGGACAAAATGAAAATGTGTCTATTTCTGAAGCGGGTCTCGTCAGTCTGGATTTTCGTGAGGCGGATATCAAGAATATTTTAAAAATCCTTTCTTTTAAAAGTGGTGTGAATATTGTTGCGGGTCCGGAGGTGACAGGTGTTGTTACGATTCAGTTGAGTGACGTGCCATGGAAACAGGCTCTGGAAGTGATTTTGCAAAGCTATGGGTATGCCTATGAACAAAAGGGAAACATTATTTTAGTGACCACGGTTGAGAAATTAAAGAAACAAAGAGAAGACGCCATGGTATTGGCTGAACAGGTTCCCTTGGAGACAAAAACGTTCACATTAAACTTTGCCAAAGCGTCAGAAATTATCTCATCAGTAGAAAAAATGAAATCAAATCGGGGAAGCGTTGATTTTGATGAGCGGACGAACACCCTCATCGTGACAGACACCCCAGATAAAATGGAATTAATGGGAATAGTCGTTGAATCGTTGGACACCACAACGCCGCAGGTTCTTATTGAAGCCAAAATAGTTGAAACCACGTTGTCCAACACCGATAAAATGGGTATTGATTGGGTCGCTAAAGTGACGATTGGTGGAGCCGAGAGACCTATAACATGGCCGTTTACGAGAGCCTCCAGTAACAAATACATGCGTGGAGAGAATTTCCCGGGGCCTGATACGACAGAAGGTTCAAGCAATACGGAATTCACCTATGGGACGCTTAACTTTACACAGGTCCAGGCGGTCTTTGAACTTTTAAGATCCCGGAGTGATACGAATATTTTGTCCAATCCGCGTATAGTGACCATGGATAATCAGCCGGCCAAGATTGTGGTGGGGAGTCAATATCCCATTCCGACCTATACTTATAATGAAGATCAGGCAAGGCTTCAGGTCTCTGGGTGGGAGTATAAAGATATCGGAATTATTTTTGATGTGACGCCCTCGGTCAACAAGGCGGGATTTGTCACGCTGGCCATTGAACCTAAAATTACGGCTATCCTCGATTTTGTGACGGTTGAGAGTACTTCATTACCCCGGCTGAGCAACGAATCAGCGCTAACAAAAGTTATGATTAAAGATGGAGAAACCTTGGTCATCGGGGGATTGCTTAAGGACCAAACGACGGATACAAGAAAAAAGACGCCTATTTTGGGAGATATCCCTATCCTTGGTTTAGTGTTCCAGAAAAAGGAAAAATCTGTCACAAAACAGGATTTGTTGATTTTTCTGACGCCACACATCATAACCCCAGAAATTCCTGAAGATTCTTAAGACGGTGTTGGATTTAAAAATTTATTAAAAAAAGAAAGTAGCAGGTGAAATTTTGTCCAGGGAAATTCTTATTCAGGTCCAAAAAAGCGAGAGACAAGTGGCTATTGTTGATAATGGCCATGTGGAGGATTTTCAAATTGAAGTAGACCGTTATCAATCGCTTCTTGGCAATATATATAAGGGGAGGGTTGAGTCTATATTGCCATCTATCAACGCCGCTTTCGTCAATATCGGTCAGCAACGCAATGGATTTCTTTATTTAACGGATGCTGTTAATCCCCTCCTTGATGAGGAATTCCCGGAACCGCGGAAAATGTTGGATAAAATTTTTAAAAAGAATTCGCCCGGGGATAAAAGACATAAAGAAAAAAATGTAAGGAATGAAATCCCTTTGAAAGTGGGTCAGGAAATTTTGGTCCAGGTTGTCAAGGACCCATTCGGCGAAAAAGGAGCGCGGTTGACAACACATATTTCTTTGCCGGGACGATTTGTGGTCTATATGCCTTTTGATAAACAGACCGGTGTATCGAAGAAAATTGATAATGAGGAGGAGCGACAAAGGTTAAGGGAGGTTATGAAAGGATTTACCTTTGCTAAAACGGGGGGGTTTATCATACGCACAGCCTCTTTAAAACAGGGGAAAAGAGAGCTTCTCTGGGAAGCGAGGTATTTATATAAAATTTGGACGCTTATTGATAAAAAATCTGAAAAGGAAAAGGCCCCTGCTTTAATTTACGAGGAAGGAGAATTAACCTGGACAATCGTGAGAGATTATCTTACTGAGAAAGTGGACAAATTGATCATTGATTCCCATGAAGAATATCTAAAAATTCGTAAATTTGTCGAATCGCGCATCGGCCGGCAGATGGTTAGTAAAATCCATTATTATAAGGGGGAATTACCTCTCTTTGAGGCCAAACATGTTGCCAAAGAGCTTCAAAAAATTTATGATACCCACGTCTACCTTAAATCCGGCGCCTATGTCGTTATTCAACCCACCGAAGGGCTTATTGTGGTGGATGTCAATAGTGGGAAATTTAAAACTTCGGCCTCTCCAGGAGAGGCGGCTTTTATGGTGAATATGGAGGTCGTTCCTGAAATCGCTCGTCAGTTGCGTTTACGGGATTTAGGTGGCATCATTGTCATCGATTTTATCGATATGGTTAGGGAGGAGCACAAAAGAAGAGTCCTTGACGCATTGAAACGTGAACTTTTTCATGATCATGCTAAAACAGAAGTATATAAGATTTCACCATTAGGGATTGTAGAGATGACAAGGGCCAGAACCGGGAAAACGATAGAGTCGATTTCATTTGGGGAATGCCCTTTTTGTGATGGCCGTGGAAGGGTGAAAATTGGATAGGGAAAAATAAATATTGCAATAATTCTATAAATGAATAAGATGCATAAACTGCTTTTGGGGAAAAAGCAGTTTTTTATATAGTATAACAAGGAGGATAAAAATGTACGCCGTTATTCAAGTAGGCTCTTCACAATTTAAAGTTTCTGAGGGGGATATGGTTGACGCTCACCGTCTTAAAGAGGAAGAAGGGAAGAGTGTTACCTTAGATAAAGTCTTGATGTTCGCTAATGGCTCAGATGTCAGAATCGGACGTCCGTTTCTTAATGATGTGAAAGTCACAGCCACCGTTGTTAAACATGATCTAGATGAAAAGAAAGTAGCCTTTAAATATAGACGACGTAAGGATTCTGCTAGAACACGAGGCCACCGTCAGAAAATCACAGCGCTTAATATTACAAAAATTTCCGCTTAGCATGTAATCCATACTCTATTGAGTCCCTTTAGCTGGATATGAACGGTTTACGCACGGATATATTATGAATTTTGTTGATGAGGCGATAATTTTTGTTAAGGGGGGAGATGGTGGCAAAGGATGTGAGAGTTTCTTCCGGGAAAAACATATGCGCTACCCTCTGCCTAATGGAGGAGACGGCGGAAAAGGGGGAGATATTGTATTTGCCGCGGATAGAAGTGTTCAAACGCTCCTAGATTTTAAATTTAATCAGCATTTCAAAGCCGATAAAGGCGGCAACGCGAGTAGCAATAATAAAAAGGGAAAAGAAGGTCGAGATTATATAATTCGAGTACCCATTGGAACCATCCTCAGAGATCATGAGACGGGTTTATTAATCAGAGATTTAATAAGTGACCAACAATCCGTTTTAGTAGCTAAAGGCGGAAAGGGAGGTCGTGGCAACGCCCGCAAAAAAATTCCTACCCTTCCAGGCAAAGGCGAAGAGCGCGTCATAAGTTTGGTATTAAAGCTTTTTGCTGATGTTGGGATTGTTGGCTTTCCTAACGTAGGTAAATCAACTCTTATTTCGAGTATTTCAAGAGTCAAGTCGAAAGTCGCCAGTTATCCTTTTACTACCAAACAACCTATTTTAGGCATTGTCTCTAGTGATGATTTTGATTTTGTCGTTGCAGATTTGCCAGGCATCATTGAAGGGGCGCATGAGGGGAAAGGACTGGGGGATCGTTTTCTGCGTCATGCTGAACGGACTAAGATTTTACTGCATTTAATTGATATGGCGGGGACAGAAGGCCGCGATCCGTTGGAGGATTATGAAAAAATCAACCATGAATTGCAGACCTATAGTGATGTCCTCATTTTTAAGCATAAGATTATTGTCGCTAATAAGATGGACATGCCTGAGGCACAGGCTCATTTGAAAAGGTTCAAAAAGAAATACGGCGATGAGATTATATCTATTTCTGCATTAGAAAAAAAGGGGTTTAAAAAGCTCCTTCACACCATAAAAGACATATTATGCTCAGAAAATTCCCAAGACCTATTAAACGCGTAGTGGTGAAAGTGGGTTCTAGCGTTATAGCCACTTACAAACTGAAACCAAGGACGGCGCATCTGCGTTCCATCGTTGGACAAATTTGTGAAGCCATGCGCAATGACGTGGAGGTTATTCTTGTAAGCTCAGGGGCGATTGTGTTGGGCCTTGGGGAATTGGGTTTGAGGACACGACCATCGGATTTAGCCTCCCTCCAAGCGATAGCGGCCATTGGACAGACGATTTTAATGCGTATTTACACAGATTTTTTTAAGAAAAATAAATCTAAGTGCGGCCAGGTTTTATTAACGTGGGATGATTTTGATAATCGTGTGCGATACACGAACGCCAGTAACACATTTCAAGCGATGTTGGAGAAGGGCATCGTCCCGATTGTGAATGAAAATGATACGATTTCTACGGAAGAGATTAAATTTGGAGATAATGATAAACTCAGCGCGCTGGTGGCTAGTTCCGTACGGGCGGATCTGTTATTGATTTTGTCAGATGTGGAGGGTTTATACGACACTAGCTCGGCGGATAAAAAGATTTTTGAGGAGGTTAAAGAGATCACACAAGAGATTGAGGAAGTTGCTTCCGGCACAACTAAGAAAATCATGTCAAGAGGCGGTATGACCGCCAAGTTGGCCGCGATAAAAATTGCGACCCATGCCCAAGTCCCTTGCGTTATTGCTCACGGTGAGGCTAAAAATGTATTAGCGCGCGTTTTAAATGGAGAACGGGTAGGGACATTTTTTATGGAAAAAGAAGAAAAACTTCTGGCTCGAAAGCACTGGATTTTCTTCGGCGTTAAGCCTAAAGGGATTCTTTTTGTGGATGAAGGCGCGAAAAACGCTTTGCTGAAAGGCGGGAGGAGTCTTTTATTACCCGGCGTAGTCTCTTGGGAGGGGCATTTTAAAAAGAACGACGTGGTGATTGTTAAGGATGCCCGGCATCAAGAGATCGCTAGAGGAATATCAAATTACTCTATCTCAGACTTACATCAAATAGAGGAAAAGAAGGGAAAGCCGGAAGTTATTCATTGTGATGATTTAGTGTTGAGTGAGAGATAGTTTATTGAACTAAGTGAGGCGATGTCTGATCAATGATGATTTCCCACGGAGGGGAATAGCGGTATGGAAAATGATCATTTATCGAAAAAGATTTTGAAGATGGTCAAAAAAGCCAAACTGGCGTCACGGCGCGTGTCCTTGATTGAGACATCTGTCAAGAATGAGGCTTTGAAGCAGATGGCTTCGGCGCTTCTACAAAGATCAACGTATCTTATAAAAGAGAACACAAAAGATGTGAATGAGGCTCGACGCCAAGGATACGCGGCGGCGCTTATTGATCGGTTGACCTTGAATGAAAAAAGAGTCAAAGATATGGCGCAGTGTCTTATCGATACCGCAACGCTCCCAGATCCTGTTGGAGAGCAGATAAAAGTTTTTAAGCGGCCGAATGGTTTATTGATTAAGAAGGTAAGGACCCCCATCGGTGTTATTGGTATTATTTATGAATCTCGGCCAAATGTAACCAGTGATTGTATTGGGTTGTGTTTGAAGGCAGGAAATGCCGTCATTTTAAAAGGAGGAAAAGAGGCCATTCATTCTAACCTTGCCATCTTTTCTGTCGTCAAAGATGTCTTGAAAAGTACAAAAATACCTGTTGATGCCATACAGCTTCTGCCTTCAGCCGGCCGACAGGCGCTTAAGATTTTCTTGAAACAAGATCAGTATGTCGATGTGGTTATCCCCCGAGGAGGAGAAGGATTGATTCGGTTTGTCACGGAGCATTCCCACATCCCGGTTGTTAAACATTATAAAGGTGTTTGTCATACCTATGTCAGTGACCATGCGGATATAAAAATGGCTTTTGATATTTGTTATAATGCCAAGGTTCAGCGTCCAGGTGTGTGTAATGCCATGGAAACCATGCTGGTGCATCATAAGATTGCGGCTCGATTTTTGCCTGACATGATTTCAAAATTTATGGATGCCGGTGTTGAGATTAGAGGATGTCCGGTAACACGGAAAATCATAAAGAAAGGAATAAAAAAGGCCTCACGCCAAGATTGGAGTGAGGAGTATCTTGATCTTATTTTATCCGTTAAGGTGGTCGATGATCTGCAAGGGGCCATTGATCATATCAACACGTATGGATCTCGACATTCCGACGCTATTGTTACGCGGGACAAGAAAGAAGCTGAAGAATTTTTGCGATCGGTTGATTCAGCGTGTCTTTATGTCAATGCCTCAACGCGTTTTACAGACGGATATCAATATGGTTTTGGGGCTGAGGTTGGTATTAGCACGGACAAATTGCACGCCCGGGGCCCGATGGCCCTTGAAGAATTAACGACCTACAAATATGAGGTGTATGGAACGGGACAGATTAGAGAGTAAGAGGACTTCAAAAAGAAAGATCATGAATCTTGAAAAGCGGATCTTATGAAACGCATAGGCATATTTGGGGGGACATTTAACCCGATTCACACGGGGCATCTTTTTGCGGCACAAATGGCCCAAGAGATTTTAAAGCTTAATAAAGTGATCTTTGTCCCTTCAAACCTTCCACCTCACAAAGTTGGGAAAAACGTTATTCCATCGTCATTCCGCTATGAGATGGTTCGTTTGGCTATTGAAGATAATTCTTCATTTGAAGTTTCTGATTTTGAATCCAAAAAGAATGGGAAGTCGTACAGCATTGACACGGTTAGATACCTCTGCAACCAACTGCCCCGCGGGACAAAAATTTTTTTTATTATTGGCAGGGACGGCCTTGCTACGTTGCATAAATGGAAGCAAGTGAATGAAATCCTTAAATTGGCAACATTTGTTGCGATTAATCGTCCTGGTTATGGGAGGATTAAGGAGAGAATAAAGGCGCGAACGATTGGCATACCGGGTTTAGAGATATCATCATCTCAATTGCGACAGCGAATCGCTAAGGGGAGGACTGTAAAATATTTACTGCCAGAGCGTGTTATCCAATATATAGAAAAGCAAGGACTATATAAAGGAAACCGACACTGAGCGTTATTTGATTATTGACGTTTGTACAACAATGTTCTTTAGGGAGAGGGGTTTCATATGGAAGAAACAATCAAAGATGAAATCAAATTTGGAACTGACGGGTGGAGAGGGATTATCTCAGATAATTTTACTTTTAAGAATGTTGGGGCTGTTGCTCAAGCGATTAGTGATTGGATCAATAAGGATTTGAATGGGGGAGTGGAAGAAAAAAAATCTGTGGCCGTTGGTTATGATACACGTTTTCTGTCCCAAGAATATGCCCAGGCCGTGAGTTGTGTCTTGGCTCAGAACGATATCCGTGTTTATCTTTCTGACACCTCTATTCCTACGCCGGCTTTAAGTTTTGGTGTTACGAAAATTAAGGGTGTAGCAGGGGTCATGATTACTGCCAGCCACAATCCGGCAAAGTTTAACGGCATTAAAATCAAAACTAATCAGGGCGGGGGCGCCTCGAATGAAATTACGAATAAGGTTGAAGCTTATCTAGGTAAAGCGTCTGTTCAAACGATTAATTTTGAGAAGGCCAAAGAAGAACAGAAAATAATTATGCGTAATTATAAAATCGAGTATTTGAAATTTATGAAGAATTATTTAGATTTGAAAAAAATCAAGAACGCGAAGTTTAAAGTCATAACCGACGTCATGCATGGAAGCGGAGGTCGGTTAATGGCCGAGGTTCTAAAAGATACGAAAATTCGCCTGACGCTTATGCGAGAAGATGTTAATCCTACTTTTGATGGCGGAAAACCTGAACCAGTCGTCGAATATTTGGGGGAGATTCTAAAAAGAGTCAAAACAGAGAAATTCGATTTGGGTTTGGTTTTGGACGGGGACGCGGACCGTATCGCGGCGGTTGCGCCTGGGGGAGAGTTCATCCATCCCCAGAAAATATTGGGGTTATTAATCCTTCATTTAGCACGCAATCGTGGTAGAAATGGGGGAGTTGTAAAAACAATCTGCGGCACGACAATGATTGATAACATTGCCAAAAAATTGGGACTAACCCTTTATGAAACTCCCGTAGGGTTTAAATACATTTCTGATTTAATGGTTTCCAAGAGAATTATTGCCGGTGGAGAAGAAGCTGGTGGAATGGGAGTTCAGGATTATATTCCCGAACGTGATGGGACACTGGCTGGGTTGCTTTTGTTGGAAATGATGGTTTATCAGAAAAAGAATATTCATCAAATTTTAAAGGAAATGGAAGAGGAATTCGGGCGCTATTATTATCAGCGATCTGATTTGAAGTTAGGTGAAGGAAGATTTGACATCAACAGGATGAGAGATATTAAAACTATTCTTGGGAAGGAAGTCATTGGGATTAAAGACTTTGATGGTATAAAAATGATTTGTGAAGATGAAAGTTGGTTGATGTTAAGACCATCTGGAACTGAGCCTTTGGTTCGTGCTTATTCAGAAGCGAGGACACTTAAACGGGCAAGGCAATTGATAAAATATGGGGAAGACCTATTAAGAAATTAACGATAGACGGATTGAATTATAGGGAAATAATACATTTTTAGGAAAATGTTCTCTTTCATTTTTAAGACGTTGTTGGGTTATGATCTATTGGATCGCATACTCATTTTTAAAACTGTTAAGTTTGATTTTTTATCCCCTTGAGGTCTCCGGGAGAGAGTATCTGCCGGGTAAAGGGGGTTTTATTCTTGCGAGTAATCATATCAGTAACATGGATCCTTTTATTGTTGGTCTAGCAACGAAACGCAAATTAAGTTATATGGCAAAAGATTCGCTGTTTAAGAATAAAATTTTAAGGGTTTTATTAAAAAAAGTAGAGGCCTTTCCTGTTAAAAGAGAAACGCCGGATTTCGGGGCGCTTAAACAAACATTAATTCGATTAAAAGGGGGTTGGCCAGTTGTCTTATTCCCTGAGGGAACTAGAAAGAAATCAGTCGCAAAACAAGAGATTCAATCCGGGGTTGGTTTTGTTGCTGTTAAGAGCGCCGTTCCAGTGGTCCCAGTTTTCATTGAGGACTCCGATAAAGTTCTGCCACCAGGGAGAAAAATATTAAGACGGCATAGGGTAAAGGTCAAGTTCGGAAAACCTTTGATTTTTCAAAAGGGCCAGTCTTATTCAGAAGTTGCTGGTCAGATTATGAAGGAAATTAGCGCCCTTTCTCAAGAAAAGTAGGTCCATTCCTATATAGAAGACGGCGTTTTTTTTGCTTATTCCTGCTCATGTAAGTGAATATTCATCAATTCATTCTGCGGTCACTCTGCGGTCAAATAATTTTAATTGACAAAACAATGAATTTTGCGATAATGACATCCTTTAGATTTTTGAAATGGTCACATCAAGCGTGTCCTTTCGTCTGCAAGAAAAAAAATAAAAGAAAAGAGGAAATAATTTTATGAGCCAGGAAAAACATGCATTAATGGCTGAGATGTATAATGAAACTTTTCATGATATCAAGGAAGGTGAGATTGTTAGAGGGACAATTGTCGCTTTTAACGACAAAGAAGCCGTCGTGGATATTGGTTTTAAATCAGAAGGTTTCGTTCTGATTGAAGAATTTCAGAATATGGATAAGTTGGATGTCGGCAGTAAAATTGATGTCCTTATAGAAACTTTTGAGGATGAGGACGGACGGTTAGTTCTTTCTCGATTAAAAGCTGAAAAACTCAAAGGATGGATGAAGCTTGGCAATACGATTAATGAGGGTGATGATGTAGAAGGGAGAATTGTCAAGCAGGTAAAGGGTGGTTTTATTGTCGATGTCGATGGGATTGAAGCATTTTTGCCAATGTCATTATCAGCATTTAAAGGCGTTTCTACTGATCAAATTATGGCAAGTAAATATAGATTTCAAGTTGCCAAACTTAATAAGTTAAGAAAGAATTTGATTCTTTCTCGTCGTGAAGTTGTCCAGAAAGAAAAAGAAGAGGTTAGAACTAAGCTTTGGAACGAGCTTGAAAAAGGACAAAAGAGAGTTGGGATGGTGAAAGGTATAACCGATTTCGGTGCTTTTGTTGATTTGGGTGGGGTGGACGGCCTTCTACATATTACAGATATGAGTTGGACGAGAATCAATCATCCTTCAGAGGTTGTTTCTGTCGGAGATAAAATAGAAGTGCTTATTCTTGATTTTGATAGAGAGCAATCAAAGGTGTCTTTGGGATTAAAGCAGATTGTGGCTAACCCGTGGGCGAATATTTATGAAAAATATCCAACGGGATCAAAGACAAAAGGAAAGATTGTTAATGTTATGCCTTATGGGGTTTTTGTTGAAATTGAAAAAGGCATTGAAGGACTGCTTCATTCCTCTGAGATAACTTGGCAGAAGAAATTAGTAAATCCGCATGAAATGTTTAAGGTGGGAGATGAGGTTGATGTCCAGATTATAAATGTGGATAAAGATTCTAAGAGAATATCTTTAAGTATGAAACAGTTAGAAAATAACCCTTGGTTGGAGGCTGGAAAGAAATATGTAATTGGCTCTAAAGTTAAAGGAAAGGTTCGTGGATTTACTGATTATGGGGCTTTTGTAGAATTAGATTCTGGGCTTGAGGGAATGATTCATATTTCAGATATGTCATGGACAAAAAAGATAAATCATCCTCAAGATGTCCTTCAAAAAGGCCAAGATGTTGAAATCATTGTTTTGGCCGTCGATCCTGATAACAGGAAGATTAATCTTGGATTAAAGCAGCTTTTGCCAAATCCTTGGCCGCAGATTGCTGATAAATATTGTGTGGACGCAGAAGTGGATGCTGAAGTTGTCTTAAATTCTAATTTTGGTGTTTTTGTAAAATTAGAAGATGAGGTGGAAGCGTTGGTTTACTCATCGGAGATCGATAAAGAAAAAGCAGCGGCGTTAAAGCCTGGGGATAAACTGAAAGTCAAAATTATTAAAGTTGATGTTGAACAAATGAAAATCGGTGTAAGCGCGCGGATCTAGATTCAAGAAAGACAAGAGAAAGCGTCGTTCATAGATTCGTAGATAAAAGAGTTTGTCATGAATGAATTTCGAGGTTTCTCCCTGGTTATAGAAGGATGCCAATTGATACAATGGAGACAAAAGAGGCAATACAACGTATTTCTCGTGGAACCATAGAGATCATTAATCTCGATAGTCTAAAAGAAAAACTTCTTACCAGTAAAAAATACAATACGCCCCTTCGCATTAAAGCCGGTTTTGACCCTACAGCGCCAGATATCCATTTAGGACATGTTGTTTTATTAAAGAAATTAAGACAATTTCAAGATCTTGGTCATAAAGTTTTTTTCCTGATCGGTGATTTTACGGCTCAGATTGGTGATCCAACGGGACGTGATCAAACGCGACCTGCCCTAGATAGGGGGCAGATTGAAAAGAACGCCAGATCATATGAAGAGCAGGTTTACAAAATTCTTGATCCTTCAAGAACAGAAATTGTTTTTAATAGTGCCTGGTTGAGCAGATTATCGTCACAAGAAATTTTAAAGTTAACAAAATATTCAACAGTGGCCCAAATGTTAGCAAGGGCAGACTTTAAAAAAAGGTTTAGTCAACAAAAGGAAATTAGTCTTCTAGAATTTATCTATCCATTGCTCCAGGGGTACGATTCAATCTATTTGAAGACGGATATTGAACTTGGTGGCTTTGATCAGAAATTTAATCTGCTCATGGGGCGACAACTACAAGAAGCTTATGGGTATGCACCTCAGGTGGTTATCATGACGCCACTTTTAGAAGGAATTGACGGTGTCCAGAAAATGAGTAAATCACTCAATAATTACATAGGGATTAATGAGAGTCCTGACGAAATTTTCGGAAAAGTGATGTCCATTAGCGACGGTGTAATGTATCGATATTTTGAGGTCTTGACAGATGCTGATTTGAATGAAATTAGGGCTGCGCATCCCAAAGAGGCTAAATTAAAATTGGCACATGAAATTGTGAAGCAATTTCATGGAGAAGAAAGTGCAAACATAGCTAAAATAATTTTCGAAAAAGTATTTAGTCAGAGGCAAAATCCTGAGGATATCATAGAATATCCGTTAAACGATAAGATGATGATCCAAACCTTTTCTGAAATTTTGATTGAGAAAGAAATGGTTCGTTCAAAGAAAGAATTACAACGTTTGATTTTGGCTGGGGCGGTTAGTCACGAGGGTAAAAAAATAGGAGATATAAATTGGGTTCCTAAAAAGGGAATCGTGAAGATCGGTAAGCGGAGGTTCCTGAAATTTATTTAGTTTCTTGTGCTGCCTGAATTTTAAGAATGATAAATATATTAATTAATTAAAATAATTAAAAACTTGACAAAATAAAAAGTTTGGATATACTTTTAAAATTATTGTGCGCACCGCTGAGCTGGTATAGGTTTGGAATATATTCGTTAAATATTGCTAAAAATCTCGCAGGTGTAGTGTTTAGATTTGTTGCCCCTGTAGCTCAGTTGGTAGAGCNNGTCCTTGGTAAGGACGAGGTCTCCGGTTCAAGCCCGGTCGGGGGCTTAATTAAGGTGGCGAAATAATTTCGCAATTAAATAATAATATTGATTGAGAGCTAAAATGCGTGAACCGATACAATTTGAGTGTACAGAATGTCGCCGTATTAATTACAGTGGGACTAAAGATAAGAAAAAGCACACGGAGAGGATAGAACTAAAAAAATATTGTCGTTTTTGTCGTAAGCATATTCTTCATCGAGAATTAAAGAAATAATTGGTTTTTTATATCGGGTCCCTGATGTGTTTGATAGATTGAGTTTTTAGAAAAACCGAAACCGCAGAAAGTATTAATTGTTTAGAAGAGGGGAAATTGTAGGCCTGTAGCTCTAACTGGCAGAGCAACGGTCTCCAAAACCGTGGGTTGTAGGTTCGAATCCTACCAGGCCTGTGATGAGGGTAAAATTAAAGGGATGATTCGAATAATAAAAAAATTTACTGCAGAAGTTCTAGTCGAGTTAAAGAAAGTTTCATGGTCTACGCGAAGAGAATTGATTGATGCAACGTGGATAGTTATTTTGAGTTCATCAGCTCTTTGTCTTTTTATTGGCAGCTTAGATCTTGCTCTTTCAAAACTTTTGAAATTTATTATTAGGTAAGAATATGGGCGAAAAGAAATGGTATGTTGTTCATACCCAAACAGGGTCGGAAGAGAAGGCTAAGGCAGGTTTGGAAACTAAAATAGCCACAACACCTTTGAAGGAGTATGTTAGTGAGATTGTTGTTCCTACCGAGCAGGTTTCAGAAATCCGTGGAGGTAAAAAACGTATTACTGAGAGGAAGTTTTTTCCTGGGTATATAATCATCAAAATGGAAATGAGTAAGGAGAGTTGGGCCTTAGTCAAGAGTATACCTGGAATTACAGGTTTTATTGGCACTGGTCGAAAACCAACGTCCATTCCTGATCATGAAGTTGATGCTATTTTAAGACGCACAGTAGATACGGAAACAAAGCCGACACTAAAGACTGTTTTTGATATAGGCGAGTCAATTAGGATTGCTCAAGGCCCATTTGCTAATTTTAACGGAAATGTTATGGAAATTCATCCTGACCGTGGGAAGTTGAAGGTGAGTTTATCCATTTTCGGAAGGTCAACGTTAGTTGAATTAGAATATTGGCAAGTTGAAAAATTGTAAATATATATATAAAGGAATGACATGGCAAAAGAGGTTGTAGCCCAAATTAAATTATATTGTCCTGCTGGACAAGCAAACCCCGCGCCTCCCGTTGGTCCTGCGTTAGGTCAACACGGGGTCAATATTATGGGTTTTTGTAAGGCTTTTAATGAAAAAACAAAAGGAAGAGAAGCTCTTACCCTCCCCGTTATTATAACGGTATACAAAGATAAATCTTTCGATTTTATTATAAAAACTCCGCCAAGCTCAGTCTTGCTTAAAAAAATTGCTAATCTGGCCAAGGCTTCAGGTGCGGCAGGAAAAGAGAAAATTGCACAGTTAAAGAAAAAGCAAATAGAAGAAATTGCAAAAATGAAGATGGAAGATTTAAATACTGCTGATTTGCAACAGGCCATTGTGACGATAATGGGGACAGCAAAAAGTATGGGAATTGAGGTGGTAGATTAAATGGTTAGAATAAATAAAAGAATGAAGGAAGTAAAAAAATTGTTTGATAGACAGAAGGTATATTCACTTGATAATGCCGTTGAACATATGGCTAAATTCCCAAAAGTGAAATTTGATGAAACAGTTGAGTTGCATTTTATGCTTAATGTGAATCCAAAAACTTCCGATCAATCTGTTCGTGGGACGGTAGCATTACCGCACGGGTTAGGAAAAAAAGTGAAGGTGGTTGTTTTTTGTAAAGGAGAACTTGAGCAAAAGGCTAAAGAGGCGGGTGCTGATCTTGTCGGAGCGCAGGAACTTATTGAAAAGGTTGAGCAGGGTTTTATGGATTTTGATGTGGTAATCGCAGCGCCGGATATGATGAGAGATCTCAGCAAACTGGGGAAGATTTTGGGGCCACGTGGATTAATGCCTACGCCTAAGGCTGGAACCGTTACGATGGATGTCGCTAAGGCTATAAAAGAAATTAAAGCGGGAAAGATTGAATTTAAGTCTGATAAACAGGGGGGCATCCATGTCGGTATAGGAAAGAGATCGTTTTCTAAAGATAAATTACTTGAGAACATAAATCATTTAATAGATGCCGTTAATCGTAGTAAGCCCAATTCAGTTAAAGGCAATCTGATTAGAAGTTTGTCCTTATCGTCAACTATGGGGCCCGGATTGAGGATCACGTTATGAAAAAGGTTGGCCGATTATATCGAGAATACTTAGCTGATCGTATAAGGGAGAGAGTCGGTAACAGTAGCAGCACATTTCTTTTAAATTATACGCAAGTCGATTCATCTCGTCTGAGTGATCTTCGCAAGAATCTTAAGAAAGCAGGAGCAGATGTTTGTGTATCGAAAAATTCCATTGCGCGGTTAGTTTTAAAGGACATGAATTTCAGTGAATTTTCTGAGGAGGTTAAAGGACAAACAGCATTTGTCTGGAGTAAGGCGGATTCCGTAGAAGTGTCAAAAGTTTTACTCGAATTCATCAAAAATTGTGAAAACATTTCTGTTCGAGGGGGATTGCTTGAAGGAAGGACTTTAAAAAAAGAGGATGTGAAGAAATTATCCGATTTACCATCCAAACAAATTTTGATAGCCACGCTTTTGGGGACTATTCAGGCCCCATTGACACGATTGGCTGGTATTTTAACAGCTAAATCAACTGAATTATTGTCTATATTGAAACAATTAAGTGAAAAAAAGGGAGGTAGTTAAAATGTCTGGAGATACTATGACGGAAAAAAAGAGTGTTTCTCTTTCTTCAAAATTGGAAGAGATCGCAAAAAACATCGAGGGATTAACAGCTCTTGAACTTTCTGAATTGGTGAAGGGCCTTGAAGATAGGCTTGGTATCAAAGCGGCCGCACCCATGGCTGCTGGCATGATGATGCCCGCTGGAGCGGTTGGTGGGGCACCGGCTGCCGCTGTTGAAGAAAAGACAGCATTTGATATTATTCTTACTAACGCAGGAGCCAATAAAATTGCTGTTATCAAGGAAGTGAGAGCGGCAACTAATTTGGGTTTGAAAGAGGCTAAAGATCTCGTTGAGGCGGCGCCGAAAACTGTAAAAGAAGGGGTTTCCAAGGAAGAAGCAGAAGAACTTAAAAAGAAATTGGAAGCAGCAGGCGCTAAAGTTGAATTAAAATGAGTCCAATTGGTTTCGTTTAATAAAACTAAACCCTTAAACGCCTCTAACCCACTTTGAGATAATGAAAAAATTAAAAATCAAGAATTTTAGTAAATTTCAGGACAATTTTGAATTACCCTCGCTTCTGGATATTCAATTAGTTGCCTACGCAGATTTTCTCCAGTGGGATGCCTCACCTGAAAAGCGTAAAGATCAAGGTTTAGAAGAAGTTTTTCATGAAGTATTTCCTTTAGAGAGTTATGATGGACAAATTAAGTTAGAATACTTTAGTTATACGTTGGGCAAGGAAAAATATTCAGCCGCTGAATGTAAGCGCAGAGGGGTGACCTATTCAGCGCCGCTTAAGGTGAAGCTTCGGTTGATTACGCCTGTGGATATTAAAGAGCAGGAAGTATATTTTGGCGAATTTCCCCTAATGACCGATACCGGGACATTTATTATTAATGGTGATGAGCGTGTTGTTGTCTCGCAGATTCAGCGTCCGCCAGGTGTTTCATTTGAGGAAGAGTTACATCCTACCGGAAAGAGCATTTATCATGGGCGCATTATCCCTTCAAGAGGGGCGTGGTTCGAAATTCGCTATGACCTTAATAATATTTTGTTAGCGTATGTAGACCGTCGAAGAAATTTTCCGGCCACTCAAATTTTGCGTATTATGGGATTATCAACGAATGAGGATATGCAAAAGATGTTTGGAGATGATTTTGAGAAATTAAAGCCAACTCTTGAGAAAGACCATACGGAAAATAAAGATGAAGCGTTGCTTGATTTTTATCGAAAGATGCGACCAACCGAACCGGCAACAATCGAAGTCGCCGATGGTTTATTTTTTAGATTATTTTTTGAAGCAAAACGCTATGATTTGAGTAAAGTTGGACGTCATATTGTCAATCGAAAATTAGGCATGGATATGCCTTTGGATAATAGAGTCTTAGATATCACTACCGTAGTTGGAGTCATTCGCTATTTATTTGGGCTTCGAGAAGGGCGTGGGGACACGGATGATATTGATCATCTTGGGAATCGTCGTATTAAGACGGTTGGAGAGTTGGTTCAAAATCAAGTTCGGATCGGTTTAGCTCGCCTTGAACGCTCTATTAAAGAGCGTTTAGTGGTTATGACTAATTTTGAGAATCTGACTGTTCATCATTTAATTAATTCAAGACTCTTTTCAAATCAGATTCAAGACTTCTTTGCAAGAAGTCAGTTGTCTCAATTTATGGATCAGGTAAACCCTTTATCTGAGATGACGCATAAAAGAAGATTGAGCGCCTTGGGTCCGGGAGGGTTATCTCGTGAAAGAGCTGGTTTTGAGGTCAGAGATGTCCACCCCACCCACTATGGCCGTGTCTGTCCTATTGAGACGCCGGAAGGGCCTAATATCGGGTTGATTGCTTCTCTGACAAACTTTGCCCGCGTTAATGAGTTGGGATTTATCGAAACACCATATCGTAAAGTCGTCGACGGACGCGTGACTAAGAAAATTGAATATCTTACGGCGGATAAGGATCAACATGAATATGTTGCCCAAGCCAGTTCACTTGTGAATGAAAATGGAGAATTTACAGAGAAAGAAATTCTTTGCCGGTACAAAACGGATTTTCCTAAAGTCCGCCCAAAAGATGTTGCTTATATTGATGTCTCTCCCAAACAGCTAGTGTCCATCGCTGCTTCTCTTATTCCATTCTTAGAGCATGATGACGCTAACCGCGCTTTGATGGGGTCTAACATGCAACGTCAGGCTGTGCCTCTGATGATTCCTGAGGTCCCCTATGTTGGGACGGGAATGGAAGAAAAGGTCGCACGCGATTCTGGCGTTGTTGTGATTGCCAAGGATGAAGGAATAGTTACGAAAGTTGATGCAAGTGAGATTGTTGTTGGCAAAAGAGTTTATCCATTAAAGAATTATCAACGGACAAATGCCAATACATGTATTCATCAAAGGCCTTTGGTTCATATTGGAGAGAAGGTGGAGGTAGGACAAATCATTGCCGATGGAGTAGCCACTCAAAATGGTCGTCTCGCTTTGGGACACAATGTTTTGGTTGCTTTCATGCCATGGCGTGGGTACAACTTTGAAGATGCTATCCTTGTTAACGAAAAGATAGTGCGCGAAGACGTGTTCACGTCAATTCATATTGAGAAGTTTGAAATTGAATGTCGAGAGACAAGATTAGGTAATGAGGAGATTACCCGGGATATTCCTAATGTCAGCGAAGAATCCTTAGTTAATTTAAATGAAGATGGTATTGTCCGAGTCGGTGCGGATGTCAAAGCGGGGGATATTTTAGTCGGTAAAGTAACACCCAAAAGCGAGAAAGAACTTTCGCCGGAGGAGCGATTACTTAGAGCTATCTTTGGGGAGAAAGCCGCCGATATTCGTGATACGTCGATGACTCTTTCTCCAGGCATAGAAGGTGTTGTTGTGAATATTGAAGTCTTTCAAAGAAATGAGCGCGGAAGAAAAGCTAAACTTGATAAAGAAAAAGAATCGGATGCTGTTGAAAAAATAAAAGCCTATTATAAACAAGAAATTCAGATGATTGAGGAAGAGAAAGACAAGAGATTGTCTAAGCTTCTTGGGGTTGATAAAAAGAAATTAGGGAAAATTAAACCAGAAGACTTTGCTGAAGATTCTGAAGAGCTTGAGGTTATTCGATTTTATAATGACAAGATCGCTGAGTTAGTTGAAGAGGAAATTCAAGAGATTGAGAGAGCTAGGAGGGGAGATGAATTGCCGGCCGGCGTTCTTAAGCGCGTTATCGTTTATGTGGCGACTAAACGAAAGCTTTCAGAAGGCGACAAAATGGCTGGCCGTCATGGGAATAAAGGTATTGTATCCAGAATTCTACCCGAAGCGGATATGCCATTTTTAGAAGATGGAAGATCGGTTGATATAGTCTTGAACCCTTTAGGCGTTCCTTCCCGTATGAATGTGGGACAACTTTTAGAGACTCATTTGGGCTGGGCCGTTCAGGCCCTTGGATTTTATGCTGAATCACCAGTTTTTAATGGGGCGACGGAAGAAGACATCCGTACCTGTTTAAAAGAGGCGGGTTTGCCCGAAGACGGAAAAACGACTGTTTATGATGGATATACGGGGATTCCATTTGATCAAAAAGTAACGGTGGGGGTCATTTACATTTTGAAATTGAATCATCTCGTCGATGAGAAGATTCATGCCCGTTCGATTGGACCGTATTCATTGGTTACGCAACAGCCATTAGGCGGAAAGGCCCACTTTGGAGGACAACGGTTTGGAGAAATGGAAGTTTGGGCCTTGGAGGCTTATGGAGCGGCATACACACTTCAGGAGATGTTGACGGTAAAGAGTGATGACGTTACAGGTCGCAGCCGAATGTACGAGGCTATCGTCAAAGGTCAACAAAAGCTCGCGCCTGGGACCCCAGAATCATTTAATGTCCTTGTTAAAGAACTTCAGGGACTGTGTCTGGATATTAAAATGGTTAAAGCGAATGCTGAAAATCCTGAAACAGATGAATCTAAAATAATTGAAAAACTAAGAGGTAAGAAAAAATAAAATGACGAAACCAGAAGACATTAATAATCGCGACCGAATTACTATCGGGATTGCTTCTCCAGAAGTGATTCGTTCTTGGTCTCACGGAGTTGTCAAGAAGGCGGAAACGCTGAATTACAGAACTTTGAAACCTGAAAAGGACGGTCTTTTTTGCGAAAAAATTTTTGGGCCGGTTCGAGATTGGGAATGTAATTGCGGAAAGTATAAAGGGATTAAGTTTAAGGGAATCACCTGTGATCGTTGCGGCGTGACCGTCAATCGATCTTCTGTTCGTCGAGAACGAATGGGGCATATCGAATTAGCCTGCCCAGTGACACACATATGGTTTTATAAAGCCGTTCCTAGCCGATTAGCGGCGTTATTACAGTTGGGTCTGAGAGATTTGGAAAAACTTATTTATTATGAAGAATACGTTGTTATCAATCCCGGTGAGACTCCGTTGAAAAAGAAACAGTTTTTATCTGAAGATGAATATCAAGACGCTTTGGTGAAATATGGTGGAGCCTTTAAGGCGAAAATTGGAGCCGAGGCGGTTGAAGAACTTCTAAAAGAACTTGATTTGGATGATTTGTGCAAGAAATTACGTAAAGATTTAGAGAAATCTAATCCGGCGGGGACGAACGCAAAGAAAATATCTAAGACCCTGAAGGTGGCGGAAGATTTTAAGGGTTCTAATAACTCGCCGGACTGGATGGTTCTTGATGTTTTGCCCGTTATCCCACCCGATTTAAGACCCCTTGTTCCCCTTGAGGGGGGGCGGTTTGCCACTTCAGACTTGAATGATCTTTATCGTCGTGTAATTAATCGTAATAATCGATTAAAGAAATTAATAGATCTTAAGGCGCCTGAAATTATTTGCCGTAATGAGAAACGTATGCTTCAGGAAGCAGTTGACGCTTTACTCGATAACGGTCGTCATGGTCGACCTGTTTTAGGTTCAGGCAATCGCCCCTTAAAATCCCTTTCGGATATGCTAAAAGGCAAGCAGGGGAGATTCCGTATGAATCTCCTTGGAAAACGCGTTGATTATTCGGGGCGTTCTGTTATCGTCGTAGGCCCAAATTTAAAATTACATCAATGCGGGCTGCCTAAAAAAATGGCGCTTGAGCTCTTTGAGCCGTTTATTATCCGTAAGCTTCGTGAGAAAGGGTATGTGCATACCATCAAAGGGGCTAAAAGGATGGTCGAGAAGGCCAAAGTAGAGGTCTGGGATATTTTAGATGAGGTTATCAAAGACCATCCGGTCATGTTGAATCGAGCTCCCACACTTCACCGTTTGAGTATTCAGGCCTTTTACCCGATTCTCGTTGAAGGCAAAGCGATCAAACTTCATCCCCTTGTATGCGCGGCTTTCAACGCTGATTTTGACGGGGATCAAATGGCTGTTCATATTCCTCTTTCCTTAGAAGCCCAAATGGAATGTCGCTTAGAATTGCTTTCTGTAAATAATTTATTCTCACCGGCTGATGGCCGTCCGGTTATCTCGCCCTCACAGGATGTGGTATTGGGCCTTTATTATCTTACCAAGGAAAATGAAAAAGATAAGGACGAGGATAAGATTTTTGCCTCAACTGAAGAAGTAATGATCGCCTTTAACGATGGGATGTTGGCTCTGCATAAACGCATTAAGTTGAGGCTTAAATTCCCTGTTTGGGGTGACGAAAAGCCTTCTTTAATTATTTCACAAGAAGAAGCTTTAGAGGGAAAACAAGAGAAAACACAACAAGAAGCCTCGCATAAATCGACAATAATTGAAACTACCGTTGGGCGGGTCATTTTAAATGAATTGCTACCAGAGGGATTTGGTTTTGTTAATGAATTGCAGGATAAAAAGAAAATCGGTGCTGTTATTTCAAATTGTTATAAAAGATTTGGTCAGGATAAGACAATTAAACTCCTGGATAATTTGAAGGATCTAGGATTTAATTATGCGACTCTTGCGGGTATTTCTATAGGAATTTCAGATATAACGATTCCAATACAGAAAGCTGAAATTCTTAAAAATTCTAAACAAGAAGTTAGTAAAATAGAAGATCAATATCGAAAAGGTATTATTACCGGGAGAGAGCGGTACAATAAAATAATTGACGTCTGGACCCATACCACAGAAACGTTATCTGATTTGGTATTTAAGCAGATGGATCCGTTTAATCCAGTTTTCATTATGGCTGATTCTGGAGCCCGCGGTTCACGTTTGCAGATCCGTCAACTTTCCGGGATGAGGGGATTGATGGCGAAACCTTCGGGTGAAATTATTGAAAATCCTATTACGGCCAGTTTCCGTGAGGGTTTAAGCGTTCTTGAGTACTTTATATCGACGCACGGCGCTCGCAAAGGGTTGGCGGATACCGCGTTAAAGACCGCTGATGCAGGTTATTTAACTCGACGCCTTGTCGACGTGGCACAAGAGATGGTTATTGGTGAAGAGGATTGCAAAACTCAAAATGGTATTACCGTCTCTGCGATCATCGAGGGAGATGAGCTTGTAGTAAGTTTAAAAGAACGGATCACTGGACGTGTTGCCCTTGATACGATTGTAGACATTGTGACGGATCATAAGGTTGTTGAGGCTGGGGATGTAATTACAGAAGAAACTGCGGAATTTATCGAACACCTTGGTATTGAGAAGGTACGTATTCGAAGTGTTTTAACCTGCGAGTCTGAACGTGGGTTGTGCGTTAAGTGTTATGGGCGGAATTTAGCCACGCAACGGTTGGTTGAAATCGGAGAAGCTGTTGGAACAATAGCTGCACAAAGCATAGGAGAGCCTGGCACGCAGCTAACGATGCGTACATTTCATATTGGGGGTACGGCCAGCCGTGCTATCGAACAATCATTTTATAAAGCAAAGAATAATGGAACAGTAAAATATCATCAATTGCGGGTTGTCGCTAAAGACAAAGAATTTATAGTTCTTAATCGCAATGGATCTATAAGCATAAATAATGAATTCGGACGAGAATTTGAACGTTACCAATTACCGCAAGGTGCTGTCATCAAGGCGTCCGACGGTGAAACAATTGTAAAGGATCAGGTGTTTGTTACATGGGATCCTTATACAATCCCCATTATTACAGAAGTTAAGGGGGGTGTAAATTCAGAAGATCTCATTGCCAATGTGACGGTTCAAGAAGAGCAAAACCCAGTGACGGGAGTAACGGAAAGGGTGGTTGTTGAGCATAAACAAGAGTATCATCCGCAGATTATCATTACCGATGATAAGCAGGAGATAGTTGGTATTTATTCAATTCCTATTGGAGCACACATTCTTGTTAAAGATAAACAGGAAGTGAGCGCGGGAGATTTGATTGCCAAAATTCCGCGGGGGGCCGGAAAGACAAGGGATATTACGGGAGGGCTTCCTCGCGTCGCAGAATTGTTTGAAGCTAGAAAACCTAAAGATCCAGCAGTTATTAGTGAGATAGACGGTGCCGTCGAATTTGGTGAAGATAAAAAAGGCCGGAGGACAATTATTGTAAAAAGTCCGACGGGTATGGTGGTAGAATACACTATCCCTCATGGAAAACACCCAAATGTTTATAGGGGTGATAGAGTTTTTGCAGGTCAACAACTCACGGATGGGCCTGTTGTCCCGCATGATATTTTAAGAGTTTGCGGAGACAAGGTTCTTCAAGAGTATTTACTCAATGAAGTCCAAGAAGTTTATCGTTTACAAGGAGTGCGTATAAATGATAAACACATTGAATTGATTATTTCACAGATGCTCAAGAAGGTGAAAATAGAAGATGCTGGCGACACAAGTCTTTTAGTCGGGGAACAGGTGAATCGCGTTACTTTTAAAAAGATTAATGAGGAGATATTAAAGAAGAAAGGAAAGCCAGCCCAAGCGACACCGCTTTTATTAGGTATTACGAAAGTTTCTTTGACAACAGAAAGTTTCATTTCCTCGGCGAGTTTTCAAGAAACAACAAGAGTCTTGACAGAAGCTGCCTCATCTGGTAAAATTGATTTTCTTTGTGGCTTGAAAGAGAATGTAATTGTAGGACATTTGATACCCGCAGGGACGGGGCTAAGACAATACAGAGAAGTGGAAGTGGTAAAATATGCCGACGATACAACAGCTCATCAGGAAAAGCAGAGTACAGAAACAAAAGAAGAGTAAATCTCCCGCCTTGACAAATTGTCCGTTTCGCCGGGGTGTGTGTCTTCAGGTTAAAACCATGACTCCCAAGAAGCCCAATTCGGCGTTACGTAAAATTGCAAGAGTGAGATTATCTAACAAATTTGAGGTAACTTCTTATATTCCTGGCGAAGGCCACAATTTGCAGGAACACTCAATTGTTTTGGTGCGTGGCGGTCGTGTTAAAGATTTACCTGGAGTAAGATATCATATTGTGCGGGGTACATTAGACACATCAGGGGTTAAAAAACGTAAGAAATCCCGTTCCAAATACGGAGCTAAGAGGGAAAGTACTAAATAAGATGAGAAGACGAAAAGCCGAACAACGAGAACCAATAGCTGATCCTAAATTTAGCAGTAGACTCCTTTCTAAGTTCATAAATACAATTATGGAGAATGGCAAGAAAACTGTTGCTGAAGGAATTGTTTACGGAGCGCTTGATATTCTTGAACAAAAAACACAAGAGACAAATGTTATAAAAGTCTTTAATAAAGCCATTGAAAATGTCCGTCCTAAGTTAGAAGTCAAAGCTAGACGGATAGGAGGAGCAACGTATCAGGTGCCTATTGAAGTGCCCTCAGGACGAGCCAATTCACTGGCGATACGCTGGCTTAGAGATTTTGCGCGAACTAAAAAAGGAAGACCAATGGATGTTAAGCTTGCTGATGAACTATTGGCTGCTTATAAAGGAGAAGGTGCCGCTGTAAAAAAACGTGACGATACGCATAAGATGGCTGAAGCTAATAAAGCCTTTTCTCACCTAAGATGGTAGAAAATGGCAGTGCCAATTTTAAAGAAGATTTTAAAAGGTACTGCCATTCTTAATATAAAGGCAGTTATAAATTATTATTAAGAAATAAAATTTTGAGGAAGTAATGGAAGACACAGCACTAAAAGATTATAGAAATATAGGCATTATAGCCCATATAGATGCAGGAAAGACAACTACGACTGAACGGATTTTGTTTTATACCGGTGTCATTCATAAAATGGGGAATATTGATGAAGGAAATACCACGATGGACTGGATGGAACAAGAACAGGAAAGAGGTATTACCATCACAGCTGCCAACACAACGTGTTTTTGGAAAAACAAAAAAATTAATATTATTGATACTCCCGGACACGTGGATTTTACCATCGAAGTTGAGCGTTCTTTAAAAGTATTGGATGGAGCTGTTGTAGTCTTATGCGGCACGAGTGGCGTACAGCCTCAGACGGAAACAGTTTGGCGGCAGGCTGATCGGTATGGCGTTCCACGGGTTGCTTTTGTTAATAAGTTAGATCGGTTAGGGGCTAATTTTGAACGAGTTCTCGGTGATATCCATGAAAGATTAGGTGCAAACGCGGCCGCTATTCAACTTCCAGATGGCTATGAGGATAGTTTCAAAGGAATTATGGATATTATCGAAGAAAAATATTATGTGTACAAAGATGATCAGGGAAAACAGATTGATACCCTGCCAATTCCTGAAGATTTTAAAAAGAAGGTCAAAGAAGCCCGACACATCCTTATTGAACGTTTGTCAGATGCTGATGACGAAATTATGGGGAAATTTCTAGAAGAGAAAGATATAACGGCAAGTGAAATTAAAGCGGGTATACGCAGAGCTGTGATTAAAAATGCATTCCTTCCAGTTCTTTGTGGGACATCTCTTAGAAATAAAGGAGTTCAGCTCGTTCTTGATGCTGTCTGCGATTATCTCCCCTCTCCCCTGGATGTTCCTCCCATTAAGGGGATTGACCCTTCAACAAGAGAGGAGTTGATTCGTGAGACTGACCCTAATGCTCCTTTAAGTGCCCTCGTATTTAAAATAGCTACAGATCCTTATGTTGGAAAATTATTTTATACTAGAATATATTCAGGGACTCTTAATTCAGGTAGTCAGGTTTATAATTCAACGGAAGAGACTAAAGAAAGAATCTCTAAGATAGTTCTCATGCATGCGAATAAACAAGAGATTGTTCAAAAGGCTTCCGCCGGAGAAATTGTTGCCTTGGTTGGTTTAAAAGACTCAAAAACCGGTAGTACACTTTGTGATCAAGACAAAAAAATTCTTTTGGAAAATATGCGAATCCCGGAACCGGTTGTTTCTATGGCCATAGAACCTAAAACTAAGGCCGATCAAGATAAGCTAGGGCTCACGTTGAAGAAATTTCTTGATGAAGATCCTTCGCTTAGAGTCAAGTATGATGAAGAAACAGCTCAAACTATTATTTCTGGTATGGGAGAACTTCATCTTGAAATTATCATAGATCGCATGAAACGGGAATTTAATCTTGAAACGAACATCGGTCGGCCGGAAGTTGCTTATAAAGAAACGATTACCAAAAAAGTTACTGGAATTGTAGGGAAATTTATTTCTCAAAGCGGTGGGCGTGGACAATATGGTCATGTGGTTATTGATGTAGAGCCGGCAGAGGAAAAGGGTAAAGGGGTGGTATTTGTTAACAAGATTAAAGGGGGATCTATCCCGCGTGAATTTATACCCGCCGTTGAAAAAGGTATTAAGAGCGCCTCTTTAAATGGAATTCTAGCTGGATACCCAGCGACGGATTTTACTGTTACTTTAGTTGATGGATCATATCATGAAGTTGACTCAAGTGAATTATCCTTTCAATTGGCAGCTAAATATGCCTTGAAAGAGGCATTGGACAAGGGACGATCGATATTCTTAGAGCCGATCATGGATATTGAATTATCTTGTCCTGAAGATTTTATGGGAACAGTGATTGGGGATTTAAATACTCGAAGGGCAAAAATTACTAATCTTGGAACGCGTGGGAAAATAAAAACTGCCAGATGCGAAGTCCCTTTAGCAGAGATGTTTAATTACGTAAATGCCATACGTTCTCTTACTCAGGGACGCGCGGCATTTTCCATGGAACCTGCATATTACGCGGAGGTTCCTAAATATATCGCTGATAAAATTATAGGTGAAAAACAAGGTGCTTTGACCAAAAAAGTTAATAGATAAAGAATGGAAGTTTTTTGATAAAAAGGGAGGAGTATTACCATGGCTAAAGAAAAATTTTTACGAAATAAGCCACACTTAAACATAGGTACGATTGGTCACGTCGATCATGGAAAAACAACATTGAGCTCAGCGATTACCATGGTTTTACATAAAAAAGGATTGGCTGAGGTTAGAAGTTATGATTCCATTGATAATGCTCCTGAAGAAAAAGAACGTGGCGTTACAATCAACATTGCCCACCTTGAATATCAGACAGAAAAAAGACATTATGCTCACATCGACTGTCCCGGGCACGCAGATTATATTAAAAACATGATTACCGGTGCTGCTCAGATGGATGGCGCGATTTTAGTTGTAGCCGCTACCGATGGGGCTATGCCTCAGACAAAAGAGCATATCCTTTTGGCCCGCCAAGTTAACGTTCCTTACATTGTTGTGTTTATGAATAAATGTGATCAGGTTGAAGATCCAGAACTTTTAGATCTTGTTGAATTGGAATTGAGAGAGCTTTTATCAAAGTATGAGTTCGATGGTGATAAAACGCCTATTATTAGAGGTAGCGCGTTACAGGCCTTAGAAAACCCTGAAGATCCTGTGAAGGTAAAACCAATTTTAGATTTGATGAAAGCGGTGGATGATTATATAATTGAACCCGTCAGAGAGCTTGATAAACCTTTTCTCATGGCTGTTGAAGACGTTTTTTCAATTTCAGGGCGTGGGACAGTTGCTACCGGAAGAATCGAAAGAGGAAAAGTTAAAGTTGGTGAAGAAGTCGATGTCGTTGGTGTTAAAAAAGAAATCGTTAAAACGGTCGTTACTGGTGTTGAAATGTTTCGTAAAGAATTGGATCAGGGGCAGGCTGGTGACAACGTCGGGCTTCTTTTGAGAGGTATTGATAAGAAAGCAATTGAAAGAGGCCAGGTATTAGCTTATCCAGGTTCAATCAAACCGCACACTAAGTTTAGAGCAAAGGCATATATCTTGACGAAAGAAGAAGGCGGACGGCATACGCCATTTTTCAAAGGTTATAGACCACAATTTTATTTCCGAACAACAGATGTTACAGGAACAGCAGAACTTCCAGCCGGTGTTGAAATGTGTATGCCGGGGGACAACGTAGAATTAATTGTTGAATTGATTGTTCCAATTGCTATTGAAAAAGAACTTCGATTCGCTATCCGAGAAGGTGGGCGTACGGTTGGAGCCGGTGTAATTCATGAAATTCTCGCTTAAATGTTGTTAAATGAGAATGTCTTGTAAGAGAAGAAGGATAAATAAGAAGTTATGCAAAAGATACGTATAAAATTAAAAGCATTTGATCATAGACTGATTGATCAGTCGGCTCAAGAAATTATCGATACGGCAATTCGTACTGGAGCAAAAGTTTCTGGTCCAGTCCCTTTGCCGACAAAAAAGGAGCTTTATACAGTTCTTAGGTCTCCTGTTATAGATAAGAAATCGCGTGAGCAATTCAGTATTGCCACACATAAAAGACTAATTGATCTTGTCGAACCAACGGCCAAAACAGTGGAGGCCTTACGAAAACTTAATCTCCCCGCAGGGGTTGATGTTGAAATCAAGCAATGAGAAAAAAAATATGATTCAGGGTTTATTAGGTAAAAAAATTGGAATGACACAGATTTTCGATAAAGAGGGGAATGTGATTCCTGTGACTCTTGTCGAAACTGGCCCATGTACAATCTTAGAACTTAAAGAATCTCCCAATAAAATTAAGTTAGGTTTCGATCCTATCAAGGAATCGAAAGTCAGAAAACCACGACGTGGTTTCTTTAAGAAAATTGGCATCACACCCATGAGAATTGTTAGAGAGGTTACTTCTTTAGATAATAAAGATTATAAAGTTGGTCAAGAACTAAAAGCTGACTTCTTCAAACCGGGTGATTATGTGGATGTCACGGGTACTTCTATTGGAAAGGGATTCCAGGGCGGTATGAAACGCTGGAATTGGTCTGGAGGTGGTGCTACACATGGTTCTATGCATCATAGACGGGTAGGATCTATTGGGGCTAGTACGGCTCCGGGGAGGACATTGAAAGGGCAACATATGCCTGGGCATATGGGACATAAAAGAACGACCGTTCAGGGTTTAAGGGTCATGGGTGTCGAGGTAGAGAAGAATTTAGTCATCATTAAGGGTGCTATTCCTGGGCATAATCATGGAGATGTTTTGATTAATCGATCATTCAAGAGACAATTTAAATCGTTGGATGAAAAGAAATCTATCGTAATACATAAAGTTAATCCTATGAAACAAAGTAAAGCCAAAACTGGCTCTGCGGCTAAAAAGAGCAAAGGATAGTAAAAGTGGTAAAGTTTCCCGTTATAGATATAAATGGAAAAGAAAAAGAAGTTCTTGATCTCCCTGATGACATGTTTCCAGTCCACACTAAAACGGGTGTAGTCCATCAGGCGATAGTAAAATACCAGGCCAGTCTTCGTCAGGGAAACGCGTCAACGAAAGTCAGATCTGAAGTTTCTGGTGGAGGAAAGAAACCGTTTCGTCAAAAGGGCACTGGCCGCGCTCGCGCTGGATCTAGCCGTTCTCCTCTATGGCATGGGGGTGGGATTGTGTTCGGTCCACATCCACGAGATTTTAGTTATACATTGCCTAAAAGAATTAAAAGGGTTGCGTTGCGGGAAAGTCTTAATGCTAAATATCAGAAAAAAAATTTACTATGTGTTGACGATTTTAAAGACGCTTTTCAGAAAACAAAAGATTTTGCTAAAGTTCTAAAAACTTTCAATCTTAAAGGTAAAACATTGGCAATTTTAGATGGAAGTGATCCTAGTATTGAGAGAGTATCACGTAATATCCCTTATTTCACTTTAATGCGTTCCGCTGATGTCAATGCCTACGATATTTTAAAAAACAATAATGTTTTACTCACAAAAACAGCTTTTAAGAGTTTAATAGACCGGATAAAAAAATGATTACATGTTTTGATATTATAAATACCCTGCTTCGTACAGAAAAAGGTGCGATGTTTGAACCTGGGAGGCAATATCTCTTTAAGGTCGCAAGAGACGCTAATAAGATTGAAATTAAAAAGGCTGTTGAGGAAATTTATAAAGTAAAAGTTCAATCGGTTAATACCTCTGTTGTCCCAGGTAAATTAAAGAAGGTACGTCATATCCAGGGAAGAACATCCCCATGGAAAAAGGCAATGGTGACGTTGAAGGAAGGTTCAAAAATAGATGTCACGTAAGTTTGATCAATACAACAAAGAAAATTTTAATAACCACAGCAGTTTAATTAGAAATATAAAGTTAAGAAAATGGGATTAAAAAAATTCAAACCAACAACAAATGGATTAAGACATACGGTCATTTCCGATTTTGCCGAGATTACTAAATCAAGACCGGAGAAATCTTTATTGAAGCCTTTAAAGAAATCAGGCGGTCGGAATATGTACGGGCGCATTACGACTCGATTCCGTGGTGGTGGACATAAACGGATGTATCGTTTAATTGATTTTAAACGAGAACGAATTGATATTGAAGCGGAGGTATTAGCAATTGAGTATGATCCTAATCGCTCTTCTCGTATTGCTTTAATCCAATATTCTGATGGGGCGAAATCATATATTCTTGCTCCATTAGAACTGAAAGTTGGAGATAAAATAGTCAGTACATTTGATAAAGACATTGAATTTAAGCCAGGGAATTGTTTACCTCTAAAACGAATTCCATTAGGGACAGCCGTTCATAATATAGAATTAACACCCGGAAGGGGAGGACAGATAGCTCGTTCAGCAGGGACATCAGCGCAAATTATGGCCAAAGAAGGTGAGTATGCCTTTATCCGAATGCCCTCTAGCGAAGTTCGAAAAATTCGTATAGAATGTCGCTCAACAATTGGACAAATTGGTAATGTGGAACATGAAACCCGATCATTCGGAAAGGCAGGAAGGGTTCGATGGTTAGGGCGACGAAGTCATGTGCGTGGTGTCGCTATGAATCCTGTTGATCACCCGCATGGTGGTGGAGAAGGAAAAGCGCCTCAAGGTAATCCTCATCCGGTTTCACCTTGGGGACAGATTGCAAAAGGGTTAAAAACGCGCAAGAGAAAAAAATATTCAACTAAATATATCGTAAGAAGAAGAGGATCTAAGTAATATGGCACGCTCACTTAAAAAGGGCCCATATGTTGAAGAGGGTTTATTGAATAAATTAAATAAAATGATCAGCTCAGGCCAGAGGCAGCCCATAAAAACATGGTCAAGACGTTCAATGATAGCACCAGAATTTGTCGGCTATACGATATCTGTTCATGATGGGCGTAAACATGTCCCCATTTTTATAACAGAAAATATGGTTGGTTATAAATTTGGGGAGTTCGCTCCGACACGAACATTCAGAAAACATGGCGGGGTAAAGGCGAAGAAGGCCGCCCAAAAAACTTAAATTAAATAAATTATAATCAAATTAAAGACTAAGAAAATGATAGCACAAGCTAAAGGAAAATATGTAAGAGTTTCACCCATGAGGGCAAGACAAGTCGTTGATTTAATCCGAGGGAAGGATGTCCCTTCATCTTTGGCGATTCTCACGCATCTTAATAAAGGTTGTTCAAAGACAATTAATAAGATTCTAGGTTCTGCAGTTAGCAATGCTAAACAAAAAGGGTTAAGTGAGGAGCAGCTGTTTGTTTCTAAAATTACAGCTAACCAAGGTTCTGTGTGGAAAAGATATAGAGCCGCATCGTTTGGCCGTGCAATGAAAATTCAAAAAAAGACAACACATATAATAATCGAACTCGACTTAATTACAAAATGAGGGGTTAAAAACGTGGGTCAAAAAGTTAGTCCTATTATTTTAAGAATTGGTTATATCGAAAATTGGAGAAGCCTTTGGTTTGCGGATAAAAATGAGTTTCGAAAAAATGTTATCGAAGATCAAAAGATTAGATTATTTATAAAAAAACGTTTTGCTCAGGCTGCCGTCTCAAAAATTGTTATTGAGCGTTTGGCTGAAAAAGTTAAAATTATCATTCATACAGCTAGGCCGGGGGTAATCATTGGACGCCGTGGGGCGGACATAGATCGATTAAAGGCCGAATTAGCAAACATATCCTCAAAAGAGATTTCTATCGAACCACGTGAGGTCAAGAATCCCTCTGTCGATGCTCAATTGGTAGCTCAAAATATTGTCTTTCAATTAGAAAAAAGGGTTGCTTTTCGTCGGGCGATGAAAAGAGCTATTGACAATTGTATGAGTGCAGGGGCAAAGGGAATTAAAATCAGATGCGCAGGACGTCTTAACGGTGCTGAAATGGCGAGGCAAGAAGTTTATAAAGAAGGAAAACTCCCTTTACAAACGTTTAGGGCTCAAATTGATTTCGGTTTTGCTGAGGCCTTGACAACTTATGGGCTTCTCGGTGTCAAGGTGTGGATTTATAAAGGGGATATTATTAAAGAGATTAAACGACAAGGGCCTGTGGCTGTCATAAACAAAGTGGCTAAAGAGGATTCTGCGGAATAGTTTTATCGTGAAAATAGGAAAATAAAATGGTTTTAATGCCAAGAAAAGTTAAATTTCGTAAATCCCAAAAAGGCAAAACTCGTGGAATTGCAACTGTTGGATGCAAAATGCATTTCGGCGAATACGGGGTCAAGGCTCTGGAAAATGGCCTCATACAGGCAAATCATATTGAAGCCTGCCGGGTTGTTGTGGCCAGAAAAATGAAGGGCGCAGGTAAATTGTGGATCAATATCTTCCCGCATAAACCTGTTTCTAAAAAACCCGCGGAAACACGTATGGGAAAAGGGAAGGGCGACCTTGATCATTGGGTGGCTGTTGTCAAAAGAGGGAAAGTCTTGTTTGAGATGAGTGGTGTCCCGGAAGATTTTGCCAAAAAAATATTTCGGTTAGTGGCGTTTAAGTTGCCTTTAAGAACAAAATTTATTTCAAGAATGGGAAGTCAGACGTAATAATTTTATATTAATTGAAGGGATTTTATGAAAGCCAAGGAATTAAGGGGAATAAGTACAGAAGAATTGGCTCAGAAGGAAAAGGGTTTGAAGAAAGAGCTTTTTGAACTTAATTACCAGCGTAAAATGGGGATTGTTGAAAAGCCTTCCCGGTTTAAAACTATAAGAAGAGAAATCGCTAGAATTTTTACTATCGCAAGAGAAAGAGCCTTAGAGAAGAAATAAATAAGGCTATTTAAATAAATGAAAGGTTAATGATGACTGACTTGGAAAATCGTAAAAATAGGAGAAAGTTTCTACAAGGTATTGTTGTTAGCGATAAAATGAATAAGACCCGCGTGATCCAAGTCAGATGGACATACAAACATGCTAAATACAATAAAGTTATCAGGGCAGCCTCTAAATACCAAGCCCATGACGAAAAGAATGAATCAAGACAGGGAGATGTTGTACGTATTATGGAAACAAGGCCTCTCTCAAAAGAAAAGCGTTGGGTAATCCTTGAAGTCATTAAAGGGAATTAATACTGTGTACCAAGAGGTATCTATATGATTTATATGAAGACAATATTAAATGTGGCGGACAATACGGGCGCACGAAAAGCCTCTATGATTGGTGTTCTTAACAGTAAGGGAAGACGATGTGCCCATATTGGAGATATTGTAAGAGTTAATATTAAGGAATCCGCCCCGGAGGCCGCTATAAAAAAAGGTGAAAAAGCAAGAGGGATTATCGTTCGAACAAAATGTCCTATTAGACGTTCAGACGGGACATACGTTAAATTTGATACAAACGCGGTTGTAATTATCGACGAAGCAGGAAATCCTAAAGGGACTCGTGTCTTCGGGCCCGTTGCGCGTGAATTGCGGAATATGAATTATATGAAAATCGTATCTTTAGCTCCAGAGGTGGTTTAACATGCTGCGTATTAAGAAAAATGATCAAGTTGTCGTCATAACAGGAAAAGATAAAGGTAAGACAGGACGAGTTCTAAGAATTCTTCCTGAAGAAAGTCGTGCCATTGTTGAGCATATCAATGTTGTAAAAAAATCTCAGAAAAAAAATCAGCAAAATCCGCAGGGGGGATTTATTGAGAGAGAAGCCTCCATTCATATTTCTAACATTATGCTGTTAGACAAGAAAACAAATAAGCCAACCCGTTTTGGTGTATCCATTCTTAAAGATGGAACCAAGGTCAGGATGAGCAAGAAAAGTGGCGAGGTGCTATAGGATGATCCCGCGATTGCAGAAGAAATATAAAGAAGAATGCATTGTTAAGATGCAAGAGAAATTTGGTATTAAGAACTATTTGGCTGTCCCCAAATTAGAGAAGATTATTGTTAGCATGGGCGTCGGTAAGGCCATCAGTGATATGAAAATTCTGGATAGCGCTGTTCAAGATTTGAGTATAATCACGGGACAGAAGCCCCTAGTGACGAGGTCAAAAAAAGCCATTTCCAATTTTAAATTAAGAGAAAATTTGTCTATAGGATGCAAAGTCACCCTCCGTCGTTCAAGAATGTATGAGTTTTTGGATCGCCTCGTTAATGTAACCTTGCCTAGAATCCGAGATTTTAATGGCGTATCAAGAAAGTCTTTTGACGCCCAAGGAAATTATAATATGGGTATAGAAGAACAATCCATATTTCCAGAAATTGACGTTGCAAAAGTATCTCATACACAAGGAATGAATATTACTTTTGTTTTTAATCAAGGAACTAAAGAACAAACGCATGAACTTTTAAGTCTTTTAGGAATGCCTTTTTCCAAGAAGTAATAAACGACGGGTTATCGAATTTCTGGATCAGTAAATAATTGGGTGGGAGTATAAATTATGGCAAAAAAAGCGTTAGTTAATAAGTCTCGTATTAAACCGAAATTTTCGACGAGACAGCATAATCGATGTCAGTTATGCGGTCGTCCAAAAGGGTATTTACGTCGGTTTGGTGTTTGTCGTATTTGTTTCAGAGAACTCGCTTGGAAAGGTGAGATCCCAGGGGTTAAAAAAGCAAGCTGGTAATTAAAGGGGTAGAAGTTATGTCATTGAGTGATCCAATCAGTAACATGTTAACAAATATTCGTAATGCCAATCAAGTTAAGAAAGAAACGGTGGATATCCCCGCCTCAAAATTGATAGGCAAAATTTTAGAAATCTTCAAAGCGGACGGGTATATAGAAGATTTCCGCCTTATGAAGAATAACGTGCAGGGTGTTTATAAAGTTTATTTGAAGTATGAAGCTAAGAAGTCGGTAATTACAGGAATCAAAAGAATTTCTAAGCCAGGTTTAAGAGTTTACACACAACGAAAATCAGTTCCGCGTGTTTTAAATGGATTGGGCACAGCTGTGATCTCTACGTCAAAGGGCGTATTAGATGACCGACATGCCCGCCAATTAAATATAGGCGGAGAAATATTGTGTTATATTTGGTAGGTGAATTATGTCAAGAATAGGTAAGATCCCCGTAATTGTTCCAAAAGATGTAAAAATTAATGTGAAAGACAGCCTTGTGCATCTGGAAGGCACGAAAGGCAAATTGGATTTAAGTGTACCACATGGAATTAGTGTCGAAGTAGCCAATGACCGATTGTTGGTAAATAGAAATTCGAATACAAAACAATCTCGTGCGAATCATGGAACTATTCGGGCTCGGTTAGCCAATATGATTACGGGTGTTACAAAAGGGCATAAGAAAGAATTAGAAATTCAGGGGATTGGTTTTCGCGCGCAGTTGCAAGGCTCCAAGATAGTTTTTGTATTGGGATTTAGTCATCCCGTAGAATTTGAAATTCCTAAAGATGTTAAAGTGATGGTTCCGACACAAACTTCTATTATTATAGAAGGCGCAGACAAAGAAAAAGTGGGTCAAATTGCAGCAAGTATTCGGAATTTGAAACCAGTGGAACCCTATAAGGGGAAGGGGATTCGATATTTAGGAGAAGCCGTTAGAAGGAAGCAAGGAAAATCTGTAACAAAATAATTTCAAGAATATCCTTTGGTTTTTGAAAAAAGAAAGAGAAGAATTGTAAGGAAACGAAGTATGGAAAATAGAATAAGTAAAAAAATTAAAAGGCAATATAGGCACAAAAGAATACGAAAAAATATTTTTGGTTGCTTAGATCGCCCAAGGTTGTGTGTTCATAAAAGTTTGAAAAATTTTTATGCTCAAATTATTGATGATCAATCCGGAAGGGTGTTGCTTGGGATTTCGACATTGGCAAAAGATTTACGAAGTAAGATCAAGAATGGGGGGAACGCGAATGCTGCGACTCTTCTTGGTGAGGTCGTAGCAGTGAAGGCTAAAGAAAAAGGAATAATAAAGGTCTGTTTTGACCGTGGCGGTTACATGTATCATGGTTGTGTTAAGGCCTTCGCAGAAGCCGCTAGAAAAGGCGGAATGGAGTTTTAAGACGAATGAATAAATCGAATGAAGATAAAGTAAAAGATTTTAAGAATCAAGAAGAGAAAATTGATGTCATTGAAGACGAAGCTGCTGGATTAATTAAGAAAAAATTTGCTAAAAGGAAAAGCGTTTCACCAAAATCTTCCAAAGAACTTGATGAAATAGAGTTGGCGGCGGTAGAAGCCAGAAAGGCTTTGCCTGTTGCGATTGCCGCAAAGCAGGGAGAAATTTCAGAATTTATTGAGAAGGTTATATCCATTAACCGAATTACAAAGGTCACAAAAGGCGGAAAGAAACTTTCCTTTAGCGCGTTAGTTGTCGTTGGTGATGCAAAGGGAAAAGTTGGTTACAGTCTGTCTAAAGCAAAAGAAGTGTCGATCGCGATTCGTAAGGCGATGGGAGTGGCGAAAAATAATATGGTCAGGATTCCTATGAAGGGAACGACAATCCCTCATGAAATAATTGGTGCGTGTGGGGGATCAAGAGTTTTGTTAAAGCCAGCTTCAGATGGAACTGGTATTATCGCCGCCGGTCCTGTTCGTGCTGTCTGTGACGGAGCTGGGATTCGTAATATTTTAACAAAGTGTCATAGATCAAACAATCCCATTAATGTCGTTAAAGCGACGATGGATGGTTTAATGCGCTTAAAATCGGCATAACAAGGATAAGAAATCAGATGCAATTGCACGAATTAATATCTCCAAAAGGCTCAAGAAAACGAAGAAAAATTGTTGGCCGGGGCCGTGGTTCAGGACATGGAAAGACTTCCTGCCGAGGTCAAAAAGGACAAAAATCCCGTTCAGGACGGGGTATTCTCCGAGGACTTGAGGGGGGACAAATGCCCCTCATTCGACGTCTTCCAAAAGTGGGTTTTAGAAGTAAACGGCCTATTCTTAATCAAATCGTTAAATTAGGTGATTTAAATCGTTTTGAAAGCGGAACCGTTATTAATGCTGAATTCCTGAAGACGGAAGGTTTAATTAAAAGTTTGAATAAGCCATTCAAAATCCTTGGCGATGGTGAAATTAAGAAATCGCTTATTATTCAGGCCGAAAGCCTATCCAAAACGGCTCGTGAAAAAATTACAAAGGCCGGCGGTAAAATCACAAATTTTGATAAAACGTCTGGGGAAGAAAAACCCGCTGCAAAGAAATAATTTTCGCGCATGTTAGCCTCGTTCATTAATTGTTTTAAGATCCCTGAGCTAAAGAAGAAAATACTTTTTACTTTAGGTATCATTGTTGTCTACCGTATCGGGTGTTATATTCCAACCCCAGGTATTAATGGCGCGGTACTTACTGAATATTTTCAACGCATGGCTACATCGGGAGCCGGGAGCATTTTTGATGTGATGAATATGTTCTCTGGCGGGGCTATGCATAAGATGACGGTTTTTTCATTAGGGATAATGCCGTACATTTCCAGTTCCATTATCCTTCAACTGTTAACGGCTGTTATCCCAGCGCTGGAAAAGCTTGCTAAAGAAGGTCAGGCGGGCTATCACAAAATTAATCAATATACGCGCTACGGTACAGTTGTATTGGCGCTGATTCAATCTTTTTTTATTGCTCTTTGGATTAAGCATCCTTCGACGTTTCAAAATTTTGAAGTTGTCAGTAAAGACGCAGGAATGGGATTTGTCCTCACAACGATGTTTACACTGACATGTGGAACTCTTCTTCTGATGTGGTTAGGTGAGCAGATCCAGGAAAGAGGCATCGGTAACGGCATATCGCTTATTATTGCCGCGGGTATTATCGCATCAGCGCCTTCAGCAGGAAGAACATTGGTTTTGCTTCTTTCTCCAAGTTCTGGAAGCGGAAGCCAGTTACAGCCGCTGACGTTACTCATTATGATCTGTTTTCTCATTGGAGTCATCATTTCGATTACATTGATTACACAGGCGCAAAGAAGAATCCCTGTACAATACGCTCGGCGCATTGTGGGTAGAAAAGTTTACGGTGGACAGAGTACGTATATTCCCTTAAAAGTTGATACCTCTGGTGTTATTGCTATTATTTTTGCACAATCGATCATTCTTTTCCCGGCAACCTTAGCCAGTTTTATTCCGAATCAAACCTTTAGACATGTGGCGGGTTTCTTACAGAGAGGTGATTTTTTATATTATGGTTTATACGGTTTGTTAATTGTATTTTTCTGTTATTTCTATACAGCTATTGTTTTTAATCCTCATGATGTGGCTGATAATATGAAAAAGCATGGAGGGTTTATCCCAGGAGTTAGACCCGGAGCACAGACATCCGAGTATCTTGATTTTGTTTTGACGCGCATTACCCTCGCGGGCGCTTTATTTATATGTGCGATTGCTATTATGCCGGATGCAATTATGGCCTCTTTCAAGGTTCCTTATCTAGTTGCATCATTCTTTGGGGGAACGGGCGTTTTGATTGTTGTGGGCGTTATGTTGGATACGATGAAACAGATTGAGTCGCATCTGTTGACGCGTCATTATGATGGGTTTATGAAAACCGGTCATATCCGAGGTAGACGATGAGATTGGTTTTATTAGGACCACCAGGAGCGGGAAAAGGAACGCTGGCCAATAATTTAAAAGACGCGCTCCGGATACTCCACATATCGACAGGAGATATTCTTCGTGAGGAAATGAAGAATAATACAAACCTTGGGAAAGAAGCAAAACAGTATTTGGATAAAGGCGAGTTGGTTCCTGATGAAGTTGTAACGAGATTGATTGAGAACAAATTAAGCAGAGATAGTATCATTGAAAAGGGCTTTATGTTGGATGGCTTCCCTAGGACGGAAACTCAGGCCAAGGATTTAGATAGGATTTTAAATAAATTTAAGAAGCCGTTGAATTATGTTCTTTATATGGAGTCGACGCTGCCTGTTATTATACAGCGTCTAACAGGACGGCGTGTATGTCGAAATTGTGGCGCTCTTTTTCATATAATCAATTTACCACCCAAAAAAGAAGGTGTTTGTGACGCGTGTTCAGGAGAATTATATCAACGAAGTGACGATAATGAACAAACGATCAAAACACGCATGAAAGTATATTTGAAGAATACACGGCCTATTATTGAATACTATCAAAAGCAGGGTAAGCTTAAGAAACTGGATGCCGATAGAGATTCACAGGAAGTACAGTTAATATTGATGAAATTATTTAATGAAGATGAAAACTTCCATCAACATTAAGTCTCAAGAAGAGCTGGCGATCCTTCGTGAAGCAGGTAAGATTTTATCAGTAATTGTTAATGAATTGAGAAGTTCTTTAAAGATCGGAATGACTACAAGGGCTGTTGATGAGCTAGCTGAAAAACTCATTGAAGGGCATCATGTCAAGCCGGCATTTAAGGGGTATCGTGGATTCCCAGGATGTGTTTGTATATCACTCAATCAAGAGGTGGTGCATGGGATTCCATCAGAGCGTTTTTTGAAAAAAGGTGATATTGTCAGTCTGGATGTCGGAATTATTCATAGAAATTTCTATGCGGATATGGCTATATCGGCGGGTATTGGGGAAATTAGCCAAGAAGCGCGCAGGTTGATAGAAATTACGCGCGAATCTTTGATGAAAGGCATTGAACAAGCGAGAGAGAATAATCGTCTGTCTGATATCTCTAACGCGATTCAGAAATTTGTTGAAACCAGTAATTTTTCCGTTGTTCGGGATTTCGTTGGGCATGGGATAGGGCGTATGTTACATGAAGAGCCTGAAATCCCGAATTTTGGTGATCCCCATCAGGGACCTATTTTGAAAGAAGGTATGGTGTTTGCCATTGAACCCATGGTGAACGCGGGAAGTTGGCAGATAAAGATATTAGAGGACGGCTGGACTGTTGTGACGCAAGATGGGAAACCATCAGCGCATTTTGAGCATACGATAGCAATAACCAAATATGGTCCAGAAATATTAACAAAATAAATTCTCTGATCATTGTTTAATTTTACAAATAGGAAATATGACCAAAGAAGATTTGATAGAAGTCGAAGGTGTTATTAAAGAAGCATTGCCAAATGCAAAGTTCCGCGTAGAATTGGAAAATGGTCATGTGGTTGAAGCCCATATATCTGGGAAAATTAGGATGAATTTTATCCGCATCCTTCCTGGGGATGTGGTGAAGGTGGAACTTTCACCTTATGATTTATCGAGGGGAAGAATAACGTTTAGGTGTAAATAAGGTTTTCGACGTGTCTTATTGACCTGCGCACAATGAATGGAATCTTAACCTCGTAAAAGAAGAGAGGAGACGTCGAAGTAATGAAAGTTAAGTCGTCAGTTAAAAGAGTCTGTAGCAACTGCAAAGTTATTCGACGGAAGGGCGTCGTAAGAGTAATTTGTTCTAATCCAAAACATAAACAAAGGCAAGGGTAAAATTATGCCAAGAATACTGGGTATTGACATCCCGAAAGAAAAAAGAATAGAAGCTGCGTTACCATATATTTATGGAATAGGGCCGACTATAAGTCGTGAGATATTAAAGCAGGCGAATATCGATTGCAATCGGCGTGCTAAGGATCTTACCGAGGAGGAAATCGCTAGAATAACATCGATTGTTCAAACTAACTATGTGACGGAAGGCGATCTTCGAAGAGAGATCAGTCAAAACATTAAGAGGCTTATTGAAATTGGGAGTTATCGCGGATCACGTCATAGGAAGGGATTGCCGGTACGGGGACAGAGATCCCGAACAAATGCTCGGACGCGTAAGGGAAGAAAACCCGTTGTTGGTGCAAAAACAAAGAAGCCGTAATAATCAGATTTTCTTGAAGAAAGAAATCAAGAAGAGGGATTGACTGAATATATCAATTCTAAGGAAAATAAAAAAAGGCATGATTTATGGAGAAAACAGTTAAGAAAAAAGACAAGTCTAAGAAGAAAAATCTTAGAGGAATCACCACAGGGGATGCGCATATTAAAGCTACTTTTAATAATACGATCGTTACGATTACTGATAAAAAGGGTAATGTTATCGTATGGTCAACGCCGGGCGTTGTCGGCTTTAGCGGATCCAAGAAATCGACACCGTTTGCGGCTCAAGTCGCTGCTTCTGATGCGGCTAGGAGAGCAAAGGATTTAGGGTTAAAAAGTGTTGATGTTTTTGTCAATGGGCCAGGCTCTGGCCGGGAATCGGCCATTAGAGCTTTGCAGGCTAATGGATTATTAGTAACTTCCATTAAAGATGTTACGCCATTGCCGCATAATGGTTGTCGGCCACGGAAGAAACGTCGAGTTTAAGGAGGAGCGGTTCATGGGTAAATATGTTGGTTCAAGTTGTCGATTATGCAGAAGAGAGGGTGAAAAGCTCAATCTGAAGGGGACACGGTGCGGGACGCATAGATGCGCTGTAGAGAGAAGAAGTTATGCTCCAGGACAGCATGGGAGCGGTAAACGTGTGAAGTTGTCCAACTATGGTATTCAATTAAGAGAGAAGCAAAAAGTTAAACGCATTTATGGTCTGGTTGAGAGACAATTTAAGAATTACTTTTTGATGGCAACTGAGAAAAAGGGTGTTACTGGTTCAATGTTGCTGCAATTTCTTGAGAGACGTCTGGATAACGTGATATATCAACTGGGTTTTTGTTCTTCTCGAAGACAGGCCAGGCAACTTGTTGGCCATGGATTTGTTTTTGTTAATGATCATCGCGTGGATATTCCTTCATTCTTGGTTAAAACCAATGATGAAATTTTTATCAGATTTAAAAAGAAGGGTCAAAAGACTGTTCAAGATAATATTGAGGCCTGCAAAGAACGCAAAGTTCCTACATGGCTGGAAGTGGATCATAATCATTTTAAGGCTAACGTCAAAAGACTACCTGAACGGGAAGATATTGGTTATCCTGTAAACGAACAGCTCATTGTTGAGCTTTATTCAAGATAAAATTTTTAAATCAAGCTCTCGGCCGCAAGCGGGGAGTATCGACGTTCACATTGAAGGAGGCAAAGATGGGGGTTAAATGGCGTGATTTTCAAATGCCCAAAAGGCTAGATTGTGATGAGGCAAGTTATACAGACACCTATGGAAAGTTTATCGCCGAACCGTTTGAGCGTGGGTATGGTGTGACGTTAGGTAATTCCTTGCGACGTATTTTGTTGTCATCGATTGAAGGGAGCGCCGTGACATCCATTAAGATTGACGGCGTGGAACATGAATTCTCTACTTTACCCGGTGTTATGGAATCGGTGGCAGAGATTATTCTTAACATTAAACAATTGGTTCTCAGATCTCATTCGCGAATCCCAAAACCCATTTATGTTAAAGCTGAGAAAAAAGGGGAAATAAAGGGCGGGGATATTATTTGCGATGAGACGATTGAGGTATTGAATCCTGATCTCCATATAGCCACGCTTTCACGGGACACACACTTTCACTTAGAAATGGAGGTTTCCCGAGGCCGTGGGTATGTGCCTGCCGATATGAATAAAAAGGATACAAGTGGTATCGGGACTATCGCGATAGATTCTATCTTTACCCCCATAACGAAAGTTAATTTTCATGTGGAAAATACGCGTGTCGGTCAGAGAACAGATTATGACTGTTTGATTTTTGAGATTTGGACGAACAGCAGCATTAACCCAAAAGAGGCCTTACTCTTTGGCGCTAATATTTTGCAGAGACATTTGGATGTGTTTGTGAGCTATGGTCAGCTTCCTGAGGAAGAAGAGGAAGAAGAGGAAGTTTCCGCCGAAGAAGAGGCTCTTTATGCAAAGTTGCGTCTTCCTATTTCAGAATTGGAGTTGTCCGTAAGAAGTGCTAACTGTTTGAAAGATGCCAATATTAAAACCATTTCAGAATTGGTTCGAAAGACTGAATCAGAATTATTGACTTTCCGTAATTTCGGCAAAAAATCCTTAACTGAAATCAATGATCTTCTGAAGGTTATGGGGTTGAACTTGGGAATGAAGATAGACTTGAAAAAATTAAAGAAAAAGGAATAATATGCGACACGGAATTTCAGGAAATAGATTAGGCAGGAATTCAAGCCTGCGAAAGGCCACGATCAGAGACATAGCCAAGGCGACGCTCATACAACAGAGGATTTGTACGACTCAAGCGAAAGCTAAAGAGGCCAGAAAACTTGTTGAGAAGCTCATTACCTTAGGGAAAAAGGATACTTTGGCTAATAAGAGAAGAGCTTTTTCTATTTTGTGCAACCATAAATTGGTTAGCGATTTATTTTCAAAGACCGCCGTACGGTTTAAAAACCGTGTCGGCGGATATACGCGCATTATTCCTCTTGGAACCCGGAGAGGTGATAACGCTCAACTGGCTTTATTGGAGCTTACAGAGAAAGCAGAAATTATTGTCAGCAAGCCAAAATCAACAGCCGCAATTAAGACAGAGGAGTTAAAGTCTAAGTTTTCAAAAGCGGATGTGATTGAAGCACAGGCAACGGTAGAAAAACATGAAGAAGTTAAAGAGCACATATCGAAGAAAGATACTCTGAAAGTGGAGCATCAAAAGGGGATTGTCAAACAAGATACTGAAAAGTCTGGGAAGAAATTTAGTGGCATCAAAAAGATATTTCATCGAAAGACAGCCGGACAATAAATTGGGCACGTTGACTTTTAATATTAATAGTAGAGTAAAAAATATCGTTGGTTCATCAACACTGGCTATAACGGCCAAGGCTAAAACGCTTAAAGCCCAAGGATATGATGTTGTTAATTTTGCCGCCGGCGAACCGGATTTTGACACCCCTGATTCCATCAAGGCCGCCGCAATTAAGGCGATTGAGACCGGTTTTACAAAATATACCCCAACAATTGGAACCATTGAACTCAGAGAGGCCATCGCTAAAAAGTTTCAAAGGGATAATAACCTAAACTATAAAGCCTCTCAAATTATTGTTTCATGCGGGGCTAAACATTCTCTCTTTAATATTATCCAGGTTTTAGCAGATAGCGGAGAGGAAGTTCTTATCCCGTCTCCGTATTGGGTAAGTTACCCGGAAATGGTTAAATTAGCCGGAGCTACTGCCAAATTCCTCAAAACATCGGCCAAAACAAACTTCAAAATCACTCCCCAACAACTTTCAGAGAACATTACCCGTAGTACAAAATTGTTGATTCTTAATTCACCTTCTAATCCTACAGGAATGCTGTACTCCAAAAAGGAACTGGAGCAGATCGCTGAGATCTGCGTTAAGAATAATACATTTGTCATTAGTGATGAGATTTATGAAAAGCTCATTTATGATACCTCACCGTATACGTCTATCGGTTCTTTAAATAAAGATATATTTGATTTAACGATAACCGTCAATGGGGTATCGAAGGCTTATTCTATGACGGGCTGGCGAATTGGTTATTGTGCTGGTCGTCAAGATATTATGGAATATATCCAGAAACTTCAGGATCACTCCACTTCCAATCCTACCTCTATTAGTCAAGCGGCTGCTTTAGAGGCTCTACAGGCTTCCGAAGAAAATGTTCTTTCGATGAGGAATGCATTTAAAAAACGTTGTGAGATAATGACCTCCGCCCTTGATAAAATTTCAGAAATTAGTTATATTAAGCCACAAGGCGCATTTTATGTTTTTTGTGATTTCTCGCGCCTGGGGGATTCGGAAACCACGGCCAAGCGTATCTTGGATGAAGTTAATGTCGCTGTTATTCCAGGAGACAGCTTTGGTGCGCCAGGTTTTCTACGGTTAAGTTTCGCGACCTCTGAAGAACGCATTCAAGAAGGCATTAAACGGATAGCTGAATGGATTAGGAAGCATCCTATTCGTTAATCGCTTCTGATTAAGCCTAACGCAGTATTACGTTCCTCATGAGGTTTAATCCATGAAACTTCTCAAAGGATTTTTCTTACTCATTCCAAACATAGATTATTTCTCAGAGCTTTTCATCAAATCCGAATTCTTTTTACAATGGGGCTTTTGTGTGATCCCAATGGACAGGAGATGAGATGGTAGATTTAAAAGAACTCCTCAAACTTTCAATTCAGCGTAAAGCTTCGGATTTACATTTGACAGAAAACAGTCCGCCGGTCTTAAGGATAGATGGAAGATTAATGTCGACGGATTATGGACCATTAACGAAAGATGAACTGAAAAAAAGTATTTATGGAATCCTTTCAGATGTTCAGAAAGAAAAATTTGAAAACGAATGGGAACTCGATTTTTCTTTATCGTTAGAAGGGATAGACAGGTTTAGGGTGAATATTCATATTCAAAGAGGTTCCGTAGAGGCGGCTTTTCGGAGAATTCCTTTATATATACCCTCCCTAAATGAGTTGGGATTACCGGCCGCTATTAGTGAATTTGCTCGTAAACCAAGTGGGCTTGTTTTGATAACGGGTCCCACTGGTTCTGGAAAAACAACGACGCTCGCTTCGATGATTAATTTGATTAATGAAGAGCGTGCCTGCATGATCACGTGTATTGAAGATCCGATTGAATATGTGCATAGAAATAAGAAAGCGGTTATTAAGCAGCGGGAAGTTTATAGCGATACGCATTCGTTTGCTGAAGCCTTGAAGAGATGTCTGCGTCAGGATCCGGATGTTATTGTGGTCGGTGAGATGCGGGATTTAGAAACCATCTCGACTGCCTTAACAGCCGCTGAGACAGGTCATTTAGTTTTAGCGACATTGCATACACCGGACGCGGCCCAAACCATTGAGCGTATTATTGATGTCTTTCCAGCCCATCAACAGCAGCAGGTCCGTTTACAGTTGTCCGCTTGTATTCAAGGGGTTGTCTCGCAGATATTAATTCCCCGTGCGGGAGGCGAAGGTTTAGTTCTAGCCTCAGAGGTATTAGTGGCCACGCCGGCTGTCAGGAATTTGATCCGTGAGCAAGCTGTCGAGCAAATCCCAACCTCTATCCAGACGGGTCTGCAGTATGGTATGCATACGATGGATATGTCTTTGAAAATCTTGTATCAAGAAGGACTTATTACGTATGAGGAGGCGTTTGCGCAGGTAAGGAATGTCGAGGAGTTCCAGCAGTTATTGGGGGATTTTGAATAACTTCCTTTTCGGCTATGGCAACGCGGTTCTGTTTATCAGCGATAAGGGCAATTGTAACGTTTGAAGAATTAACTTTCCGTAACCCTGCTCCATAATTTATTTATGGGACGGGGTTAATTCTTTTAGGTGGCAAATAGTATTTTCATTTATCTGGAAGGATAGGGTATTGTTGCAGACGCAGAAGGACATATTGTGTGAGATCAAAGATGACGGGCTTATCGACTACAAGAAGGCGTATGAGATACAAAAACGATATGTCCAGAAAGTACAGCAAGGGCATCCTTCCATTATTTATGTATGTGAACATCCGTCGGTTCTGACATTGGGGCGGTCAGCAATGGCCGAACACATATTGATCTCTCCGGAAGAATTGAATGAAAGAGGTATTGAAGTCTTGCCGATTGATCGAGGGGGAGATATTACACTGCATGCCCCGGGTCAATTGGTCATTTATCCGATATTGGATTTGCAGGTGTTTGGGAAAGATCTGAGGGCGTATTTGTGCAAATTAGAACAAGTTGCCATTGATTTATTAAATTGTTTTGGTATAGTGGCACATAGATTTGATGGAAAAACCGGCGTCTGGATCGGAAGAAAGAAAATTGTTTCTATTGGTATTGGTGTGCGTCGATGGATTTCTTATCATGGTCTGGCGATAAATGTGAATACGGATTTAGCCTTATTTTCGATGATTAAGCCGTGCGGGATGGATGTAAAGATGACATCTATGGCTCAGATTAAGCGGGGTATCATTGACATGAATGAAGTCAAAAAAAGAGTGATATCAAATTTTTGTCAAGCGTTTGGGTTAACTCTGAAGGAAAGTGGAGATGACCAGGGAAAATTTGCGGTTATTGAGAGTAGGTTAAGTGAAAGAGGGTTATGTCTTAGAGAAGGAGCGAGGCATGCGAAGGGTTGTTCTCCCTGAGTTGGGTGAGGGGATTGATAAAGCCACGGTGGCCTGTTGGCATTGCAACATCGGGGATTACGTTAGAAAAGACGATGATCTGCTGGAGGTTGTTACGGATAAAGCTACTTTTAATGTGGCGGCTCCCTCTGAGGGTATCGTAAAGGAGATATTAGTTCCCGAAGGTCAAGAAGTAAAAGTTGGGGAGGTCTTAGCTGTCCTTGGGACATTGGATGTTCAATGAATCAAATTTTATTTAAGCGAAAATGATCCAGTCAAAAAAAGATAAAAAAAGACGCATTTTATTGATGTATATAACGAAAGTCTCGGGCCATCGACAAGCTACTTTGGCTATCCAGCAGACATTGCGGATGATGGACCCGACGATTGAAGCCCCGGCTATTAACGGATTTGGGTATACCTATCCTCTTCTGGAAAAAGTCGTTAATAGGGCTTATTTGAGTGTCATTAAAAGGACACCCAAAGTTTGGGATTATCTGTATGACAATCCTAAAATAGTCAAAAAATCCCAGTCCATTAAGAATTTTCTTCATAAAACAAGCCACGCGAAAATTGCTAAATTGTTTGAGATGTATAACCCGGATACGGTTGTCTGCACCCAGGCGTTTCCTTGCGGGATGGTGGCGGATTATAAAAAGGCGCATAATCTTAATGTTACTTTGATCGGAGTCCTGACGGATTTTTCTCCGCACTCTTACTGGCTGAATGAGGGGGTGGATTATTATGTTGTGCCTTCCGTTGAAGTCAAAGAACGTTTTGTCAGAAAAGGCGTCAACCCGGATGCCATCAAAGTTTATGGGATTCCGATGCGTTTAAAATTTGCCGCTCAATTGGATAGAGGGCCCATTGCCCAGAAACTTGGTTTGGATCCAGATGTCCCTACGATTCTGGTTATGGGGGGAGGGCAGGGATTAGGTCCGATCAAATCTATTGTCAAGTCTCTGTTGAAAGTAAGAATGAATTTTCAGATCATCGTCCTGGCAGGAGTTAATAAGAAAATTTTAAACACGTTAAAGAAGTATTCGAGAAAGACAGAAAAGAAATTATTGACGTTTGAGTTCGCGACGAATGTGGACGAACTTATGGAATTGGCCAGCTTAATCATCACTAAGCCCGGAGGAATGACCACGTCTGAGTGTTTGGCCAAAGGTTTGCCAATGGTCATTGTCAACCCGATTCCCGGTCAAGAGATGCGTAATACGGATTTTCTTATCAATAAAGGGATAGGAATGCGTATTGATGATACGAATGATATCGGCGAAGAAATTGAACTCCTTTTGAAGTCTCCAGAGCGTTTAGCCGCTATGAGCAAAGCGGCCTATGAGAATGCCAAACCTTATGCCGCCTTGAATGTTACAAGATTGATTTTAGGGCAAAGCGATAGCCAGCCGGGCGATCTCCCCAAGAACGCTATTACAGAAGATTATGTTTAAATATTTTTTGTATAAATTTGGTCAGTTTCTCACGAACCATCTCTCCTTAAAGACGTCTTACAAATTAGCCAATTTCCTTTCAGTCTTGCATTACTATTGGTCGCCGAACGACCGAAAGGCTGTAAGAAATAATTTGAAAATAATTAAAAAGTCAGAAGAAGATTTATCAGCCTTGACGAAGGATGTCTTCAAAAATTTCGGCCGATATCTCATTGAGTTTTTCAGAATGGGGAAAATGATCGACCAGCAGTACATTAAAAACAACATCAAAATTGAACATTTGGAACGCATTGATAAGGCCTTGAAAGCGAAGAAGGGGGTTATTCTGTTAACGGCCCACATAGGAAATTGGGAATTGGGGGCCGTTTTATTAAGTGTTCTGGGTTATCAGATGACTGCCGTTGCGTTACCGCATAAAGAAAGGCCGGTTAATGATTTATTTAATCATCAAAGGGAATCACAGGGGATAACGATTATTCCTACCCAAACGGCGGTGCGTAGGTGCTTGGAGTGTTTAGCCGAGAATAAAATTGTCGCACTCGTGGGAGATCGTGATTTTAGTAATAATGGTGAAGTGATAGATTTTTTAGGTTGTAAGGCCGTTCTTCCAAAAGGAGCAGCCATTCTTTCTGAGAAGACAGGAGCCCCGATCGTCCCGGTATTTCTTATTCGTGATCAAGAAGGAGTCTTTACCTTGACAGTCAGTCAGCCGATATATCCTCCTATCGTGTCAAAAGGGGTTGTCGCGCAAGAGACTTTATTTTTTATTATGCGGCAATATCTTTCTGTGATCGAAACGAAAATTCGGGAATACCCTACTCAATGGCTCATGTTCAGGGAGTTTTGTGTGAAATGAAAATTTGTGTTCTCATTCCTGTTCACAACGAGTCTTACGCGATCAGCGCTATTGTTCACGCGCTGCGCGCGAAATCTTTCGATGTTGTGGTGGTGGATGACGGTTCTACCGATAACTCCGGACGGATAGCCGAACAGCAGGGGGCTTGGGTGATCCGGCATGAACAAAAAAGAGGTAAGGGGAGTTCTTTACAAAGCGGATTCGATTATATCTTAAAACAGGGTTATGAAGGAATCATGGTTATGGATGGAGACGGCCAGCATGCCGTTGAGGATATAGATCAATTTATCGCATTGGCCAAGAAAGATAAGTCGAGCATTATTGTTGGAAATCGCATGAAGAATCCGCAAGGAATGCCTTTAGTTCGGTTTCTGACGAACCGTTTTATGTCCTGTCTTATTTCATTGGCATGTAAACAATTCATCCCGGACACACAATGTGGTTTTCGGTTTATTAGCGGGGATATCCTCAAAGGCTTGCGTTTAACGTCCAGTGATTTTGAGATCGAGACGGAGATTCTCATCAAGGCCTCCAAAAAAGGTTGCAGGATTCATTCCGTCCCTGTAAAAACGATTTATCGCGATGAAGAAAGTAAGATCCGTCCCATTAAAGATACGATGCGCTTCATTATTTATTTTACTAAAGAAATATTTTCTTAAGCCTCCCCCGGGGACGACCAAGGTATGGGAAATTCTTTATTTTATAAAGCCCTTTTTTTTTCTTTCTTTATTCATTTGGTGGGGATTGTTTTTTTCTCTCTATCCCCAGCCAGGCCTTTTCAGAAATCCCTTAAACGGATTGAGGTTACCTATCAAGCTATAAAAACGAAACAAGAAAACAAGAACACTTCCCATGCCAAGAATTTGAGAATTATTAAAGAAGAGAAGTTTTCAAGGCGGGTTAAACTTCCTTTACAAAAGCCGAATCTTTTTTCGTCTTTAGGTAATAAAATCAGGGATGTTTCGAAAGCCACGGATAACGTGAGTTTTAGTCAGAAACAGGTCCCTAAAATTAAGATTCTGGAGTCGGAACGTAAAATCAGCATTCCCATCTTTAAGATGGAGAAAATTACGAATCCAAATTACGTGGCTTTTACGGGAATCATGAAACGGAAAATTTTACAATGTGCTTATAAAAAGAAACTCTACCGTCCAGAATTCGGAGAGGGGAGCGTGTATTTATCTTTTGTTTTGCTATCAGATGGAAGGCTGAAGCAAATCAAGATTATTGATGAAAAAACAGCCGCTAATAATGATTTGCGTCATATTGGTTTAAATATGGTAGAAGAGTCTGTTCCGTTTGCCCCTTTTCCTCAAGAATATCAAATTTACCCGGAGCTGACTTTTAATGTTCTTATTTCATTTGAAGATCAATAATACCAAGGATCTTTTATCTCGTAGTAACAAAGAAAGGAGGGAACAATGGGTGCAAATCGTGATGAAATGATGTCTCTGAGAAAAACTTTTAATAGTATTTCATTAAAAGAGGTCATGAAAAAGCATGTGGTGACGGTTTATGTCGATGATCCTTTTAGTTCTGTCGAACAAAAAATGCGCATTCATGAGGTTCGTCATCTTCCTGTTGTAGATTTAGACATGAGGCTTGTCGGGATTATTACGCAGCGTGATCTTTACCGTATCCGCTCTCCCAGAATTCATCCAGATGGGACAATATTTTATGAGAAGGATATCCTCGATGAATACCTTATTTCCCATACAATGACGAAGAATCCTATTGCTATGGATCTTTCGGCCTCCTTGGCTGATGCCATTGATAAGATGGGGGAGAAAAAATGCGGTTGTATACCTGTTGTGGATGAGAGACGCGTTGTTTGTGGTATCGTGACTCAAACGGACGTCATGAAGTATATAGCCGAAATGATTAAGAATACGTTGGCTTAGTCTTTCTTGAAAGGCATTGATAATCCCTAGGTGCGCCCTCATGCGAATGCCTGCAGTGGGGGAGCTTATTGACAATAATCTTTTATAATGATATTTTATTTTGCTGTTTGTTTGTTTTTTTAAAAGAATGGAAAGGTTCAGAGTCATGGATAAAGAAAAATACGTGGATGAATCGTGGAAAGAATCCGTGGCTCAAGATAAGGAGCGATTAAACTCTACATTGAAACAAGAAAAGGATTCCCATCAGTCCCAGACGCAGCACATTCAAGAAAACTCAGAAGAGAAGCCCAGAGCTTCTCCGGAGACGAGAGGTGAAGTGAATTTCCTCGAATACGCCTCAAATCTGGCTTTTCAGACTATGGTGTTTTTAGGACAGGTTGTTAATCCAGTAACGAATCAGCCTGAAGTAAATCTTGAGCAGGCTAAATATCTTATTGATACTCTTGTGATGTTGCGGGATAAGACTAAAGGGAATCTGACGAAGCCAGAGGCGCAATTTTTGGAAAATTCGATCTATGAGTTGCAAATGAATTATGTCGAACACGCAGAAAAGGAAGAAAGCCCATGATTGATCAAGAGCTTTTGAATATATTAGCGTGTCCGGCATGCCGTGGCGATGTCGAATTAAGAGACGGGAAAATATTTTGCAGGGAATGCGGGCGTAAATATCCTATTAAAGATGGGATTCCTGTCATGCTCGTAGATGAGGCTGAGAGGTAGTCTCGCGCATGATAGTAAGCACGAAAATAAGGCGGGGAAAGTGAAGAAAATATTGGTGATCCATGGACCTAATCTAAACCTGTTGGGGCAGCGGGAGGCGGATATTTATGGGCGAACAACCCTTGATGAAATAAACGCTTTATTAAAGAAAACAGCAGGGGAACAGGGGGTTGTTCTGACGATTTTTCAATCAAACCATGAAGGCGAGATCGTGGATGCCATTGGTAAGGCCAAGGAAGAAAAATTTAGTGCTATCCTTATTAATCCAGCAGCCTATACCCATACGAGTGTGGCTATCCGAGATGCTATTGCCGCGGTCGATGTCCCTACCCTCGAGGTTCACTTGTCAAACATCTATGCCAGGGAAGAATTCCGCCATACCTCTCTTATTGCTCCCGTCTGCCACGGGCAGATCAGCGGATTTGGGGTGAATAGTTATGTCCTGGGTTTGCAAGCAGCCGTTAACATAATCAAGAAGCCAAGTTGAGGATCATTCACCCTAAATTGATGAGTAATCCCAGAATTAACAAAATTCTTAACGTCTTTGAGCAGAAGAAAATAGATGCCTTACTTGTGACAAAAGACGTTAACATTCAATATCTTACCTATACACCCTCTTCGGAATCCTGGTTATTGATATGCCCCAAGAAGGTTTTCTATATAACGGATTTTCGTTATGTCCTTGAGGCGGAGAAAAGTCTTAAAGGTATTAGCGTTAAGCGTTACGAAAATTCGATCCATGAAACGCTATTTCAGATTGCCAAGTCTATGCATGTCAGAAGGATAGGATTTGATGAACGACATATGACCTTGGCTACGTTTAAAGTTCTGAAAAAGGAGTGTCCTAAGGAAATTCGTTTGGTGGAGGGTAATAATATTGTGGAGGATCTCCGCGAGGTTAAAGAACGGGTGGAGATTGAGAGTATTATTAAGGCGCTTAAAATTCATAAGCAAGCCCATGAATTCTTAAAAAAAGCCGTTAAACCAGGTATTTCCGAAAAAGCCCTTTTCTTTAAGCTGGAAGAATTCGTTCGATCAAAAGGGGTTACATTCTCTTTTGCCCCCATTATAGCCTCCGGCCCTAATTCCTGCCATCCCCATGCCAAGGTTACGGAAAGAAAAATTCGCCGGGATGATTCTGTTTTGATCGACATGGGAATTGATTTAAAAGGCTATAAGTCCGACTTGACACGTATGTTCTTTTTAGGTAAAATATCCCCGCTCGTTCAGGAAGTTTATCATTTTGTCAAGGCAGCACAGTTGGAGGCCATAGGTAAAATCAAATCTGGTATCCCCGTAGGAGAGATTGATCAAACGGCCCGTAACTATTTAGAAAAACAAAAGTTAGAAAAATATTTTGGTCATGCACTTGGCCATGGAGTCGGGTTGGAAATCCATGAGAGCCCGCGTTTGTCGCAGAAAAGTACTGCCGTTTTGAAAGAAGGAATGATTATCACAGTTGAACCGGCCGTATACATTCCTGATAAATTCGGTATTCGTATAGAAGACATGGTTTTGGTAACTAAAGAAGGGTGTGAGGTGTTGAGTGACAATATCCATTAATGAAATAGAATCAGGTATCGGGCTATTGATCAATGATGCTATTTATGTCGTCTTGGAATATAATCATGTCAAACCAGGCAAGGGGAGCGCGTTTGTCAGGGTCAAGTTAAAAAACATTAAAACCCAACAGGTTTTGGAAAGAACCTTTCGGTCAGCGGACAAATTGGATGACGTACCTTTAGAAGAAAAAAAAATGCAGAATCTTTATAGAAGCGGTGATTCCTATCATTTTATGGATTGTGCGACCTATGAGCAGATGGTAATCCCTGAGGGGGTCCTAGGGGATGCTGTTAAGTTTTTGCAGGATAATCTCGAAATTGTCGCTGTTTGTCATCATAATCAAGTTCTTAAGGTCAATTTACCAACGTTCATCATAGCCCAGATTACTCAGACTGAACCTGGTTTTAAAGGAGATTCATCCAGATCCGGGACAAAACCCGCCGTGATTGATACGGGAGCATCGATACAGGTGCCTTTGTTTATTAACATGGGAGATTGGATAAAAATCGATACAAGATCTGGAGGATATGTCGAAAGGGTGCAAAAATGAATTTAAAAGAAATTCGTGAAATGATCAATCTCATGAATGAAAATGATCTTGCCGAGATTGAGATTGAACGTGAAGGGACGAAAATTAAGCTCAAGAAAGCATCCAGTGAGGTGGTTGAGCCGTCTTACAGAAGGCCTGCTGAGTATTATGGGGAGCCTTACGGTGGGAAGGCCGAAGCAAAAACACCGGAAACATCGCAAGCCACTAATAAAAAAGAAATTAAATCACCGATGGTTGGGACATTTTACAGGAGCCCGTCCCCAGAGGCACCGGTATTTGTTGAAATTGGTCAGATGGTAGAAGTCGGTCAGGTGGTTTGTATCGTTGAGGCTATGAAATTGATGAATGAAATCAAATCCGAAGTGAAGGGGAAAGTGGTAGAGGCCCTGGTGGATAACGCGCAACCGGTTGAGTTCGGCCAAACACTTTTTCTTGTCGAGCCTGTTTAGGGATTGAATAGGGTGTATTAGGCGAAAATTTTTGTTGAGTTGTGTTCTGGTATGTTCTTAAGAGTTTCCATAATATTCAGTTCAAGATTTTGCTAACTTTACATGTTTCAAATCTCTAAAATTTTATCTTCTTCAATAGAAACTCTTCTCTCTGGAAGGATGGTTCCACATCCAAAAGTAATTTTTTTTTCAGATATTCTATTTTGTATTTTTCTATCGGCAGGGAAGAAATGTTTTTGATTTCTCTACAGGTTTAAAATATAGAAGTTCGATTTTAGATTCTTATTATTTTATGTTCTCAAAAATTCTAATCGCTAACCGCGGTGAAATCGCTTTAAGAGTTATACGCGCTTGCCGCGAACTTAACATTCGAACCGTTGCCGTTTATTCAGAAGCTGACCGTGACTCTTTGCATGTCCGCTTTGCGGATGAGTCTGTTTGTATCGGTCCTCCCCCAAGCCTTGAGAGTTATCTGAATATTCCCGCCATTATCTCTGCGGCTGAAATCACAGACGTTGAAGCTATTCATCCAGGTTATGGCTTTCTATCCGAAAATGCGCACTTCGCTGAAGTTTGCGAATCCTGCAATATTACTTTTATTGGTCCCAGTCCAAAAACCATCAGGGCCATGGGGGATAAAGTCATGGCTAAAGAAACGATGCATAAGATTGGTTTGCCGTTGACCCCGGGGGCGAAAGGGGTGGTCAAGACCAAGGAAGAGGCGCTCAGTATCGCCAAGAAAATAAAGTATCCTGTTATTATCAAAGCGGCGGCGGGCGGCGGCGGTAAGGGCATGCGTGTTTGCCATAATGACGTGACTTTAGTGAGCGCCTTTGGGATGGCTCAAAATGAGGCTGGTGTTAACTTTGGCAATCCGGATGTTTATATAGAAAAATATATCGAGGACCCGCGGCACATTGAATTTCAAATTATGGCTGACCATTATGGCAACGTGATTCATCTGGGGGAAAGAGATTGCAGTATTCAAAGGCGGCATCAAAAATTATTGGAAGAATCCCCATCCCCCGCTTTAAATAGTCAGTTAAGAAAGAGAATCGGTGACGCGGCAGTGAAGGCTGCCCGGGCCGTAAATTACAGAAGTGTTGGGACCATTGAGTTCCTCTTGGATAAGAACGGGGCATTTTACTTCATGGAGATGAATACGCGCATTCAGGTTGAACATCCTGTGACCGAGATGGTCACTGGGATAGACCTTGTTAAAGAGCAGATCAAAATAGCGTCAGGAGAAAAGTTGAAGATCAAACAGGATGATGTCAAATTTCATGGAGCGGCCATTGAGTGCCGGATCAACGCGGAGGATCCCGAAAATAATTTTGTCCCCTGTCCTGGGAAAATTGAACAATTGAATATTCCTGGAGGCAACGGGGTCAGAGTGGATACCCATATTTATCCGGGTTATCAGATAAGCCCTTATTATGATTCGATGGTGGCCAAACTCATTACTTTTGGTAAGAATCGTTCTGAGGCCATCAGTATTATGAGACGGGCCTTGGAGGAGTTTTATATAAGCCCGATTAAAACCACCACGGGATTGCATTTAGAGATTTTACAGCATCAAATATTCTTGGAAGGGAAAGCGACGACCCATTTCCTCGAGAAAATTAAGAAAAATGAGATGGAGGCGCATAAGTGAAAAATGATGATAGCCTTGATTTTGGAAGTGTCCAGGTCCACAAGAAAGTTTTAGCCGATATCGTATCATCCGCCATCAATGATATCGAAGGGGTTAGTTTGATTACCAAAACCCTTTCTGATTATTTTGGGGAACTGTTGGGCCGGCAAAATATCCCTGGCGTTGAAGTCGTTATTGACGAAAACCATGAGGTAACGATAGATGTCAAAGTAATCGTGCGCTATGGTTTGAATATTCCGGATATGGCCAGGCAAATTCAGGAGACCATTAAAGCCGTTATAGCCAAGACGGTCGATATTCATTTGAAGAGTGTTAATATCAATATTCAGGGTATTGAGAGGGGGCAGAAATGAAGTTTTTTATGCGCGTTTTCCTATTATGTTGTGTGCTCTTGGTGTTGTTTCTGAGTTTCCTTTTTTTATTTCTTGCCATAGATTGGCTGAGGTTAGAAACGGTGGCGCATATCTTGCATGACATGCCGTACAATCTGACGACAAAAATAGTTCTCAGTGTGCTCGCCGTTGTCTTGATATTCGAGAATTATTTGTTATATCAAATTGTTTCTGAAGAAGGAAAGAGAGGAAAGACCATTGCCTTTGATAATCCTTCCGGGCGTGTCAGCGTCTCTTTGGTGGCCCTGGAAAATCTTATCAGGCAAAAAGTCTCGAAGTTGAATGAAGTTAAAGAAGTGAAGGTGAATATTGCCGCGACCAAGAAAGAGTTGAAGGCGGTTGTTAAATTGATATTAACAGTCGAGGTAAATATCCCTGAGGTAACTTCACGCGTCCAGGATATTGTTAAGCAAAAAATCCAGGACACCATCGGTATTGAGCAGTCAATTAATGTGGCCGTTTATGTCGGGAAAATCCTTCCTGAACAGATAAATTCTAGACGTTGTAAAGAAAAAGAAGGGGGGGAGGAAAAAACGGACTCTCACTTGCCTTTTCAGGGATATCGGGCTTAGAAGCGTCTTTTTTCTAATTCAAAGGATGGGATATGAGAAAGATAGGGATTTTAACAGGCGGGGTTGATTGTCCGGGATTGAATTCTGTCATTCGGGCCGTTGTCCGAAAGGCTATGGACGAAGGGTATGTCGTCACAGGGATCAAGAATGGATGGAACGGACTGATTGAAAATGATATGCGCGTTCTGGATCTGAGGGTGACATCCGGAATTCTCGACCGTGGCGGTACCATTCTGGGAACCAGCCGCATTATACCGCCTTTAGAACCAGAAAAAATAGCTTTGATCAAAGAAAACTTTAAGCGTAATGGCATAGATGCTCTCATCGCTGTCGGTGGTGAGGACACGTTAAAGATTGCCTTAAGCTTATATAAAGAGGAAGGGCTCCCTGTCGTGGGGGTCCCTAAATCCATTGATAATGCTCTTTCGGGTACGGATTACGCCTTTGGATTCGATACGGCCGTCAATATAGCCACCGAATGCATAGACCGTCTTCACACCACAGCGGAGAGTCATCACCGGATTATGGTCATCGAGGTCATGGGATTGCATACAGGGTGGATTGCTGTTGAGGCGGGGATTGCCGGTGGGGCGCATTATACACTGATCCCGGAGCATCTTGTCCAGATTGAGAGCGTTTGTGACTCAATCCGAAACCGGCATAGGCACGGAAAAACTTTTAGTATCATTGTTGTTTCAGAGGGGACCCAAATTGAAGGTTATGAAAGAAGAGTCGGGGATCATAGTCTTTCTGAAAGTCCACGGGTGGGGAATGTGGGAGAGTTGATTGCCAACTTAATAGAAGAAAAAACCGGTTATGAAACACGCGTCAGTGTTCTCGGGCATATACAGAGGGGAGGAACACCGACGGCCTATGACCGTATTATTGGAACACGGTTTGGATTTAAAGCCGTGGAGCTGATTGTTGAGAATAAGTTTGGGAAAATGGTGAGTCTTCATGACAATAAGATCAAATACGTGGATATTGAAGACGCTGTCAGAAAACGAAAGACAGTGGATAGAGAACTTTATGAAACAGCCAAGGTGTTTTTCGGGTAAGGGGGAGTGAGATGAAACAAGCCGTTGAAAGAATTTTTCAGGAATCTATTCACGTCAAACAGGAATCCCTTACCGCGAATCTTGAGAAAATTGTGTTAGTCTCTCAGGAAATTATTAAGATTTTTGAAGCCAAGGGCAAGATTCTTTTTTTCGGCAATGGCGGTTCAGCGGCGGACAGCCAACATATCGCTGCCGAATTGATTGGGCGGTTTCAAAAGGAAAGGCGGGCCCTGGCGGCTGTTGCCTTGACAACGGACACTTCTATTTTAACTTCTTTAGGCAATGATTATACCTTTGACATTATTTTCTCTCGTCAAATAGAAGGTTTGGGACAGCGGGGAGATATGGCCTTTGGTATTTCAACGAGCGGAAATTCAAAAAACGTGATTGAAGGCATTAAACAAGCTAAACGCATGGGGCTAAAAACCGTATCTCTGACAGGACGTGATGGCGGTCAATTGGCTAAATTATCAGATATTAGTCTGATTGTCCCATCGCGTTCCACCGCCAGAATTCAAGAGGCCCATTTGTGTATCGAACATATCTTGTGTGAATTGGTTGAAAACCATTTTATTGAAAAGAAATAGTCATCACAGCAGGACACCCTTGGGGCAAGAATGAGAATAGATGCGCGTGGATACAAAACAAAAAATTGTCAGTTTGGTTAGTCTAAAGAGAAGAATTGCGCAGTATCGCCGGGAAGGAAAAAGCATAGCTTTCACGAACGGTTGTTTTGATATTCTTCATTATGGTCATGTGAACTATCTCCAGAAAGCCAAGAAACCGGATAGGATTTTAATTATTGGGTTAAATGGAGATAAATCTATAAAGAAAATTAAAGGTCCTAAACGGCCAATAGTGGCAGAGAAAGAACGGGCGGGTGTATTAGCCGCTCTGGCGTGTGTGGATCATGTGACGATTTTCCAAGACGAAACGCCTTTTAATCTGATTAATGCGTTAAAACCCGATATTCTTATTAAAGGGTCGGATTGGAAGGGAAGAGACGTGGCTGGAAGTGATATCGTGAAAGCGAGCGGAGGGAAGGTGGAATACATGAGATATATTCCGGGCAGTTCTTCAACTAGTATTATTGAGACGGTTCTTAAAAGATATGCTGAAAAATAATTCCCCGTTTACGCGTTGAGTGTCGATTAATAAGAAAATTAAAAACCTTGTCTTCATGTCCCCATTTTGGTTTATAGTATGTCTCTTTCGAAAAAAGGTACCTTTCGGATTATTGATGCCAATTTTAACCGAGCTAAAGAAGGGTTAAGAGTCTGCGAGGATATCAGTCGATTTATTATGGATGCGGGAGATTTAACGAAAACCTACAAAGGTATCCGTCACCAGTTAACGGATTGTATCCGTTCTTTGGAACTTAAAGAGCTTGTTCACGCCAGGGATATAGAGAGGGATGTAGGAAAAACATCAACGCCTGCTGAGGCCCGGAGAGAAAAGATAGAAGATATTTTTTATGCTAATTCCCAACGTGTGAAAGAGTCTATCCGTGTTCTAGAAGAATTTAGTAAATTGTTTCAAAAGAAGACAGCGCAAAAATTGAAAGAGATTCGGTATAAAATTTATGGGCTTGAGAGAAAAATGGTTGAAAGATTCTAAACTGTATGTGATTTTGGACGCTCAGGTCAATGATGACGACAAGCTCTTTGAGATTGCTAAAATATCGGTGCATAGCGGCGTAGATATTCTTCAGGTACGCGATAAATTCGGATCAGCCAGGGATATATTGAAACTGTTGAGTCGAATTCAGAAAATTCCGGGCCGACGAATTCCTGTTCTTGTTAATGACCGTCTGGATCTTGCCTTGGCTAGCGGGGCACCGGGGGTTCATTTAGGTCAAGAGGACATACCTATTAAAATAGCCAGAAAGATGATGGGGAGCAAGGCTATCATCGGAGCTTCTTGTCAAACCTGGTCGGCGGCTATCAATGCTGAAAGAGAAGGCGCCGATTATATAGGATTCGGTTCAGTGTTTAAGACAATGACAAAACCTGACCGTTTACCTATGCCGATGAAATTATTAGCCAAGATTTATAGAGACATTCAGATTCCGGTATTTGCTATCGGAGGAATCAATCTGGAAAATATAGACAGTATCCTTTCCATCGGGGTTGATCGTGTGGCTGTTTGCCGTGCTATATGTGAAGCGGAAAACGTTTCGCAGACTATAAAGTTGTTTAAAGGATGCTTGTCAAAGGAAGTTTTTTGCCGACGGAATTAAAAAGATATATGCGAGGGTAATTCAATGGTAGAATGTCAGCTTCCCAAGCTGAGAACGCGGGTTCGATTCCCGTCCCTCGCTTTTATTTTGACCATGAAAAAACGTGTTGATCTGTTCTTTCTCTTGAGTGCCCTTGCTCTCGTGTCGTTTTCAGGGTGCGCCTCCATCACAACCCTTGAGGAGGGCGTCATCCAGCCCCATGAACCCTTAAAAAAAGGGGTTTACCATAAAGTTAAACGTGGGGAGACATTATGGCGTATCGCTAAGACGTATGATATTTCTATCAGCGACATTATTGAAACCAACAGTATTCCCAATGTCGCTCAAATTGAGAAGAATCAACTCGTTTTCATTCCTGGAGCCGATGCTATTAAAGAAGTTCCATTAGAAATCGACGCTCGTCAAAATGATTTTATTTGGCCGCTGAAAGGCGATATTTTAAGATATTTTCATCAACGGATCGGACTTCAGATAAATAAGGGAATAGATATTCAATCGCAGGAAGGAACAGAAGTTAAAGCGACCCGTACCGGACAGGTTGTCTTTGCGGATTTTCTCAACGGGTATGGGTACACTATTATTATCGATCATGCGGACGAATATTATTCGGTCTACACCCAGAATGCGAAATTGCTAACTTCCTTGGGGGATCTTGTCTTTAAGGGAACCCCGATTGCTTTGGTGGGAAGAAATCCGAACGACTCAGGATATTTGCATTTTGAAATTAGAAAGAATTTAAAGGAAGATAATCCCCTCTATTATTTGCCATGAGTTTTATCGATCAGGAACAAAACTTTTTTGGACGTACTCCGATTTTAAATTTGCTTAAAAGGCGGGTGATTGATTTGAAGGAGGGGTATCGCCAGAATGTGGCGCTCCTGGGAAATAAATGCGTTGGTAAAAGCGCCATATTACAAAAATTCATTTCTGATCTCGATGACCCTGATGTCACCACCATTTATCTGGATTTACAAAATAAAGAGTTTAATTACTTTTTTTCCAAATTTGTTGGAAGCCTCCTCTATTATTTCTCCAAAAGTAAGAATCTCCCCCTTTACGATGACCTGAATCTGTTTTTGGAAAGCACAAAGAAATTTATCCCCCAGACCATTGAAGTCATTAAGAGGATCCAAATGGACATCAATGGAGGGAAACCCCTTGATGCGTTTCATGGTTTGTTGATCTTGCCGGAAATTTATACAAATGAAACTGGGAAATTTTGTATTTTGATTTTAGATGAGTTCCATGACCTTGAAGAATTTGTTTCCCCGACCGCTTTTCAGGATCTGGGGAAGAAAATCATGACCCAAAAGAGATGTTTTTATATTTTCTCAAGCTCGTATCCGGGTTTGGCTAAGAAAATATTATCAGAAAAATTGTCTCTTTTGTTTGGCAATTTTGAGGTTGTCATGGTCGATGCCTTTGATCTTCAAACCAGTCAGGAATTTATAGACCATAATTTGAAGGGGATCAAACTGGGAACGCAATTACGTAATTTTTTAACAGATTTTACCGGCGGGCATCCGCTTTATCTGAATTTAATCTGCCAGGAACTCTTTAATCTGAGCGCGGTCCATAAACAGAGCGAGATCTACATGCCGTTGTTGTCCCAAGCGGTCGAAAATACCATTTTCAGCCGTTGGGGGGTTATCGGCAGGCACTTTGAACTTGTTATTAACGAACTTTGTGGCGGTAAGGGCAACCGCCTCACGGCATCGGTTTTGATCGCCTTATCAAACGGGAAGCATAAAATGGACGAGCTTTGTGAGGAAATTTGTGAAGAGCTCGGCGTCAAGAAAAATCTCTTGAAACAAAGAATGAATCATCTTTTGGAATTAGGGGTTGTTGCCAAGAATAATAGTGCGTACTACTTTAATGACAAACTTTTTAAATATTGGATCAAATATGTTTATCAGAAACGATTGAAGGATGTTGAGTTCTTGCCGGACAAACTGAGAAAACAATTTAAGGAAGAGTTTCATCAAGGCGTTGAAAATTTTCAAGCTGTTTCTCGTCAAGATTTTTCGTCAAGAATTATGGAGTTGCTTTCGTGTTTTGACAATGAGGCCTTTGATTTGAACGGGCGAAAATATAAGCTGCCGTTGTTCCAAGAGATCGTGCCGTTAAGAATTAAAAATAAAGAAGGGCTTCAAGTTGATGTGATCAAGGCCATGTCTTCAGATGCCGTCTGGTTTATTGTGCCTAAAAGAGATAGTTTCGGGGAGAATGATGTCAATGCTGTTTTATCGGAGGTCAAGAAAACCGGAGAAAAGCCGGATCGTTTTTTAATTATTTCCTTAACAGATCTTGATGAAAATACGAGGCTGAAAGCCTTGCAGGAAAGATTTTGGATATGGAATGAGGGGGAATTAAACACCCTGCTAACCTTATTTGATAAGCCGTTTATTCTACGATGAAAATAGGTGTCGTTTCAGATACGCATTCCCGCGTGATCGCAAAGCAGCTTTTGAATGATTTTAAGAGCGTTGATCTCATTGTTCATGCCGGCGATTTTTGTTCGGAAAAGGATCTGCGAATTTTTACTCAGATAAAAGAGGTTAAGGCCGTTTACGGGAACATGGATGAACCATCGTTAGTCTCCAAGCTCACCAGGCGTCTTATTTTTCAATGGGGAGGTTTTTTTTTCGGTCTATGTCATGGACAAGGGGCGGCTAATCATGCCTTGGCTAATATTCAGAGCGAATTCAAGAAAGACAAATTAGATGTTGTTATTTTTGGGCACTCCCATTGTCCGTTTAATCAAGAAATTAATGGTATCTTGTACTTCAATCCGGGAAGTCCTAATGATTTTGTTTGTTCACCGTATTGTTCATACGGAATTCTTGAAATCAAAGAACATAAAATTGTGGGAAATATTATTAAGGTCAAATAGCGATGGACAAGTTGTGGGCCCCCTGGCGGAATAAATATATCACCCAAGTGATTCAAGAAAACAAAGCTTGTGTTTTTTGCAAGATCTTTGGCGAGAAGAAAGATAAAGAAAATTATATCCTTGTCCGGACACAACATAATTATTCGGTTTTAAATCTTTATCCCTACAACAATGGGCATGTCCTCCTTGTACCTCATCGACATGTTAATGATTTAAGCAAATTGAAGAAAAAAGAACGAGAGGATTTATTTGACCTCTTGGAAGCTACAAAGGTCACATTAGATTGCGTCCTTAAACCCGAAGGGTATAATATTGGTATTAATCTCGGAAGGGTCGCGGGGGCTGGATTCCCAGGGCACTTACATGTTCATCTCGTACCCCGGTGGAAGGGGGATATGAATTTTATGCCTGTGACAGGCAATACAAAAGTCATTTCCCAGTCTTTAAAAACATTATACAATCAATTAAAAAATGCGGACAAGAAAAGATATTGAAGAGCTGGAAAAACGGATTCTTGCGCCTTATGCGATGAAAAGCCAAGATTCAAGTGGCAGGGAACATAATGAGCCTCCACATGAAATAAGAACTTGTTATCAGCGCGACCGTGATCGAGTTGTGCATTCTGAGGCTTTTCGAAAACTGGAATATAAAACTCAGGTATTTCCTGTCTTTGAGGGGGATTATTACAGGACGCGTCTGACGCATACCATTGAAGTGGCTCAAATTTCCAGGACAATTGGGCGCAGTTTACAATTAAACGAAGATCTTATCGAAGCTATTGCGTTAGCGCATGATTTAGGTCATCCGCCGTTTGGACATGCCGGTGAACATGCCCTTAATGAAATCTTGAAAGCGGCAAACGTCTCGGGGTTCAATCACAACATCCGAAGTTTTGAAATCGTTACAAAATTTGAAAGGCGTTATCCCGATTTCAGCGGACTTAACCTGACGGAAGAGGTTCTCGTTGGAATTCTTAAACACAAGACAATTTATGATGAGCCCGGGATTATCGAAAGATTTGGAGATAAGGGGCCAACCCTTGAGGCCCAAGTGGTGGATATCGCCGATTCCATCGCTTATTTGACCCATGATATTGATGATGGATTGACATCCGGGTGCATTACCGAGGAGGATTTGACGGAAAGTGATTTGTGGTTGAGGGCCTATCAGCAGGTCGGCCCGTTGTTGAGGAGTAAAGACAGAGAGATAATGAAATATCAGATTGTTAAGGTGCTGATCGATATGCAGACGAAAGATTTGTTAGCCTATTCTGAGGAGAAGTTAAAGGGACTTGATTTTAAATCGTCAAATGATGTTAAGAATTTTAAAGAACCCGTCATCGGTTTTAGCCCAACGATGACAGAGCAACGCAACGCCCTACAACATTTGATTAATGAGAAATTATATCATCATTATCGGGTTGAGAGAATGACCTCAAAAGCGCGGCGGATTATCAATGATCTCTTTGAGGTTTATGATCGAAATCCCAATCAGTTGCCATATTCTGTTTATCGTCGTGGAACAGAATATGATCAAAAAACTAAATACGGTATTATTTGTAATTATATCGCTTCGATGACAGACAGGTACGCTTTAGATGAGCACAAGAAATTCTTCGACCCTTACCAAAAAGTATAAATTGATTTTATCCGCGGTTCACATGGTCTATAGGTTGGTTAATTCAACTTATAATGTGAAGGAGCTTATTTTGCGTTTGACTCGACTATTGTGTCAGTTTATTAATGCGAGCTCCTCCAGCGTCTATATTTTGGAACCGAAAAAAAAGCAAATTGTTATGATCGCGATCTTTGATAACAAAATTAATATTTTCTTGAACAAGAAAAAAGATATAGCTAAAGTAACTAAAGAAGAGTTGGATGTAACGAAGGGATACGCCATCTTTGAGCCGCACCTCATAGGTATTCCCTTGGTTGCCGATGATAATATAGGCGCTATTTTTGTTCGAAGAGAGAAAAACGAACCCCCTTTTAGTGAGTTTGACAAAGAAATGATCTCAGTTCTCGCTGAACAGTCTGTGACCGCTGTTAAGAATGTGCAGTTGTGTGAAGATCAGCAGCAAATTATTTTAAGCAGCATCGAATTTATCGGAAGGATGCTGGAACGGCACGGACATGTCATTGCAAAGCATACGCCTGTTTATTTTAAGATCGTTAAGAATTTGGGGGAAAAATTGGGGATGGGACAGGAAGGAATCGATAGCCTGTATTATGTGAGTATCCTGAACGACACGGGGGCGTTGGATATACCATACAATATTTTATCTAAGACCGGGCGGTTGAATCCTGAAGAATTTAAAGTGATTCGAACTCATCCAGAAAAATGCGTTGAATTAATGAAAAGAGTCAAATTTTTAGAACCCGTTTTGCCGATTATCTTATATCATCATGAAAAATATGATGGATCCGGTTATCCGTCGGGCCTGAAAAAAGACAGCATTCCTTTAGGCGCTCGGATTATGGCGGTTGTGGATGCTTTTGAAGCCATGACACGAGTGAGGCCCTATAAGAAAAGATTTTCTTTCAATGAGGCTGTTGTTGAGATCCGACGGAATAGCGGGACGCAATTTGATCCTGATGTTGTTAAAATATTCGTTGCGCTTTCTAAACAAAAAAAATTTAGAAATTACTTGAGTGCGACTGAAAAAAATATTAATAATACATCCCATGATAAATAAATTTAAGTGCCAAACCCAATTTGAACTTTTCCCAGGGGCGTTAAAGAATTCTCAAGATCAGGAGAATCCGCGCTCCCTATTTAAAAACTTGACACTTTCACCAGAAAATATTATTGTGTTAGTCATTCTTTTTGTTATGGCGCTGGTTTTATTTTTTTCTTTTGGAGTGGAGAGAGGAAAAACGATTGTCAAGACAGATTCTGCCCTAATGGAAGATAATCTGAATGTTTATAATGCCCAGCCGGTTGCCATAGATGTGAATCCGCTTCAAACGGAAGGACAGAAAACTTTTTCTTCGCGGGAGAAGCTTGTAGGTGCCAATGAGATAAAGGCGAACACCGAGGTTATAAGCGTAAAAACACAGAAGAATGAGGTCAAACCTCTCCAAGAAGAGACTCTCAAGGCGCAAGAAATCTTTGGGAATGGGGAGTTTACGATACAAGTTGCTTCTTTTAAGTTGGAAAATCGAGCCCAAGAAGAGGCTAAGAAACTGAAAGAGAAAATGGGGCAGGAAACTTTTGTTTTATCCAAGGGCAAGTATTCCATTGTCTGTATCGGGAAATTCGCACAAAAGGATTCGGCGCAAAAGTTGTTTAATAAACTGAAAAAAAAATATAATGATTGTTTAGTAAGGAGATTTTAATATGTCGCTACACTCTTCTTTAAGAATTGATACAGCAGGCGCTCAGCAAAGAACTGTTCTCACGCGCATTGAACGGATCAAAGAATTAATGAAAAAAGGTCTTTGGAAGGATAGCCAATCGGTCACAGGGTTACCGAAAACGAAAATTGTTAAGATCAAGGCTAGAAAGACCAAAGAGGAGGCAGCTCCAGCCGCCGCTACTGCTACCGCAACAGCTTCCGCTACAGCGGCTAAAGCTTCCGAAAATAAAGCGGCAAAACCTGCTAAATCTGCTAAACCTGCTAAATAGCGATTTGATGGTTATCCATAAAATTTTGTAATATATTTTCCGGTGTGAGATGGCCTATTCGTAAGCAAGAAATCTTTATATGCCGGAATGGATAACAAATCCTCTCCATATAGGACAGAGTATCAGTTTTTATACATATCCCCGTCATCCTTCAAGCCCATGACTCAGAAAATAATATTTTTTACATTGTTATTTTGTTGCGTAAGCTTTAAAAGTTATGGAGCTAATGAAACTTTCCCTTTTGTTGCTGAGATAACAGAAAATAACGTGAGTGTCCGTGCGGGTCAGAGTATAAATTTTGAAAAGATTTGTACTTTAAAAAAAGGTGATGAGGTCCTTGTTACGGATAAGCAATATAGTTGGTATAAAATTAAGCTGCCTCAAGAAGCAAAAAGCTTTGTCAGTGAGAAATATGTTGTCATGAAAAATGATCACGAGGCGGAAATTGTCGGAGACCGTGTGAATGTTCGCGCCGGAGCCGGGATTCAATATGCTGTATTAGGGCAGTTGGTGGTTGGATCGCCCGTGACTATTCTGGAGAAACTCGATGGCTGGTACAGGATCAAACCGGTAGAGGAAAGCTTTGGATGGATATCTAAAGAGTTTGTTGTTTTTAAATCTAAAGATGTGAAGTCTTATGCGTTGGCTCATGAAATCGTTGAGCAGTCAAGTGATGAGCGGGAAAAGATTGAAGAAAATCCAGATGGGAGAGAAGAAACAAGTAAGGTCGAGGAACCGGAAAAACAAGTTAAAGTTCCGAGGCCTGTTGAAGAGAGTCTCTCAGTGTCCGGAATTTTGGAACAAGCGAATGAGACCGGCTCAGAATACATTTCATATAAACTCACCATGGAAGGACAGTCCATTTGTTACGTTAAGGGTTTGAAGCCTTCCCTTGATAGATTCCTGAATTATAAAGTTACGTTAGAAGGGAAAAAGGAAGAAAATGCCTCGAGTCAATATTCCTATCCTGTGCTTGTAGTTTCCAAGATTCAAATCGTTTTGTGAATTCCAAGGCCTCTTGAATACGTTAGAAGGAGATTCGTTTTAATACCATGATAGTAGAAACGTTTATTCCCATTCTCATATTGTTTTTCTCTGTGATTCTGCACGAGTGCGCTCATGGTTGGGTGGCCTATAAATTAGGCGACCCGACAGCGAAAGAAGCCGGACGTTTGACGCTCAATCCGTTTAAACATATAGATCCTTTGGGAACAGTTATTTTGCCAGGAGCCCTTTGGATTTTACGAAGCTTGGGATACGTCAATTTTGTTATTGGCTGGGCCAAACCTGTTCCAGTTAATTTCTTAAATTTACGTAACCCCAAGAGGGATATGATGTGGGTTGGATTAGCCGGGCCAGGCATGAACATTATTTTAGCCATTTTCTTTTATCAATTTCTCAGATTCGATCTTTCTTATGGATATTACAAAATGCTCGAAGAGGCAGTATTCTTGAATTTGGTTTTGGCAGTTTTTAATCTTACGCCCATTCCACCGTTGGATGGTTCGCGTTTTGTATCGTCTCTCTTGCCAAAGAAAATGGCCTTGGCTTACAGCCAATTGGAGGCCATGGGGATATTGATTGTTATCATTTTAATAAATCTTGGATTGTTCGAGAAAATTATTCTTCCTTTGGTCGTTTTACTAGGAAGGATTATAGGGATTGAATTCTAATGAAAAAAGTCCGTGTCGATTTAAAGGAAAATGCCTATAAAATCCTCATAGGCCATGATTTCTTATCCAAGCTTGGAATTCATCTTAAAAGCCTGGGTATAGGTCAAGATGCCGTGGTGATTACGCATCCTGTTATTCATCAATTTTATGGGAAAACGATCGCCACCGGATTAAAAAAAAGTGGATTTTCGGTCAAGATCATTGATGTTCTTGAGGGAGAATCGAGCAAATCAACTCAGACAGCTTTTCAACTCATGGAAGAAATAGCGGGATATGATTGTTTTAAGAAAATCTTTATCGTCGCCTTGGGAGGCGGTGTTATTGGAGATCTGGCCGGATTTGTCGCCGCGGTTTATAAGAGGGGGATTTCTTACGTTCAAGTTCCGACGACGTTTTTAGCCCAAATTGATTCCGCCATTGGAGGCAAGGTGGCGATTGATTTACCTGTGGGAAAGAATTTAGTAGGGGCCTTCCATCAGCCTAGAATCGTCCTGAGCGATGTTACGACCCTATCGACCCTTGAGGAAAGACAAATCAAGAACGGTCTTGCCGAAGCGGTTAAATACGGAATGATTTATGATAAGAAATTATTCTATTATTTAAGTAAGAATTATAGTTTACTGCTCAAGCGAAATCCTAAGGCTCTTATGGATGTTGTTTTTAGTTGCAGTCGGATAAAGGCCCAAGTTGTTGTCGAGGATGAAAAGGAAACTAAGGGGATTAGGACCATATTAAATTTTGGTCATACCGTTGGCCATGCTATCGAAGCGGCGGGCACGTTTAGCGCCTATCAGCATGGAGAGGCTGTGAGTCTCGGTATGAGGATTGCCGGGGATATTTCTTGCCAGATGAAGATGTTTAGTCAGGATAATAGAGATTCGCTGAATAAGCTGTTGACGGATATCGGACTTCCGGAAAAAATCAAGAATTTGCGTTTGGAAGATATTCTGAATGTCATGCAACATGATAAGAAATTTATTTCAGGAACCAACCGATTCGTTTTGGTGAAAGATATTGGCCAGGTGAAAATTGTTGATAACGTGCCGATGACTGTTATCACAAAGGCAATCAAGAAGCATATAGCCGCATTTTGATTCTACCATCGCACTTCTTTATTTCTGTTTAGGACGCAAGCGCAGGGTGACAATCTTGCCGTTGTTGAGCAATTCAACCCCATCCAGAGTAATATTTTCAATTTTCATGCCGTTGATCGAATCGCCCAGTTCATAAATTTCATTATTGATAAGAGCGATCATTTTGTCTCCCTTCATCATGGTCCCGTTAAGGATCAATTTGACGGTGTTGCCATAATGAGTTTCTTTTATGACATAAGAAGGCGCGGGACTTGAACGGTCAGGTGTTGTTGAAGGTTTTTTGAAAATAAGAAAAGCCAAAAAGAAACCTGCCCCCACCAGAAAAGTGCCAAGGATGAACAGAATGGGCTTTTTCCCGAAAGTTTCTTTATTTGCAGTCTCTGTTTTTTTTGCGGTGTGAATCGAACGGATATTGGTGCTGGTGGAGGAGGGATTGTTGTCGGAGACAGGGGAAGAAGTTCTTAAGGTGGGTTTTGAGGCGAGGCGCGATTGCTTAAAAGTTTCGTAAATCTTGGTTTTGTCACCATTTTTTTTATCAAGTTGATTTTGCGTCTTTTTTAGGGCGTTGTGAATGATACTCATTTACGGCCGACCTCTTGAATGCATTTATGCACAATATGTTCGTCAATCATGTGAGTTTCAGATATATAGCCGGCTAAAAGGGCCCTATCACACAAAATGTTCACCATGCGCGGTGTCCCTCGGGAGCTCTCATAAATCGCGTCGATCGCTTTATCCGTAAAATGGATGCCATAGCTTGAATTGTTAGATGAGTTAGCGACTTTTAATCTGTGTTGAATATAATTGTGCATTTCATTGCGGTCTAAAGGCATAAGATGATAGCGTACGGTGACCCTTTGATTAAGCTGACGTAACGTCGGCAATTGGAGTTTGTCTAATAACTCCGGCTGGCCGACCAGGATGATTTGAAGGAGTTTTTCTTTTTCAGTTTCCAGGTTTGAAAGGAGGCGGATTTGTTCAAGTTGTTTGACTCCAAGATTCTGGGCCTCATCAATAATCAAAACAACGTTGTGTCCTTGGTTTGATTCTTTGAGTAAGAACTCATTAAGGGCGTTTACTAAAGAAAATTTATTTTTGGCACGGCTTTCGATATCAAGATCTTTGAGGATGATTTGTAAAAGCTGAACATCAGAAAAGCTTGGATTCAAAATGAGGGCTGTTTTCGTGTCTTCTCCCAGCCGGTTCAACAGGATTCGACAGAGCGTTGTTTTACCTGTCCCGATTTCTCCCGTAATTACTAAAATGCCTTTTCTTTGATGGACCCCATAAATAAGGTGTGAAAAAGCCTCATCATGATGGGAGCTGGGGAAGAAGAATTCAGGATCAGCCGTGATATTGAATGGGTTTTCTTTTAAGTAATAAAATTTGTTATACATTGAGTGAAATTATATCACTGATCCTGCGTTTGGTAAATTATGGTTTTTGAATTTAGTGGATGCTAAATAGTCCGTGATGAGAGCGCCTTCAGAAAAAAACGATTGTCAGTCGAATTTAATATGTTATAATTCTAAAAAATTTAGACGATTATTACAAATGTCTTAAATGATTTTGCGTGAATTCATTGGAGTTTTTTTAAAAAAACTTTTGCGCTAGGGTGAATAGGTTTTGAAGACAGACAATCCTATAGAAAAACGGTATGCGAAGCGCATTAAACTTAGTAGTCCAGTTCATTTTCAAGGGAAGGACCCGAGCCAATATGGAGGATGCCTTTCCCGTGACCTGAGTGAAGGCGGTATTCAGGTGTCGTTATATGATTTTGTCCCGATTCATTCGATTTTGACGCTTCAAGTTCAGTTGGCCCAGGAAAAAGTTGTTGATTGTTTGGCCCGTGTGGTCTGGATTGAAAAACATCCATCCATGCTTCGTTATCAGGTTGGTCTTGAATTTGTTGCGACAGAGGACATATTAAAAGCTAAAAAGGAAATTTATCAGTTTATCAAATCTTATCAATCATAAATTGTCAGAAATAAATTTTTTGATGATTTGTTTGTGAAAGGAGTCTTAAGAAATTATGGCTAATCAAAAGGAACCATCAGATGTAGGGAAAAATTGTGCCGGATGCAAGAAAGTACTTTCTAAGAAGAAGAAATATTATCGAAATGGCGCTTATTATTGCAATAATAACTGTTTTAAGAAGAAAGACGCGGGGGGCGAGCAACAACCTGCTTAATTAAGGAGTCGCGGTGTATTTAAAGAAACCTCTCACTGAAAGAAGAAAAGATTTTCGTTTAGCCAATAGAGTCCCAGTTAAAATTTGTCAGGAAAACGGGGATATCGTCACGGAAACAGTAAATCTCAGCCGTTCTGGGGTGTACTGTCGCGTCAATAAATATATCGAACCGATGACAAAATTAAGAATTCATCTCCTTATCCCCAGAAGAAAGAACGGTAAAACGACTCCCAAGAAAATTACCTGTCAGGGGGTCGGAGTCCGTATTGAGCCGATTAAAGGAGAGACTGCGTACAACCTCGCGATATTTTTTAATGATATTTCACAAAGAGACTCTGATCATATAGCTGATTATGTTAATTCTTTCACAGAATGACAAAACAACTGCTCCACGACATCCCATTTTTTCCGTTTTTCTCACTCTTCCAATATATATTGTTCTCATTAGGATCAACAAATACTTCATATTATTGTTTAATTTTCCCCCATATGGTTTCTTACGGACAGTTATTTCAAAGGAGCAGGTTTTATGGAAAATGCCATTAATGTAAGTTTGTCTCCCATACAAGTTCTTCTTTCTTTTTTATTTCAGATATGGATTGTTGTTTTTCCTATTATTTTAATTCGTAAATTGAACTATTTAACGGCGCTTCTTCAATCCCAGAATCGTGAATATCAAGGTGACGGGCAATCCGATCACGACAATTCATGAAAGCTGTGTTTGAGAACCGTTCTTTCTTTGAGAAGGCGATAGATATTTTATATGAAGATGACAGCTATATCATTTTCAATAAACCATCCGGCCTTCTGGTTATCCCAACGTTTAAGGAAGAGAAGAAAACGTTGGTCAATATTGTCAATCATCAATATGCCTCGGGGGGAGGCGCGGGCAGGCTTTATCCGTGTCATAGGTTGGATCGAGAAACATCAGGGGTCATCATTTTTGCTAAAGGTAAACGGCATCAACAGTTGATGATGGAGGCGTTCAAGAGGAGAGCTGTTACGAAGAAATACATAGCGTTTATTCATGGGAGGATGTCTTTACAAAAGGGGGAATTTAAAAGTGTCATCCATGATGTTGATCAGAAAAAGTTTAGAAATCCCTCTTCAGCAAAAATGGCCATTACCCGGTACAGGGTCATTGATGACATGAAATCTTTTAGTGTAGTTGAAGTTAATCCGATCACGGGACAAACCAATCAAATCCGTATACATTTTAGCCGTGATGAACATCCTTTGGTGGGTGAGAGAAAATACGCCTTTGCCAGGGATTATGCCTTGAAATTTCGTCGGACAGCGTTACATGCCTCTAGCGTAGAGTTCTTACATCCGTTGATCCGTAAACTGATTTCGGTGAGGGCAGAGATGCCGAGGGATATGAAGGAATTTATGGAACGGCATTGAATAAAGGATTTTGATCAAAAGAGAGGGAGGTGGCCGTTGCAAGAAACTCAAATTAAAGGGCGTTCTCTGAACGAATTGGCTCAGGTCTGCCATAGCATAGCTGTTGAAAAAGGATTTTGGGAAGAGAAACGGAATATCGGCGAGGCTCTGATGTTGATTGTCACAGAATTGGCTGAGGCGATGGAGGCTTATCGGGTCCAAGATGACGCTAATTTTCGTGAAGAGATAGCGGATGCTTTTATCCGTTTGCTGGATCTTTGTGGAGGTCTCAAGATTGATATTGAAGAAGAAATTTTTAAGAAATCACTGAAGAATAAAAATCGACCGTATAAACATGGTAAGATTTGTTGAGGCCCACATTGAATTCAGCCAAGAGACATTGATCAGCTAAGGAGAGATGGGATGCGACGAATTATTTATATTCTAATTTTTTTGACATTCACCGGGTGTGCCACGATCAGTGTGCCTAATTATATTAAGGATCAGAACCCGTATAAAAAAACTTATTATTCAAACTTTTCTGACGTTCTCAAGGCAACAACGGAGGCCCTCGAAGAGGCCGGCTGGAAAGTTGTCAATACATCAGACCCTTCTGTTTTCGAAGGGAATAAAGCGAGCGATGACCCCCAAGTTAAGCAACTTCTCCTTTTTACGGATATTCGGCAAACATCCTTGTTTTTCGCCACACGGTATGCCAGGATTAACGCCTATGTGCTCAGTGGGGGAAATCAGACAACGGAACTTGAATTGCGCTACATAACTGTGACGTCAGTTTTATTTAAGAAATTTTACTCGTATAAAAAAGACCGTTTTGTCGAACATTTGTTAAAAACAATAGAGAAAAAATTGCAATAAGCGATATGGTTAATTTTTCCTTATGGATCGATTTATTCTTAGAAGTAGTTTTAAACCCGTCACGGAACAAATGGATGCGGTGGATAAACTGGTTAGAGGTATCGATAAAGGGGAACCCGCCCAGACCTTGTTAGGTGTCACAGGAAGCGGAAAGACATTTACCCTTGCCAATGTTATAGAAAAAATTAACCGTCCGATCCTCGTCATTTCCCACAATAAAACTTTGGCGGCTCAATTATACGCTGAGTTCAAAGGTTTTTTCCCCTCAAATGCCGTTGAATATTTTGTCAGCTATTATGACTATTATCAGCCAGAGGCCTATATTCCCCAAACGGATGTCTATATTGAGAAAGACGCCTCCATCAATGACCGCTTGGATCGCCTAAGATTATCTTCCACCACTTCGTTGATGACACGCCGTGACGTGATCATTGTCGCTAGTGTTTCGTGTATTTATAATTTGGGGTCGCCATCGGATTATAAGGAATTCTTATTGTGTTTGGAGAAAGCACAGAAGATTGATCGTGATGATGTCCTGCAAAGGCTCATTGATATTCAATATGAGCGGGATGATTATGAATTCGTTCGTGGCAAGATACGCGTCCGCGGGGACACTATTGAAATTTTCCCGGCATACCGACAGGATGCTTATCGCATTCGGTTCTTTGGTGATGAAATTGAAAAGATCATTCAGATTGACTCTGTGTCGGGTCATGAGAAATTAGAGCTTGATAAAGTGGCTATTTATCCAGCGAAGCATTTTATTATTTCTCAACCTCGAATCGAATCGGCCATGAAGATGATTGAAGAGGAGCTAGAACAAAGATTGGCTGAATTAAATAAACAAGGCAAACTGGCGGAGGCCTATCGGCTTAATTCGCGGACGCGGTATGATATGGAGATGTTAAAAGAAACAGGATATTGTCATGGCATAGAGAATTATTCCTGCGCGTTGTCCGGAAGACCTCCCGGGAGCCGGCCGTTTTGTCTGGTGGACTATTTCCCCGAAGATTTTATTACTTTAATTGATGAATCGCATGTCACGATCCCTCAACTCCATGGGATGTATGAGGGAGACAGGTCTCGCAAAGAGACGCTTGTGGAATATGGATTTCGTTTGCCGTCATGCCTGGATAACCGTCCTCTTCAATTTAAGGAATTTATGCGGATCGTTCATCAGCGGGTTTATGTTTCGGCAACACCGGGTCCTTTTGAAATGAAAGAAAGTCACGGCAATGTTGTCGAGCAGATTATAAGACCTACGGGAATTGTGGATCCTCCCATCGAGGTAAGACCAACCCAGGGACAGGTCGATGACCTTGTTCATGAAGTGAAGAGCCGGGCTGAGAAAGATGAGCGCGTTTTAGTCACGACGTTGACTAAGAGGATGTCAGAAGATCTTTGTGAGTATTTAGACGAACAAGGGTTAAAAGTCAAATATTTACATTCCGATATTGAAACGATCGACCGATCCAAAATCCTTAAAGATCTGCGTTTAAAAAAATATGATTGTTTGGTGGGAGTCAATTTATTGAGGGAGGGGCTGGATCTCCCGGAGGTCTCGCTTGTAGCCATTTTTGATGCCGATAAACAGGGATTTTTGCGTTCTCAGACTTCGCTCATGCAAGTTTCGGGCCGCGCGGCACGGAATGTTAACGGAAAAGTTGTTATGTACGCGGATAGGATAAGTCCTGCCATGAAGGCGACCATAGCTGAATGCGATCGCCGACGAAAAACTCAATTGGCCTTTAATGAAGAGCACCATATTACCTCCCAGACGATCAAGAAGGCTATTAGTGCGGCCGGCATTGAGGAATTGGTTCAAGAGGAGGCTGAGGCTCTGGTTTTAAACGTTGCAGAGCAGAATGAAGAAGAGTACGCATTCTCAAGCATGATTGCTAACCTGGAGAGGGAAATGGAATTGGCGGCAAGAAATCTTCAGTTTGAAAAGGCAGCGATGTTCCGTGATAAGATTAAAGGGCTGAGAAATGATGCGGAATTTCTGAAGGGCGGCGGAAAAACAGGAATTGTCAAAAAGCATAATAAAAGACCGGTAAAGCATAAACTTTCGCGCAACGCATAGGAAAAATATATGTTATTAGCCATTGACATAGGAAATACAACAATTTCTTTGGGTGTTTTAAAAAAGAATAAAATGATTGACGTTTATAATATTAAGACGGCTTCCCCCCGTCAAGAATTGGCGCGTGATTTGAATGGTTTTCTTTTTAAGATAAAAAAAAATTATCCTGATTTGCGAAGCATTATTATCTGCAGTGTTGTTCCTAAAGTTACAAAAATAGTTCAGCCATACCTGAAAAAGTGTCTTGATATTAACCCCGTCGTTGTAGGTCAGGATATTATTGTCCCCATCAAAAATAATTACCATGATCCGCGGCAGGTCGGCCAGGATCGACTGGTTTGCGCCTTTGCCGTGAAATGTTTTTATGGGGTTCCGGCGATCGTTATTGATTTCGGGACGGCCACTACCCTTGACGTTGTTTCCGGTAAAGGAGAATATGAGGGAGGGATGATTGTTCCCGGAATTCAGTTATCGGTGGAATCGTTATTTCAAAAAACGGCTTTATTGCCAAGAATAGACATGATAAAACCTCCGCGCGGCCTCATTGGGAAAAACACCCAGGAAAGTATATTAAGCGGGATATTTTACGGATACGGCATGATGTGTTCCGGGTTGATCGATTTATTGAGGAAGCAAACATATGGAAATCCGCGGGATAAGTCCTTGAGTGAGGCAAAAGTTTTTGTCACTGGCGGGTATGCGTCTCTCATGAAAAGATTTATCTTCCATAAAGTCGATAAAGTTGATCCGCATCTTGTTTTTAAAGGATTGTATTTATTGCATAAGGAAATAGGTGACACCGCATTCCCTCAATTTTAAGAATATTTATCATTTTGAGTCTAAAGGCTTCTGGCTATCTGCATGTAATCGCCTGTCAAAGTGTCAACGAGAATAATGCTGGGTTTTAAAAAACCTCTTGACAAAAACATTAATTTTGTTAGATTAGCACTCTATTTTGATAAGTGCTAATTTATTTCTTGAGAAAAACCATATTAAAATTTAAGAAGGAGGTGCTGAAGTGGGAATCAAACCGTTAGCAGACAGAATACTTGTTAGGCCGTTAGAGGCTGAAGAGAAAACAAAAGGCGGAATTTTACTGCCTGATACAGCTAAAGAAAAACCACAGGAAGGGAAAGTGGTAGCGGTAGGTAAGGGAAAAGTTTTGGAAAATGGAAATGTTCAAGCCATTGAGATCAAGGTGGGTGACCGCGTTCTTTATGGAAAGTATAGCGGCACAGAGGTGACAACTAAGGACGGCGAGCAGCTTCTCATTATGCGCGAAGAAGACGTCTTTGCTGTTATAGAGTAGTATGCGGTCTTTTCAATAAAGTCAGAAAGTTGGTTAATTTTAAAATGAGTTTCTGCATAAAGATTTCAATTTATCAAAAGTGAGGAGGAAGGAGTTCTGAAATGGCAAAACAACTAATTTTTAGTGATGAAGCAAGACGGGCAATTCTTAGAGGGGTCGAGCAATTAGCGGCTGCCGTAAAAGTGACTATGGGACCCAAGGGGCGAAATGTGGTCTTGGACAAAAAATTTGGATCCCCGACAGTGACCAAAGACGGGGTAACGGTGGCTAAAGAAATCGAGTTGGAAGACCCTTTTGAAAATATGGGTGCTCAAATGGTTAAAGAAGTCGCGGAGAAAACCTCGGATAACGCGGGGGATGGGACTACGACAGCGACGGTTTTAGCCGAGGCAATTTATCGGGAAGGTTTGAAAAATGTAACAGCCGGAGCCAATCCTATGGCGTTGAAAAGAGGGATTGATGCCGCTGTAGAAAAAGTCGTTGCCAAGCTGAGCAGCCTTTCTAAGAAAATTGATTTAAAGAATATTAAAGAGGTTGAACAGGTGGCTACAATTGCCGCGAACAACGATTATGTTATTGGTAAGAAGATTTCTGAGGCCTTTGAGAAAGTTGGAAAAGACGGGGTCATTACAGTCGAAGAATCAAAGACCATTAATACAGAACTTAAAGTCGTCGAAGGTATGCAGTTTGATCAGGGGTATCTTTCTCCATATTTTTCTACAGATATGGAAAAAATGGAATGTACCTTAGAACAGCCATTTATCCTGATGTATGAAAAGAAGATCGGTAGTATAAAAGACATTCTGCCGTTATTAGAAAAAGTGGCTAAATCCGGCAGCCCGCTTCTGATCATTGCTGAAGATGTCGAGGGGGAGGCATTAGCTACGCTAGTCGTTAATAATATGAGAAAAACCCTTTCTTGCGTCGCTGTTAAGGCTCCTGGATACGGGGACCGGAGAAAAGACATGTTGAAAGACATCGCCGTTTTAACAGGCGGTGAGGCTATTACAGAGGATCTTGGGTTGAAGTTGGAAAACCTTGATCTGAAGCATTTAGGCCGGGCTAAAAAAATCAAAATTGACAAAGACAACACAACCATTGTCGAGGGTGCCGGCAAGACAGCGGATATCAAGGGACGAATCACTCAGATCAAAAACCAGATCGAGGCAACAGATTCTTCTTATGATAAAGAAAAACTGCAAGAAAGGCTTGCTAAACTCTCAGGTGGTGTGGCGATCATCAGTGTTGGTGCCGCGACAGAGACGGAAATGAAAGAGAAAAAAGCCCGCGTCGAAGATGCCCTTCACGCGACCCGCGCGGCCGTTGAAGAGGGGATTGTCCCTGGCGGTGGCGTAGCTCTTCTGCGAGCCATTGAAGATTTAGAGGCTTTGAAATTAAAAGGTGATGAAATGACCGGGGTAAATATCGTTAAGAAGGCCCTGGAATTCCCTGTGCGTCAGTTGGCTGAAAATGCCGGCCTCGAAGGCTCTGTCATCGTGGAACGTTTAAAAACAGAGAAAAATATTATCGGTTATGATATTAATCAGGATGAATATGTTGATATGCTCAAATCCGGTATTATTGATCCGACTAAAGTGACTCGGACAGCCTTGCAGAATGCTGCCAGCATTGCGGCCCTGCTTTTGACCACAGAGGCCTTAGTAACGGATGCGCCAGAAAAAGATAAAGCGCCTGCCGGAATGCCGGGCGGGATGCCAGGTGGCGGTATGGGCGGCATGTATTAATCCCATAACAGTTTAAGGTTGATGCTTAAAAAGGGCAGGGGTTGAACTTCCTGCCCTTTTTTATTTATACAGGTTTATGACTCTACGGAAAAACTTTATGTGTTGACATTCCCATTTAAAATGACTATATTATGATCCTAATAATTCTAATTTCCTAATAAGGTTGAAGAGAACCTTTGATTAACTGGGATTAATTCCAGGCATACCTTTTTTCATTTTAAAACAATTAAAAATATCAATACCATTTAATTCCTTTAACATATTTATCCTTTAGGAAAGGTTGGGGAGTATTTATGGCAGAGTGGATTGGGATAGGCCGACGAGCAAGACGATGCTATGGCTTTGACGAGGTTGCTCTTGTCCCAGGAATGTTAACGATTAACCCCAATGAAGTTGACACAAGTTGGTCTATTGCTGACAAGAAATTTAAAGTCCCTATATTAGCGGCAGCCATGGATGGGGTTGTTGATGTTCAATTTTCTATTGCCATGGGAAAGTTGGGAGGTATTGCTGTCCTGAATTTGGACGGTATTCAAACAAGGTATGAAAATCCTTCTGAAGTGTTAGAGCAAATTGCTAAGGCCTCTCCAGATGAAGCAACAAATTTGGTGCAAAGTGTTTATTTAAAACCTGTTAAGGATAAACTGATTTCTCAGAGAATTCAAGAAATTAAAGCTGCAAAGGTCCCCGCGGTCGTTAGTTGTATTCCTCAAAATGCGAAGAAATTTTCCCTCATTGCCGAAGAAGCCGGCTGCGATATTTTTATTGTGCAATCCACTGTAGCCGCGGTCAAACATGTCTCCAGTGAATATAAGGTTTTAGAAATAGAAAGGCTGTGTAAAGAATCAAAAATACCTATTATTTTGGGTAATTGTGTTACTTATGAAATGGCGTATGAGCTGATGGAAATCGGGGCATCAGGTTTGTTAGTCGGTGTAGGCCCAGGGGCAGCCTGTACAACAAGGGGTGTCTTAGGCATTGGCGTTCCGCAGATAACAGCCACTGTGGATACAGCGGCGGCGCGAGATCATTTCTTCAAGAAGAAAGGAAAATATATCCCCATGATCACTGATGGAGGCATGAGGATCGGAGGGGAGATTTGCAAAGCCTTTGCGGCCGGCGCTGATGCTGTTATGGTTGGATCCGCTTTTGCAAAAGCAAAAGAAGCCCCTGGCAGAGGGTATCACTGGGGCATGGCCACGTCGAACATTAATTTACCCCGCGGAACCAGGGTTCATGTAGGCACAACAGGCTCAGTGAAAGAGATATTGTTTGGTCCGGCTAAAGTGGATGATGGATCACAAAATCTTATGGGGGCGCTTCAAACTTCTATGGGATCTCTCGGCGCTTCCAATATCAAAGAGATGCACGATGTCGAAGTTATTATTGCGCCTTCCATCCAGACGGAAGGAAAGGTTTTTCAAGTGGGGCAACGCGTGGGTATGGGAAAATAGGATAAAAATAATGAGAGAGGCAAAACGTCAAGAAATGGGAAAAAGATCAGGTTTAAAAACAAGATTTAAAGAATCTCCTAGAAAACACTTGGGACAAATGCCTAAATTGAAGAAACTGACTGGGAGATTCGCCGCTTCTATCAAAGTGCATAAAATCCGCAATAAAGATATCGTCCTTGTCCTTGATTTTGGTTCACAATACACTCAATTGATAGCTCGACGTGTCAGAGAAAGTAAAGTTTACAGTCAAATTGTTCCGTTTAATATTTCTTCAAAAGAAATCGAGGATATAAAACCTAAAGGGATTATCCTGTCAGGAGGGCCTTTAAGTGTTTATGACAAAGGGGCCCCTTTGCCACATAAAGAAATTTTTAAGTTGGGGATTCCCATTTTAGGTATCTGCTACGGAATGCAGCTCATTAACCATGTTTTCGGGGGGAAGGTCAAGGGCAGTAAGGAACGCGAATTTGGACGGGCTGAACTTTTCATTGATAACAATAGAGATCTTTTTGCGAAATTACCTTCGAATATAACCTGTTGGATGAGTCATAGCGATGAAATCAAAACCCTTCCTTCGGGTTTTGTTAAGCTGGCGCACACATTAAATGCTTCTATAGCCGCTTTTGGGAATCGCGTAAAGAAGATTTATGGCGTCCAATTCCACCCTGAGGTCGTTCACTCGCAGCGAGGCACACAGGTATTAACCAATTTTTTATTTCAGATATGCGGTTGCCTTCCGCGTTGGACAATGGAGAAATTTATCGATGCCACTACGAGTCAAATTAAAGAGCGCGTCGGTAAGAAGAAAGTTATCTTGGGTCTCAGTGGAGGCGTGGATTCATCTGTCGCGGCGGTTTTGATTCATAAGGCGATAGGAAAAAATCTTTACTGTATTTTTGTCGATAACGGCTTGCTGCGGAAGAATGAGGTCACTTCGGTTCAAAAGACGTTTAAAGGGCACTTTAACATGAATTTGACTTGTGTGGATGCCGAGAAAAATTTTTTGAGTCGATTGCAAAATGTCACTGAACCGGAAGAAAAAAGAAAGATCATTGGGGATGAATTCATCAAGGTTTTTAAGGAGAGAGCCGACAAGCTTAAGAATGTGTCTTTTCTGGCTCAAGGGACTCTTTATCCAGATGTTATTGAATCTTTTTCTCCCACAGGAGCTCCTTCAGAGGTCATAAAAAGTCATCATAATGTGGGCGGATTGCCCAAAAATTTAAAATTTGAATTGATTGAACCGTTTCGGGAACTTTTTAAAGATGAGGTCCGGGAGATTGGTAAACATTTAGGTGTGCCCGATGCTATTTTAAAAAGACAACCTTTCCCGGGGCCCGGACTGGCCATTCGGATTATCGGAGAAGTAACCAAAGAGCGCTTGGAGATTCTCAGAGAGGCTGACGAGAGGGTTTTAGATGAAGTCAAAAAAGCCGGACTCTATTATGAAGTCTGGCAATCATTCGCTGTATTGCTTCCTATTAAAACGGTCGGTGTCATGGGGGATCAGCGAACTTATGAAAATGTTATTGCCATTCGCTGTGTCAGTAGTGTGGACGGAATGACCGCGGATTGGGTGCAGTTGCCTTACGAACTTTTGGGAAAGATATCTAATCGGATTATCAACGAGGTGCGGGGTGTTAACCGCGTCGTTTATGATGTTAGTTCTAAACCGCCGGCTACGATTGAATGGGAATAATTTATTCTCAACAATTATGTTTTTTGCCGCGTTTTTATTTCTTCAGCAGTTCTCCCTTAATGCCTTTTGCCCAACAACTTATTTTCTCCGAGCGAAAGTCAGAAGTACAATGACCACGTAAAATGGATCACGCCAATTTTGTTCATCTTCACGTTCATACGCAATATAGCCTTCTGGATGGGGCCTGCCGTATTAAGCCGTTAATGCAAAAAGCTGTTGAATACAAGATGCCTGCCATCGCTATGACAGATCATGGCAATATGTCGGGAGCGATTGATTTTTATCAAGCGGCGGTTTCCATGGGGGTTAAACCTATCATCGGTTGCGAGGCTTATGTGGCTACAACCGGAAGTAGATTAGATAAAACACCAAAGCAAAAAGGACATGTTTCTCATTTAATTTTATTGGCGCGCAATAATCTGGGTTACCACAATCTGCTTAAATTAGTTTCTGCATCCTATGTGGAGGGATTTTATTATTATCCGCGTATGGATAAAGAGATTTTAGCTCAGTACGCCCAAGGCCTGATTGGGACTTCGGCTTGCCTGAAGGGAGAGATAGCAAGATATTTGGTGGATGGAAATTTTAACGCGGCTTTAAAAGCCGCCGATGATTTGAATCAGATATTCGGCAAAGGGAATTTTTATCTTGAACTCATGGATCAAGGGCTTCCGGAACAAAAAACGGCTAATGAGGGGCTTTTAAAAATATCCCAGGAATTAAATCTTCCTGTGGTGGCTAGCAATGATGTGCATTATATCGAACAATTGCAAGCCCCGGCCCACGAGGCTTTATTGTGTATCCAGACCCAGTCTGTTTTAAATGATCCCAAAAGAATGCGTTTAAAATCGGACCAGTTTTATTTTAAGGATTCTCTTTCGATGGAAAGGGTATTTGACTGGTGTCCGCAGGCCTTAGCGAATACTCTGGAAATAGCTGAAAAATGTCAGGTGGAACTCCGCTTTGATCAAATCCATTTACCCAGGTTTGATCCTCCGCCGGGACAGACGAAAGAGGCCTATTTAAGGAGGCTTTGTCAGGAGGGATTATCCCGACGGTATCCGAACGTCACGGGAGAAATCACGCAGCGTCTTGACCACGAACTGCGGGTCATCGAAAAAATGGATTTCGTCAGCTATTTCTTGATTGTTTGGGATTTTATTCATTTCGCCAAGAGCCGTGGGGTTCCGGTTGGCCCTGGACGCGGATCAGCGGCGGGAAGTCTGGTGAGTTATCTTTTGGGCATCACGGATTTAGATCCGCTGAAATACGGTTTGTTATTCGAAAGGTTTCTCAATCCAGACCGTTCTGGGATGCCGGATATTGATATTGATTTTTGTTATGAACGTCGGGGTGAAGTTATTGATTATGTGACCAAGAAGTACGGTAAAGATAATGTGGCGCAAATTATTACTTTCGGAACGATGCAGGCACGCGCGGCCATACGGGACGTGGGCCGAGTGATGGGAGTTTCCTATACTGAAGTCGATCGGATTGCCAAACTTGTTCCCAATGAGTTGGGGATCACCCTGGATGAGGCCCTGAATAAAGAGCCGGAGTTAAAGAAATTATGTGAAGAAGATAAAACGGCGGCCGAGATCATTGAAACGGCTCAAGTCTTGGAAGGATTAAACCGTCACGCCTCCACGCATGCCGCGGGAGTTGTTATTTCTGATAAGCCTCTCAACGAATATGTCCCTTTGTTTAAGACAAGCGAAGATCAGATCACGACAGGGTTTACCATGGACGGCATTGCCAAGATGGGGCTGTTGAAAATGGATTTTTTAGGTTTGCGCACGTTAACCGTCATTAGTGAGGCGGTTCAGTTAATCCAAAAAATCCATGATGTGAATCTGGATATGTCCGAGATTCCGCTCGATGATAAGAAAACGTATGACTTGCTGAGCAAGGCCAACAGCTTTGGGATATTCCAACTGGAAAGTGCCGGGATGCGGGAGCTGTTGAAAAAAATTAAACCTTCTGAATTTGAGGATATCATTTCCATACTCGCCCTTTACCGTCCAGGTCCCATGGGAAGCGGGATGTTGGATGATTTTATTAAAAGAAAGAGAGGCGAAGTTGCGGTTAGATATGATCATCTCAAGTTGGAGCCTATTTTAAAAGAGACGTATGGCATTATTGTTTATCAAGAGCAGGTCATGAAAATTCCAGTGGCCTTGGCAGGTTTTTCTTTGGTCCAGGCCGATCATTTAAGAAGGGCTATGAGCAAGAAAATTCCCAGTGTCATGGAGAAAATGCGGAAAGATTTTGTGGAGGGTTGCGCGGCCGCCAGTCAAATTGATGAAAAGAAATCCAATAAGCTGTTTGATCTTATTGATTATTTTTCAGGGTACGGTTTCAATAGAAGTCATTCGGCAGCGTATGCGTTAATATCTTATCAGACAGCCTATTTGAAGGCGAATTATCCCGTCGAATTTATGTGCGCGCTTCTCAACAGCGAAAAAAACAATACGGATAAAATTGTTGAATACGTTAAAGAATCCGAGGCCATGGGTATTCAGATATTGCCTCCCGATATCAATAGGGGAATAAAAGAATTTGACGTTATTGACGCGCGCACCATTCAGTACGGTCTTCTGGCGGCCAAGAACGTGGGTTCCGCAGCGATCGATTCTATTGTCGCAAATAGAAAACTTGGGCCGTATCATTCGTTGTTTGAGCTTTGTGAGCGCGTTGATCAGCGGCTGGTCAACCGAAAGGTCCTTGAAAGTCTGATTAAATGCGGGGCATTAGATTGTTTCAGGGCGCATCGTTCTCAATTGATGGCGGTCTTGGAAAAGGCTATTGAATTAGGGACAAAATCGCAGAAAGAAAAAGCGGTAGGGCAAGTTTCATTTTTTGATATGGAAGGGACGAATCTCGGTTTTAGATCAGAAGCCGAGAGCCTCCCGGATATTAAAGAATGGCATAAGACTCAAGTTTTAACTTTTGAAAAAGAAATCTTGGGTTTTTACGTGAGCGGACATCCTCTAGCGCATTATCAGACTGAGATTAAAGAATTTACGGATTTGTCCACGAAAGATTTGCATCAGGCTATTGAGGGGGAGGAGGTCAAACTTGTAGGGCTCATTGAGCAGGTTAAATTGACGAATACGCGAAAGACTAATGAACGCATGGCGATCGTAAAGTTAGAGGATATGGAAGGGGAAATTGAGGTTGTTGTTTTTCCTTCGGCCTACACCACCTTAGCCAAGTATTTAATAGAAGGGAATGTCGTGTTTGTCAAAGGGAAGATCAGTTATCGGGAGGATGTGCCCACCATGATCGCTAATGATATGAAACATATCCAAGATGTTTATAGCTCGATTAAAGCGATTAATCTGGATTTATCTTATCTGGAAGGGCATGAATTAAGTGATTTAAAAAAACGATTGTCCCACTTTCCTGGAAAAGTTCCTGTTTTTATACGGCTGAATACCAGGTCGCATAAAGGCGTCCAAATTCTTGTCGGGGAGGATCTTTTCGTCACTCCCAACGAAGAACTGATGAATGAAATTAAAGAATTGGTTGGAAAAGAAGGGTTGACCGTGGCTTTGTAATAACTTCGGGGGATAGGGAAAATTATCCCTTGACACTGTAACATCTTGTTGTTACTATACTTCCAACTAGGAGGTGACTTCAATGACTAAGAAGGACATAGTTTTAAAAATTACGGACATAACTGGAATCAAACAGGTTGATGTCAAAAAGATTGTTCAGAAAACATTTGATGTCATTGTTGAAAGTCTGGTCCGCAATGAAAAAGTCGAATTGCGCAATTTTGGTGTTTTTAAAATAAAAGAACGCCGAGCGCGATTTGGACGTAATCCCAGGACCGGCCAGAGTGTTCCGGTTCCTCCCAGAAAAGTCGTGGTTTTCAAGCCGGGTTTGGAGATGAAGCATCAGATCAAATAGGATTTGATGAAAGATTTTCAAAAGCATTGTCTTATGAAGGCATTGCTTTTATTTATATTAACGAAAGGCGGAGAATATCACTCTCCGCCTTTAAGGTTTTAAGGCAAAGTCGTGATGAAAAATTTTCCTGTCCCAAGAGGCACTAATGATATTCTCCCTTCTGAGATTCCTCTGTGGCTTAACGTAGAATCAAAGGCTCGTCATCTACTAAGGACTTACGGATACCAAGAGATCCGGACACCTCTTTTCGAGGAAACTGAGCTTTTTGCCCGTTCGATGGGAGAAACGAGCGATGTTGTTCAAAAGCAGATGCTGAATTTAGCGGCATCGCATAGAGAAGACGCAGAGAAAACCACGAGCGCGAGTCTTTCCTTAAGACCTGAAAGCACTGCCGCAGTGGTGCGTTCCTACATACAGCACCATTTCGATCAGAAAGAAAATTTAACCAAGTTGTTTTATATCGGACCGATGTTTCGCGGGGAAAGACCGCAAAAAGGGCGGTTACGGCAATTTCATCAAATCGGAGTTGAGGCCATCGGCCCTGAGTCCTCCTTGGCGTATTTAGACGCGGAGGTCATTTCCCTCAGCGTTCATTTACTAAGGTCATTAGGGTTAAAGAATTTTCGATTAAAGCTGAACACATTAGGTTCGCCTGACGATAAGAAAGAGTTTTCCAGACAATTGCGGGAAGAATTGAGGAATAAGATTTCGGATTTGTGTGAGGATTGCCAAGGACGATTTGAACGAAATGTCTTTCGCATTCTTGATTGCAAGAATAAGACGTGCCGTGAAATCGTTAGTCGGATAAACATAGGACACAGCTATCTCTCGCAAGAAAGTCAGGTCTATTATGTTCAGGTTAAAGAGGCCTTAGAAAGTTTGGGGATAGTCTTTGAAGAATCGTTCAACCTTGTTAGGGGGTTGGATTATTACACGCATACGGTCTTTGAAATTACGGATTCGTCGTTAGGCAGTCAGGATGCCCTGGGCGCCGGCGGGCGGTATAATAATTTGGTCAGCCAGTTGGGCGGACCTCAGGCCGATGCCGTGGGATTTGCCTTAGGTGTTGAACGAATACTCCTGGCAATGGCACCGGACGGGGTTATCCAAGAAGCGCCGTTAACTGTCTATATGATTGCCATGAATGAGGAGAGTTATCGCAAGGCGTTTGAGATTTTACATCTTTTTCGGGGGCAGGGGATATCCGCCGATATGAATTATCGTTTGGCTTCCATGAAAAGCCAAATGCGTTCGGCAAACAAAATCGGCGCTCGGTATGTGGCGATTCTAGGGGAGGAAGAGTTGAGGCAGAATGCGGTGACCGTCAAAGATATGACGTCGGGGACACAGGAAACCATTGCTGTAGAGAATTTGACGAAGGTTTTTAAAGAAAAAAATTTCGTGATTCATAATCATGAATGAATCGCGGGTCTTTTTAAGTAAAGAAAAAAAAGAAAGGTAATCGAGACATGTTACGTACGCATACATGCGGGGAATTAAGAAAAGAACATGGCAGTCAGGAAGTGACGCTTTGCGGATGGGTCGCTGCTCGAAGAGATCATGGAAAACTGATCTTTATTGATGTCCGGGACAGGTATGGAATCATGCAGATCGTTTTTGTGCCGTCCGTGAGTAAAGCGGCCCATGACGTCGCTCAAAAATTAGGGCCAGAATATGTTATCCGGGTAAAGGGAAAGGTGAACGTCCGTCCGCCCAAGATGGTAAATCCCGATTTACCCACCGGTGAGGTTGAATTGTGCGCCGAGGATCTTGAAATCCTGAATGCCAGCGCGGTGCCTGTTTTTAACATTGATGAAGATCTCGTTGTTTCCGAGGATTTGCGCTTGACATACCGTTATTTAGATTTGCGTCGGAGGAAAGTCCTCAAGGCCCTTCAGTTGCGCCATAACGTCTGTTCTTTGATCCATCGGTTTATGGATCAAGAACAGTTTCTCTGCGTGGAGACCCCTGTTTTAACCAAATCTACGCCGGAAGGGGCCCGTGATTTTCTTGTCCCTTCACGCCTTAATCCGGGGAGTTTTTTTGCTCTCCCTCAATCGCCGCAATTGTTTAAACAAATTCTGATGGTTTCCGGGTTAGACCGGTATTATCAAATCGTTAAGTGTTTCCGGGATGAAGACCTCCGGGCGGATCGGCAGCCGGAGTTTACTCAGTTGGATATAGAGATGTCATTTGTGGAGGAGGAGGATATCTTCCTTCTGACGGAAAGATTATATAAGGAAATTTTTAAAGAGATTATGGGTCTCGATATCCCGACGCCTTTCCCCCGTATGACCCATGCCCAGGCCATGAAAGAATATAACAGCGATAAGCCGGATATCAGAAAACACGCGGATGAATTTGCCTTCCTCTGGATTGTCGATTTTCCTATGTTTAAGTTTAACCAGGAGGAAAAGCGCTGGGAGAGTGAGCATCATCCCTTCACATCGGTCAAACCCGAGGATATGCCGTATTTTGAACGTAATGAATTCAGTAAAATAAGGGCGCGATCGTATGATTTGGTCCTTAACGGTTCTGAACTCGGAAGCGGTTCGATAAGGATTCATAAAAAGGATATGCAAAAGAAAATTTTTGATATAATAGGCCTCAATCCTCAGGAGGCGGAAAAGCGTTTTGGCTTTCTCTTGAAGGCTTTTGAATATGGGGCGCCGCCGCACGCGGGAGTCGCGTATGGCATTGATCGGCTGGTGGCTATTTTAACTAAAGCCGATTCGATTAGGGACACGATAGCTTTTCCCAAGACGCAGAAAGGTAGCTGTTTGATGACCGAGGCGCCTTCTGTTGTCGACGACAAACAATTAGTGGAATTAGGGATAATGATGATCAACAAAGGAGACGAAAATGTCTAAGAATTTCTTGAGGGGGATTTTCATCATGCCATTGATCATGGCGGTTTACGGTTGCGGGACCACCAAGGGTGTTCAAGTGCGCAGTTACATTGAAGATAGATCCAGGGTTGATCAAGAGGTCGAAGGGACGTTAGGCAATTGGGAAAACGCCCCGACCATTCAAGAAGAAGAGGAGAGAAAGAAGACACGCAAAATTTATGTCCTTGAGTTCAGTAAAGAGGCGGAGCCAGAGGCCCAAATAGATATCCCGGAAAATGAGACCAAAGCCGTGGAAAGTCGAATAACGTCTTCGAGCGAGGCGCCTTCTCGGGAAGAAGGAATGAGCCCTCAACCGTCGGAACCGGAGATTACGATTCCCAGTTTTGATTTTGATGAACCGGCGCCGGTTCAAGAGCAACAACCTATTACCCCTCTTGGCTCTTCGGGCGAATACACGGTCGAGAAGGATGATACCTTGCAGAAGATTTCCAAGAAATTTTATGGAACGTATAGCCAATGGTCTAAAATTTATGAGGCGAATAAGGAAAGAATCGAGAATCCCGACAGCATACAACCCGGGATTGTCATTGTTATTCCCCCGGTGGAGTAAAAAATCAATTCAATAGAGAAAGCGGTAAGAGTTGAGTGAGGTGTCGCGTCATCTTGATTTTACAGTTATTGATTTACGCAGAGGCGCGCGGTGGTATGACTTAACTCTTACCCTTTTTATTGTCGACGGGCTAAAGAAGGAGTCGTAGAAGAACACGATGGAACGGACGATACTTTTTGACAGGAACAAAGACCTGCAGATTCTGTTCGGCAAGTATGACCAGAATCTTCATTTAATCGAGAAGGAATTAAATGTCAGGATTTTTCGGCAGGAAAACGGCCTCAAAATTGAAGGCCAGCGGACCCAAGTCGATAAGGCGTGTGATCTGTTTGATTATTTGATGGGAATTTTGGACAATGGTTGGGAAATCAAAACGAGAGATATTATTTATGCCCTGAAATTGACCAAACCTGAAGAAGGCGTCGATTTTAAGAAACTAGCCAAGGAAAAAATTGAGGTTTCCGTCAAAGGGACGCTGGTGACGCCTAAGACCAAAGGGCAGATTGAATATGTCGAGGCGATTAAACGCAATGATATTGTTTTTGGCATCGGTCCGGCCGGGACAGGAAAGACATATCTGGCCATGGCGATGGCGGTGAATGCTCTCAAAAAGGGATTGGTGCGCAGAATCATCTTGACGCGTCCGGCTATTGAGGCGGGCGAGAGTCTTGGTTTTTTACCCGGCGACATGGTCGAGAAAGTCTCGCCGTATCTGCGGCCGCTTTATGATGCCCTTTACGATATGATGGAGGCCAGTAAGATCGAAGAGTTGAAAGAAGAAGGCGTGATCGAAGTGGCCCCGCTGGCATTCATGCGCGGCCGGACGCTTAACGACGCATTCGTTATTCTGGATGAAGCCCAGAATTCAACGCGTTTTCAGATGAAGATGTTTTTAACGCGGCTGGGATTTGACTCAAAGGCCGTGATCACAGGCGATATTACACAAAGCGATCTGCCGAAAGGGACGGTCAACGGTCTGTCTGACGCGGAGGAAGCCCTGCAGGGGGTGGAAGGTATCAAATTCATCCATTTGACAGGGGAAGACGTCGTCCGCCATGAGTTGGTCCAACGAATCATTGAAGCCTATGAACATGAAGATAAGAAATAGTTCTTCTATGTTTGAACTGATATGGAAAATCAGCCTCTTGATTTTATTTGTGGCCTCTTTCTCCATTTTTTGTTGGACCTTTGGTTATTCTTTGATGATGCCGCTGCTTGTCCTTCTCTTGGGAGGACATCTTCACTACGTTAAGAAAGCGGATATAAAACTTTTTTCTCAGGTCGGATTAATACTTTTCCTCGTCATCCTGGCCAGTCACGCGGTCCTGCATTCCTCCATAACCCTTCCGTTGCATATTCCGGTCGCGGGTGTCGCGATGCTCACGATGCTTTTATTTAATGACCTTCAGGTAACATTCATGATGGCCTTTGCCGGCAGCCTCATGGCCAGTATGATTCTCGGCGGCGGTTTTGAGATGATGCTGATTTTCTTTGTGGGGAGTCTCGCCGGGTCGTATGGTGTCCGTGACGCGCGCCGGCGCAGCCAGCTCATCAGCGGTGGTCTTCTGGTCAGCGTCAGCCAGGTGACATGTCTCTTGTTACTAAACCCGCATCTTGATTTTATTCTGACAAATAACTTTCTCGCACAGTATTTATATCCGCTGGTTTTGAATGGCGTTATCTCCGCCTTTTTTGTCATGACGACGTTAAAAATTTTTGAATCGCTGTTCGGGGTATTGACGAACTTTAGTCTGCTGGAGTTGTCCGATTTTAACCAGCCGCTGCTCAAAAGGATGGTCTTGGAGGCGCCGGGATCGTATCAGCATAGCCTGGTCGTCAGTAATCTGTCTGAGGCCGCGGCGGACGCGATCGGCGCCAACGCGCTGTTAGCCAGAGTTGGAGCGTATTATCATGATATCGGCAAGATGGTCAAGCCGGAATATTATGTCGAGAATCAGCTCATGGGGATTAATAAACATGATACGATGGAGCCCTCCATCAGCCGTCTGGTTGTCCTCAATCACGTGAAGGAAGGCATGGAGCTCGCTCGAAAATATAAACTGAACCAAAAAATCATTGATTTTATTCCCCAGCACCATGGAACAAGTGTCATGTATTACTTCTATCAAAAATCTCTCGAGGGAGCGGAAGAAGGAAAATCCATGGAAGAGGAAAATTTTCGTTATCCCGGTCCTAAACCCCAGATACCGGAAACAGCGATTGTCCTTCTGGCGGACTCCGCGGAAGGGGCCACGCGGGCTTTAGAGGATCCGACGCCAAACAAGATTGAGGAAACGGTTAAGAAAATCGTCAATAATAAATTTATCGACGGACAACTGGATGAATGTCATTTAACCCTGAAAGAAATTGATAAGATTTCAAGCACGTTTATCCGGATTCTAAGCGCGATGTATCATGCGCGAGTAAAATATCCGGAGAAAAAAAATGGGGCCCCGCGTGTTTTAAAATCCTGGCCGTCTTCCTCCAGCCCTGAAGCGCCCAGAAGTAAAGAGAGGAGCATTCTCAAGGATGGACCTAGTGATCAGGAATCTTCAGAACAAAATCCCCCTCAACCTTCTTCAGATCAAGAAAATAGCCCGGGCCATTCTTCGTCGTGAATCTGTTCGGAAGAACGCCTCCCTTTCGGTTGTTTTTGTCACGAATCAAAAGATCCGCGCCCTCAATAAGAAATTTTTGAATGTTAATTACGCGACAGACGTGCTCGCCTTTGATCTGAGAGATCTGGGGGCGGGACAACGGCCGCGGAATCTAAAAGGGGAGAAGGAGATCAATGGCGAGGTGATTGTTTCCACGGATGCCGTGATTCAAAACGCCAAGCAGTACAAAACAACACTAGGCCGTGAACTGGCTCTTTATTTGGCCCATGGGATTCTTCATCTGTTGGGATTTGATGATCATGGGAAAGAAGACATCCTGCGTATGCGTCGTAAAGAAGAGGAGATGCTGGAATTCCTGGTGGGGAAGATGGATCGGGTGATAGAGAGACATGCTCGAAGGATAAAGGGAAAAGGATAAAGGATAAAGTTCAAAAGGATTAGGCGCAAGGGGCAGGGCTGAGGAGGCGTGGACGGCCGCAAGCGGGTGCCGGCTTCGACGGGTATAGAGCGATGATCATAAAGACTGAAGGGATTGTTTTAAAGACATTTGATTTCCGTGAGACGAGTCTTATCGCGGTTCTTTTCACGAAGGATTACGGAAAGGTGAAGGGGGTCCTCAAAGGCATCCGGAAAGACCCTAAGAAATTCGGCAGCAGTCTGGACAAGTTTTCCGTGAACGAGATTGTTTATTATCAGTACAGCCGTTCGGATCTGCATTTGATCAGCGAGTGTGATTTAAAGCAATACTTTTTCCCTGTCCGCAAGGAGTACAAGCGAAGTCTCGCGGCGAATTATTTCCTGGAACTCGTGGATACCGTGATGCCCGCGGAGCAAGCCAACAATGAGGTGTATCAGCTCATGCTGGATTGTCTGAAAACCCTCGAGACCATTCAGGATATCGATAAGCTCGTCTATATTTTTCAGATTAAAATCCTCCTGCTCTCCGGTTTCAGTCCGCATCTGGATTCCTGCGTGAAGTGCGGCCATAAAATCAGCGGCCGGGTCAGGTTCAGCCTGAGCTCCGGCGGGTTAGTCTGTCCGGCTTGTCCAACGGCGGAAACCACGTTTACCTTTATCTCCCGCGGGACCGTGGCCTCGATCATCCACATCGAACAGAGTCGATGGGATAAGGTCTTGCGATTGGGCCTGACGACCACAGTCAAGAGCGAACTTAAATACATCCTGAATAATTTTCTGGTTTATCACTTGGAAAAGAGGATAAAGTCGGCGAGATTCCTGACCCGCGAGACCGCGTCGGAGGCGCCGGGCCGTTTGCATTGAGTTTGATTTTGTTGTATATTTGCACTGACGAAAAGGCAAACCCATCGCAAGGTGGGGGCGCAAAACTATAGGGTCCATGGAAATTGGATAGCCAGTTGCCGAATCCCTTACAGGATTTTATTGACCTTCGCTATTTTTGCGAAAGTCCGTACTACGGGAACCTATCCAATTCATTTTGGGTAGGTTTTTTTATGGGCGCGCCCGCTAAGCCGCGTCTGCGCGAGACAACCATTTGAAAGGAGCGGTTGATGAACAAACATAATATCTTCCTTCCGTCTATGATGAAACGCAGTCTTATGATGCTCAGTATCGTGCTTCTTCCTTTGATGATGCAGACATCTCTCAACGCGGAAGTACATACAAAAGGGAAAACAAGTAATTTCCTCAAATTTGCTAAAGGAAAATTCATTGTTAAGTTCAAAGATTCGGATGAATGTGTGCAGTGCCTTTTAACAGGCGCGACGTTGCCGCAAAACAGTAAACTCAAGTCTATCACCGCGTTGAACAGAAAATATAACGTCAAGATGAACAAGAGCCTGTTCTTTAAACGGGAGGGTTTAAGCGATGTTGAGGCGAGGGACAAACAAAATCAACTGTTCCAGGATGTAAAGGAAAAATATTCTCACCGGGCGAAAAAGTCTCAGGATGCTTCTCCACCTAACCTCTCCAATGTCTATCTTTTCGATGTCGCGGAAGAAAGTGATATTGAGAAGGTTGTGCAAGAGTTTCAGGCGGATGCTAATGTGGAATATGCCCAGCCGGATTATGTGATGGAAGCGGAGATGACGGCGAATGACCCGCTTTATAATGACCTGTGGGGTATGAAAAAAATTCAGGCGGATCTGGCCTGGGACACAGCGCAAGGCGATGGCGTCGTGGTCGCTGTTGTGGATACCGGGGTGGATTACGATCATCAGGATTTGGCCGCGAATATGTGGGTGAATCTTTTTGAAACGGAAAACGGTCTTGATGATGACGGCAACGGGTATGTGGATGATGTGAAGGGATGGAATTTTGTGAGTAGCACCAACGATCCCTTGGACGGCAACAGTCATGGTACCCATGTGGCCGGGACGATCGCGGCCGTCGGTAATAATGCTTTGGGGGTGATTGGCGTGGCGCCGCAGGCGACGATTATGCCTGTCAAGGGATTGGACGACGCGGGGTCGGGATATTCTTCCAATTTGGGTAAAGGGATTATTTACGCGGCCATGAATGGGGCGGATGTCATCAATAACAGTTGGGGATGCGCCAGTGCGTGTCCGTCCAATTATTGGGTGGAAGACGCGGTTAAAACAGCTCATGGCCTGGGATCCGTCGTGGTATTTGCCGCCGGGAATAGTAATGATGACGCGGGACAATACAGCCCGCAGAATATGCGTCAGCCCATCGTTGTCGCGGCTTCCACGTCCAGCGATGAGAGGGCGGCGTATTCGAATTTCGGGGCCGGTATTGACGTCACGGCGCCGGGAAGCGGGATTTATTCAACGATCCCCGGCGATCAGTACGGGGTCAAGGGCGGGACATCCATGGCGGCTCCCCATGTGTCCGGTCTGGCGGCGTTGATCTTGTCCCATCATCCGGAGTTTAATCAGGAAGATGTCCGTCAGGCGATGCAGGTCTCGGCGGATGATCTCGGCGATCCGGGATTTGATACGTTGACCGGTCATGGGCGCGTCAACGCCTTTAATGTCCTGCAGATTAACGCGGTGGTGCATCCAGGGATAAGCCATCCCGCGTTCAATCAATTATTCACGGTGAATGGAGACACGCGCGTGTCTGTGGATGGAACAATCGACGGGGCTAATTTTAATCATTTCACGCTGGAGTATAAGTCCATGGAGAAGATTCAGGATTGGAGAACGGCTGAAGTCCCCGTGGATAACCAGACAAGCGGCACGTTAGGGTCTGTGACGCTCACGGATTTGCCGAGCAGCACGTATCTTCTGAAATTATCGGCGAAGGATTTTTATGGGGCCGAGTTTGATGAAGTCACGCAATTTCGGGTGGATAATCCGGCGGCAGGGCCACTTCTCCATGACCCTGTTTTTGATTCCATGCCTTTAAGCTATACTGTCCCTGTCGGAACAACGTTGAGTTTTACAGTGCGGGCCACGGATGTTGATGGCGATGACCTGCATCTGATGATTTGGGCGACTGTTCCTAAAGGGGCGAATTATTCCATCGTATCAGAAGAGGTTTTAACGGATGGCTCCAGCAGGATTACGGGAAGTTTTGTTTGGAAACCCGGCAGCCGGCAAATAGGGAGCTATTCTTTACAATTTGCCGTTTCGGATCAGCCCCCTTTCGGAAACATTGTTGAAAGCGACACGGTGACCGTTAATGTCGTGCAAGCGCCTTCCACGGGCGGCGGCGGGAAAGGGAAGAGATGACAACCGGTTTGTGCCTGAAATACCTGAAAAAGATTTTCCCATCTATTTGTGGCGCTGGAGACTTCCTCCGCGCCCTGCGTAAACCCGTCCCGTTTATGTCGACCACCATTTCCTAGTAAGATAAAATCCTGTTCATTGCGCGCGGGTCAATAGCGAGGATAATTTTGTCAATGGGTCTTCTTCCGATGTCCTAATCTGTCCCTGTTTGTCCCGTTGATTTCTTTCTACTAATGTTTTATCCTTTGCCTGCAAACGTTTTTATCCCTAATACTGTGTCAGCTAAATTTTTATATTATGGAACACAGTACAACACTGCACNNCTTGAAGTTAGCTAAAAAATTTATCTGACAGTGCATTAGTTATCCTCCAAGTATCAAGTTCTTTATAATCCAGCCACGGATCAGTCTACAGGTTTGAATTCACCAAGCGCTTGGTGAATTCAAAAAACAAGGAGGATTTATGTCCAGATTTAGAAAGCAGAATAATTGTTTCATCCATCGTTGTCTGTCCGGGGCCATGGCATCATTTTTGTCCATCTCGCTCATTTTGGCTCCGTCCGCCGGATACGGCCAGAGTGTCCCTCTGCTGAATCTCCCTGTGCCCGGCACCATGGTGAACCTAAGCCCGTCTTTTGTGCCTGTTCTTCTTAAAGGCATGACCATCCATCCTGAGAACCCGTTGCGGTTTGATTTTATTGTCGACAGCGGCAACACGGACTTTGCCGAGACTAAGGTCAAAGAAGAATCAGAAAAACTCATCAAATACTTCCTCGCCAGCCTTACGGTTCCTAAAGATGACCTCTGGGTCAACCTTTCTCCCTACGAAAAAAACAGAATCATCCCTGACGCATTAGGCAAGACCGAACTGGGCCGGGATATGCTCGCGCAAGATTACATCCTTAAACAACTCACAGCCACGCTCATGTACCCTGAAAATGAATTGGGCGCTAAATTCTGGGAGAGGGTCTACAGCCAGGCGCAGGAAAAGTACGGCATCACAGACATCCCGATGGATACGTTTAACAAAGTCTGGATTTTGCCCGAGAGCGCCACGATTTATGAAAAGGACAAGACCGTGTATGTGGTTGAGGGGAAGCTGAAGGTGATGTTGGAAGAGGATTATTTAGCTCGTAGCTCATCGCTCATAGCTCATGGAGAAAAAGGGCCACATGTTGATAGCCAGGAGCTAACAGCCAAGAGCCAAGAGCTAAAACCGGTTACCTCTATCATTCGTGAAATAATCATTCCCGAGATTGAAAAAGAAGTGAACGAGGGAAAGAACTTCGCGCCGTTA
>DOGZ01000012.1 GCA_003528115.1 Candidatus Omnitrophota bacterium
GAAGGGGCATCCCCAGTGTTCCATCTCGTAGACGATCGGCGCCGCCTCGCGGCACATGATCTCCGCGGCATCCTGATCGGCCAGATAATCGCTTCCCTTGACCGTGTCGAAGGTGTGCTTCTCCCAGGAATCGTCCCGGCTGTCGGGGTTGTTGGTGAGCGGTGCGTTGATCCCGCCCTGGGCCGCGATGCTGTGCGCGCGCCGCGGGCTGTCCTGCAGACAAAAAACCTTCACGTTGTAGCCCAATTCCGCCAGAGAGGCCGCGGCGGAACCGCCGGCAAGCCCTGTCCCGACCACAATGACATGATATTTCCGTCTGTTGGCCGGATTCACCAGCCGAAGATTGAATTTATGATTCGTCCATTTATCTTTTAATGTCCCGGACGGGATTTTGGCATCGAGCATAATGTCCCTGTTATTTCTCTATTGAAACGTCTGAATATGAAAAACCGCGTACAGAGGAATAGCCCCGTACGCCACGGCAAATAGAAGTCCGATCACACCGCTTATTTTTTGTGTGAGCGCCGCCAGCGGATGACTCAATCCAAAGGTCTGTAAAAAACTTTCAATGGCATGGATCAAATGGAGCCCCAAGGCCCCCATCGCCAAAATATACAGCGCGCCGTGGATCGGATGGGACAAGGCGTTAAGAACAACGCCGTAAAGACCGTAACTCTTTCCATCCGGCAAGATACTGGAAGGGCCGTGATGATCGATAAAGGTAAAATCCAGCAAATGCGCGATCACAAAAAGAAAAATGATGGTCCCGGTCAAGGGCATCAGCCGCGTGGCCAGGGAGCGGGTTTCCGACGGTCTAAAAACCTGATAACGGATGGGCCTAGCCTGGATGTTCTGAAGAACAACCAGGACGGTAAACAGGACATGGGTCAAAAAAATAATTCCCAGCACGGCCTCAATGAAGAAAAGCCCCGGCCGTAAGCCGGCCAATTTCTTGGCATAACCGTTGTAAAACGCCGGCCCCAGATAGATAAAGCAATTCCCCGCCAGGTGCCCCATCAAAAAGAGGATGAGCATCAGCCCGGTGACGGCAACGATCTGTTTCTTACCAATCGAGGATTTTAAATAAGAATGGAACACGCCCAACCATTTCCGTGAGGAGTTGTCGAAAGTTTAGCGGATTATAACACAGTCAAAAAAAATTTGAAATATAAAATCCGAGAAAAATCTGGAAATTCATGGAAAACAGTTGTGTCCTGAATTCTCTTAGGCTTGAACTATTTTATGAAGAATTTCAGAAATGAAAGTTTGATATTTAATACCCAACTTTTTCGCCTTTTGCTTGATATTTTCCAAATCATAACGATTGATCCTGATATTCAAAACCGTGTCCTTTTTTCTCTGCTCAATAGCCGCGACGATTTCTTCATACTCGCGGCCGCGGACGGGAACGAATTCTTCCAGGCTTTGCTCGATGGCCATTTCTTCCCTGGTCAATTTTATCTTTCGCATCCTACTTCTCTTTTTTATAAATTTTCAAAGGTGACTACCGCCAGTGTTATTCTTTTTGCAGAGGTCAGTAAAAAAGAAGAGGACTGGAAATATTTTAAACGCGTTTTCTTCACGTCTGTCCTTCGGACTCGTATTTTTGTTTCAGGGTTTCAACGACATGGGCATCGGCCAGGGTCGTGACGTCCCCCAGGGCCCGGCCTTCGGCGATATCGCGCAACAGCCGGCGCATAATTTTCCCGCTGCGGGTCTTGGGAAGTTCGGCGGTAAAAATAATGGTTTTGGGACGGCCGATCGCGCCGATTTTATGAACAACATGTTTCTTGAGCATATCTTCGGCCTCCGGCCCCGGCGGATTCCCTTCCTTAAGAATGACGAAGGCCGCGATTTCCTGGCCCTTGATCTCATCACTGATCCCCACCACGGCCGCTTCCGCCACCTGCGGGTGATCGACCAGAGCGCTTTCCACCTCCATGGTCCCGATCCGGTGCCCGGAGACTTTGATGACATCATCCACCCGGCCCAGAAGCCACAGATATCCGTCCGCGTCTTTCTTGGCCCCGTCGCCGGGGAAATAGGTCCCTTTCCATTTGGTCCAGTAGGTTTCTTTGTACCGGTCCGCGTCACCGTAGATGCCTCTTAACATGGCGGGCCAGGGAGTGGTGATGGCCAAATAACCTCCGCCCCGCTCGATATTTTTCCCGTCCTCGGACAAAACCGCGGCCTCGATGCCCGGGAGGGCGCGGGTCGCGGAACCGGGTTTGAGCGGCGTCAACCCCGGCAGGGGAGAAATCAAAATACATCCGGTCTCTGTCTGCCACCAAGTGTCCACGATGGGGCATTTCTCTTTACCGATGTAATGGTAATACCATATCCACGCCTCAGGGTTAATCGGCTCGCCGACACTGCCCAACAGACGCAGGCTGGACAAATCGCATTGTTCCGGCCACTGAGTTCCCCACTTCATGAAGGACCGGATCGCCGTCGGCGCCGTGTAAAGGATGGTCGCTCGATGCCGTTCAATAATCCGCCAAAACCTGTCCCGTTGGGGATAATCCGGACTGCCTTCATACATAATCTGCGTGGCCCCGTTGGCCATCGGCCCGTAGACGATGTAACTGTGGCCCGTGACCCAGCCGATGTCCGCCGTGCACCAAAAAATGTCATCTGCCCTGAGATCAAAGACCCATTGAGTCGTCGCGGCGACGCCGGTCATGTACCCGCCCGTGGTGTGAATAATGCCTTTGGGTTTCCCCGTCGTTCCCGAGGTGTAGAGGATATACAAAATATCTTCCGCGTCCATGGGCTCCGGAGGGCAGTACACCTTCGCCTTTTCCATGAGATCATGATACCAGTAATCCCGCCCCGATTGCATGTTCACCGGATGCCCGGCGCGATTCACCACCAGGACATGCACAACGCACGGGCACTGAGAAACGACTTCATCGGAAATGTCTTTCAGAGGAATCAATTTTCCTCTGCGATACCCGCCGTCGGCCGTAATCAAAAGTTTCGCCTGGGCGTCCAGAATGCGGTCTTTCAAGGCCTCCGCGCTGAATCCGCCGAAGACAACCGTGTGAATAGCCCCCACGCGCGCGCAGGCCTGCATGGCAACGACGGCCTCGGGGATCATCGGCATATAAATGGCGACCCGGTCGCCTTTGACCACACCCAACGATTTAATCACATTGGCCAGCTTGTTGACGGCCAAATACATCTCATTGTAGGTTAAAACCTTTTGTTCACCCTCCGGTTCCCCTTCCCAAATAATGGCTTTCTTGCCGCCTAACCCCGCCTTGATGTGCCGGTCGAGACAATTATAACTCGCGTTGAGTTTCCCGCCGATAAACCACTTGGAATAAGGGACATCCCATTCCAAGACCTTATCCCACTTCTTAAACCATTCTAACTTCCCGGCCCATTCGGCCCAAAATCCCTGGGGATCTTGGCGCGCCCGCTCATAAATCGAGGCGTCCTTAATAAAAGCCTTGGCCTTAAAATCATAGGGTGGGTGAAAAATCCTGTTTTCTTCCAGGAGGGCCGAAACCGTCGCGTCCGACTTCAAAGGAATTTCTTCTGGCGTCATCCGTAACTCCCATCATTTTTCCTCATTCCCATTTAGAAAGAAATGACGAGGCTCGTCATTTAGATTTAAATGACGGCCTTTCTCTGAAAATTAAAGATCTCGTGCTAGACAATCAATTTAAGAATCTCGGCGAAATCCTCATGGCTCGCGGATTTAAGAAGTTCAAATAAGATCATTTCGGTGCTCGTCACATGATCTCCCATGGCCGTCAGGCGGGCCAGGGCCAACTCTTTGTTTTCCAAAGTACGGGAAGAGACGGCATCGCCGACAACCTGGACTTCAAACCCCCGTTGAAGCAAATCCACGGCGGTCTGATAAACGCAAACATGCGTCTCGATTCCTGAAAGGATAATCTGTTTCTTGTGAAGGGACGTTAACGCCTGGATAAAACCGGCCTCACCGCAGCAACTAAAACTGGATTTCTCAATGGGATGCTGGTGGACGAGGTATTGTGTGATTTCCGGGATCGTCTTTCCAATCTTGCCGGGAACTTGTTCCGTGTGAAGGATCGGGATGTTCAAGCTCTGGGCCGCCTGCAGTAAGATTTGAATGTTCTTGAATAACCGTGTTTTCTCATGCATCCGATGGGCCAACCTCCCCTGCATGTCCACCACCAGCAAGATCGTATTCTCGACAACAAACATAAGTTTTTCAAGTAACGCTTTTTAAAAACGGGGGATTCATGAATTCTCAAAAATGTCTTGGACGGGCTCCGGATTGTCCAATGTTTTCTCGTCCACCAATTGACGCGTGAGAAACCACACCAAAAAAAAGACTGCTAACGGAACCACAATAAACGTCACAAAGACCCAGGGATGGGCTTGTTTTGTTTTTGAGTTATAAAAAATATGACTCATAGCGCGACCACCAGAATCTTTTTCATGGCTCCTCCGTATTTTGGTAATAATAAATTGCAGTCCCCTTATCGGGTATGCGGATCCGGGGCCATCGAGATATCCAAAACCAACGCCTTGATCTGCCACAAGAAAAAACTTAATTCATACAATTTATATTCGCCGTAATGAAATTCAACCCCGTCAGGGATATCATTCACGTACTTACTGGGAGCGGAAATAACCAGATCACTGTATCCCAAGGCCGGCAAAGCATTTTTAAACTGCCCGGCAATCATGTTACAAAACTCGCCGCAACCGTTGAGAATGGACTCCACATCCTCTTCATTGGACCCAACGCCTTCAAAATTCAAGGCCTTCATCAACTTCTCAATAATTTCTTCCAGGATATAAAGAACCATCACCCCCTGGACGTTTTTGGCTTCATATTCCCGCTTATTTAAATAAAAATTAACGACGGCGATATAACACGGGCCGTTAAATTTCTCCAGCCCGAAAATCCGCATGCGGCTGTTATATTCAATGATTTCCCGCTCAACATATTCCGGTTCTTTGGAGAAAGTCAAATGACAGGTCTTGGTGAAGATTTCCTGAACACATCCTATTAATGTCGTCGCGATAGCTTGTTTATCAAATCCCTTGTCTTTGGCTGTCATCCATCAATCCCCGCTGTGCCTTTCTCTATGTTCACGGATTTTTTGTGAAGATAGATTATAATGCCAACCCGTCCCTGTCAATCCAATATAAAGAATTTTTGACAATCCGTTCACCGAATAAAAACAAGAATTTAATTCTTCTCCAAGAATAATGCCAATAAACTGGCAGTCAGTGCAAAACCTGCCATTAAGCTGAATAAAACATTAAATCCCAAACTCGAAGCAAGCACGCCACCCAAGATGGCCGCTCCTCCTTCAAACAATGATCGGTATCCATAAAAATTGGAATAAGTGTTTCTTTCTTTTCCCTCCTCTAAAGCCAAAGCAATCACAGTGCTCCAAGATGGATTAATAATCACTTCCGCAAAAGCCAAAAGTCCCTGGATCCATACTACATGGATAGTTTTTACTCTCATCCCCGCCTTAAATAAAGGCGGGGAATTCACGCTTAAATTAAAGCGCCTCTTTATCGGTCTTACCAGTTCGAATACTCACAACATGATCAAGAGTTGTAACAAGAATTTTACCGTCCCCTTTGCGCCCCGTATAGGCATTTTCTTTGATGCATTTAACAATCTGATCAGCTTCTTCATCAAGGCAGGCGATTTCAATTCTAATTTTTGGTGTAAATTCTGTAACATAATCTCTGGAATGATGCGGATAGGCTTCGTCCTTTTCTTTTCCAAATCCCTTTATTTCGCTGATACTCATCCCCCGAATATGAATCCCATGCAGGGCGTCTGTTATCTTCTGAAGCATAAACGGTTGAATGTAAGCTTTGATTTCTTTCATGGTTTGTCTCCTCTTGTTTTTTACCATAGAACCCTCTCCTAGAATTCGATCTGTTCTTCTTTAACAAACCATCCATAAAAGGCCGGAATGGCGAATAGCGTCAAGAATGTTGATGAAATTAATCCGCCGATAACAACAATAGCCAAGGGTCTTTGTACTTCCGATCCCGTGCCTGATGAAAAAACTAACGGAATTAAACCCAACGCCGCCGCTAAAGCTGTCATTAAAACCGGCCTTAAACGATCTATTCCGCCCTGGATCGAGGCCGGGATCATGTCATTTCCCTCCAATCTAAGCTGCCCAATGCGCGATACCAATACCAGACCATTTCCGACGGCAATCCCGAAAAGAGCAATAAACCCCACGGACGCCGGAACAGACAAATTTTCTCCGGTAAGGAACAGCGCGATTAAACCTCCCACCAGAGCTAGCGGGATATTAAGAATAATCAAAAAAGCCTTTTGAAGAGAGCTAAAAGTCGAATAGAGAAGAAGAAATATCAAACCAATCGTGATGGGAACAACCACCGCCAGTCTTTTATTGGCTTTTTGCTGAAGCTCAAACTGTCCTCCCCATTCAACAATATAGCCGGGCGGGAGTTTTATCTTTTCTTTTATAGCTTTTTCTCCCTCTTCGACAAAACTTCCCATATCTCGTCCGCGGACATTGCATTGAACAACGATAAACCGCTGGTTATTTTCTCTTGTAATCTGACGGGAACCGACAACTTCCTTAATATCAGCTAACTGAGCTAAAGGTACATGCGCTCCATTGGGGGCTGATAGAAGAAGCCGCGCAATCGCGTCTTTGCTTGCTCGATCCTCTTCTCTGTATCGAACAAGAATATCAAAACGTTTCACACCTTCAAAAACCTGCCCGGCTGTTTCTCCTCCCACAGATGCCCTGATAGTCGACTGTACCTCTTCCATACTTAAGCCGTAGCGAGCTATCTTATGAGGATCAGGAGTTATGATTAACTGCGGCGCGCCGGTTACCTGATCAGCCTGCACATCCGCGGACCCCGGCACTTCTTTAATAACTTCAACAATTTTGTCCGCAAGCTCTTTAAGCTCAGTAAGATCATCCCCGTAAATTTTAATGGCCAAATCAGAGCGGATACCCTCCAACAACTCATCAATCGACATGGCAATCGGCTGAGTGAAACCCAAATTAATCCCCGGGAATTTTTCCATTTTTTCGCTGATGGCCTCAAATAACTCTTCTTGAGTTTTAGCTGTCTTCCATTCTTTCTTTGGTTTTAGAGAGACATACATCTCCGCGCTATTGACCGGATCAGCGTGGGCACCCACTTCTCCGCGGCCGACACGGCTGACAACTTGAGTCACCTCGGGGAATTTCATAAGCTGCTTTTCGATAAGGAGTGCTGTGTTCCTTGATTCAGTTAACGAAATTGACGGAGCCATTGTAGCCCGGACTACCAATGTTCCCTCCTGGAGTTCAGGAGTAAATTCTTTTCCTAAAAACGGAATAGTCATAAATCCCACAATAGCAAATATGATTGTTGAAATGAGCGTAATTTTTCTATGTTGAACAAAATACGTCACCCATGGTTTGTAGAACTTTTGTAAACTGCCCACAAACTTCGCGCTTAAGGAGACAAGCAAACCTTGCGTCTTCTCTTTTTTCATAATGACTGAACTTAAGGCGGGAACGAAGAACATCGCATAGACAAGAGAACTGCTCATCGACATCATGATGGTTAAGGCTAACGGACCGAATGTTTTCCCCTCGACTCCTTGTAAAGTAAGAAGCGGTAAAAACACAATGACGATAATCAAGATGGCAAAGAAAATCGGCTGTCCCACTTCCCGACATGCCTCACCGATAATTTTTACTTTGGATTGATCTTTAGATTGCGGTAGGTGAAAATGACGTTCACAGTTTTCCACCATAACAATCGCCGCGTCAACCAATATCCCGATAGCAATAGCCAATCCTCCCAATGTCATCAAATTGGCTGAGATTTTAAAGGCGCTCATGAGAATAAAAGTCAAGAACACGCTGAAAATAATGGCTCCGGCCACAATAATTGTTTCCCGGAATCCTCCGATAAAAATAAAAAGGACTAAGGTCACCAATACAATCCCTTCCAGCAAGGCATGAGTAACGGTTTTAACGCAGGCTTCAACCAGCGTCTTCTGGTCATAATAAGGAATAATTTTGATGCCTTCGGGTAAAGCGGCATTAATTTTCTTCATGCGCTCTTCTACGTTACGGATAACGGTTGACGTATTAGAACCGAACAACTTGACCACCATCCCGGCCACAACTTCCTTGGTGCCGTTAAAGGTCTGTAAACCGCGGCGGACAGCCCCGCCGATTTTAATATCAGCGACTTGGCTAAGATAAATCCGGGTATTATCTTCCAAAGTTTTAATAACAACATTTTCCAAATGTTCGATATTTCTGACTAATCCAATCGAACGGATAACGTATTCCTCCTGGCCCTTCTCGATAAATTGCGCTCCCACGTTGAGATTATTTCGTTTAATAGCCTCGATGATCTCAGAAAGCGTTAAATTATAAGCCAACAATTTCTCAGGGCGGATAACAACCTGATATTGTTTCTCCTCACCGCCTATCCCCAAAACTTCGGTAACCCCCGGAACAGTTTGTAAATTAAATTTAATGAGCCAATCCTGAATAGTTCTCATTTCTTCAGCGGTGCGCGTACCTGTCTCATCTTCCAAATAATAAAACAATACCAATCCCAGCCCTGTTGAAATAGGCCCCATTCCCGGTTCACCCATGCCTTCCGGAATTTGTTCCCGGGCTTCATTTAATCTTTCAGACACTAACTGTCTTGCCCAAAAAATATCCGTTCCATCTTTAAAATAGACATTCACAACTGAAAGTCCGAAATTAGAGATCGACCGGATCTCCTCCACATTAGGAAGCCCATTCATCGCGGATTCAACAGGATAGGTCACCAATTGCTCGACTTCCTCAGGCGCCAACCCTTCTGTCTCGGTAAAAACCTGAACTAAGGCCGGGGTCACGTCCGGAAAGGCATCAATCGGCAGGCGGTCATAAGCAAATTTTCCAAAAACACATATGGCCACAAAGGCCACAAAAACAAGAAGACGGTTTTTTAAAGATGCGTCTATAATTCTATTGATCATCATCAAACTCCCTGATTAGTAGTTATCCCTTGGCTCTATTGAACGGAAAGGTTTGGTCAAATCAATGGCCATGCCCGTCTCCAAAAGATTCTTTGGCTTGTTCGCTCTTTAAATTAAAACTTCCTTGAGTCACAACGTGTTCGCTTTCCTCGACACCCTTTTTTATCTCCACATAATCGCCGAAGCTTTGCCCTAAAGTCACTTCTCTTAAAGCAAATTTATTTTTACTTCCCTTCACAAAAACAATATCCTCTCCGTTAAGTTCCTGAACCGCGCTCCGGGGAATCGCCGAAACTTCCTTATCAGAATCATAGATCAACTCTCCGGACACAAACATTCCTAAACGTAGCAAATGTTCGGAGTTATCAACATTGATCCGCACCTTTATCGCCTGAGATTCCTCTTCCACCTGAGGAGAAATATAAACAACCTCACCTAAGAACTTTTTGCCGGGAAAGGCAATGGATTCAATTTCAGCCTTTTGTCCGACCTTTACAGAACCGATATCCTTCTCATACACATCCACCGTCACTCGCAATTTATCGATGTTGACAATACTCATTAATGACTTTAATCTATCGACATGATCTCCCCGCTTAACATAAATAGCCAAAATGACCCCGGTGCTTTCCGATAAAATATCCTGAATACTGCCGTCAGATTTACGGATGGTTAACAATGCGCTTTCTTTTTCAACCGTAGCCCCTAAGTCCACATGAATCTTTTCAACAATACCGTCATCCGCTGTTACATAAGAGTGTTCTTCTGTATCCTTGGCTACTTTACCAAAGACCTTAAGACGATACTCCACAAGCCGCTTTTCAACCGTCGCGGTTTTTAATTGAATCATCCCCTGGGCTTCCTCGTCCAGCTCAATGATACCCTCTTCATGACCGGCTTCTTCATCTTCGCCATGCTCATCTCCCTGTTCTTTTTGGTCGGCATGTTTCTCCTCTTCAGCCTTGGAACAACTCATCGTTGGCATGCTAAGCACAACGGCAAAAAGGCCCACGATCAGGATTTTATTGATATAAACAAAATGCTTTTTCATTTCTTTTTCTCCTGTGTAAATTCTTGTGTTTTACCAATGGATTGCTCTAAATCCGCTAACCTATGAGAATAGTCGGTCAGGGCCTCAAGATATTCCTGTTTTGTTTTTTGATAAGAAGCTATCCCCTCTAAATAAGTCAAGAATGGCGCTTCCCCTTCCTCATATTCAATGGTAATGATCCGCAATAATTCATTGGCCTCTTTAATAGAGTCCTCCAAATTATGGACGGTTTGAAAGGTCAGGTTGACATTTTGAAAAGCTTCGTAGACCTCAAGCTCTACCATCCTGTTTAAGGCTTCAAGGCGAATCCCGGCTGTTTCTTTTTCCAGCTTGGCGGCTTTGACATCTCCTTGATATTGATGCCACAGCGGCAATTCAAAAGAAATCCCCGCGCCCGCGTTGTACAATTCATCTTCCCGATTCGCGAAGCCACTCACCGTGACATCCGGTAATTTCTGGCGTTGGGCGAGTTTAAGCTCTTTATCACGTTTAACAACTTCCTGCTGTTGGCTCAAAATTTCCGTATTTTGAGATATGGCCATATTAAGGTATTCTTTCAAAGTTTTCGCGATGGCCTTGGGCGTGAGGTTATCCTGCAACTTAATAACCTCATTCATTTTTCTGCCCAAAAGAATATTTAATTTTCCAAGAGCAATGCGAAAATCATTTTCTACCTTTAATAAACTGTTTCTGACATTAGCAGCTTCTAGTTTTGCCCTGGCCAATTCGTGATTACGCGCCTTGCCTGTGTTAAACCGAACCTGGACCTGATCCAAAAGCCTTCTGGCGATATTCAAATTTTCTTCTGCCAGCTCAATACTTTTCTGTCCAAGAAGGGTTTGAGCGTACTGCTCTTTGATCTGACGGTAAACGTCTAACCACAACTTCTTATATTCCAGCTCTGCCTGAACCACTTCATCTTTGGCAATACCGATTTTTAGCCCCTTCTTTCCCCACAATTCCAAGGGTTGCTTCACTCTTCCTTCACCCTCAAGCACGCGCTTGTCATATTCGTTTTCACCGGTAAAGTCCTTACGTAATTTATTAACCTCAAATTCGATTTCCGGATTGGCAAACTTGCGGGATTGACGAAAGCGTGCTTTCTGTATTTCGACTTTCTTGCGCGCCTCCAGCACCTCTGGATTATTTTGCGATGCGATTGAAAGAGCCTTCTCTAAAGACACCACCTCCGGTTGCTCTTGCGCCGGCAGAGGCACAATAAGAATGGCCATTAGAAATAAAATAATAAAATTAATTCTTAAAATAAGGACAATCATTATCGGCACCTCATAACAATTTTTTTAAAAAGAAATCAACTTAACTCAAAGGATATTTAACTTTAAGAAACAGAGGAAAGGGTGAAACTTTTAGGCGGAAATAATTGGGGGGCGTTTGTGGACAAGAATGGTAGGATTTTCGAAGGATAAACTGTATGCGGTGGTCGTTGTGAACATCGGGGGCACTGCTATGCTGGGAGTTTGATTACTTGGGGGAATAACATGATGACAACAGGTATGACAGACCAACACACAGTTGTGCTCTGCGGAAGGATCGGCACAAAATCCATCCAAAGGCAGAAAGGACAAAATCATTACAACAAAAAGTAATATTTGGAAAATTTTTTTCATAATTTTTTGTAGTTTATAATTTAAATCAAATTTGTCAAGATTTTCCTTATCTTTTTTGCTCGGGCTTACCGTTAGCTAAATTCAGCGGCCCAAGTGAACGGGCACGCATTTGCCCCCCCAGATGCCGGGCTTTTCATCAAAATGTCCCGCGCACACAGCGCCGCAGGTGTCGCAGTGATTTTTGTTCTTCAAGTGGTAGCCCCCTAATCGATACCAGTCTCGCTCAATCAACACCTGGCCGCAATGATGACAATACGTGCTGGCCCCTTGGGAATCGTGGACATTGCCTGTGTAAACATACCTGAGCCCTTTGGACAAAGCGATGGCGCGGGCACGGGTTAATGTGACCGGCGGGGTCGGCGGATGGTCCAGCATTTTGAAATCCGGATGAAAGGCGGAGAAATGCAGGGGCACATCGGTCCCCAATTTCTCAGCAATCCACTGCGTCATGGCATGCAGTTCCTTGTCGCTGTCGTTTTCCCCGGGGATCAATAAATTCGTAATCTCCAGCCAAACATTGGTCTGCGTTTTTAAATAAACCAAGGTATCCAACACCGGTTGTAAGGCGGCCAAAGTGATTTTTCTGTAAAAATCATCGGTAAAAGCCTTCAAATCAACGTTGGCCGCGTCCATCCGGCGGAAAAACTCCGGACGGGCCTGTTCCGTGATGTACCCGGCGGTAACTGCTACGGTCTTAATCCCCATTTCATGGGCCGCCTCAGCCACATCCATCGCGTACTCCGCGAAAATCACCGGGTCATTGTACGTAAAAGCGATACTCGCGCACCCCAGGTTCTTGGCCGCCTGGGCAATCTCCTTCGCAGAGGCCGCGTCCGTCAAACGGTCAAATTCCCGTGATTTGCTGATATCCCAATTTTGACAGAATTTACAACCGAGATTACAGCCTGCTGTCCCAAAAGAAAGAACACTCGTCCCCGGGTAAAAATGGTTCAATGGTTTCTTCTCAATGGGGTCGATGCAAAAGCCGCTGCTGCGGCCATACGCGGTTAAAATCATCCGGCCGCCGACATTCTTGCGGACAAAACAAAATCCGCGCTGTCCCTCATCCAGGGTGCAATAGCGCGGACACAGCCCACAGCGGATCCGCCCGTCCGGCCTCTTTTCCCAAAATCGTCCCCGATAAAGATCGGAATTCGTATTTCCCATGATACACACCCCCTCTGCTCAATGGCGGAATAGTCGATCAATCTCCCACTTTTATTCTAATATGTCCCTTGAGATAATGCATCAAGTAATCCTGACGCGATCCTGACGCGTTATCTCAGCCTGATCTCCAAGAAATTTATTGACATTCCCCCTCGCGCGTTTAATATACCTACAAAACTTTTGAAGTTCACCTTCGCCGATGAAAAAATCCTTTAACCCCCAATTCAACACACCCCCTGAAAACTTTTGCAAAGAAGAGTTCGTTAAACTGAACTCACGCGGTCTAAGAGGAGACCTTTATCAAGAACTGCGCGACGACAAGCCGGATATCGCCTGGGAGTCGGAACAACTGGCTAAATCGCACGGGATTTATCTGGAATACAACCGCGCCATGTCCGGAGACGAAAAAGAATGGATCTACATGATCCGTTTCGGCATCCCGGGCGGCGGGCCTATTTCCCGAAGCCAATGGCTGCTCTTCGATGAATTATCTGAAAAATACACCGTTGATCCCGAGGGCTCATCCTCCTTGCGTTTAACCACGCGTCAGAACATTCAATTCCACTGGATCAAAAAACAAAATCTTATTCCCATCATTAAAACACTCGCCGAAGCCGGCCGCAACAGCCTCAACGGCTGCGGCGACAACATGCGTAACGTCTTGGGGTGTCCACTCTCGGATCATTCGGATCTCTTTAACGCGCGCCGATGGGCCCAACGGACCGGCGAATATTTCCAGCTTCCCCTGGATCCTTTTATCGAAATCTTTGCCGTTGACCCGCATCGGGTCGATAAACCCGCCGCCTCCTTTGCGTACGGGCCCAATTTGCTCAACCGTAAATTTAAGATCGCCTTTTCCGCGATCCATAAAAACCCGCTTACTGGACAACTGGTGCCGGATAATTGCGTGGAAGTCTTGACCAACGATGTCGGCGTCGTGCCTATTGTCGAAAATCATGTTGTTAAGAAATTTCAAATTTATATCGGCGGAGGGCAAGGCGAACGCAACGGTAAACCCTCGCTGGCCTGTTTAGCTCAACCGCTGGGCATTGTCGCCGAGGATCAGCTCCTGAAGGTCCTGGACGGCATTGTGCACGTTCATCAAGCCTACGGCGACAGACAAAATCGCGTCTGGGCACGTCTGAAATTTGTCGTGAAGAAGATGGGCATCGCGTGGTACCGGGATCAAGTCACGGCCAAGGTTGGTTTTTCCCTGGAGCCACCCGACTCGACTCTCGACATCGGAGACCGCCATCTGCATCACGGCTGGCATCAGCAACCGGACAACGGGTTGTTCACCTTCGGTGCCTTTGTGGAAACCGGCCGGATCACGGACGCCGGCCCCAACGGCCGTCTGAAAACCATGGTTCGGGAGATGGTCAACACCTATCCCGTGGACCTGATGATTACGCCCAACCAGGATCTCCTTTTTACCAATATCCCGCCCACAGACAAAGAGTCCTTTGAAACAGATTTACGGCATTACGGCTATGGGTTTCGCAATAGCAAACCTTATTCCCGTTTAAGAGTCCTTTCCGGAGCCTGTGTCGGTCGGGACACCTGCCGTTTGACTTACACCGACTCCGAGCGGTTTGAACCGTTTTTAATCGATGAACTTGAGGCCATGGGATGGGGAGATCTGGCGGAATCGGTGGGGGTCACAGGATGTGAACGGCAGTGTTTTCGCCCCGCCACCAAATCAATCGGTCTGGTGGGCAGCGGGTTTGAACGGTATCAATTTGTCTTGTTCGGGGACGAAACCGCCCGCGTCCAAGGAACGCCCCTCATTGCGAGCAACGGCGAAGAGTTGTATCTGCGCTCAGTCCCTCGGGAAAAGGTGGCCCAGGTGATCGATGTCCTTTTGAAATTCTACAAGCGCACCGCGCAACCAGGCGAGGGCCTGGGGGCGTTTCACCGCAGGATCGGCGCCGACGCCATCATCGGGCATCTCAAAGAAAATCCTCTCACGGCACAACTCATGGACAAACCGTTCAACACCGATTGCATGATTGTCTGACCAATCCCCTGTCGCCGGGGTATTCGTCCCTGATCCCTTGGTGTTTACAGGACCGCCACGATTTCCTGCAACGACACAAATTTCTCCCGGGGTTTGCCTAAACATTTTCCGCGTTCCATCTCGACGGCGTCAATTTTTTTCCAATCCGCAAAACTGATCACGCGCCCTTTTTTTTCCAGGAGAAGACGCGCCAAGGCGTCCATGTCCTGACTCTCGCAGGGTTGTAATTGAGGCATATCTTCCAAAAGATGCTTCACCGTCTCCTGACTATCGGCTTTGTTTGTTCCAATAACTCCCGACGGCCCCCGCTTAATCCATCCCGTCGCATAAAAACCCGCCAGGACTTGATTCCCCTCCATCACCCGCCCCTGGCTGTTAGGGACAATGCCCTTTTCTTCGTTGAAGGGCAACCCTCGCATCGGAATTCCCCGGTAACCAACGCTTCGAAATAAAATATCGGACGCGAGCTCTTCCTTGTCCCCAGTCCCTTTGGCCTTTTGCCGGCCCGCCTCGCCCTCCAAGCGGTTTTTCTCCAAAATCACTTTCTGGACTTTTCCCTGTCCCACAATTTCAACGGGGCTTCGTAGAAAATGGCAATAAAATTTCTTCCTTTTTGTTTTGGAGGCGCTCGAAGAAAGTTTCTTCAAGATCTCAAAATTTTTAATGGCGTGGACATTGGCCGGATCGCTTAATTCTTGCCGGCTGGCCTCATTGATTTCCATGTCCCTGGGGTCTACGACCGGATCACAATCACCGAGATCCCCAAACTCATCAATTTCCACCGGCGTAAACGCGGCCTGGGCCGGCCCCCGTCGGCCGATCATGTGCACTTCCTTGACGCGGCTCGCGGCAAGGAGATCCAGGGCGTATCCGGCGATGTCGGTCGTTTTTAATTCATCCGCTGTTTTACATAAAATACGGCACACATCGACGGCCACATTGCCCTGTCCGATAACGACCGCCACCTCACCGGATAAATCAAAGCGCCTGTCTTTATAATCCGGATGGCCGTTGTACCAGGCCACGAATTCCGTGGCGGTATGACTGCCGGGCAAATCCTCTCCCGGGATGCCAAGTTTTTTGTCCGTCTCGGCGCCATAAGCCAAAATAACGGCATCAAAAAATCGCTTCAATTCCCCCAAGCTGATGTCCCGGCCGACGTTCACGTTCCCCCAAAAAGCGAATCCTTTCTTTTCCGCTATCCGTTCATAGACTTTGATGACGTTCTTGATCTTCTGATGATCCGGCGCGACCCCGTAACGCACAAGGCCGTAGGGAGACGGCAACCGGTCAAACATATCCACCCGCACCGGCACTTGTGACGACAATAACGCGTCCGCGGCATAAAAACCGCTCGGCCCGCTCCCGATAATGGCCACCCTCAAAGGTCTTTGGTTAGTTCCCAGCTCTTCGGACATAATAGTCTTCTCCTCTTTAAGTTAACAGCAGGTTATCCTTCCACCGGACTTCCTCAAAAGTGCAGTGCGTGGGTCAATAAACGCGTTTGGGTTCTCATCCTTACATTCGATCTTCTTCTTGTCAAGGCCACAAACATATATTTGCCCGTCATCATGACCAATCATTAAAAAATTTCACGTTGACATCACTTGTTATTTTGTTAATCTGGTTGCGTCTGCAACATTAAAAAATAGTACGTTAAAAAATTTCGTTAAGGAGACACCGCATGCGCATCGGAGTTCCCAAAGAAACGCACCCAAACGAACCGCGGGTCGCCCTGATCCCCGCTTCCGTCGCTCGATTAGTCGCCATCGGGGCCGATGTCGCGGTTGAACCGGGGCTTGGTTTGACCATTGGCTTTTCCGACAAGGCGTATGAAGACGCCGGCGCCAAAATTTGTGAGAGAACCGCGCTCTTCTCTTCGTCGGATATCATTGTGCGTTTGCGCAAACCACCCCAGGAGGAAATCGCTCCATTAAAAAAGAACGCCGTTCACATCAGCTTTCTTGATCCCTTCCATGAGGTTTCCTTAATCGACGCGTTGGTCCGATGTCAGATAAGCGCCATCAGTATGGAAATGATTCCCAGGACCACCCTTGCGCAAAAAATGGATGCTTTAAGTTCTCAGGCCAATTTAGCCGGTTACGCTTCCGTCATCCTCGCCGCTGAAAAGATGAATAAAATTCTCCCGATGATGATGACCCCGGCCGGGACGATAGCCCCAGCCCAGGTTTTTATCATCGGCGTCGGAGTTGCCGGACTTCAGGCCATTGCCACGGCCAAACGTCTAGGCGCCCGGGTGGAGGCCTTTGATACGCGTCCTGTTGTTGAAGAACAAGTTCAGTCCCTGGGCGCGAAATTCATCAAGATGGATCTCGGGGAAACAGCACAGACCAAAGACGGTTACGCCCAGGCCCTCACGCCGGAACAAATCGAAAAACAGCGTCAAGGGATGGCGAAGGTCTGCGCCAGGGCGGACATTGTGATTACCACCGCGCAAATTTTCGGCCGCAAGGCGCCTGTGATCCTGACCCGGGACATGCTGGCCCAGATGAAACCCGGAAGTATTGTGATTGACATGGCGGTGGAATCCGGCGGAAATGTGGAAGGATCGAAGCTGGATGAGGAAGTCGTGATCCACGGAGTGCGGATCCTGGGTTCAGGAAACCTGCCGGGTCGCGTGGCGTTTCATGCCAGCCAGATGTATTCCAACAACCTCACGAATCTGATCGAGGCCTATTGGAACAAAGAGACCAATTCCTTTGTCATCAACCTGACTGACCCAATTCTCAAGGGGTGTTTAATCACCCATAACGGCGAAATCGTGAATGAAACTATAAAAAACCTTCGATAGTAAGGAGCGCCTATGGATGCCACTATCCTAGCCTATGTCTTCCTTGTTTTTGTCCTGTCCCTTTTTCTTGGAGTTGAGCTGATTTCCAAAGTCCCCTCCATCTTGCATACGCCCCTGATGTCGGCATCCAACGCCATCTCCGGGATCACCATCGTCGGCGCCCTTGTCTCCGCAGGGACCGCCGAAAGCAAATTCAGTCTGTTTTTAGGGACCCTGGCCGTGATCTTTGCCATGATCAATGTCGTCGGAGGATATCTGGTCACGGACCGCATGCTGGCCATGTTTAAAAAGAAAGAAACGGCAGGTAAGCCATGAACTTAAATATTCTCATTGATATCTTTTATATCCTGGCGGCTATCTTGTTTGCCCTGGGATTAAGAATGCTCAACTCCCCGGCTACGGCGAGGAAAGGTAATCTTTTTTCAGCCGTCGGCATGCTCCTGGCCATCGTCGCCACCCTACTCGTCAAAGGATTAAGTTTTCAATGGATCATTGTAGGGGCCGTGATCGGAACGGCCCTGGGCATTTTCGCCGCGCAAAGAGTGGCGATGACCGCCATGCCCGAGATGGTGGCTCTGCTCAACGGATCAGGCGGACTGGCCAGCCTTCTCGTTGCCTCGGCCGTCTATCATCACCACCCGGAATCGGGCGCGTTAACCGCCCTCACCATTTTTCTTTCTGTCCTGATCGGCGGTGTCACCTTTACAGGCAGCCTCGTGGCGTGGGGGAAATTAAGTGAAAAACTTCCCGGAAAACCTATTCTGTATCCCGGCCAGCAGATAGGCAATATCGCTTTATTGATAGCGCTCCTGACCTGCGGAATCCTTTTCACCCTGAATCCCGCGGGAAACTACCCAATTTTTTTACTTTCAATTCTTTTTTCCCTTATTTTAGGTGTGCTGGTGGTCATCCCCATCGGCGGCGCCGACATGCCGGTGGTGATCTCCCTGTTAAACAGCTACTCCGGGTTGGCCGCTTGCGCCACGGGATTCGTGATCCTCAACAACATTTTAATCGTCGCCGGCGCGCTGGTGGGGGCCAGCGGCATTATCCTCACCCAAATCATGTGCAAGGCCATGAACCGATCCCTGTCCCACGTCCTTTTCAGCGGCTTTGGGGCCGTGCCTCATCCAAGGACCGAAGGGCCCCACGGGGAAGTCAAGGCCCTGAGTATTGCGGATGCCTATTTTATCCTTGAAGCGGCCCGTTCCGTTGTTTTTGTCCCCGGCTACGGCATGGCCGTGGCCCAGGCGCAGTACGCGGTCCGGGAATTGGCGAAACTGCTCGAGGCCAATGGAACAGAAGTCCGTTACGCGATCCACCCCGTCGCGGGCCGCATGCCGGGCCACATGAATGTCCTCCTGGCCGAGGCGAATGTCCCTTATGAGCAGCTTGTGGAAATGGACGCCATCAACAGGATCATGGAAACCCTGGATGTGGCGATTGTCATCGGCGCCAACGACGTCGTGAACCCTGCCGCGCGAAACGATAAATCCAGTCCTATTTACGGCATGCCGATCATCAATGTGGATAAAGCCAAGACGGTGTTTGTGATGAAACGTTCCCTGGGGGCGGGATTCGCGGGAGTCCAAAATGATTTATTCTATTACGAAAATACCCGTATGATCCTGGGCGATGCGAAGCAATCCGTTCAGAACCTCATCGCGGAATTCAAAGCGGGAAGATCGACATGACCTCGTGTTCCATTACTTTTGCGAAAGTCCGTAGTCCTGTGTCAACTCAATGGTAGATTGTTTGACACAGCACAACACTGCGCCTTTTCTGAAAAATATTTATTGAAAGCTAATTTGACGGCGCAGTGGAAATCATTTCATCGACACGAATTTATATACGTTTTCTACCTTTTAATGCGGATTTCCTTTTACTGACTTCCGCAAAAGCAATGAATCACTATGGTAGTCAGCATCTCGACCTCCGTCCGCTGGATGGTTTAATTCTATTCCTTGTGCGGAGGTCAATAGGCGCCCGGAGGGAAGCGGTTTTCTTCTTTCGGTCCATCAAAGAAACCCCGACGAGCGCATAGCTGGCGGTTGCCTTCCTTTCCACCCGAATCACTTTGACGCGGCCTTTGAAGATATCCAGGACGCCGGACATCACCACGCGGATTTCCAGGACATCCCCTTTTTGGTATTCCTGATCCGTGTAAAATGATAACCCGCCGATACTCATATCCTGGGTCGTTGATAAAAACGAATCCCGTTGCAGATCCTTGCGCTTGCTTTCCTTAAGACTGTATTCAATACTCAAGACCCGCCTCGCCCGGACCCATTGACGGCGTTCACCGGCCGCTTGTTTAACCACTGCTTGTTTAACCATGCGCTCCCTTCCTTTATAAAGATTTCCATGAAAGACCGAACGTTTCGGCCACCTCTTGAATGACCAACTCCCCATCGCGCATATTCACGGACCGTTTCAAGGCAAAGATATTCCGGACAGCTTTCTCATAACCGTTGTTGGCAAGTAATAAAATATACGGAAGTGTCGCATTCGTCAAGGCGTATGTGCTTGTCCGGGCGACAGCTCCGGGCATATTGGTCACGCAGTAATGCACCACCCCGTCGACAACATAGGTGGGGTTGTCGTGGGTCGTGGGACGGCTGGTCTCGCACGAACCTCCTTGATCAATGGCCACATCCACGATCACGGCCCCGGTCTTCATTTGAGACACGAGCTCACGGCTGATCAAACAAGGGGCCTTGGCCCCGCGCTTGAGCACACTGCTGATGACCAAATCCGCCTTCAACACACTGTCCCGGATCGTGTAACTGTTGCTCATCAGGGTATGGACATTAGGCGGCATGATCTCATCCAAATACCTCAAACGGTTGAGATTTACATCCATGACCGTAACATTAGCCCCGAGACCCGCCGCCATCTTGCAGGCATTGGCACCGACCACGCCGGCCCCGATAATCACAACATCCGCCGGGATCACCCCCGGGACGCCTCCCAAAAGGATTCCCCTTCCTTTCATAGGCTCCTCAAGATACTTGGCCCCCTCGTGAACGGCCATGCGGCCCGCCACCTCACTCATGGGCGTCAAACAGGGCAACTCTCCGCTTTCTAATTGAAGGGTCTCGTAGGCCATGGCGACAATCCGGGAAGCCAGCAGGGCCTCCGTCAATGACCGACTGGCGGCGAAATGAAAATACGTAAAGACGATCTGACCGGGCCTTAACAACGCGTATTCCCCTTCCTGCGGCTCTTTGATCTTGACAATCATCTCGGCCTCGGCATAAATCTCCGCCGGAGAATCCAGAATGACCGCCCCCGAGGCCTGATATTCCCCGTCCGTAATACCGCTCCCCAGCCCTGCGCCCTTCTCTAGGTAGACTTTATGCCCGTCCCGCTTGAGCATGTCCACCCCCACAGGTAAAAGGGCCACCCGGTATTCATTGTTTTTGATTTCTTTAGGGACACCGATAATCATCATGGAATAAACCTGTTATTTTTCTACCGTGGACCGAGCATTTCTTCCGGACGGACCAATTTATCAAAATCTTCAGGACTTAAAAAGCCCAAAGCCACGGCGGCCTGTTTCAAGGTGATATGTTCGGCGTGCGCTTTTTTCGCCACCTTGGCGGCCTTGTCATACCCGATATGAGGATTGAGCGCGGTCACGAGCATCAAAGAACCGTTGAGATGACTCTGGATTCTTTCTTCATTGGCCTCGATGCCCACCACACAATGTTCCGTAAAACTTGCGCAGGCGTCGGCGATCAGACGGATGGATTGAAGGAGATTATAAATGATGACCGGTTTAAAGACGTTGAGCTCGAAATTCCCGCTGGCGCCGGCAAAGGCGATCGTGGTGTCATTGCCCATCACCTGGACGCAGACCATGGTCATGGCTTCACATTGAGTCGGGTTGACCTTGCCGGGCATGATGGAGCTTCCCGGTTCATTCTCCGGTAAGGTAATCTCCCCGATGCCGCATCGCGGACCGGAACCGAGCCACCGGATATCATTGGCGATCTTCATCAGCGAAGCGGCGATGGTTTTTAAGACGCCGCTGAACTCCACCATCGCGTCGTGGGCCGCCAGCGATTCAAATTTATTCACCGCCGTGATAAATGGAAACCCGGTCAATTCCTGTATTTTCTTAGCCGCCTGGACGGCAAAGCGCGGGTGCGTATTCAATCCCGTTCCAACGGCCGTCCCCCCCAGCGCCAATTCATACATTCTCGGCAAGGCCCCTTCGATCCTTCTTAATCCATTTTCCAACTGCCGGACATATCCTGAAAATTCATGCCCCAGCGTCAGAGGGGTCGCGTCCATCAAATGGGTGCGTCCGATTTTGATGATATTTTTAAACTGCTCCGCCTTGTGTTTTAACGCCTCGCCTAATCGCGTGACCGCGGGGATTAACTTTTCATGGATCTGCAGAACGCTCGCGACATGCATGGCCGTCGGAAAGACATCGTTGGAAGACTGGGCCTTATTGACATCGTCATTGGGATGAATCAAGGTCTTGTTCCCCATTGCCCCGCCGGAAAGTTCTGCCGCGCGGTTGGCGATGACCTCATTGACATTCATGTTGGTCTGCGTGCCGCTGCCTGTCTGCCAGATCACCAACGGGAAATGGTCCTGCCACCGGCCCGCGATAATCTCATCGGCGACGTTGGCAATCAGATCCGCCTTCTGTTTCGGTAACGTCCCCAGTTCCTGATTCACCAGGGCCGCCGCCTTCTTGATAATTGCCAGGGCCCTGATCAGCTCCGGAGGCATCACCTCACCGCCGATCTTGAAATGGATTAACGATCGGGCCGTCTGGGCGCCGTAATATTTATCCGCCGGGACTTGGATTTCTCCCATGGAATCCGACTCTAAGCGATAGTTCATTTCTCCTCCTCCAACATTGAATTCAGAAATTATAAGACCATGTGTCTGGCGACAATCCTTTTAAAAGGTCGGGGTTCATGATTCATCATCGCGCCGAACTCCGTCAAGAAATCAATCCATTTGTCCGCGTCCACTTCGCCGTTATCCATAAAAAGAGCTGGGCTGCCGAATGCTAATTTCCGCAGGCTTTCTCTCAAACCCGCGGACTTGGACAAATCTAATAATTCTTTTTTGCTCTCTTCGTCCAGCATTTTATGCCTATAAATATTTTATTTTTAAATCATAAAATTCCTTGTCCAGACCAAATAAACGATAATACTCACTGAGCAGCGCAGCGTTCAAGGCGCTTCCGTGCAATTTCATGAAAGACTCAATATCCCCCATTTCTCCCCGAAAGCCGCCTGATGCTCTATTTAAGAAAAAGTCCCAAAGAACAAAAAGTTATTATTCAACTCATTAATCGCTAAATCACAATTTTTTGTGAGTCTTCCAGAATAAATCAAGATTGTCAATTTCTTTAATCTCATGTCCATCGGGTGCCATTAACACAACTGACCATTTAATAACACTCGCCCCTTTAGGTAATTTTCGTATCCCAACTACAGGATGACCATAATATTCATCTTTGGGGTATCCGCCGACAACATCAAGCTGGTGCGCATTGGATAATCTTTTTATATTACTGCCATCAAAATTTGCCCGATACAAAATAGCGTCAACTGCACAGTGTTGACTTAGAAAAAATATATAATTCCCATCTGGAGAAAAATTCAAACTATCAAAAGAACCAAGATAGTATGACATATTGGGATGGTCCGCGTAATTACTCTTTATTATTCGATGTTCATTACTACCATCCACATTCACAGCCCAGATTTCTTCACAATCTGAAGGCATCCAGCCCGCATCTGAGGTGCCAGGACATGGCTTAATCTCTCGAACGAAAATAATTTTCTCACGATCAGGCGACAGTTTTGCCCCGTAATCTTTCCCTTTGAACGTCAACTGAGACTCTTTATTATTTACATCACGAAAATAAATATTCTGATCTTTTTCATAAACTTCTTGAGCGCATGCAGAAATAGCCAAAAGAATCCCTATTCCAATACTGCACATAAGAATCGCTATTTTTCTTCTCATCTTTTATCTATCATCATTTACAGAACCATCATATACGATTTTACAAGTGTCTTTAGAAATCATATAAAACCCGATATTAAAAACCACTCAGGCCTCGTATTTTGTCGATTGCGCTCACGTTGTCTATGCTTAATATCGATTCCTTATTTTGTCACAGTAAAATGTCACAGCATGTCACAGTAGCGTGTCACAGTAAAACGTAGTGCTTGGTCGGATCAGTGGCGCTCTTGGCCACGATTTTAATGACCTTTTTCTCGACCAATTCTTCTAAATCCCTCTGAGCCGTACGCCGGATACAAGATGCGACAGACTGATACTCATTGACGGAGAGCGTGCTTTTAATAATAAGGTGCTTAACCGCTTTCTCCTGACGCTTATTCAAACCGATCTTCTTAATCTTTTGAAACTGGCTATCCTGTTTAATCAACTGTTCGCCTTTAGCCTGAATCTCGGTCATCTGCGAACGCAGGCCGTCAACGAAGTATTCAATCCATGTGGTCATGTCCATGTTATTCTTGCGGACGGTCTGGATGGCCTGATAATAGCTCGGACGGTCTTTGTCGTAATACTCCGAAATAGTAAAAAGGCGTTTAAAATCATAGCCGGTCTTGTAGAGGATGAGCGTTGAAAGAAGCCGGGCCGTCCTGCCGTTGCCGTCGATGAATGGATGAATATGCACAAATTGAAATTGAGCGATACCAGCCACAAGGATAGGCGACACATCCTCAGCCTTACTTACCCACTCCGTAAACTCCCGCATAAGATGCGGAACATCCAAAGGCCCGGGCGGAGTATAAACAACCTCACGTGTGCGGGAATTGACGACATAGTTTTGTATCTTGCGGTAATTGCCCGGGTCTGCGTTTTCGCCACGGACGCCTTTAACGAGAATCTTGTGAAGCTCCCGGACAATGCCTTCCGAAACCGGATCGTCTTTGCCGAGATACTTTGAAATAAAATCCATTGCCTTCTTGTAATTCAAAAGCTCCCGCTCATCATCACGATTTACGCCCTTGACCTTTCCACCTTCCAAGATGCTCTTGGCCTGCTCAAGGCTTAGGGCTGTGCCTTCAATATGCGTGGAATGGTGCGATTCAAGGATAAGCGCCTTTTTCTGCATGTCGGCGATCCAGTCGTCCTTGAGCTTAACCGCATCCAGAAAGCCCCGCACCCGCTCGATCTCAACGAGCGCCTTATTGATCTTTGGTGTGATATTAAATTTTGGGGCAAATGCCATCAATTACCTCTCTAATCCAAGCAAACGTTTAATTTCTTTAATTCCGCATCAATCGATCCGAGAATCTTGACTGAAGAAACATACTGAGAAGCATTCTCATCGGCATAAACACAGTCGAACGGGCGATACCCCATAACCCCATCGCAAAACCGCCAATGACGGCGTAACGGAATTCTCGCTTGAGAAACGTTTTAAGAGGAGTTCAAGGGTAATCTTAAAATCCATCCAGTGCCTATCTGCCGTCCTTGATACCCGTCAAGGCTTTTATGATATCTATGGGGATAGGGAACAGCGTCGTTGTGTTATTTTCCTTTCCGATCTCCACCAGAGTTTGGAGATATCTTAATTGCAGGGCCATGGGAGATTTCTGCATCATATCTGCCGCCAGACAAATTTTTTCCGCGGCCTGCGCCTCGCCTTCCGCGGCGATAATTTTGGCACGGCGCTCGCGTTCCGCCTCGGCCTGGCGCGCCATGGCCCGGCGTAAATCCTCGGAAATGTCCACATGCTTGACGGCCACATTGGACACTTTGATGCCCCAGGGATCCGTCTGTTTGTCCAGGACTTCCTGGAGTTTCTCATTGATCTTTTCCCGTTGGGATAACAGGCCGTCCAATTCCATCTCGCCCAGGATGCTTCTCAAGGTCGTCTGAGACATCTGAGACGTGGCAAACACGTAATCCTGGACCTCGATGATGGCCTTGATGGGATCCATGACCCTGAAATAGACGACCGCGTTCACTTTCGCCGAAACGTTGTCCCGGGTGATAATATCCTGCGGCGGGACATCCAGGGTGACCAGACGCAAAGAGACAACCACAATACGGTCGATCGGCCAAAGTGCCAGCACGATCCCGGGACCTTTTTCTTTGGGTAAAACACGTCCCAGACGGAAAACAACCGCCCGCTCGTATTCATTCAAAATCCTGACGCTGTTCATGAGCCAGACAACAAAAATAATAAAGACAATTAACGGCAAAGACATGTTTCTCTCCTTTCAAGAACCCTTTTCTACTTTTAACTTTAACCCTTTCACCTCAATCACCCGGATCTTGTCACCCGGACGAATCATCTCATCGCTCTGGGCGTTCCAGAGTTCCCCATGAATAAACACCGTTCCACTCTGCGCGGCGTTGATCTCGGTCCTGGCCTCTCCGCTTTCTCCGACGAGTCCCTTTTGTCCACCTAAAATACGCGCCCTTTGCGCGCGGATCACAGATTGCAAAAGGAATACCGATATCGCCGCCGTGGAGAATGAAACAGCCAAAATAACGGATTTCGAGACACGCATCACCGGATCCACGGAATCAAAAAGCAACAGAGACCCTAAAACCAAACTAACCAGTCCCCCCAGCGTTAAAAGACCGAACCCCGGGACAAAAGCCTCGGCAACCAGCAGGGCCATCCCCAAAATCATCAAGGCCAAACCGGCGTAATTCGTCGGCAACGTCTGCATACTGTAAAAAGCCAGTATAAGAAAAATCGCCCCCAAGACGCCGGGGACGCCGAATCCGGGATGGGTGAGTTCAAACAAGAGACCGTAAAATCCCAGGATCATTAAAATATACGCGATGTTGGGATTAGCCAGGATATTAAAAAACTTCTGACGCGCGTCCATCTCCTCTTTCTCAACTGAGGCGTCCTTCGTCTTTAAGACACGCGCCTCATCGCTATTCAACGTGATCACGCGGCCATCCAATTGACGCAACAGATCATCCAGATTATCCGCCAGGATTTCAACAACGCCTTTTTCCAGAGCCTCTTGCGCGGTAATCGAAGAACTCCGGGTCACACTTTCCACCGCCCACTCGACATTACGATGTCTTTCTTTGGCAATGGCTTTAACAAAGGCCACGGTATCATTGAGAATCTTACGGCTCATGGGATCCGCATCCTGCGGGAATTCTTCCTTCTCCAGGGGAGACTTTGGGGTCGGGCTATCTTGCGGGGCCTCTCCGTTTTTCGTCACGGAGGGAATTTCTTCTTCCTCCTTCAGGATTTTTGTCTCTTGACGCGACGCTTTCATTTCCTTAATCAACTCTTTTAATTCGTCCCAGTCACCCTCCCTGCGCGAAACGCCTTCCGCCATCTGAACAGGGTGCGCGGCGCCGATATTCGTCGAGGGCGCCATAGCCGCCACATGACTGGCATAAGTCAGAAAAACACCGGCCGAACCCGCCCTGGACCCGCTGGGGGCGATATACACCACAATCGGGACTTTGGAAGTCAGCATCTTTTTCACAATATGCCGGGTGGAATCCAGAAGACCGCCGGGGGTATCCAGCATAATAACCAGACATTGGGCCTTTGCCTCGTACGCCCTGTCAATGCCGTGGATGATATATTCCGCCGTGATGGGATTGATGCCGGCATCATTGAGCTGGATCACATGGATCTTTGGGGAAGGAGGGTTCGCGTAAGACGTTTGAATGAACGGCAGGATCAGGCATGTCGAGACGAACAAAATAAGTACCACCCAGGGCCGAACCTTTATTGACCTCCGCGCGAGTAATGGAATTGGACCATCTTGCGGACGGAGATCGAGATTCCCATGCTTTGGTAATAAAATGTTTGCGTGTCCCATTATTTTTACGGAAGTGCTACCGTGTCCACTGAATAGTCGGACACGGTACAACACTGCGCCTTTTCTGAAAATATCTACTGACTTCCGCAAAAGCAATGAAACACTATGGTAGTCAGTATCTCGACCTCCGTCCGCTTGGTGGTTCAATTCTATTATTTGTGCGGAGGTCAATAATAGCAATGAATTTGACGGCGCAGTAAGTTAAGACTTGGCATTAATTATACCGCAAGAAATGCGTCAAGAGCCTCACGCCCGCGCCTGTGGCCCCATGGCCGAAATACATTCTCCCATCCCCTTCAACAAAAGCTGTCCCGGCGATGTCCAAATGAGCCCACGGGGTGTTTTCCGTGAACTGATGAAGAAATTCCGCCGCGGTGAGAGCTCCGGCGGCCCCTTTGGCAAAACCGATATTGCGGATGTCCGCGACTTTTGATTTTATCGCGTCTTTCAATTCCGCGTAAATCGGCAGGCGCCAAACGCGGTCGTCCGTTTGTTCCGAAGAACGCAATAATTGCGAAGCAAGCTGTTCGTCGGGGGATACCAACCCTGAATAATCATACCCCAGGGCCACCACACAGGCCCCGGTCAACGTGGCAATGTCGATCAGGCGCGACGGCTTGTAATTTTTAATCGTGTAGGAAATCGCGTCCGCCAAAACAAGCCGGCCCTCCGCGTCCGTGTTCCCCACCTCAACCGTTTTTCCGGCGTACCCTTTGATCACGTCCCCGGGTTTATACGCCTGAGAACCGATGACATTTTCCGCCAAGGCGATCACGAACAAAATATTCTTTTTGACATTCAAACTTAAAACATTTTTCAACACGCCCAGGACAGCGGCGGCCCCGCTCATGTCGGTCCGCATGGTTTCCATGCTTCCGGTCGGCTTCAAATTCAGGCCGCCGGTATCAAAGGTCAACCCCTTGCCGACCAGAGCCGTGGTATCATCCTTTTTCGAAGAACCGTGATACTGAACAATCATCAATTTCGGTTCTTTCTTGCTGCCCTGATTCACCGCCAGATGCAGGCCAAGCCCTTTGGCTTTCAGTTCCTTTTTGTTCAGAATCTCCACGGAAACATTTTTTTTGTCCTTAATGAGACGGCGGACGGCCCCTTCCATATACTCCGAGGTAATCACATCCGCGTTATCATTAATCAGATCACGGGTAAAATTGACCCCTTCACAAATGACCCGGGTTTCTTCAAAAACTTTCTTGCTGCCCGCTACCAGAAAAATATGCTTATCGTCGACTGTTTTATTTTCCGAATTTTCTGTCCGGTATTTCCGCCATGTATAATTGCCGATCAGAACGGCTTCAAGAACGGCGTTCATGACATCGTCGGTGGGGTCAGGGACGAGCATCTCAACGTTCTTGATTTTCTTGAGAAAAGAAGCCTGAAGAGCCTTGCGGACCGTCGCGCGCAAGGACATCAAGGTGAGTTCTTCTTTCTTTCCAAGCCCGGCCAAGAGGATGATCTTTTTACGAAAAATCAACGGGAAAACCTGCCCGCTTTCACCGGTAAACTGGTCCGTCGTGTGAAGGAATTCGATTTCTTTCTTTAACTCACCCGGAAAAGACTCAAGCGTCTTACCCAGGACATGATCTTGTTCTAAAAAAATCAAAGTGGCTTCCTTATCAAATACAGCTTGTGGTCGATACGTAATCACTGCCCTGCCCCTTTCTTCCATCCCATGATTTCAAATTATCGTTGTTCCATCGGAATATAATCGCGGACGCGCTCTCCCGTGTAAATCTGACGCGGCCGACCGATCTTGGATTTTGAATTTTCTTTCATTTCTTTCCAGTGCGCGATCCAGCCCGGCATACGCCCGATCGCGAACATCACCGGGAACATAACCGTCGGGATACCAATGGCGCGATAAATAATCCCGCTGTAAAAATCAACATTCGGATAGAGTTTTCTTTGAGTGAAATAATCATCCTTGAGCACCGCCTCTTCCAATCGGACAGCGATATCCAAAAGCGGATCATGAATGCCGAGTTTGGCAAATAGCTCATGCGCTTTTTCCTTAATAATCTTCGAGCGCGGATCAAAGTTTTTATAAACCCTGTGACCAAATCCCATCAAACGGTAACTATCCTTGGGATCCTTGGCTCTGTCGATAAACTTCTGAATATCGCCTCCCGCTTTTTGAATCTCTTCAAACATCTCAACGACCTGCTGATTCGCGCCCCCATGCAATGGGCCCCATAAAGCGCAAACGCCGGCGGAAATCGAAGCGAACAGATTCGCCCACGAACTCCCGACCAAACGGACCGTGGACGTGCTGCAGTTTTGCTCATGATCCGCGTGCAAAATAAGGACCGTTTCCAGGGCGCTGACAACTTCCTCCATCATTTTGTATGGTTGATGAGGGCTCGAGAACATCATGTGAAGAAAATTGGGGATGTACTCAAAATCTCTGCGCGGCGCGACGAATGGTTCTCCCATGGATTTCTTATACGTGTAGGCCGTGATGGTGCAGACTTTCGAGAGAAGTTCCGCCGCGGTCGTTCGAATATCTTCCTGGGTGGGCTCGGTGTTCAATAGTTCCGGATAATACCCGGAAAGAGAACAGACCATCGCGGAGAGAAGCCCCATGGGATGTCCGGTGGTCGGATAACCGTCAAAAAATTTTAACATATCCGGATGAAGATCCGCGTGGATCTTCAGCGAATGAGCGAATTCATCTAATTTTTGCCGTTGAGGGAATTCTCCGTAGATCAAGAGATACGAGGTTTCGACAAACGTGGATTTCTCCGCCATCTGTTCAATGGGAATGCCCCGATAACGCAGGATGCCCGTCTCCCCGTCTAAGAAGGTAATCCCGCTTGTGCATGAGCCGGTATTGCCAAAGCCGTTGTCCAAAGTGATATAGGAGGTTTCACTGCGCAGATTCGTGATGTCAATCGCCTTTTCATTTTCCGTACCGACGATAATAGGAAACTCAAACGTTTTTCCGTCCAAAATGATTTTCGCTTTTTCCTCCATAAAACCTCCCATGATAAGTTTCGAACTTTGAGTTGGGGCCGACGACCACAGGGTTCCATGACTGTAGCGGAAGTCAGTATATTATGAACGCGTCTTCTTTTCAAACATTATGTCAGCGGCGATCTAGGGGGGCATTACCTTTAAACAGACGCGGATTCTGGGAAATCCATGCGACCATCTTTTCAATCCCTTGCCGGGGAGACACCGTTGGTTTCCATCGCAGCAACCTTCCGGCGCGGCGGATGTCGGACACATAAACTTTCTGATCAAATTTCCGCCACGCACCAAAATTTATTTTGACATTCTTTTGAGTCACGTTTTTCAAAGCCGCCACCAACTCTAAAAGAGAGAGGGTATTTTGAGGACCTCCGCCGATATTAAAAACCTCCCCCTGCAACCCGCTTTCAATAAATTTTTCATACGCCCGGGCTAAATCCTCGACCCATAAGACATCCCGAATCTGTTTCCCGTCTCCGTAGATGGTGATCGGTTTTCCAAGAAGAAACCGTATCGCGAACCACGCCAGCCACCCCTGATCCTCGAAGCCGAATTGTCTGGTCCCGTAAATACAACTCATCCGGAACACCCCGCATTTCAAGCCGTACACATAAGCGTAATCCTGCGCGTAGAGATCGCCCGCCAATTTAGAAACACCATACGGCGTGTGTCCCGTCCGATCGATGCCGAAGTCCTCGCTGATCCCTTTTCCCCGCTTATACGCGTAGCGCATTTCCGTTTCACGGATCGGAAGAGAATTGCCGTTGTCTCCGTAAACTTTATTCGTCGAACAGTAAATGAAGACGCCCTTTTTATTTGTCAGACGCAGGGCCTCGAGGACATTCAGAGTACCGGTGGCATTAATCGCGTAATCTTCCAACGGATCCTCCAAAGAAAACCGCACCCCGGGCTGACCCGCGGCATGAATCACCACGTCCGGCTTTTCCCGTTTAAAGATGCGCTGCATTTCCGCTCGATCCCGAATATCCTTTTTAAGTAATTGAATATTCTTCAAAGTCTCCAGGTAATGCCAATTGTACTCCACGGACTTGTTTTTAGACCCGAATATTTTGGATCTCATGAGATTATCGACAACGACAATCTGATGTTTCTTCCTGGCAAAATACTCCGCGCAGTGCGATCCCACCATCCCCGCTCCGCCCGTGATCAATATCTTCATAGCGCTCTTTCCGTTTGTCGGATAATAGGTAAACAGTCTTCAGCGCAATTCAACCCTTGGCTGTGGTGTTTACCTTTACGTTTCATTATAAAAAATAATCTGGCTGCCGGAATTCTCAAATTGGAACTTCACTTCCAGCATGTTCTTGAACTTCTGTCTCACCTTTTCTTGAAACTCCGGCTTGACAAAAAATATAATGAAACCGCCGCCGCCGGCGCCTAATAATTTCCCGCCGGTAGCCCCCGCCTGAAGCGCCGCTTCATAAATTTGATCAATATCGACGCTGGATATCTTCGTCGTTAAAGAACGTTTAAGCTGCCACGACTCCTCCAACAACTTTCCAAAATCCTTTAAATCATGATTGCCGGATAAAATGTTCAAGGCCGCGTCCACCATCTGATACATCTGACGCAATTCATGGGTCTTGTGAGGGGTATTTTTAATCTGCTGCAGGGCGATCTCAGAGGCAATCCTTGAAAAACCCGTAAAATAGAGCATGATGTGTTTTTCTAAATCCAACAAACGTTCCTTAGAAATGATAATGGGTTCAACAAAGAAACCCCCGTCTTTTTTGAAGCTGATCTTATTAAAACCGCCAAAGGCCGCGGCAATTTGATCTTGCGACCCGACATGCTCCTTTAAGATGTCCCTTTCAATATGGATGGATTCTTTGGCCAATTGCGACTTTGTGATCATCGATCCTTTAAGGGCGTACAAAGAATGCAAAAGGCCCACCGTGAATGAAGAACTCGAGCCTAATCCGGTGCGCGCCGGCAAGTCCCCGTCGTGATGCAGCTCAATTCCCTTTTGGATCTTCATATAATCCAGACAGGCCCGCACGGCCGGATGCACAATCGTGTTGTTGTCTTTGGCCAATTCGACTTTTGAATAAACAATCCTGTGTTTATACTCAAAAAACGGGGGCAAATAACGGCAGGTCAAATAACAATATTTATCGATCGTCGTTGACAACACCGCCCCTTCATTGGCTTCATACCAAACAGGGTAATCTGTGCCTCCCCCAAAAAAAGAAATACGAAACGGTGTACGGCTGATAATCATACGCTGTCCTCTTGAATGATCCTTTCCATTTCTCTATTCAAACAATCACGTCCTCAACCTTCTTGAGTAGGATAAAATCTGAGACCCAATGGAGATAATGTGAAAAAAGGCAACAGCCGCTGCGACATAATGAATCTGAATCACCCAAAAAAGAAAAACACTGACGGCAGTGAGGAAATTTTATAGAATATATCTTTAATGATTTGTGTTGATTAATTCCAAAGACCCCTCTATCTCCTGATTTAATTCATCCATGTTCTTGGAGCGATCAGATATTTTCTGTTCAAGAAGCTTGTTTTTCTCCTGCCCGGCCTGAATCTGTTTCTTATAATCTTCTGTTGCCTCCTCGAGTTTACTCGTCAAGGCGTTAAGCCTCTTAATTTCATTCTCTAAAACGAATTGACTCTCTTTGATTCTTTGATCCAGAGTTTGTCGCGTTTCCTGATTCAAATTTTCCAGTTTGGCGATTTTTTCCTGAAGAGGAATTTTTGCCGCCTCTACTTTATCCGACATGCTCAATTGCGCCCTCTTAAGCTCATCGGTCAGCGACTTCTTTTCTCCTTCTAACTTCTCTAACCGCTGATTAAGATCGGCGCGTTCCTTATTGAGATTCTCCATCAATTGATTTCTTTCTTTTAATAATCGCTCCATGTTATTCACGCGTTCCTGCAAAACAACGAAGTCATTAGCCAGATTTATCTTAACTTGATCTGTTATTAGTAATTTATGTTGAAGATCCTTCTCGGATTTCTCAATATGGCTAATCAGTGAATCTTTGCTGTTGATCATTTCCTGCATCTGACCAACTTTTTCTTCCGCGCTCTTCAGAGAAGCCTCCAGGGGCATCTTGGCCTTAGCGACCCTCAACCCAACGTTGGATTCCAGATCGGCCTTTTGGGTTTTCAAATCTTGAAGCTCCATTTCGATATTTTGCTTCCCTTGTGTTAAAACCTCTATCTCTTGGGCAAGTTTACCTTTCTCGCCGGCTAAACCGGCTGATTGAACGTCTTTCTGTTTAACGAGTTCTGAAGTCTCATGCAACTGTTGTTCCAATACCGTGATCTTTTCCTGCAAAGAGACTTTGACCATTTCAACTTTATTCTGCCAAACAACTTTGATACTCTTCAATTCATCAGATAATTCTGCAATACGATCATTTAAAGAAGCCCTTTCCTTTTGTGTCATGAGCAATTCATTCTTTAATCCGGTTTTCTCATCTTCCAACTGCTTAAACAATTGTTCTTTTTGATTTAAGACATTAACACGGCTCTGAACATTCTGCTCTAATTTCAACATCGCCTCTATCAGTGGCTGTTTTGCCTCGGCGATCTGAGCCGCGACAGAGCCTTTGAGGCTGCGCCAATTTCCTTGCAATATCTCGGCATTCTTTAACAAATCGAAATTTTTTGCCTGAAGATAACTGATATCTCTCTTTAAAGTGTCATTAACACCTAAAATTTCTTTGAGCTTGTTTTCGCTTTCTAAAACCAATCCTTGAATACTCTGTTTTTCTTCCTCTAATTGGGTGACACTTTGCCGCAGAGGTTCCTGAACCTCTTTTAATTCAAGCAGCCTTTGGTCCTGAAGTTCCTTCATTTGATTTTCTAAGCCGGATATCTTCTGATTTAACGGTTGTCGCGTCTCTTCAACCTTCTGATTCATCAGGGCTTCGGTGTTCTTGAGTTTGTCCGTCAATGAAACGATTGTTTTCTCAAAAGCGCTCTTCTCTGATAAAACCGCGTTATAATTTTTGCTAAGGATGTCCTTGTCCCCTTTCAGAGTTTGAATAAGAGCTTCTTGATCTTGCGCTAACTGCCGACTTTTTTGAAGTTCCCCCGCGCTCATCTGAAGTGTTTTTTCTAAAAGCTTTTGAGCTTCTGTAATTTTCTGAGTTATTGACGCGCGCAGGTTTTCCAACGCCTCTTCTTTCTCTTTCAATTGATCTTCCACGGTAACTTTTTCCCCCTTCAAGGCAACAGACACCTTGATTAAGGCCTCTCGCTCTTTCATGAGATCTTCCGCGTAAACAATTTTTTCTTTTAAGAGGCCTTCAGAGGCTCTTAATTTTTCTTCGAGAGATTTTATCACGTCTTGAAGGGGAGCCTTGGCTTCTGAAATCTTCGACGGAATTTCTGACTCGACGGCCTTTGAGCGCTCATCCAAAGCCCTAATATTACTTTGTAAAACGTCTTTTTCTTGATTAAGCGCAACGATCTGTTGGGTCAGAGTCTCTTTGTCTTTAAAAACGCCCGCCATGATCTTTTCATTCTCACGGATAACATTTTCCTGGGTTTTGAGAGTGGCATTAAGATTTTGTATTTGATCCTTCAAAGGAGCTTGCGCCTTGGCAATCTCATCAGGAATAGAATCCTCAACTTGCTTTGCCTTGGCTTTCCAATCTTCAAAACTTTTTGAAAGACCGGAACTGTCTTGCTGAATTGCCGCATATTGCTTTGTCAAATCCTCATACTGTCCCTGGGCATCTCGTAACTGGTCGGCTTGATTTTTAAGAAGGGCATCTTTTTCCGCCAAAACTGTTTTCAGGGAGGCGTTCTCATTCTCCAATGAGGATTGGGCTGCCGCGATCTTAGTTGGAACGGATTTTTGGAGTTCATCCAATTGTGCCGTCCGACGCGTAATTTCTTGCTGCAAATCTTTGTTCTGATTCATGGCCTTTTCTAAATCGCCTTTTAAGGCCACATGCTTGCGGCCTAATTCTCCGACAGATTTCTCTTTTGATTTTATCGTCCCCTGGACATTGCTTAAATTTTCCCTAAGGGTCTTGAGCTCATTCTGCAAAGGATTTTTCGCCGCCTCTATCTGTTGAGGGATATTCGATTCTGTTTGAAGCAAGGCATTCTTTAACGTTATTTTGTCATTCTCACTTTTTTTCAATTCAAGACTCAATAATTCTTTGGCTTGAATAAGTTCATTGATGGCTGTCTGTTTTGCCTGAACAAGATTTTCCGTATCTAATAACCGCTTTTCCAGAAATCGGACACTTTTCTCTAACGGCGCTTTTTTCTCGGCAATATGAACTTGGATCGACGCCTGGGTTTCCTTAAGTTTGTTCACGGAATCCGAAAGTTCAAGACTCAAATCCTCGCGTTCCTTTTGGATTTTCTCCAAATCACCGGACAATAACGCCTTGGCTTGAGACAATTCCACATTCTCGGACTCCTTATTTTTTAAAGCCGCCTCTAAATTATCGCGCTGCGCTTCCAATTGAGTTATCTTGTTTTGAAGCGTCGTCTTGTTTTGATCCATTTGTTGAGAAGCCGAGATCTCCTGCTGACGCAACGTTTCTCTAACCAATTTCAGTTCTTGCGTAAGATCGGCATTCCGGCTTGTTCTGTCGTTGAGATCCTGGCTCAATTGGACAAGGCGCTTCTGAAAATCATTGATTTGAGATTCTTTTTGGGCAATCGATTTTCCTGTCTCAGATAATCGCGCGTTTAAATCTGCGATCTCCTTTCTCAGCGGCGATTGAATATCTTCCACCTGTTTGGCAAACGCGTCCTTTGTCTGACTCAATTGTGTCTGAATCGCCTCAAATTTACCGGCCAAAGCCCCTTGTTCCTCGTTTAAGCTCTTCAAGGCGTTATCCGCCGTCTTCTTTTCATTGGTCACCTTGGTTAATTGGCCCTGTCTGATGAGAAGATCTTCTTCAAGGGCATTAACCTTCTCCTTTAACATCTTGATGCTCTCTTCTAAAGGTTTCTTTTCTTCAAGAATGCGCTCTTGAAAAGAATTTTTCCTTTCCACGACTTCTTCCTGCAATAAATTCTTTTCATTGAATAACTTCGTCTGCTCTTCCTGAAGGGCCTTCATATCCTTATCCAGTTTTCTCATCGCGTGATCTTTTTCAACCAGGAGTTGCGTGGACTCATTAAATTTAGCTTCTAACGATTGCAATTGTTTCTTCAGCGTGTTTTCAGCGTCGGCAACTTTTTGAGGCAATAACTCCTCCGCAATTTTTATTTTTTGCTTTAACCCGGTCATCTCCGTTTCCAGGCCGGCCTTTTGATTTTGTAAATTAACTAAGGACGCATTAAGGGTGCCCTGTTGGCTGTTAAGATTATTGATAAAGGCCTCCCTCTCATGCATCAGACCTTCCGTCTCATTTAATTTTTCGACCAAAGCGGAATTTTCTTTCTCCAAAGGCAGTCTTACGGCATTAATCTTATTCTTGACAGAGGCCTCTAATTCTTGCAAGTGACCTTCTAAATCCTTAATCTTATTTTCCAAAGGCGCTTTAACCTGAAGCAATTTTTCCTGCACAGCCGATTCAGAGGCCTGAATTTTACTCTTATAAATCTCGAGTTCAGCCGCCAAGGATTCTTTCTCCTGTCCGTTTTGGCTGAGTTCCCGTGCAATATCATCTTTTTCTCCGGAAAGCCGCTTGAATTGAACATCCTTTTCTTTGATACTACTTTCCAGTAATTGCAAATTCTTTTCTAACTCAACGACCTTCTGCGCCAGTTGGGTCCTTGCCTTTTCGACCATGCCTGGAATTTCTCCTTGAGTTTCTTTCAATTTCAGGGTTGCCTGATCTAAGGCCAGACTCAGCCGATTCTTTACCTCCTCACTTTGACTAAGCTGTTGCGCCAGGCTTTCCTTCGTCGTCGATAACTGTTTTAAACTTGTCTCTTTTTCCTTAATCCCGTTCCCCAGCTCTTCAAGCTGTTTCTTTAATCCCGCGATCTCTTCGGCCAGCGGGCCCTTCGCCTTCTCGATCATCTCGGGTACAGACCCTTCAGTCTCTTTTAACTTCGCGGTTAATTGATCGAGTTCAACACTCAATCGTTGCTTTTCTTCTTCACTTTGCCCAAGCGTTTTGACGATCCCAGCCTTCTCTTGCGTCAATTGATTTAAACTCGTCTCTTTCTCCTTTATCCCGTTCCCCAGCTCTTCAAGCTGTTTCTTTAATCCCGCGATCTCTTCGGCCAACGGGCCCTTCGCCTTCTCGATCATCCCAGGCACCGACCCCTGCGTCTCTTTTAACTTTGCGGTTAATTGATCGAGTTGCGCGCTCAGACGTTGCTTTTCTTCTTCGCTTTGCCCAAGCGTTTTGACGATCTCGGCCTTCTCTTGCGTCAATTGATTTAAACTCGTCTCTTTCTCCTTAATCCCGTTCCCCAGCTCTTCAAGCTGTTTCTTTAATCCCGCGAGCTCTTCAACCAACGGGCCCTTTGCCTTCTCGATCATCCCAGGCACCGACCCCTGCGTCTCTTTTAACTTTGCGGTTGATTGATCGAGTTCAACACGCAACTGTTTTTTTTCTTCCTCGCTCCGGTTAAGTTGTTTTACTATGTCCGTTTTTTCTTTCTCTAATACGCTCAATATTCCTTCTTTTTGCTTTATGTCTTCCTGTAAACTTTTAAGAGTTGCCTGTAAAACATTGACCTGCTCGTTCCAAGAAGATTGAGACTTTGCCAATTCATCCGCTGATTCAGCCTCACTCATTTTCAACTTTTCTTTTAAAAAAATAATCTCTTGTTTCAAAGACTCTTGTTGGCTCCTCCCCTCATCGAGTTGAGTGAGGACATCAGCATGTTCTTTAGTCAATTTGGCTAAATTAGCCGAATACAATTGAACGTCGTTTTCCGAAACCTTTAACTTTTCCGAAAAGGCCTGAATTTTATTTTCCAGAGGGAGCTTCGCATCAGCCGATTTCTTTACAAACTCTTCCTCTTTAATCCTCAACGTCTCGCGTAGCCCGGCAATTTCCTGGTTGAGGGAAAGCCGCTGTTTTTCGCTTTGTTGAAATTGAAGCCTAACTGAATCTCTTTCTTGGGCCAGTTGATCCAGGCTGGAATTTCTACCGGCAATTTCGACATCAGTCTTTTTTAATTTGTTTTCCAAATCCCTTAATTTTTCCTCCAACCCCTTCGTGAGCTGATCGATTTTATCCGCGGCCCCTGACTTCTCAATGCCCAATTCCTTCTGTAAAGAGGCGATCTGTTCAATGAACAATTTCTTTTCATATTCCAAATTACCCAACTGTTTTCTTAAACCTGCTTTTTCTTGATTAATCTTTTCTAACTCCTCGCTCTTCTGTTTCAGCTCTGTTTGAACGGCCTCCACCTTTTCTTCCAAACTTTTAAGACGTTCCGTCAAAGGAGCTCTTTCCTTAGCCAGACGCTCCGGCATCTCGGCCTCAATGCCCTTTAACCGTTCCGCTAGACTGATGAGTTCTTTATTTATGACTTCCCGATTTTGTTCACTTTGTTTTAACTGACCCGCAAGGGACTGCTTATCTTGATTGAGGGTGTTTAACTCATCCGCCTTGGCCAAAACTGTTTGTCCGGCGGTATTTAATTGCTCACGCAGATGCTTAATTTCATCCTCCAGAGACGTCTTCGCCTGGGCTAGTTGGACAGTAAAATTTTCTTCATTAGTTTTCACTTTTGCTTTCGCGCCCGCCAACTCTTTAGAAATAGTTTCTTTCTCCTGCTTTGCTTGATCGATTTGTTTAAGAATCCCCTCGTTTTGTTTTAATAATTTGTTTAACCCATCCTCTTTTTCCTGGACATGACCTTCGGCCGCTTTTAATTGTTCTTCCATTGATTGAATCTTGGTCTCTAATAAGATCTTGGTGGTCGCCAGTTGATCCGACCATTGCTTTTCTTTTAGGCCGGCGTCATTCTTTAGACTGTCCATTTCAGCGCGGAGCGTTTTCTTTTCCTCTTCGCGTTGAGCCAATTGAAAGCTGATATCATTCTTTTCCTTATTCAAATTGTCTAAAACGGTCTTCTGGTCTTTAACCGCGGAGTCTGTTGCCGCCATTTTTTTTTCCAATACAACTATTTGTTCCTTCAGGGTCGCCTTCACCTTTGAAACCTTGTCAAAGCCCTCTGATTCCATCGTCCTCAATTTCTCTTTTAGAACCGAAACCTCTTGCTTCAAGAATTCTTTTTCTTTACTCGATTGCGTAAGTTTTTCTGCCAAGAAAATCTTCTCTTGCTCCATCTGCCATGTGGCCGACTTCATTTTCTCAATATCTTTGTCTTTTAGAACCAATTGATCATTCAATTGCTTGATGCTGGCTTCTAAAGGCGATTGAACTTCCTGGATCTTTTGAGAAAATGTCTTTTCTGACTCATCGGCTTGCTTTTTTAAAAGGTCGAATTCTTTGCTTAACGTCTCTTGCTGAGCCTTTAAATCATTTAATTCAACTTCAATAAAACCCTTTTCGCTGCTCAACTTTATGGCCAAATCATTTTTCTGTTTGATCTCAGTCTCTTTTTGCTGAAGGCCGGCTTGCAGATCGCCTATCTTATGTTCCATGGAAGCCTGAAGCGTTTTCATATCTTCCTTGTACGTCTTCTGCGCCTCATCGAATTGAACTCTTAAAACACCGATCTCTTTTTCTAAAGGAGCTCTGGCTTTGTCGATCCTTTCGGCCGCTTCCCTTTCGGTTGCCTGAAGTTGTTCAACCAGAGAAACAATGCGTTTTTCCAAATCGGATTTTTCAGACTGCGCATTTTTGAGCCGCTTATCGGTTTCCTCTTTCTTGACGGTAACATCTTTGATCGCGGCAGCTCTTTCATTAACCACACGCTCTTTCTCAAGAAGCTGACTTTCCAATAACTTTATTTTAGTTTCCAAAGGCGCCCTGCCGCCTTGAACTTTTTCATTAACACCCTTTTCGGCAGCGAGGATCTTATTTTGTAACACCTCTATCTGAACCTGGAATGGTTTTCCCGCATCTACAATTTCTTGAGATACCCGGGACTCATTTTTAGATAGTTCTTCTTTTGTAACGGCAACTTGCAGCTCCAACGCTTCTTTATCTTTGACAATTTTATTTAAATCCCCTCTTAGCATTTCTTGCTCATTCTGGAGTTGATCAATAAGAAAATCCTTTTCTTTGATCTGTGTCGCCGTTGCCTGAACTTCTGTCCGCAGATCTTCCACCTTCTTCAATAACGGGGCCTTCTGCAACTCGACCTCGGCCTCATATTTCTTTTTGGCTTCTTGAATCGTTTGTTCTAACGTGAGAATTTTATTCTCCAGCGGTGACTTGGCCGCGGCTATTTTCTGAGTCAATGAATCTTCAACGTTTTTCAATTTCTGGTTTAATTGGGATAAATCATCGTTCAATTGCCCCTGCTTCCGAGTACTGGCCAAAAGATCATGATCCAGCTTGGTTTTTTCATGAGCCAAAGACACGATTTGATTTTCCTTGTCCTGGATAATGTCTTCCATGTCCCTCAACTTCTTCTTTAAATCATCCATCTCACCTTTTAATGCCGACACCTTCAAAACAACATTCTGCTGATAGGAGTTCTCCGCGGACGACAATTTCTCTTCAAGTGTTTTTATTTTTTCCTTCAAAGGGGCTTGAACCTCAACGATTTTCTTTTCATGCAGGGATTCCGCTTCTTTAAGCTTGTTTTTAAGGCCTTCCAACTGTTCGGCCAGTTGTTGGCTTTCCTTTTTAGAAAGCGAGAGCTCTCCCGACAAAGAATCTTTTTCGCGTTTCAAATCCGTAGCGGCTGACTTTTGGGCCTGAACAACCTCCTGCATACTTTTAATTTTTTCTTCAAGGTCATGAACGCCCCGCTTATAATCCGCATTCTTTTCCTCAAGTTTTACTCGCGTCACTTCATCGCTTTTCCGTAATTTATCTTCCAAGTCTTTGATTTTTACCTCAAGTGGCGCCTTACTTTCTTTCACCAATTCATCTAGGGATTGCTTAGTCCCCTGGACTTTTTCCTTAATAGAGAGAAGCTCGCCTTCCAACTGTTCTTTTTTAGACAAAGCCTCGGCCAAATCCCGATGAACAGTTTGAAACTTTAAACTCAACTTTCTAAACTCATTTTCCTTCTCAATAATGAGGTCTTCGGAAAACTGCAACTTTTTCTCCAGGGAAAATATCTCATTCTTCAGAGGGATTTTCGCTTCTTCCATTTTATGAAAAAGTTCTGTTTGAGAAGCCTTGACTCTTTCATCCACACGGACTTCCATTTGATCTAATTCTTTTTTCAATGATTCAATCTTTTGCTCTAAAGGAACTCTGGCCTCATGTAATTGAAATTGGAGACTTAATTCATTATCTTTGAGCCTGTCCCGAAATATCTTTAAATCATTCTGTAAAGAAATCTTTCCCTGCCGAATCGTCATCACTTGGTTGATGAGAGATTTCTTCTGAAGGGTCAATTCCTTAATCTTGGCCTCGTTTTCAAAGGAATACACATCCGTATGCTGCAGTTTCCACTGAAGAGACATGATCTCTTTTTCAAGAGACTCCTTTTTCTTAATCATCTTATTAACCTCTTGGCGTAAATAATCCTTCTCGCTGATGAGATTCTCAATTTCAATCTCTTTGCTCTTCAGGATGCCTCCAAGATCTTCAAGAGAATCTTCCGTTGAGGCCACTTGGGCGATAAGAATATCCTGCGGTTCCTGCCGTCTTCCATCGCGGAATTGCCCGTTCCCAGTATCGACAGCCCCCCAACTCCTCCCTGGGGAGAACGGAAAAGATAATAAAAAAATAAAACCTAAACTGACATAAAATAAACGTTGACTATTTTTCATCGATCTTCTGATTCCCTTCCATGAGATTTGTCATAATTTCCAGTTTTTCCTTCAAATGAAGAATCGTAGTGCGCACGTTGGCCAATTGTCGCTGCTGATCTTCTTCCTCATTGATTTTCATGACTTTTAACTTATCCACATCGGTTTTAAGCGCTGTTGAAAAAATAACGTCTCTTGACCTACGCAGTAGTAAAGAACGCGCATGGGGAGAAAGACAACCAAAATGTTTTTTTACTTACGGAAAGCAGTAAGATAAGGATTCGTTTTAACATGAACCGTCTCTCAGGATTAAAATGATCTGTGGGTGATCAAAGAAGAATTAGAAATTAACTGACTTTCGCGCGAGTAGCACAAAATTAGTCTTGAGAAAGTAATCACTCTTGATATCCATCAACCGGGATATTCCCACTCAAACCAAACGTCTTCTTAAAATCTTTCGGAATTTCAATCTGTTCCTCATCATCATACTTTTCTTTTATATTAAGAATCTCCGGCAAAAGATCAAAAAAACAATCGACCAAACGAGGGTCAAAATGAAAGCCGCGACCTTTCTTAATTTCATCCAATGTTTCGACTACCGTCCAGGCATTTTTATACGGCCGCTTGTTCATCAGGGCATCAAAAACATCACATAATCCGCAAATCCTTCCCACAAGCGGGATCTCCTCTCCCTGGAGATTATGCGGATATCCCGTCCCGTCCCATTTTTCATGATGCGTTAAAGCGATTTCCCCCGCCAAATGTAAGAATTTAGAATCGCTCCCGGAGAGTAACTCAGCCCCAATCGTCGTGTGTGTCTTCATGACTTCCCACTCTTCGGGCGATAACTTGCCGGGCTTGAGCAAAATGCTATCAGGGATACCAATCTTCCCGATATCATGAAGAGGACTAGCGGCCAAGACCATTTCTAAATCCTCCACACTAAAACCGACGGCCTTAGCGATACACGCGGAATAATGACTCATCCGGCTCGTATGTAAACCCGTTTCCAAATCGCGAAATTCAACCGCTCGAGACAAACGTTCAATGACATCGAGCTGAGTGGCGTATAAAGCTTGTGTCCGTTCCTGCACTTTCTGCTCCAGGATTTTATTTTGGTCACGAATTTCATTATGGAGCATCCGGACCTCTATGAGATTGCTGATACGAAGAAGAACTTCAACCCTGTCGTAGGGTTTATGGAGAAAGTCCTTGGCTCCGGCTTCTAAGGCATTAAAACGGATTTCCGGGCTTTCTTCGCCGGAAATAACAAGAATGGGGAGGTACCCATCCTCTTCAATAAATTTCAATTGTTCCATTACCTTAAAGCCATCCATGTAGGGCATGTTTAAATCCAGCACAAGGAGATCCGGGGCCATACGCTCATAAAGGGCTCTGACTTCGCGGGAATCGGAGATGGAGGTAATATGACGATACCCCCCTTTGCGGAGAATCTCTTCTAAAAGACGAATACTCATGACCTGATCATCGACAATAAGAATTTTCGCCGATGCAAATCTGCTGTCTAAGCTCATAATCTATTTATAGTTGGACATTCGAGAAAAATTAAGAGGGTTTTCTAAAATTTTGAATTTAATATAACACAACACCTATCGCCTTTCTATAAACAATTCAAATAATTTTCTAATAAAATATAGATAATTTCACCTGAAAGGAAGGATCGGCGGTTCATCACGGGGCCTCAGATAAAACAAATTTTACCGGGATGCGAACCCTGGAAGAAATTTTTCTGGCTCCAATGTGGGCCGCGGCAAATTCCCACTTTCTGACAACTCTTAACGCAAAGTCATCCAGAATTTTATGTCCAGAACTTTTTTCAACAGAAACCTCACTGGCGCGCCCATCTTTTTTTACATTGACCTGAAGATAAACCGTTCCCTCCCATCCCAACTTCCTCGCCAATTTCGGATAGACCGGGGGCGGATTTATAATGGGCACTGGCTTAGTTACGGAGAGTGCCCCTTGAAAGGATTTACTTGAAACGGTTTTGGAAGAACTTCTTCTTGCAATGGATTGAGCAACTGAAGCTGTCTTGGTGGTGTTATTTTCCGTGTGCGCATTTTGAAGATAATGGCTGGAGACAACGCTTTTGAATACCTCTTCCCCTTGAACTTTCTGCTGAAAGTGTTTTGTATTCCCGATCTCTTGTTCCTTTCCCGGGGGATGTTCCGCTTCGACAATCTCAAATTCAATGCTATTGGGGGCTTCCCTGACGGCAAATATCGGTGCGGGTTGGCTTAAAAAGCCGATCTTAAAGATAAGCAAATGGATGAAAATCGAGAATAAGATAAACCGATAGAACCCGTTTGAACACTCCCTAAAGGAAGGAGTCATGGTTTGGGGGACGAAGGACCGCATTTTTTACATAAACCAAAAATTTCCAGCCGATGTTTTTTAGGATGGAAGCCAGAGGCTTCAGATAATTTGTGACTCAGTCTTTTTATGTTTTTATCAAAGACTTCAAAATGATATCCGCAATCCGTACAAATAAAATGAGCGTGGTATTCTCGTCCCATCTTTCGCTCAAACCTCTTGACGCCATCGTCAAAATCCACCTCTTCGGCCAAACCGCTGGAGACAATGAGTTTGAGAGTGCGATAAACCGTTGTAGCTCCGATTTCCGGATGTTTCTTTCTGACGATTTGAAAAAGGTCATCAACGCTGACATGCCTAGTAGTCGATAAGAACACCGTGATAATATAATCACGCTTTTGGGAATGTTTGAGACCTTTCTTGGAAATGTGTCGATCGAATATTTCTAATTCTTTGACGGTATCGTTTGTCATGTCGGCTTTAACGGAATCCCGTGGAAGGTGATTTTGGTGAAATGCTAACAGCCCCTATTCCCTCTGTCAATCCTAAATTCTAGCCCATCTAGGACTTATTCTGTATTTGATACCAAACCCCATTGACATCAATCCCTCCAGAAAAACATTCTTTCTTAAATAAAATATTCGGGATCAAGGGCAATGGCTTTTCTTAATACATCGATAATTTTTGTGACGGCAGTCTGAGTATTCTCCTTTTGAGACAAAACCAAATCGATCTGATCTATCGGGAAACGATTTTCCCCCACATTCACGACAATAGTTTTATTGGGTTGATTAAGGGATTTAAGCATACCTAATTCATATTCATCAATATCAGAAATACTTGTGATAAAGACAAGCCCTGCGTCTGTCAAGATATGAGACATATTCCCCAATTGTTGAATATGCTGCATTTTATTCAAAGTCCGATCATTCGAACTGGCCTCCGTTAATGATAATTCATTTGAAATTCCCAGGAAATAGGTAAATTTCCCCAAACCGAAAATGGACGCCTCCAATGCCTTGGCGATCTCTTTTTTACCGGTATCCGGATCCCCTATAATGACAATAAGCGCTGATTTATGCTGATACTTCAAGGCACGCTTAAGCGGCGTGATATCACTTCTGACCCAATTAAAATCCCTGGATTTTACATATTGACTTAAAATGGATTCTTGCTCAAAGACAGGTGACAGAATAATGCCTCCGCCGGCAATTTCATAGTTATCAACGATCACAAACCGTCCAGTTTCTGCAATATGATTAATGTCATCAAAAGCAACGGGTTTGAGCGTTTCCAGAATGCACTCCGCCACATCATGACGATCAACCTGAGACTTATTACCGATCGAAGATAACTCGGAGGCGTCGAGCACACTAATTATATTCACTAATTCCACAGGCACCTGCTGAGTGGTAATCTTCAATTTATAATCTTTGCCCTTGATCAACGGTTCTTTGCTCATCCAAAAGATGTTGGCTTTAAATTTAGTCGTGACATGCGGCCCTTGTTCCCCTTTTTTGCACATAATCTCCCCGGGACGAATGTAAATTTGCGTCTGGAACGTAACACCCGTACTCTGACCCGCATAAGCCTCAGTTGCCTTTTCCACATTAAAACCTTCAATCGTTTCAATACGGGAAGTCTTGTACGACGGGAAAAAAACAACCTCTTCTCCCACGCTCACAGTGCCGGATTCAATACGACCGGCCATGATTCTTCTTTCATCACCTTCCGCGGTAAATTTATAAATATCCTGGATCGGAAATCTTAATGGCCTGGCGTAATTAGGGGCCGCTTTAGAAAAGTTATCCAAGGCCTCCATCAAAAAAGCCTCCTGATACCAAGGCATTTGAGGTGAAATCGAAATGATATTGTCCCCCTCCCGAGCGGCGATAGGGATAAAACTTTTTGGCTTGATGTTGATCTCTTCTAAAAAAGCCGAATATTCAGATTTGATATTTTCAAAAACCTCCTGGCTATAATCAACCATATCCATCTTGTTCACACAGACCATGAAATTCTTTATCCCTAAAAAAGACATCATGTACCCATGCCGCTTGGAGTTTTCCCGTATCCCTTCTTTGGCATCTATGACAAGAACCGCCGCCTCAGCACGGGCAGCACCGCTGATCATATTTTTTAAGAATTCAATATGCCCCGGGGCATCGATAATAATATAGTCGCGTTTCTTCGATTTAAAAAAACACCGCGCTGTATCAATGGTGATCCCTTGGGACTGTTCATCTTTTAAGGCGTCCAGTAAAAAGGCGTATTCAAAAGGCTTGGCGTTTCGAAGGCAATTAGCTTTCACAGCCTCCAGTTTCCCTTCCGGCAAGGAACCCGTGTCGGCCAACAACCGACCCACTAAAGTACTTTTTCCGTGGTCCACATGACCGACAATAACGACATTCATCTGTTCTCTAAGTAGGCTCATCTCTAACTTCCTTAAACTTTTTCAATAATGATTATTGAAGTGATGGTCTCATTACATATATCCGGTTCGTCTCAAGGTCTCAAGCCCACCGCCATCTTCTTTATCCTGAGCGCGGCCCGAGCGTTCAGCGATATTGGCAAACTTGCCTGTCCTTAATTCTTCAACGATATCGTGGACATTTTTGGCCGTGGACTCAACGGGGAATGTGCATGGATAGCAGCCGAGCGACCGATAACGCTTGCCGTTTCCCTGATCGAAATAGAGTTTTGTGATAGGAATATTTTCACGTTCAATGTATTCCCAAATATTCAATTCTGTCCAGTCCAAAAGCGGATGGATCCTTAGATGTGTGCCGAGGGCAAAATCCGTTTTAAATTGATTCCAGAGTTCCGGCGGCTGATCCCCGACGTCCCAATCATTATTTCTATCCCGGGGAGAAAAATATCTTTCCTTGGAACGGCTGCCTTCCTCATCCGCTCTCACACCCACAATCACGCCGGTATAAGGCTCTTTATTCTGATCAACCTCATATTCCCCTGTCCTGTGATTCAACCGGTAGCGCGGCCAATCGCCGGCGAGCGTGTGTTTCAACGCCTCGGACTTTAATAATTTGCAGCATTGCAGCCGATCAATGGCCCCCTCTGGAAAAGTCCTTTTGGCCGTAAGGGCATCTTTATTCTGACCAAACACCATATTCAATCTCCACTCCCTCGCCAACCTGTCCCGGTACTCAATCATCTCAGGAATTTTATAACTTGTATCGATATGAACGAGAGGTAACGGGACATGACTGAAAAAAGCCTTTCTCGCCAGCCATAACAAAACGGTGCTATCCTTGCCGATAGACCAAAGCATCGCCAGACTCTTGAACTCCCGATAAGCCTCTCGCAAAATATATATGCTCTGCGACTCCAACACATCCAATTTGGACATGACTTTGTTCATACGCCTACGCCTCCTATGGCTTGGGCCGATTGGGGTTATCGTGCAATCCACATTCCTTTTGTTCAGGAGCTTCCCACCACCATCGACCCGCCCGGATGTCCTCCCCTTTCTTAATTGCCCGTGTACAACCCGCGCAACCTATACTGACAAATCCTTTTCTGTGAAGAGGATTAACATCAACATGGTTCTCTTGAATATACCTTTGAAGATCCTCCAGCGACCAGGACGCCAACGGATTAATTTTTATTTTTTGATTGGCAACGTCCCACTCAAACGTTTCAACCGCGCTTCGCGTGGCCGCTTGGGAACGGCGCAACCCGCATATCCACGCATCCGCGGACTTCAAAGCCCTTTGGAGCGGTTCAACCTTTCGAATCCCGCAGCATCGTTTTCTATTGTCCACACTCTCATAAAACAAATTAATCCCGTAACTCTGCACCATCTCTTCAACCGCTTCCGTTTCAGGATAGTAAATCTTGAATGTCATAGGATAGCGTTTCTGTGTCCTGGCTAATAACTCATAAGTCTCTTGAAACAACCGTCCGGTATCCAGCGTAAAGATTTCAATGGCAGGGGCTATCTTGGAGATCATATCCGTAATCACCTGATCCTCCTCCCCCAAACTCGTGGCAAAAACCAACCTGTCGCCAAACTCTCCATAAGCGCATTGGATGATCTCTTGAGCCGTAGAGTTTTTAGTCTTTTCCAATAATTCTTTAATCTTATTTTGATAGGTCATATCTTTGTCTCACTTTACTCGCTTCCAGAATTACGTTATCATATCTCTCAAAATATTCACAAGAAAAATTTTTGACGGTGCTGTCACCTACAGGACTTACTTATGCCGCCAGGACTCAACCCGATTCTTTCGACAGAATTTTCACTTTCCAATCTGGCCACAAGTTTGGCATTACCGGAGGGCATGGGATAATTGCTCAATTCCTTCAAAGTCACCCATTGGTGGGTTTGATCCCCAGAAGGATAAGATTTCAGTTTGCACCTAAAGACATAAAGATGCACCCGAAAACTGGTATAGAAATGACGCAAATTCATAATATGCTCGGCTTTTTCCAGCTCACACCCTAACTCCTCTTTAATCTCTCGTCTTATTGCCTGCAGAGCGGTTTCTCCTTCCCCTAATTTTCCGCCGGGGAATTCCCATAAATCAGCCAGAAGACCGTGCGAGGGCCGTTTTTGAATAAAATAGTGTCCATTCCTTTCTAGAATCCCTATAGCCGCGGCGATGTCTTGAATATTTCTCTTCTTCGGAGTCGGAATGATCTCTTGAACCCCTTTCCTATACGCCGCACAGTTTTGTTTGACGGGACAAAGTAAACATAAGGGTTGACGATTCCGGCAGATTAAAGCGCCTAATTCCATTAACCCCTGATTAAAAATCCCTATATCCCTGTGAGGCATCGTTTGATGTAAGAATTCCAGAATCCGCTTGTCTTGTGTTGTATCCGCGCATCCCTTAATCGCCAAGACACGCATGATCACCCGCCGGACATTGGCATCGATAATCGGATACCGCTTGTTAAAGGCAATACTTAAAACGGCCCCGGTTGTATACGGCCCAAACCCGGGAAGTCTTCTTAAAGACTCCGCTTCTTCGGGCAATTGACCGGCATACCCATCACAAACTATTTTCGCAGATTTGTGGATGTTCTTCGCCCGTTGATAATATCCTAACCCCTGCCAAAGTTTTAAAATCTTTTGAAGAGGCGCTTGCGACACATCCGCAATGGAAGGGAACTCCCTCACCCATCGTTCATAATAGGGGATCACTGCGTTGACCGTGGTCTGTTGCAACATAACCTCCGATATCCAGATCTTATACGGGTCCTTCGTCTTTCTCCAGGGAAGTGACCGGGCATTTTTCTTATACCATGAAATAAGAGATTGACTGAAGGTTGATTTAATCTTCATAGAAAAAAAGAGGGACACCAGAATAATTTAGGGCACGTTAGTCAGGCCTTCGCTTATTGTCTGAAGAAAAAGCTCACCGATTTTAGGATGTTGGCCAATAGGTTGACTCAGAGTGAATTTAAGACCAGGGTAACGTTGATGAGCGGTATTAACAATACGGGGGACATCTTCATCCACATGCTTTCCGGAATTTAAGAAATTCAAAAGCACAAAAATCTCCGTAGCCCCTTTATGAACGCACGTATCAATAGCCTCAGGGATACTCGGTCTTTGCTGTTCCAAAAATCCATATTCAAAGAGAGCCACCCCGCTTTTGTTCTTCAATTGGCCGATGAGGTTTTGAACCTCCTCACTACTCTTAAAGGATCGACTGCCATGCGATATAAAAAGAACAGCCTTCATTTTTACTTTTCATCTCTGGAAAAATTATTTAACTTTCGTAAGAAAAAAGATATCACGTCAAATCCTGATCATTCTTAACGGATGGGGAGATAAAGAAATTTTCAATTTGGACCCAAAAGGAAATGGAAAATGATAATGGGCCCCATCAACACACAGCATTCCTTCCCGCATCAAAGAAACGACAGAAATTTTTTGATTCCCGGATAGAAGGCCACCGGTCAATTGATATTTACGACCCAACATAACATACAACTCTCTGGGCCAATATTGCATTTTCTTTAAGCCGGGATTGATGACTTTTCCGCCGGCGGATTGGATCGCCCCGGAACTGCCTAAGGCGGTTGATATCCAAAGGCCCGAGTTTCGCTGTTCTTCTTGCCTACCGCCAATCTCTAAACGGTAGCGGCTCATGGCCGCCGGGTGATGATGACAGATCAAAATATCATTGGTCACTTCAATTGATTCTTTTCGTCCGCTCATCCACACCCGTAACCGCGGCACAAGGCTAACCTTGATCTTTCTTTGCAACAGCAACTTAAGGATTCTTTCAAAATTAGAAGGATTGGCCGAGCATAACCTGCCCATGCTGAAATTCGGGGAAGAATTGACTCCGAGAATGATCTGCTTTTGAACATTTCTGGCCGCTTCAAGAAAAGTCCCATCACCGCCAACGGCAATAATAAAATCAAATTTATTATAATTTATATTCTCGCCCCTGGATGTCTTCTCGTATCGGACGCGATATTTCTTCAAGACATCCTCTATCAAACCCAACGTCTGATAATGTTCTTCATGCGCCTTTTTAAACCTCTCGATTTCATTCCGGATCAAATGGCGTTTGACATCTGCAAAGGCCTTTTTGCGTTCAAGAAAATAGATGGTATAAGCACTTTTTTTATAAAGAAGAAGAATGTTTTTTAACGGCATCGTGCTATCCCAAAAAGAAGGTTCTCTGTTTAAAGGCTTAAATAAAAACTGACTTTATCCTTGAGTTCTTTGATTGAGGAAAAAACAGCATCGGCCTCTTGAAGATACTCTCTGGGCAGCGATGTCTCGATCGCAAAACATTTTAACCCCGCCCTTTTCGCTGATTGTATTCCGAATGGCGCGTTCTCGATGACAACACCCAGAGACGGCTTTATACCTAATTGCTTAATGGATTTTAAATAGGGTTCTGGATGCGGCTTGCCGTTACAGACATCATTTCCCGTAATGATAACGGAAAAAGCGCTATAAAGAGACTCGGGCAATATTTGATATAACTCATGCCGGGATGTCCCTGTCACGAGGGCCAGTTCAAATTTGCTCTTACGCAACATCTTGACGAAACTTCGGGCTCCGGCCACAAACCGTGTCTTAACGATCTTTTTAAAAAGATCCTCCTTTTCCCGTAAAATTTCATCTGCCTTTTTCTTATTCAACACGCGCCCATATCTATGGAAAATTTGCGTTACGCTTTCAATGCCGGGCTGCCCTTCCCTTAAATAAATATCATGATATGTCACCTGAATACCCTGCCGCTGAAGAATTGTCTTCCAGGCAAAATAATGGTCCGGCATCGTGTTGGTTATCACACCGTCCATATCAAACAATATCGATGAAACCTCTAGTTCATGTTCAACCATACCATTCCTTTAAAATCACTTTGATTCATAATTCCACCGCGGCCGTCAAACAAATCGTGACTTAAGCGAAAATATTTTTGAAGCCGTATTATACTTTACCTCCCGCCTCTATTCAATATTAGTTTCCAATCAATAACAATCAAAAAACAGGGCCTGACGATTGATCAGGCCCTTGAACAAACATAAGAAATGCCCTTCTCCTAAATAGCCTTACCGCCCCTTTCCCCTGTGCGAATACGAATACATTCCTCAAGATTGGTAATAAATATCTTACCATCGCCAACTTTGCCATCGTTGTGCTTAGCCGTTTTGAGAATCGTCTCGCAAATGATATCGACAAAGGCGTCATTACACGCGATATCCACACGCACTTTGGGTATCAGATCCAAAGCGACTTCCTGCCCACGGTAAATATCCTCTTCGATGCTTTGCCCCCGTCCTGTAACCCGGCTGACCGTAATCCTCGTGATTTCCTGTTTAACAAGGGCTTCACGAACTTCATCTAATTTATCTGGTTGGATAATAGCAGTTATTAGTTTCATCGGCATCTCCTCTTTTCAAAACCAATATAAAACTGGGTCTCTTATCACTTCTTTCGTTGGGATGAAGGATCGCAACCTCTCTGCCACATCAATTTAAGTTGGTAAGCCCATATCCATGCTCACCATGAAGGCTGTGGTCCAATCCCCTCATCTCATCTTTTTCGGCGATTCTAAACCCAATACATTTCTCAACAATAACGACTATAATGAACGTCATAACAGCCACATAAAGCATCGTTATCCCAACGGCCGTTGCCTGTACGCCAAACTGTTGCAGAGCAGTCCATGTACCACCGACTTTCTCGGCCGCAGTGGCCATCCATTCAGGCCGGATAAAAAACGTCAATCCAAGAGCCCCTACAATTCCAGCGACTCCATGAATACCAAAAACATCCAACGTATCATCATACCCCAATTTATTTTTTATTTGAATCGCTGTGAAGCTGATCAAGGAGGCCACGCAACCTAATATGAGGGCGCCATCAACTTGAACCACTCCCGCCGCCGGCGTTATGACAACTAACCCAGCCAGAATTCCGCTCGCGACCCCCAAGCTTGTAACTTTTTTGTGCTGAAATCCTTCGATCAACATCCACATGACTGCGCCAGCCGAGGCAGCCGCCTGAGTTACGGTGAGAGCGCGGGCTGTGTCCAAATTACTATTAATCGAGCTTCCCGCATTAAAACCAAACCAGCCGACCCAAAGGAGTCCCGCCCCCGTCAATGTCATCACAAGGTTATTGGGATGCATAGCTATTTTGGGATAACCACGCCGAGATCCAAGATATAAAGCCACAACCAGCGCGCTGATCCCGGAAGAAATATGAACAACGGTTCCTCCGGCATAATCAATGGCCCCGTTGGCCCCCATATTGAAAAGAAAACCATCGGACGCCCATACCCAGTGGCATAAGGGGTTGTAAACAAACAAGCTCCACAAGGCAATAAAAATACAATAGCTTTTGAAGCGAACCCTTTCTGCAAAGGCCCCGGCAATCAGGGCCGGCGTGATGATGGCGAACTTCCCTTGAAACATGGCAAAAACATATTCAGGAACTCCCGCCTCCATAATCGAACCATCAATACCCTTCAAGAGAAACAATTTAGGATCCCACCCGAACCATCCTCCTAATACATTATGTCCAAAACTCATACCGTATCCACAAACAGCCCAAATGACACCAATGATAGCCAATGCCCCATAGCTATGCAACATCGTGCCAAGGACATTTTTTGTCCTTACCAATCCGCCATAAAACATTGCCAGTCCTGGTATCATAAGAAGAACCAAGGCTGTTGAAGTTAACATCCAGGCCGTTATTCCCGAATCACTGACCGGGCCCTCTTGAGCAAATGCCAAACGCGAAAACAACACGAGGCATCCCATAATAAGCATTATCAATAAGAGTTTCTTTTTCATTCTTCCCCCTTTCTATTGGTTGAACCTTTTATCTATAAAATAAAAAATCCTTCTTACGAAGCAACGCTGCTTTTATAAGAAGGACATCTTTGTCCAACAAAATTATTTTTATTTAAATCGCTCGATGGCCGCTCTGCCGATCAATTACTCAATTTTTTCGCCGAACCATATCTTTATCTAAAGCTGTGCAAAATATATCATCCATCTTAATTCCTGTCAAGCTCCAAGATTAATTTCTTTACCAATTTAAACGAGGCGCAAATAGACTTTACTTTTTCAGCCACTCAGCCACATCATTTGAAAACTGAGACGGGATACTATTTCTTTTGATGATCTCCTGATCGACGACATCAATTTTTTCATTATCAAGAATAACCTGCACTTTATGCTCTGTTTCAATGACCGTAAATTTTACTTTTCGCTTGATTTCGTTGATAAGCAAAACAAACTCTTTAAATGAATTAAATTTTTTCCCGTTGACGGTCTCGATAATATCATCGCCATATTCATGATAACCGGCATTAATATCATCAGATAACACATCAAGGATCACAACTAAATCATTACGGCCTTGTCTGTTCAACCGACCAGAACCAAGTAGATAATAGTTAAAATCCAAAGGGGCCTTCTCCCACCATTCGTTCCCCCAGGATCTTAATAAATCCGACGTTAATACCGTAAAGACCATCCCACCGTAAATAAAATACGGCGGCTTTTTATAATATCTCGGATAAGGAACTAATGTCGCGAAAGGTTTTAGGGTGACCGAAATATTCTTGATCTTTCCTTCCCGCATAACTTTTAAAGGAATTTCTTCCCCTATCTGTTTTTCAGTAATTAAATGGGACATGATGAGCCGTTCCTTCCCCCGGAAGGCAAAAGTCCCATCCTCGCCAATGGGCACCCCAGAAATCTCAAGAACGACATCCCCTTCTTTTAAACGATCAACGGCAGGTGAAAAAGGCAAAACCCGCGTCACAAGGATACCGCCATTTTCATTCTTGATTTTATAAAAGTTTCTAAGTGTGGTGTTCTCTGTATTATTAAAATCGATTCCCAAGACAGGAAATCCATCATATTTTCCGTCATCCAAATCATTCAAGAAATGCTCTATAATGGGGACCGGAATCATATAACCAATATTTTGTCCGGCCTGATAAACTTGCATGGCAACTCCAACAAATTTCCCATCCTGGACAACCGGTCCCCCGCTATTGCCTGGATTAATAGCCGCATCAATCTGGACAGTTAATAACTTTCGGTTACTCTGAGAATAGGCTGTCACTTCAACGCGCGAGACCACGCCTTCTGTGATCGAAAGCATGTCCCCTCCTTCCGGATAACCCAGAACGGAAACGGCATCTTGCAGTTTAGGCAATCCGCCGAATTCCAAAGGCGATGTGCCTTCAAAAAATTGCGGGTCATCCACCGTCAGAATGGCTAAATCACAATCATGTCCCATGGCCAACACCTTAGCCGTATATTTCTTTGGATCAGCATCTTTTCGTACCTGAATAAAAGTTTGGTCAGCAATAACATGCGCGTTCGTCAAGATTTTATTCCCTTTGATAATGCTGCCCGAGCCACTGGCTCCCCTAATTCCCAATGATTGCCAGGGCCGGTAATAATCTGTCGGATTGGCGGTGACAAAAATTTTGACAACCGACGTCGTAGATTGACCGGCATGAAGAGCCGATGCCATCATCAAGATAAGAAATAACAACGCCGCAATATATTTCCCAATGGGTCTCATAAAATGCACATCCCCGCCTCTTTAGTAACTTTCTTCATGGTTCAAGAATTCATCGATTTCCTGAAGATCATCGACAGGCAAGTAACCATTGAACTTTTCAAAATCAGTTAAACTCATCTGTAAATACTGATGAATATCCTTTAATCTGCTTCTTAAATCCGCCAGCTCTTGCTCCTCCCAAGGAGATTTTGCCTGATGCTGAGTCTCACGGTTTTCTAAGGCTATCAATTTTTCCTGGATATCATTCAATTGATTTTCTAATGAAACGAAATTGTCTCTTGTTTCTTGAAGGGCATCCCCTCTTTGAAAAATTTTTGTCTGCGCCAAAGTCAACTGCTCCTCCAAAGTGGATATTGTAGCTGTTTTTTCTTTATTCATACCTGTTGCATCCGCCAATTTAAGTCGATAAATACGCAAAATCCCGTTCAGTTCGATCAATTGTTCATCTTTCTTAGCCAAAAAATCATCCTTCTTTTTATTTTCCGTTGAAGCGGCTGATCGAAAATCCTCAATCGTTCCTTGAAGAGATTGAATCTGGTCATTCTTTTCCTGAAGAATTCTTTGCCCCAAATCAAATCGTGAGCGTATATCGACAAATTCTTTATTCAATGAAGCTAATTCTTCATTTTTCTTAGAAAGAAGTCTGTCCTTTTCCGAAAGTTGAAGGGCGTGATCAATAAGTTCTTTAGTGAGTTTATTCATGTGCTGCTCTTTTTCATCCAGAATTTTCTTTAGACCGTATAGTCTCCGATGGATAAGAGCCATATGCCTCTTAACTAAATCGATCTCTGGATTGGTCTCTCCAGCAATATCATCGCGGAGATGATCATTTTGCGTATCTGGCGGGATAGATAATATCGGGCGATAATTTCTCACATTTTGATAATGCGTCCTTGGACGACTCGTTCCCCCGATGTTATCCCTGAAGGATTTTAGGGACGCCACAGACCGATCGTGCCCCTGAAAATCTTTTTGTAAATCTTTTAATCGATCGTATTGTCTGGAATGGATGAGTACTTTTTCTGATAATCGATCTTTTTCAAAGGCCACGGAATCAATAACGACGGCCAAGGGATCCTGTTGCTTTGAAGAATCACGTCTCGCGTTCTTAAAAGTTCGTTGGGCAAATCCCTCTATTTCTTTTGTTATTGACAATAAGTTTTCATCAATAAAGGCACGCCTCATTCCACTCTTGATTAATGTATTTTCTAAAGCGGCCTTCTTAGACTGATAATAATCTATTTTATTTAATAAATTCTGCCGCTGCGAAACCAGATCTTCAAAAAACAAAAGATTAATTTTTTGCTTGGCCGTCAATCTTTGTAACGATGACATGTGAATCAATGCTTCGTATGCCTCTTTATCATCCGGATCCATCAGTAAGGCACGGCTCAAATCATTCATCGCCCCTAAGATGTCACCCTGCTGGTATAACTCCAAGCCATGTTGCTTAAAAGCGTAAGCGATCTCCGTCTCATTTTCTGCCCAAAGGGGATCGCACAAAATAAGACAAGCAATAATAAATAAAACAGTACCTATAAACTTATTTTTCATGAACCGTATAAAAATAAAAACAAAATGGGGTTAGTCAGATAAAGTGGATTAACTATACCATTGTCGCCTTAATGTTTCAAGAAATGTCTAAAGGGAGGATTTAGTGGGTGTCTGCGAGGGCAAAAAAGAATGATTTGGAGGGAAAAGAAAACAAATTTTTACAACGAGCTGAAATATAATTTAAAATTCGGCACTGGTATAGATTTAGTGCTGTAAATTAATAGGAGGCGTTAAACTTTCCGACGCTGTGTTGCCTTAAAATCGTGTATAATCCTGAAAGAGCAGGACACTTATCGGTTTTTGGCAACTTTGCGGAAAGGAATCCTCCCGTTATGTCTTCAAATTTTTTTGCCCGAGATGTCGGGGTTGCTCTTTCACAAAAGCTGGTTTTAAAGAACTCCGGGTGTTCACGCTACATGGCTGGCATCACCAACGGTACCAGCTGTATCGTTGCGAAGCTTGTGATCACCGTTTCCATTGCGCGGAGGTGATCGGCATGTACACGGTCAAAGTGATTGAATATGTGACCTTCATGTACTTGCGAAGTATGTCGTTCAATCAGGTCAACGCGATCCTGCGAGCGTTCTACGAGCGCAATGTGTTCACCAAGTCGCAACTCATTGAACATATCGAACAACTTACGGATCGAATCCCGGAACATCAGGCCATCAGCCGCTGGCTCAAGCCAAAGCGCAGCGGTTATTACGCGCTGGATGGGACATGGCTCAAATATCGTGGCGAAGACATCGTGCTTCTGATCATGTTCGATGTCGAAACACTGGACACGGTAGCGTACCATGTGGCTGATGACGAAACCGAAGAATCATACACGGCGCTTATCCAGATGGCCAGGCCGGAGATCTCCGTCGGAATTAAAGGCCTTTTTGGCGACGGCGACCTTGGCCTCATGGCCGCGATAGAAAAACTTTGCCCGGGCGTTCCGTTCCAGTTGTGCGTCTTTCACAAGTACGCGCGTGTCGGCCAGTTGATTCCGTTCAGGTACTCCAAGAACGCGCTGGATCGGGAAATCAAAGAGCGGGTTGAAAAAGTCCTGTTTGCTGAAAGCAAAGACGCGGCCACAAGCGCGTTGCATGAACTTGAGTTGTTCGCCAAAGAAAATCAGGGTTACGGGAAGCTTAACAAGGCGATTGAAGTCTTGCATTACAACTTCGAACTTCTCCTGACCCATTTTGATCATCCCGAGATGAGCCCGTATAACAATGTGCTTGAGGGATTCAACGCGGTCATCAAACGTCGCACCTGGCTTATGAAAGGGTTTAAGAAAGACATTAACATCGACCGTTGGATCAAACTCCTGCTTCTGGACTGGCGGTTCCATGTGCTTAAGGAGTCGGCCTTCGATAGCCGCAGAGGAAAAATGCCCCTTGAGCTGGCCGAAGTCAAACTTCCAGAGATTTACAACTGGCTAACTTTTGTGAGAAAGAACTATCGGAAAAACCACTAATTCTATACCAGTGCCTAAAATTCTATTATTTAGAATACTTTTGTTAATTTCGGCCAATGTTCTTCGGCCAAGATATACCCAACGCACCGTTTTGTCCTACATTCACATCTATGGTCCTCATGTTCTTCATACCCATACCCATAATTATATGTTAATTCCTCCCCTTTCCTTATATCACGTAAGGCTTTAATCCATATATGGCCACGGATTATCTCGGCTTCACAATTAGGATCGCAGGCGTGATTAATAAACCTTGCCGTATTATAAGGCACAAACCCATCAATATCATGCCGCTTATTTAATTCAAAAAGATAAACTGCACCAAAAACATTGTTTTCTTTGTGCTTTAATAAAGGAATACCCGCCCTTCTATCCGACTCGGCTTTAGTTATTTTTTCCCCCACATATTCAATAATAGGCGTTCCCGCAGAGATATCCTTTTTTGCGAAAACTCCATTACTATGAATACTTGATCTTCTTATAACAAAATAACGATTCTTTATTTTCCCCATCAATTTACATTTCAATTCTTCTTGAAAGGATAAAAGAAATTAACGATGATGCTTTACCTATTTATGTGCTCGAGGATAAAGCACCTATTGCGCTTTTATTCATCAGCCTTAAAATTGGCTTCGATTGAATTTAGCAAGACATCTAACCTGCTGGGTTTAGCGATAAACGGATGTCCACCGATCCATCCCCCTTGGGACTTAACCTCTTCTGTTGTTACGGTAGCCGTTAAAAAAACAATAGGGGTTTCCTGCAAAACTTTATTATTCCGGATTTCCATAGCGACGTCAGGCCCTTCTTTTTGTGGCATCATAACATCCAGCAATATTAAATCAGGCTTTAGATGAAGGGCCGTCGAGAATGCCTTATTCGAGTCGTTCTCAACCGTAACGTCATAGTTTCCTACTGACTCAAGATTTATTCTTAAAATAGAAGTGAAACTTTTTTCATCATCAACAATAAGAATTCGTTTTTTTTCCATACTCGTCTCCTTTGTTGCTGTTAACTGAAAAAACGAGTGTCGCTCTTACCCCTCCTTCCTTTTTATTACTTATAAAGATCTGCCCCCCATGGATATCCATGATATTCTTAGAGACAGCTAATCCCAAACCAACCCCGCCCCGAGATCTTCGAGTAGTAAAAAAAGGCTCAAATATCTTATCAATTTCGTTATCCGGAATACCACATCCCTTATCATCAACGTGAATCATAATTATGGTTTGACCGAGGTAAAAAATATTTTGATTTAATTCTGGCATTTTCTTCAAGTCTTCTGTGGATAAAATAAAAATTTGACTTGTAACGACTACTTCTCCGCCATCGGGCATTGCAAAAATGGCATTAATAAGCAGGTTAACCATAACCTGCTCAATCCTCGCGCTGTCAATTTCAATCTTGGGAATATTTGAATCAAATATTTTTATAAGCTTAATGTGATGCTTATCCAATTCATGCCGTACTAATGAAATTGCTTTCTCCAAGACATCTTTTAAATCTTCCATTTTTTTATTAAGTCTTGTTAAACCTGAAAAATTTAATAAATCGGTAATAATATTATTTGCCCGGTTGATCGCCTCTAACATGCTCTCAAAAACAATTCTGATATCTTCTTTGTTTTTGTCGAATTTTTCAGAAAGATACGTAATCCCATAAAGGATTGTGGCCAAAGGGTTCTTAACCTCATGGGCTATTCCACTGGCCAAGACACCAACGACGCGCATTTTCTCAGCCTGAACCAACTGGGATTGAAGATCCTTTAAATTATCATAGGCCATCTTAAGTTCGAGTTCTAGCCGCTTTCGTTCAATAGCATAAAGAAGAGATTTATTTAATGTGTAAGAATTATATTTGCCTTTATTCAAGAAGTCCTGAGCCCCAAGACGTAAAGAAATTACACCGACTTCATCTTCATAAGCGCCTGTATTAACGACGATCGTTATTAGTGGAAACTTCTTATTGAGTTCAATAAGCGTTTGCTCTCCTTGACTATCGGGCAAATTCAAATCCAAAACGACAACATCAAAATCCTGTTCAGTTAGAGATTCCATAGCGTCTGCCAATGATGTGGCACATCTAAAGAAGCAAGGTCCCGCTTCATTTTCAGTTAACATAGCTTCTAACATCCGCAGATCGACATCATTATCATCAACCACCAGCACTCTTAAATGTTTAGAAATTTTATTTTCTTGATTGATCATTCAATACCAATAAAAATAGCCACGGACTCATTTCCCCTTCAACGATCCGCGGCTTAAGCGTTGACATACGATTATGCTTCAGTCTATGTTAATTCCTTGGTTAAAATATAAAATATATTTATTAAAATGTCAAATCAAGCCCGACACTATCAACGTATGAAATTCTAAAAAAAACCAATTTAAGAAACTAATAAAGACAACTAGCACCGAACATGAGCGCGGTAGAATTCCACTTGATTTGATTCAATTGTGTGTCAATAACACTCCCATCACTGAAAAACGTTCTATCCAGCCCCTCCCAGGCCTGCCAATCCTGTAAATCTGCGTTAAAATTCAAATTCCAATGATCATTTAATTGATAGGCTGCCCCTAGATTCAAAACAAGGCCGCGACCATCGGCTATATGCTCAAAACTTTTCGGATGCTGGAAATCATCTCTAAGGTTCCAATTGGCTGAACCATAATAATCCGCCATATGATATTCAAATCTGAACAGGGCGGAAATCTTCTTCCTCTTTCCAATTAATTCAAATCCGGTCCAAGGGCCTTCCCATTCAGCCCAATAGCTGGTATGCAATTGTGGCGGCAACGGACCAGACCCTCCAACCACCTGTCTTCCGTCAATCGCAATAAGATTTAATTCATGCCGAGAGAAACCTCCCAAGGCTGTAAACCAAATATCATCTGACAACAGTTCTTTAGAGACAGAACCTAAAGAAAACTTATATCCGAGGCCATATGACCAATCTATGGCGCTCCCGTCATCGGCTCGACTAACGGATCTTGAAAATTCATCGGCATGATTGTCACTAAAATAATCCGAATCCTGAACCTCCCCATCATAGATGTCCGCATATGACATCATGCCATCAAGTACAAAACGCTGATCGACAGTGATTTCTCCTTTAGCTTTAAGTTGAGTCATTTTCAAATCTTTCCAAGTCAACTCAGACAAAACATTCGGATTGGCCCCATCCGTATCCCCAGCAATACTAAACTGAAAATCGTCTTGTCGATATCCCCCAAAAAGTTGCAAACTTGCCTCTATTAATTTTTGTCGATTGGAGTCGTCATTATTGGAATATTGCATTCCCACTGAATTAATAGACTTATCCCCCCCAACACTAGCAATACTCAAATGATTATTATCAGCTTCGTCACTAATGCTTTCGGATTTAACTGCGATATCAGAAGAAAATGGGGCGGAAACGAAATCTACTTTTTGTGGATGAGGAAATCGCTCAACAGCATCAAGGCTTTTTTTAATTAAATCACTTCTTTTTGCCTCATAATTCTTAAGAGACTCTCCTGAATAACAAAGATCCTGCCAAGATAAGCTATTCTTTCTATACGCTTTCTGTCCTAAACAATCTGCGGATTTTCGTGAAGATAAAATAAATTTATGATCATCAGCATCTTGAACTACGTTCTTTCGATTATGCGATTCCATCTGCCGTGTATAGGTCAACCACTCCCTTCTGATCAAAATATTTCTTTCATTAGGACTAGGATTTTGTTTCGCATAAACCAATTTTGAGTCATGGGAAATGTAAAATGCCATTGTCAGGACCAGTAAATATTGATATTTTTTCATTTAAAAAAGCAATTGTTAAGAAGAAGTGATGGATTCATAAATGTTTTTTTTGTGCCTCTACCCCTTACCCTCGGATAGTCTCATCCGCCAAATTATTATGACTAGCGATGACAACCCAACGCTCTTTTTGTTTTTTCCATGTCATTGTATAACGCCGAATGACTCTCTTGCCACCTTCCATATTCTTCTCGATAGTGAATATGAAATATTGCAAAATAGCTATATCTTCATGGATTTTAATATCAATAGGTCTGAGTTCACAAATAACAATTTGCGTTGATTTCGTCCAGAATCCGACCCATTTCTTAAGCCATGGTTTATCAATATTGATCGGACTTTCATGACCAAACCCAATAAAATCATCATGAATGTACTTTAAGAAATCCTCCACCCTTTGATTTATAAGATGATCCCAATGTTCCTCCAGGCATCTCCATACGCCATTCTGCTCTTCATTCCAATAAGACGGTTTTGATGATGTCAACCCATGCATAAAAGTCTCCTAAAAAAATTAAATAATTTTATTGAACAAATTTCTTTTTTCCACTTCGCTCCAACTCAAACTTCTTTCTATGTACCTCAGTCTGATACATACCACAGTCAGGACAAATAAACGCATATTTAATTTTAAAAAAGCAAAGATTATTTCTTCGGTAACTTCTTTCTTCTTTATCGATAATAATAAAGTTGCCAGATTTAACAAACTGCTGATCTTTGTTCAAGACCTTTAATTGCCCGTCTATTCCTACGTCTTCGTATACTCCACAATCAGCACAGGTAAGTAACTCATATCGGCTATTTGTATTTCCTGATGCCGTTTGGACCTCCCAAATGATTTTTTTGAGTGCAACGACTAATTTCTTATACTCCTTAGACTTTAAATAATCATCTTCACGATTTTTTTGTTGTGAATTCATTGTTTTTTAATTACTTCAAAAAAGTATTCTAAGGTAATGATTTTGCAAAATCAAATATTTCATTTATTATTTTCCCGTATTTTCTCCGCCATTTTTATCAATTCCTCCTTGCTAACGGATTTGGCCTTGGCAAAGTTCAAATCTGATATTTCAAATATAGGCACAAGATGAATATGCGCATGGGGGACTTCTAATCCAGCTATCATCACACCAATCTTTTTACAAGAAACAGATTTCTTAATCATACAGGAAACTTTCTTGGCAAAAATCATAAGACCACCCAATAAATCGTCCTCAACATCAAAAATATAATCAATTTCCTGTTTGGGTATAACCAACGTGTGTCCCGGATTTATTGGCCGTAAATCCAGGAAAGCTAAATAATTTTCATCTTCAAGAATTTTGTAACAAGGGATTTCTCCGTTAATTATTTTTGTAAATACAGTAGCCAATTCTATTCCTAAATCACCCCGGGGGGAACGTCAATCTGTATAATATTTTTTTCTGAATATACTCGACATCTTTTTCTGGGTCTTTTCCATATAAAACAAAAATATTATAATTTCGTTTCCGGGTTTTTTCCATTAAATACATTATTTTTTTATTACAAAAAAATTAATTATAAAATTCACCAGCGGGTTTAGGGAATTGCCCTTTAAGAGCATTTTCAACAAGAGCTTTAACCTCTTCGCTGAAATTTGCCGAAATAATCCATTCTAAATATTTTGAATCCTTTTTAACAATTTCCTGCAAACTATATTGTTTGGCATATTTTCCAAACATCATATATAACTTTCCATTCCACCACCGAAATTTCTTTTCTCCATCAAAAAATTCAACATTATTTTTGTAATTAAACGAACCCAATATCTTGATATCATCCTCGCCTTTACCGTATTTAAATGCTTGTGCGGAAAGAATTTCAAGAGTCGCCTCGGTATCTGCTAACGCAGAGTGCGCGTTCCCCAGATTTTTATTACAATAAAATTTATAAGCTGAGGAAAGATCCCTTTTTTCATTCAGATGATAAACCTTTTGAGCGTCGTATATCTTAAGTTTTTGCCAATTAAATTTCAATCCAACCTCAACCAACTCTCTTTCTAATAAAGGCAAATCAAACCTCTCAATATTAAAGCCAGCCAAATCAGCTGAGCCGATGAAATTCAAAACCTCATTACCAATATCTTTAAACACTGGCGCTAGATGGACATCATCATCCACGATCCCTGTTAATTCACTGACTATTTTCGGTATTGGGATTTGCGGATTAACTCTTTTGTCATAAACTTCTTTTTTCCCATCAACAAAACATTTGATCATTGCAATTTCAATGATTTTATCTTTTTCAATCCATGTTCCAGTTGTTTCAAGATCTAAGATAACCAGCGTATTAGAAAACATCATAAACAAATCCTTTTTAGGTCAATATTTAGCACCTTTTTTAATTAATAGATCTATAATCTCTTGATTATTAGACTTAACCGCGAGCATCAGTGGTGTCATACGATATTTATCTGTGATGTTCGTATTCGCCCCATGCTCTAGGAGAAGATTAACAACAGCCACTTGGTTTGGAAATTCCTCATTGGAATTTGAAATGGCCTCACTGAGGGCGGTATAACCGTTTGTCCCTATGATATTAACATCAGCACCGTTCTTGATAAAAAGATTAACAAAGTCAAGATGCCCCCACCAACTTGCCTCCATCAATAGCGTTTTTCCAGAAGATGCACTAAGACGGTTAATTTCAATTCCCTTTGAAAGAAGATATTCAACTATTTGAACATGTCCTCCTCGTACAGATTTGTAAATGGTTTCTTCATTCAACTCAGATCCTTTATCAATAAGCAATTTAAGGATATCAAGATGCCCAGAGTAGGCCGCGATATCAGCACTTGTCTCTAAATCACTCCTGGAGTTGGAGGAACCTTTCTGGTGAATATCTGATCCTTTTTCAATCAACAACTCAACTAAAGATAACTGCCCCTTATATGCGGAACACATTAAGGGCGTCCAGTCCCAATCCACCTGAATTCCGTGAATAATTCTTTTATAACCTTTAATATTTACTTCTGCTCCTGCTTCGATGAGTGCTTTGGCCGCCTCGTATCGTTCATGCATAATGGCATTAATCAATAGACCTGTATCTTTAAAATTCGTTGGGTTAGCATGGGCGCCTTTTTCAATAAGATATTTGATAACACTGGTTTGATTTCCCATCACAGCCGCTGCTAATGCGGTATCAAGTTGTTCTTGTTGTGAGACGGTTTCTAGTAGCTTTTTCATCATTTCCAAGTTCCCGGCTCGGGCAGCAGAAAACAGGCCTCCTTCAACGTATTGTGCGTAACTGGTAGAGGCGTAAAATAAGGCAAAAAATAAATATACTCTAAAGACTTCTCGCGGGGATTTAATTATAAATAGAAATGACTTAAGTTTGAAAGTACGCATAAGTGAAATGATTTGGTGATTTTAAAAGATATTTTAAATCAGCTGTAGGTTTCGGTCAAAGTAAATATCGAATATCGCATATCGAATAAGAAATCAAATTTTGTTAAAAATTTGGGCAATTCATTTTAATGGTGATATACTTTTTTTGCACTTATACATAATACTATTAAAGGAATTTAAATAAAATGGATCAAGGTAAAATTAAGGAACTATTATCATTAGCGGTACAACGTAAAGCAACGGATATTCATCTCGTCACTGGCCTTTCACCTGTCTTCAGGATCCATGGGGATCTTATTCCAGCCGAAATCCCCCCTTATTCCGCTGAAGATGTTAAACAGATGATTATGAATATGCTGAGCGATAAACAAAAACTGACTTTTAGGGAGACTAATGAAATTGATTTTTCATATTTTGGGTTTAAAGAATTTCAATTCCGTGTTAATGCCCATATTGAGAAAGGTAACATGGCCGCCACCTTTCGTATTACCCCCACGCAGATTGCAAGCATGAAAGAATTGGGCTTACCTCCTATTGTCCAGGAATTGAGTACAAAAAGAAAAGGATTACTTATTTTCTCAGGCGCTGCTGGTAGCGGTAAAACGACTACGATGGCCTGCATGGTCAACATGATTAACAGCGTTCGAAAATGCAAGATCATTACTATTGAAGACCCTATTGAATACATTCATCATTCTAAACAAAGTCTTATTATCCAGAGAGAGGTAGGATCTGACACACAATCATTTGCCAGTGCTTTAAAATATGCTCTTAGACAGGATCCAGATGTTGTTGTTATTGGGGAGATGCGCGATCTTGAGTCTATTTCGATGGCATTAACCACTGCAGAAACAGGGCATCTTGTTTTAACAACAGTTCATTCCCCGAATGCTATTGAGACAATTAACAGAATTATCGATGTATATCCCACAGGCCGTCAATCACAAATTTGTGCTCAACTTGCCGAAAATCTGATCGGTGTCATTGGCCATTGCCTTGTCCCACGCAAAGAGAGTGCTTCAAGGATTTTAGTGACAGAGATTTTAATTGGGACCATGGCGATCCGCAATATGATTCGTAGAGGCGCCCTTATAGAAATACGGGGGCAATTAGATGCCGTTGAAGATGCTGGCACACACTCGTTTGAACAATGCCTAGCAGATTACGTTAAAAAGGGGATTATATCTATTAATACTGCCAAAGAATATTCTAAATACACAGACCTCCTTTCAGATTTGTTAAGGGATTCCGAAACAAAAAATATTTTTAAAATGGGCCTTAAATCGAACGTTGAACAGGAGAATCAGTCTATTCAACCCACAAAAAAACGCAGTGAAAAGATATTGATTATCGATAATAGTGAACAAGACAGAAAAAACATGGGTATTGTTTTACGTAATATGGGATTTGAGCATATCCTGTCCGCTGAAAAAGGCAAAGAAGCCCTGGAAAAGGCTAAATCCTTCCAGCCTGAGGTTGTTGTGTTAGATATGGGGATTTACGATATGTCTAGCGTAGATGTTTGTAAAGAATTAAAAGCGCTCCTGGGAAAAAATTCAAAAATCATTATGATTACTGGTAATTTGCAAGCCTCGGATGTCGGAGAGTCCCAAGAGGCTGGCGCAGATGACTTCATTATAAAAACCTTTGAATATGAATTACTAACCAAAGCCATAGAGAAGTTAATTAAATCTGTAACACCGTAATCGGAATTTTTCAGCGAGTTTGAC
>DOGZ01000023.1 GCA_003528115.1 Candidatus Omnitrophota bacterium
CCGACCCTGACGAACGACGGCGGGGTGACGATCGGGGCGGCCGGGAATACGGTGACGCTCACGTTTGACGGCGGGACCACGGACGGGGTGCTGACGTGGGACGATATCAACGATGACTTTTCAACGACTAGCGGCAATGTCGGTATCGGCACGACCTCGCCACGGAGCGTATTGGCTGTCTCCGGAGGTGTGGCCATCGGTTCTTCCTACAGTGGAACGTATGCCGCGCCGGCGAATGGGTTGCTCATCCAGGGCAATGTGGGGATCGGGACGACCGCGCCGACCTCATCGCTGCATGTTTCCAGTGATGTTGAAAGTGGTATGGATATGGATATTGCTAATAACTCTGCTACTTTAAATCCATTGATTAGCACCGTAAGATCCAGAGGCACGATAGATTCTCCGACGTTGGTTTCCGATGGGGATACCTTGTTTGAGATCTACAGCGAGGCATACGACGGTTCGGCAAATAGGATTGCGGGAACTATTCTATTGGAGGTTGATGGTACCCCGGGGGCTAGTGACATGCCGGGCAGATGGAGTTTTTCAACTACTCCTGACGGCAGCGCGTCAGAGCAAACACGTATGACCATTAATAATCAGGGCAATGTCGGTATCGGGACCACGGCGTCAATGGGAGCTCTGGATGTGCGCGGGGATGAGGCGCGGATCTGGACGGGCGCCGGGACCAATACCAACGCGATCGCTTCGGGGGAATTGTATGTGCAAGGCGACCTGGAGGCGGACGGGACCATTTATGGGGCAGTGAATGGCATCTTGCAAAATCCCATGACGGCGGATATGGATAGCGCCGGGTTTATGATCGAAAGTAACTCTCTCGGGCTGCGTTTTGATCCGGATGATGATGGCGCGGCCGAACTCATTTTTAATACAGCGGGGAACATCGGGATTGGTATGACAACACCGGCCAGACAATTAGAGACCGGCGGCGGAAACGTCCATTTCCAGAATTCGAGCCAGGGAACCGGATTTTTTTGGGATGCCGCGAAATCCGGTTTGGGGATAGGGACAACCGCTCTTGGCATCAACAGTGATTCCAGAATACATATTGTCGGCGATGGAGATGAGGCCATCACCATCGAGACCACGGCTAGTACCGCAGGGCCGCATATTGAACTTAAACAAAATGCCGCTGACGGCGGACGGCATTATCAGATATTTTCGACGGGTTCCGGTAATTCGGGGGCCGGACGTTTCGGCATTCGTGATGAGACGGCGTCGGCCTGGCGGATCAACGTGGATTCTGCCGGGAATGTCGGCATTGGAACAACCCTCAACAAGAATGTATTAGACATAGAAGGCGGTGCCGCCATTGGAACAGCGTACAGCGGGAGCTACGCGGCGCCGGCGAACGGATTGATTGTGCAGGGGAATGTGGCGATTGGCACGACCGGAGCGATTGTGGTCGCGGGGGAGAGCGCGACGTTAAGTATTGTCAAAACTTCCGGCACGAACCTGACTCTCGGGGCGCCGGACACGAAGTGGAAGACCATTAATTTTTATGATTCGACCAGCGGAGAAACCTGGCAATGGGCCCACGGGCGTGCTTGGGAAGAGAACCGTCTGGAGTCGTGGTATTACAACGGCGCGAGCTGGATCATAGTGCTTGTTTTAACGACGGGAGGGAATGTCGGGATCGGGACCACGGGGCCGCAGAAAAATCTTCATATCAGGGGAACAGGGACCCCGGGATTCAGGTTAGCGAATACCGCGGCTGATGGAAACGTAACTCTGGATATGATGGAAACCGACGCGACAGGCGCAGGTATTCGTTTGCTTTATAATGGCGCGGCCAATCAGTTAACATTCCAGGATCAGGATGTCAGTTCTGACGTTATGACTATACAAAGAGCCGGCAATGTCGGCATCGGCACCACAAGTCCTCAGCAGGCGTTGGAGGTTAACGGGGATATCAGGACGGATTACAATGGAACCGCGACGACGAATGGGGTGTGCCATTCGGGTGCCGATTCCGACACCACGGCGGCGGACAGTGATTTGGTTGTGTGTTCGGCCGCGCCCGGAGACATCGCGGAATGGTATGAGACGACGGGATCGGATCCCGGAGATATTGTGGCCGTGACCGGAAAAATCCTCACGTATGAGGCGACCATGGTCAATGCCATGACAGGAGAGGTCAGGAATGAAAAACAATCGGTGAAGACGGCTATATTAGAGAAGAGTGATCATCCGTATCAAAGCACGGTTTTGGGGATCATCTCCACTTCCCCGTATGAAACCTTTGGCCGCGGGATTATTGAAGGGGCCAGATTGCCGAATCCGGTGGCTTTGATCGGCCGGGTGCCGGTGAAGGTGAATTTAGAGAATGGTCCTATTGACGCGGGAGACATGATTACCGCCTCATCCGCGCCCGGGGTCGGCATGAAGGCGACAAAAGAGGGAAGGGTGGTGGGTATGGCCTTAGAACCGTTGCGAATGCTGGAGGAAGGCGAGCCATATACCAAGATTTCAGTTTTTGTCAAACCTCAATGGCTGGGCGGGCCTGAGGCGGGTTGGCAGGAGGCTGGGCAACCGATATCGCGGGAGATAACGGAAGCCATCAACAAACTTTCATGGGCACAGCAGGATATAAAAATGAAAACCAAAACCCTGGATGACCGCCTAAAAACGCTGGAAATCCATGCCAATTAATTTCCAATTTTTTTATTGTCATTTTTCTGGTTCCGTATACTATTTAAGTGTGAGGAAACTGGTGCTTTATATAGAATAAGTAAGTGACACGATAATATAGTTAAGAAACAGGTACCCAACTAATAAAAAGGTGCCATAAGGGAAACGGATGCCGCGTCCTTTAAGAATTCAAACGGCTGGATTTGTTCATCACGTTATCGCCAGAGGTAACGACCGCCAGGCTCTGTTTATATCTCCCGAAGATTTCCGAAAATTCCTCGATATCCTCGACGCCACCCGTAAACAGTTTCCTCTCCATATCTACAATTATTGCCTCATGGATAATCATCTGCATTTGCTCGTGGAACCCCTCGAAGACGGGGCCCTTTCCAAGGTGATGCAAATTACGTCCAAAGAATACGCGAAATATTTTAATTATAAATACGAGCGGACCGGCCATGTCTTTGAGGGAAGATTTAAAAGCTTTTTGATTCAGAAGGAACGGTATTTCTTTGCCTGTTCCCGGTATATCGATCTTAATTCCGTTAAAGCGCGTGTGGTCGCTGAACCTCAAAAGTATATTTGGTCAGGTTACGCCCGATTAGGATATGGAGAAAAGGCGGCGATAAAACTGGACCAGCATGATCTTTATATGAATTTGGGAGCGAATGACACCGAACGTCAAATCGCCTACCGCGCCCTGGTGATGAATTATCCCGGCGAGGATCTTGATTTAATGAATCAACGCGCGAGTATACTCGGCGACCGGACTTTTAAAAAGAATTTGAAGAGTGAAATATCGGGGGAGTCGGATAACGACGCCTCCGCCCAAGATGAAGCAGAGAATGAGAAATGATGCCGAATAAACGAAACACTAAAACAAGAATGATCTTTTCAGCCTTCGCTGACCATAGAAGAGAAGGCGCGGGGAGAGATCTGTTTCTGATAAAGTCCGCGGCGCGATGGCTGGCTAAGGCCCGCGTGTGGAAATGGCTTTTCGTTTTGATGGTTTCCATCAACATCAATATCTTTAACATTTCATCCGTTCTCGGCGCGGGGTTGTCGATTCCAACGGGATCCAAGATCGATGTCAACACCGGCACCCTGGATGTGGCCGGGAATGTGACGATCCTGGGGACCCTGGAGACCTCAACGGGAACGGTGAAGCTCACCGGTAATTGGGATAACGCGGCAGGGACTTACACGGCCAACGCCGGGACCGTTGATTTAACGGCCGGCAGCGGAACCCAGACCTTTAACTCCGGCGGGATCGCGGTGGGAAAACTCTTTTATAATCTTAAACATTCCGGCGCGGGCACGGCCCAGCTCATAACCAATAGCGCGAATATTGATAATGATTTTACCAATTTAGCGGGCACGTTTAACGCGAACGGACAGAACATGACCACCGCCGGCGACTGGAGCAACTCCGCCACCTTTACGGCAGGATCTAATACCGTGACCCTGGACGGGACGGGTCAGAATATCACGGGCAGTACCACTTTCTACAATTTGACCAAGACCCCGGCAGCGACGGATTCCCTGATTTTTGAACACTCCGGCGAGCAGGTGATCGAAGGGGCCCTAACGCTCCAGGGCGCGAACGGAACAAACCTTCTTACGCTCAACAGCAGCGATGACGATGCCACGCCGAGTCAGTTCGGTATCACGCTCAAGCCCGGCGGGACCCAGGCGCTCCAGTATCTGGCGGTCAAGAATTCAGACGCCTCAGGGGTGAATGTCGGGATTTCCGGGATCACGCTGGTGGCCGGAAGCACATCCACGGACCTTGGGAACAACACGAACTGGGTCTTTGGGGCCACCACGTTGACATGGGACGGCGACGTGAACACCGATTGGGACACGCCGGGCAACTGGAATCTGGGATTTGTTCCCGGTCCGATGGATTCTGTGACTATCCCCAGTGCGCCGGCGAACCAGCCGTCGTTGACCGCGATCGCGGGTGCGGGGGTGACCGTCGACAACTTGACCATTCAAGCCGGCGCCAGTTTAACCCTGGCCGGTAAGAACCTGACCGTGAACACGGCCCTGGATAGTCAAGGGACGATATATCTCTTCGGCTCCGAGACCATCACGGTCAATACCTTTACCGACATCGGGATATTCTATTTCACGGGAGACGGGGTCGTTGCCAGCACGGCGTTCACCATCCCGAATTTACCGTATGAAAATGTGGTTATTAATGACCCTGCCCCGAGCGACACCTTCACCCTGGGCGCGCATTTGACGATCACGGAAAATTTAACCGTCACGGAAAGCAGCCTGGATATCGCCGCGTACACATTAACCGTCGGCGGTAACATCCTCATCAATGGCGCCAGCGCTACGTTATCCGCCGCGTCCGGGAATATGGATGTCAACGGCAACGTCAGCCTGACCGCGGGGACTTTAACGGCTCCGGGGTCGGGCAAGAGCTTCACCATCGCGCAGAACTTTACGCATACCGCCGGGACCTTTACGCATTCATCAGGCACGGTGACGCTGGATTCCTCTGCCACGGCCACCCTTACGGGGGACACAACGTTTTATAACCTGGCCTCAACAACCGCCGGCAAGACGATCCAGTTTACCGCCGGGTCCAACCAGACGGTCGACAATACCCTGACGATGACAGGGACGAGCGCGAATAAAATTGTCCTTAAGTCCACTACGGACGGGACGCAATGGGATCTCACCTTCCCCAACGGTCAGCAGTCCGTGCAGTATTTAAATGTCCGGGACTCGGACGCCAACACCAATAATGTGACGTGTTTTACGTGCGTGGATTCCACGGGGAATGACAACGCGGATCCCGCGCCGCACTGGATTTTCCTGGCCCTGGCGATTTTAGTTCCAGAGGCTGGAAAGACTACGGATACGACGCCGACGATTATCGGTTTGGCCGAGGCCAGCTCCGCTATTGTCATCAAAGACCAAGACGGGGTTACGGTGGCTACGGTCAATTCCGATGCCAACGGCAACTTCCGGGTGGAGGTGGCGGATGCCGATGCCATAGATACGGGCGCCAATTCCCTGACTCCGTACATGGGGGTATTGAGCGGCGCTGTGGTGAATATAACAGTGTCTTCCGCTCCGGGCACCTCGCAACAACCTAATATTACGTCGCATGCGGATGGCCAGCGCGTTCATGGGGCAATGCCGACCATCGCCGGGAAAGGGTTAAGCGGCGCTACGGTGGAGGTCAAGGCCAGTGATGCCGCCGGTAATCTGCTTTTGACGGGTGTCGGGTCCGGCACGGTGAACAGTTCGGGTAATTATTCCGTCACGTTATCCACGGCGTTGCCCAAGTCCACGAATTCCCTTTCTGTCACGGTCGATGGTGTGGCGAGCGATATCCTGAATGTGAAAATGACGGATCCGTTCGGGGTGGTGTTTGATTCGACAACGGACAATCTCATTAAGGAGGCCGTGGTCACCATTTACCGGGCCTCGGATAATCAACCGGCCACCGTGGCGGACGGCGATTTGGATGTGGAGGATGTTAACCCTGTGATTACGGGGGAAGACGGATTCTACAGCTTTATTACCTCGAACAATAATTTTTATATAACGGTGGACGCGGCCGGTTACGATTATCCGTCGGCCCTGACGACTTTCCCCGACGGCCGGACCATTGTCACGGGGTCTAAAGGAGAGACGTTCACGGTGGCGGGGGTTGTTATCGAAATGGATCATCCGGTGGATCCCAACGGCATGGTCTTGCGCATCGAGAAGGACGCTAACAAGTCCGAGGTCCGTGTAGGCGAGGTTGTGACGTACACCGTCAGCGTTGAGAATCAGATCGAGAATAACATCATGGATGTTTACATCAAGGATATTATCCCGCCCGGGTTCAAATATCTCAAGAACCGGGTGACCCTGGATGGCGTCCCGATTGTTGAGCCCATCGGGGACAGGCCGCTTCTGTTTGGAATCGGCAATGTACTGGCGGGTGAGAAAAAGATCCTCAAATATCAATTGGTCGTCGGCGCCGGTGTCACCCACGGGGATTATAACAACACGGCCGTCGCCCAATATTATCGCGGTAAACTGCTGTCGAACAGGGCCACCGAGACGGTCAAGGTGGTGATGGATCCGTTGTTTGATTTGGGGACAGTGATCGGGAAGGTCTTCTTTGACACCAATGAAAACGGAATCCAGGATAAACCCGAGTATGTCCATCTGGATCGTGAGACGATTATCGAGGAGCCTGTGGCCAACGCCCGGATTGTGATGGAGGACGGGACGGTTGTCACCGCGGACAAGAACGGCCAGTTCAGTATCCCGGCGCTCATGCCCGGACGCCATGTCTTGAGGCTCGATGAGTCGACCCTGCCGGCCGGCAGTTATCTCACCACGGATAAAGCGGTGGTGATCGACGTCACACCTGGCCTCATGGTCAAGGTTAATTTTGGGGTAAATCTGGGCGGCGGACTAGCCCTCAGCGAGGATCAGCAATACTTCATGAAGAAGGTCAGTGTGACCCAGAAAAAAGAAACGCCCAAACCGCGGTTGAATACCAGCGTGTTCGGAAACGATATCGCCGTCTCGGATGAGGTGTTTGTCGATCAGGCCGAATTCAGGATCTTCACCAACTACGCGTCGTTTATAGATTCCTGGAAATTCCGCATTCTCGACAAGGACACCAAGAAAGTCGTCCGGAGTTTTGAGGGGAATTCTTTCAATATCTTTGATCCGATCCTCTGGGACGGCAAGGACCAGACGGGCAAGCATGTTCGGATGGATCGGCATTATGAATATATCGTCCATGTCGAGGACAAGAAAGGCCGGTTCGATGTGACGCAGCCGAAACCTCTGGCATTTAAAATTATTCAGAATGAAACAGAGCTTAAGAGTTATGAAGAAGACAAGAAGACCAGGATCAAGGAATTCTCCCGGTGGGTGAGAGAGGAAATGGGCCAGAATACCCTTCTCACGCAGACCATCCCCGTCACGGGCGAGACGGTCGTGATTGAACAGGTGAACGCCGACATTAAGAACGTTCGTGTCGTCAAAGACGGCAACTTGATAACCGAGATCCCCCTGTCCCAGACGCCGGGACAGCCTTTAGTTATCCCCTTGGAGGGAAGGCTAGAGGATGCTTCAGAAAAGATGCCTGTCGATATTATCTTGCCCCAAGGCGATTACGAGATTGTGGTTCAAGAACAAGAAATTTCCCCCGAACCTGGAACGGACGCTGTTCCGGAAACAACGGCCGGGGAACAACCCGTCGCTGTCGGGCTGCCTTCCGCGATTCAAGACGAGAAAATGACTAGGACGCATGTGAAACCCATCAAGGTCGGCGAAGATTATTTCTTCTTTGTCGCCATGGGAGACGCGAAGATGGGGTATAACCTGACGCAGGGGAACATTGAGCCGGCCACACCGGATGACAAATATAAGGAAGGCTTCTGGTCGGAAGGAAAGATGGCGTATTACTTAAAAGGGAAAATTAAGGGCAAGTATATTCTCACGTCCAGTTTTGACAGCGACAGAGACAAAAAAGAGCTCTTCAAGAACCTGGATAAAGACAAGTATTACCCGGTCTACGGCGATGCCTCACAGAAAAATTATGACGCCACGGACACGCAAGGACCGCTCTATCTCATGCTGGAGTGGGATAAATCCTCCGTCCAATGGGGGAATTACGCCGTGGCGTTCGAGGAGACGGAATTCGCCAAATTCTCGCGCACGCTCTACGGCGGAAAGGTCGCTTTTGAATCGATGAGCGCGACAAAATTCGGGGACGCCCGTTCCAAGGCGGTCGTCTTCCACGCCCGGGCCAAACAGAAATCCGCGCATAATGAATTCCTGGCCACGGGCGGTTCTCTCTATTATCTCAAGCATAAGGACGCCATTGAAGGGTCCGACAAGGTCAAGATCGAAGTCAGAGACAAGATCACGGGCCTGGTTGTTTCCCAGCGCGACATGAAGGAGGGCGCGGACTATGAGATGGATTATGAAAACGGCCGCATCCTGTTCTGGCGGTCCGTCCCCATGCTGGTGGAATCCTACTCGATTATTTCCAGCGAACTCCTGGACGGCAATTTGGTTTACGTCCTGGTGGATTACGAATATGACGTGAAGGATAAAGTCGATCAGGCCAATGAGGGCGTGCGCGTCCGGCAGGCCGTGACGGATCATGTCCTGGTCGGCGGTACGTACGTGAAAGAGAGTCAGGAGGCCTCTAATTATGAATTGCGCGGCACGGATGTCACGGTCCGTCTGGCGCCGGAAGCGAAAATCGTCACGGAATACGCGGAAACAACCTCCGAGTCCCAAGGGTCGTTTGTCTCTACCGACGGCGGGGTGTCGTTCACGGAATTAGCCACGGCCGATGATGCCCAAGGCCGGGCGTACGGGATTAAGGGAGACGCGCGTCTGTTTAATCGTTTGGGCCTGGCCAGTTATTACAAGTGGATTGAAAATGATTTCTCGACTTCGGCGACCACCGCTCAGCAGGGCAAGGAATTGATCGGGTTCGAGGCGGTGGTTGATTTCACCGAGGCCACGCGGCTCACGGCGCGGCATGATATCCAGTCGCTTGTCGAGGACGGCAATCTCCAGACGCGGCTGCAGCTAGGGGCCACGAAGACGGCCACGACCCTGCTTCAAATCGTGCACGAATTCAGGAAGTTAAAATTAACCGGGGAATACCGCAAGCAGGAAGTGACCGAAAGGATTGATACCTTCGAGTCCGCGACCAACACCACCGAAGACATTGTCGCGACCAGGGCGGATTATCAGCTCACGGAGAAGGTCGCGGTCTCTGTCGAACAGCAGCATTCCATTAAAGAGGAAGGCGCCCGGCAGACAACGCTCGGCATCACCGCTAAACCGACAGATAAAATGACGATCGGCGCACAGAAGACCGTGGGAGAAAAGGGTGTGGCGTCGTCGGTTGATTTAAAAGTCGATACGGACGGCATATTGAGTCTGACCGGCGAATACGCGGTTAAGCGAGAGAGAGACGGCACTTTGGAGGCTACGGAAAAGACGTCCTCCACGGTTGGGGCCACAGCCAAGGTGGATGAGGATACGGAAGTGAGAACGTCCGTCGGTTCCACCGACATGTTCGGCGTGGCCCGGACCACCTCGCTCGCTTTCGGCGGAACCTCGAAAGCCGATGAAAAGACGGAAAACACCACGGATTTTGTCCTGACGGATTCCCCACTGGACGGCAGGTCTAAGACGTTCACCTTCGGCACCACGAAGAAGATCAGTGAAGAATTAAAGCTGGCCACCAGTCAAAGCTTCGGGTCTTCTTTGGCGAAGCAAACCACCGGCAACGCTTACGGCCTTATTCGGGAGAAAGACGGCCGGAAACTGGAAGGGACTTTAACGCGCGCTTATTCCGAAGGTAAGGACGAAGTCTCCCGGTCCAATATTTTTGGATTGTCCGGAGATATCAATGATCGTTGGGCCGTGACAGGTTCTTTGGAAAGGGGCGATGTCCATAGCCATGACGGCACCGTCGCGGACCGCAGCGCCCTGGCCATGGGGGTCGGATACGCCCGCAAAGACCCCGAGACCGGGGATGTCTTTAAGAGCTCCTCCAAACTGGAGGCGAGGTTCGACGAAGGCGATACCGATAAACGCCAGATCCTCCTGTACAACGCCACCGAAGGCAAGGTCACCGACGAAGTGACGTTGTTCAGCAAGGTGGAATTGTCCAAGACCAAGAATTTAACCACGGAGGCTGTGGAAGCGGAATATAAAGAAATGGTTGTCGGCGGCGCCTACCGCCCGATCATGCATGATCAGCTTAACCTGATCGGCCGGTACACGTATCAGGAAAGCAAATCTCCGGCGGGACAAATCGATCAATCCAGTGTCGAGGAAGAGAAGGCGCATGTGTTTTCGGCGGAAGGTATTTACGATATTAATGAGCACTGGCAGGCGGTTGAGAAGTTCGCTTATCGTATCGGCGAGGAAAAGGTCACAGGCTTTGACTTTAATAAAACCCATACCTGGCTGATCATCCACCGGTTGAATTACAAGATTGACAAGGATTGGCTCATCGGCGGGGAATTACGCGCCCTGACGCAAAGAGAGGCCCGCGATACCAAACGCGGATTCCTCGTGGAAGCGGCCCGCCGCATCGGGGAGTACGCTCAACTCGGCGTCGGGTATAATTTCACGGACTTTAATGATGATCTTACAGAGCTTGACTACACGATCCATGGGCCGTTTGTGCGCATGACGGGAACGCTGTATGATCGAACACCCGAAGAAATCCAACGGGCCAGGGAAAAATGGCTCAATGAAAAGGTCACCCGCTGGGCCCACGCCATGGTCAGTGAAGAGTTGGCCAGAGACAACAGCCCGATCCTGGCGGAACTGAACGATTACTTTGCCCTGGCCCAAAAGGCGCGCGAAGACGGGAGGCTGGAAGAGGCCAAACAAATTTATAAAGATATTATTATTGCCGGAGAGATGATGTTTAATGAAGCCGAAGAATATATCCAGGGCCAGATCAACACGGAAGAACATCTTAAAGAAATGAGCGTCCTGGCCGATCAATATTTTAAGAACGGCGACTATGAAAAAGCCAAGAAAATATTAGAAAAAATTATGGAAGTGGCTCAAAAACGTGTGTTAGAATAACCCGCTTTTAAACAAATATAAAATATTAAAATATTTATAGTACCGTGTCAACTTAATGATTAATAGCGGGGCACGGTACAACACTGCGCCTTTTCAGAAAAAATATTTATTAAAAATTAATTTGACGGCGCAATAGTAAGAATCGTACGAGTTAAAGCGTTACCGGTTTTCCGCAAAAGTCCTATAATCACTGAAATCAATTCGTCTATGATCCACCATAAAAATCATGTCCTGAAAATAGCGTGGATGGGTATTTTATTTCTGGGAATATTCCTGGCCCCCGTCTTTGCGCAGTCGGTTTCTTCTCCGCCTTCCGCGTCGGAATCTCCGGCCACGGAAGAAGAGTCCTTGACCATTAGAGAAAAAAAAGACCAGGACGGCTACATCGTTAATTTGAAAGACCTTATCCAGGAATCAAAGAAGAAAATCGAAAAAGTGAATGATAAAATTAAAGAACAGGCCATCCTGCGCCGCAATCAACAGCGAGAAGAAAGAATGCGCGGGTATTATCAAGACGCCATGCGTCTTTTTGAGGAGGGGAAGCTGGAGGAGGCCCAGAACTACTGGCGCAAGGCCATTAAGGTCAGTGAACACCCCGAGATGAAGGGATATATTCATAAGAGCGTTAAGAAAACGAAAAAACAGGAAGCCGCGTTAAAAGAGGAGGACGATCTTAGACTCAGAATGCTGGAGATTGAGCGGGGATATAGCGCGAAGGACGTGGAGGAGACTTATCAGACGGGGGTGTCCTTGTTTAAGCAGAAGAAATTCCTGGCGGCCAAGGAGGATTTTGATCGCGTGGAAGAGATGTTCCCGGATCACAAAGCCACGCGCAGTTATCTGATGGTGATCGAACAGGAAATCCAAAAGGAACAACAGGCGATCATTGAGCATAAACTTAAAGAAGAGGCGATCACCCGGGAGAAAGAAAAAGAGGCATGGAGAAAACAGCTTGAGGCAAAAGAAAATCAACGTCAGGACGAACTTCAGAAGCAGGCTGGAGATCTTTATGATCAAGCCGTAAAACTTTACAAGGTCAGACAATTTGAAACGGCGAAAGAAAAATTTAAAGAAGTCGAGTGGATGTATCCGGGATTCCGGTCCACCTTAAAGTATTTATCTCACATCGATGACGACATTAAAAATGAAAAGAAACGCCTGGAGCGGGAGCAGGAACGGTCCAAGGTCGTTCATGTCCAAGAAGAGCAATTGAATAAAGAACGTCAGGAAGGCCTTAAAGTTAAGCAGGCGCGGGACGAGGAAAACGCGCGCGTGAAGCGGTTAAAGGATGAGGCGGATTTTGTTTACAACGCGGCAGTCTCTCTTTATGACAAGGGTTTATTCAAGCAGGCCAGGGAAAAATTTGATGAGGTCCAGAAAATTTCGCCTGATTATAAGGTGACCTCGAAATATCTGTCCCGTATTGAGGGAAAAATCGAGAATTTGGACGCGGCGGAAAAGGAAATACAGGTCAGGGAATTGGCCCTGCGGATTAAAGACGAGCGCTTGACTCAATCCCGGAAAGAACAAGAACAGAAAAAGAAGGATAGGCGTGTGGTCAAGCCCAAGGCCCCTCCGATTCAAGACCCGGCGGAACTGGAAAAATTAAAGAAAGAGATCGACAAGGTTTACAAAGAGGCGCTCGATTTATTTAAGAAGAAACAGATGGATTTGTCCGAGGAAAAATTCTTCCAATTGGAAGAGCTTTTAGTGAGCGGAAGTTTTACTGAGGATTATTTGCATAAAATTAAACAGCGTTTAGATAGGGATAGAAGCCGGATCCAAAAACAGGTTGATCAAGAACGTTCAAGGGAAGAGCGAGAGATCGCCAGGAAAATACAAAAGGAAGAGAAGAAAAACCGGGGATTAAAGCGGAAAGATTTAAGCGTAAAAGTCCGTCCGGAAGAAAAGAAAACGCCGGGGGCTGCCCTGATTCAAGACGAAAATAGCTACGTCCAGAGCGCTGTGGAACAAAGACAAAAGAAGTTTTCTGATGAGGCACAGCAAAAATACGCACGGGCCGTGGAATTTTATACATCCGGGCACTTTGTTGAGGCCAAAAGAAAGTTGATCGAAGTCGAGGCTCTTTATCCGGGATACAAGAAAACTTCCGATTATTTAAGCCGGATTGATGAAGATATCGCGAAGATTTCCGAAGCCGTTAAGAAAGAGGATTGCTGTAAAGACAAGAAGAGTTCGGTTCCTAAGAGGACCGCGGCGCCGATCGCCTTCAAATCCGCCCTGGCTCATTTTCAGGATGAGGCCGAGGAAATTTATCAGTACGCGTTAAAGTTATTCAAGACCGGACAATATGAAAAGGCCAAAGATAAATTCATTGAGGCGGACCATTTGATCCCGGGATACAAATCGACGGGAAATTATATTCAACAGATTGAGAAAAAAATAGACCGCCGGCAGCAGGAGATTTCTGAAAGGGACAGACAAGGGGCGAAAAATCGTGAGAAAGAAAATAGACGTCTTGTTCAGACACAACAAAAAGAGCTGGAGACTCAACGGCACAGGGCGCGGTTGGAACAAAAAATATTGACCCAGGCGAGAGAACAGAAATTAAGAGAAAAGAAACAATTGGAGGGGTTGGTTAAGAAGCAGGATGCGGAGGTGCGCAAGCAGTTGGAAAAAGAAAAGAAGGATGCCCTGCAACGATTGAGACGGGGGGATCAAGAGCTGAAAGAGGCAATAGATTTAGAGTCCAAAGCCCGGGCGAAGGAAGCAAAGGATTCAACACGATTATTGGCTGAGGTTGATCAAATGGGTCATTATCCTCCGCCTGAAAAGGTGATTCGAGATGCCGAGGAAGAGAAAAGATCTTTATTTGTCTTGAAGTCTATCAAACAGGAGAAAAAAGAAAAGGAATCGCGCAGAAAAAAAGAAGAAAAAGAATTAAAAAAGAAAGCGCGTGCTGAAGAGCTGGCCAGAATCAAGAAAGAAAAACAAATAAGAGCAGAAAGATGGACACAGCCTAAGAAACAACTTAATAAAGAGAAGAAAGTCGCGGGGCTTAAAAAAGAAAAGACGGATAGGACCGTTGTCCGCGAGAAAGACAGCCCCGAAGAAATGGGCCCGTCAAAAGACCAAAAATTCACCCCGGAAGACGGCAAGCTGGATGAAAAGGCTACGCGTGATCATGAACTCCGACAAACGCCGGTCTTCGCCGAGAGGGACAAGGCTCAAAGATTGCTTAAAGCGGTGCGAGCTAATGAAGAAAGGGTAAAACAAAATCAGAAAAAGTTTTGGAATCAGAAGCAGAGAGAAATAAAGAAAGCTGTTCTTTTAAGGCGCGCGGAGGAGGACAAAGAACTCCGTCAGCACGTTGCTGTTCTTTATGATGAGGCCGTGCAATCCTATAAAGAAGGGGATTACCTTGGCGCCAAAACACAATTCGCGAATATTGACGTCCTTTATCCGAAATATAAATCAACGCGATTTTTTATGGAACGAAGCGATCGGAATATGATGAAAGGACAAGACTTGACCGTCGATACTTATTCAGAAGGGGCCAAAGATCAGCAGAGGATTTTAGAGCAGGCGAAGAAAACAGTTGAACTTCAAGATCAACAACGGATCCCGATGGGGAAGGATTTTGAAAAGGATGAAGAGTTTGATGGCCGTCGGTTAAAAGAGAAGAAAATAGAAGAAAAGAAATTGGAAAAGCGGCAAAGAGAGATATCCCAGAAGGAAATTGGCCAGGTGTATGAAGAGGTGATTGATTTATATAAAGCGAAGAAATTTAAATTGGTCGAAGAAAGATCTCAGAGATTTGAAGAATTGCTTCAGAAAAGTCATTTGGGGGTAAAGCTTACGGAAAAATGGCGCCGGCGGTTGCGCAATGAACAGACGCGGATTCAAAGACAGTTTGATAAGGAGAGAAGAAAATCGGAAGTGATCAGCCAAAAAAGAGAAGAAGAGTTTTCCCGCGAAGAGGCCGCGTTAAAGGAGAAAAGGCCGCTTTCATTAGAACAACTGGAGCCCAAGCCGGTCGAGAGCCATGAAGAAATCGTCGCGCAAGAAACCGTGACGACGAAAGAGTCTAAACCTATGATTGTCGCGCTTGAAGAGAAAGAAGAAATAAAAGAAAAATCCGATGAGGATCCAGAGGATAGGCAAAGAGTCATGGAAAGACGTCAGGAAGAACTCTTATTGAGGGGCAATCGCAAAGAGCTGGAACGTTTGATCCGCCAACGACAGAGGGAATTGAAAGCGGAGAGAGAAAGTATCCGCCGGGAGTTCAACGGACGGCTCAGGCAGTTATATGAAAAGGCTGTTAAACTGCATCAATCTTCGCAATGGGAGGAAGCCAGGAAGATTTTTCAGGAAATTGACAACCTGCAACCAGAATATAAAGCTTCCCGCAAATACCTCAACAGAATTGACGAGCAGATTAAGAAAACAGGCCAACAAGGGTCCAATAGTAAAACGGTCGAACAAAAACAGACCAGCAGGATGGAAAAATCAAGCTCAAAACCCGGTGTGGATTCAGATCTAAAGCAAACCCTCCCAACGCCTTCTTCCCATGATCTTCAGAAACCGCGCAGAGATCTTGTCGCCGAAGCCCTGGATGCTGTTGAAAAGAAATAATCCCGAGTATCTCCCCCAATACTATTGACGCGCCCCGTTCTCCCGCCCCCCTTGTGATAAATGGTGCAGATGTTATAATACGGATGTTCAAGAAAATAGAGTCATGGGTCGTTGAGAAAGGATATTCCGTGTCCAACCCTGAGCCGTGTCAAAATCGTTTGATTCACGAAAAAAGTCCGTACCTCCTTCAGCATGCGCATAACCCGGTAGATTGGTATCCGTGGGGGGAGGAAGCTTTTGAAAAGGCCAGGCGGGAAGACAAACCGATATTTTTATCCATTGGTTATTCCACGTGCCATTGGTGTCATGTGATGGAACGTGAATCATTCAATGAGCAGGGAATGGCCAAGATGATCAATCAGTATGTTGTCCCTGTTAAAGTGGACCGTGAAGAGAGACCGGATATCGACACTATTTATATGACCGCAGTCACCGCTATGACCGGTCAAGGGGGGTGGCCGTTGAACGTATTTTTAACACCGGAGCGACGACCTTTTTTCGGCGGAACATATTTCCCTCCTCAGGCCAAGTGGGGCGTGGCAGGATTAAAAGACGTTCTGCAGACGGTCCACCAGAACTGGCAGGAAAACCGTTCCCAGATCTTAGAATCCAGTGCGGCTTTGACCAACATCCTCAAAGAGAGTGATGTCAAGGCCGGGCCCAAAGGAGAACTCCCGGCGGATGTGCCGCGGGCCGCTTTTCAGCAATTTTCTCAAATGTATGACGCGCGCTGGGGGGGATTCGGTCGTTTCCCAAAATTTCCGACGGGACACAATCTGGTATTTTTATTAAGGTATTGGAAACGTACCCAGGAACCCAAGGCCTTGGAGATGGTGGAGCGCACGCTGGGCCAAATGGCCGCCGGCGGGATCTTTGATCATTTGGGCGGCGGGTTTCACCGCTACGCGACGGACCGGGCCTGGCAGGTGCCTCACTTTGAAAAGATGCTTTATGATCAGGCAATCCTTGTTCGGGTATATCTCGAGGCGTATCAGATAACAAAGAACACGGGTTGGGCGGATGTCGCCCGTCAGACACTGGAGTATGTTCTAAGGGACATGACCCACCCGGACGGCGGTTTTTATTCGGCGGAAGACGCGGACAGTTATGAGGCGCAAGCGTATCTCCGGAAGGCCGGAGATCCTTCCTTCGAGGCTGAAAAAAGAGAAGGGGCGTTTTATGTATGGACGCGTCAGGAGATTGGCGGTATTTTGGACGGTGAGGAAACGAAGATATTTTGTTATTGTTACGGGATTAAACCCGACGGAAATGTGAAGTCGGACCCGCATGGGGAATTCAACGGGAAGAACATTCTTTCTATCGAACACGCTTTAGAGGAAGCCGCGCGGTTTTTTTCTAAATCTCCGGAAGATCTTAAGGCAATTTTTCAGCGCGCTCAGGTCAAACTGTTCCAGGCCCGTCAACGCCGGCCCAAACCGCATTTGGATGATAAGATATTGACCGACTGGAATGGGCTGATGATTTCGAGTCTGGCCTTGGGTGCCCGGGTTCTTAAGGCCCCGCAATACGCGCGGGCCGCGGAAACGGCCGCTCAATTCGTCATCCGGCATTTGGTTAATGGCGCGGGCCGCCTGACGCATCGGTATCGCGACGGGGAGGCCGCGGTCACGGGAACCCTGGAAGATTATGCCTTTTTCATCAACGGTCTCCTGGATCTGTATGAGGCGGTCTTGGAGATAAAATATTTCAAACTTGCCTTTCGGTTAGCTGAAGATATGATAAAGTTTTTCAGCGATGAAGCGAGCGGTGGTTTTTATCTCACCGCGCGTGATGCCGAAGAGCTTTTTATGCGGCCCAAAGTGATGTATGACGGCGCTATCCCGTCAGGTAATTCGATGGCGGCCCTGGCCCTGGCGCGTCTTTCGCGCGTAACATCGGGCGCCGTGTGGGAGGAAAAGTTAGAAACATTATTTCAATCGGTCAGCCGGGAGGTTTCATTAAATCCAGTCGGGTATTCCCAGATGTTGGTTGCCTTTGACTTCGCCGTTGGCCCCGGCTGTGAAATTGTCCTGGCGTCAGGAGAGGACGATGAGTTCAGGGTCAAGGAGATCGCGGACATTATTTACAAACATTTCATTCCCAACAAGGTCCTTTTGTGGCATCCCGCCTCAGGTGTTGAAAAAGAGGTTGTGGAGTCTCTGGCGCCTTTTGTGAAGAATCAGATTCCCTTCAATGGACAGCCAACGGTTTACGTGTGCGAAAATCACGCGTGCCTATTGCCTGTCACGGAATTATCAAAGCTCGAGGCTGTTTTGAAAGATTTAGTTGACAGTAAAAAAGAATAAAATATTTTTAAAGAGACTCCCAATAATTGAAGGAAATATTCTATGAAAGTTATGAAGATTATTTTTTCAGTAATATTGATTCTCATTCTTGTTTCCGTCATTGCCGTGGTGGTTATGCTTAAAACCATTGATGTCAATCAATACAAAACAAAAATTGTTCAACAGGCCAGCCAGGCCTTGGGCCGGGATGTCCAGATGGACCGTATTTTATTTAAATTTTCCTTTTTGAAGGGAGTGACGTTAACCATCGATCAGTTATCCGTTGCGGACCACCCGGATTTTTCTCCGGAATTCTTAATGAATATCGATTCGATCCATCTGAATGTGGATGTGGCCGCGTTGTTATTCAAGAGGGAAATCCTTGTGTCCAAGATTGAGATCCTCGCTCCGACGATCCGGTTGATCAGGGATAAACAGGGCAGGATGAATATTCAGACGTTGGCTTCAGCGGGGGCGGAGGCGGCAAATCCGCCGGCCCTTTCTCAAAGAACTTCACCGTCGCTGACTTTGGATAATTCAACCCCGCGGACATCCTCCGCCGTCGTTGAGAAGAAATCTTTGCCGCGATTGTCCATCAAAACGATCCAGGTACTGGAGGGTTCTGTAGAGTTCACGGATCGCTCCCTTCATGAGAAAGAGGTTAGGATCCCCGTCCGTCAAATAGAGGTTCAGGTCGCGGATTTTTCTTTGGATAAATCTTTTAAGTTTTTACTCTCCGCGTCTCTTTGGAGTGAACAAAAAAATATTCAAATCAATGGGATCGTTATCATGAATCTCGCCAACGGGCAGATACGTTGTGACGATATGAAGTTTAAGACGGATCTGGGAGATGTGTCCCTGCAGAAAATGATGAACGATGTCCCATTCATGGCGGATGGCGGTCTCAAGGACACGGACGTGATTCAGGGAAAAATACAAGGGAAGGTCGACCAGATGGTCGCCGGTCAGGAAGGCCTTCTTGTTTTGTTGGTTAACGGACAATTGAAGGAGGGTAAGGTGAAATGGAATCAACTGCCCTTTCCGATAGAAAACGTCGAGATGACTTTTGAAGTGACAGAATCGGATGTCAACATTCCGCGGGCGTCTCTGAACGTGGCGTCGGGAAAAATAACGGCGTTTGGCCGGCTGGACGATTATTTGAAAGAGCAAAAGTTTTCCTACCATTTAGAAATTGAAAATTTGGAAATCGGACAGATCATCGAAGAAAAAAATCTGGCGGCGTTCAATACGGTCAAGAGATTCTTAGATTCCGGGGAGGGCGTCCCTAAGCCGGTGAGGATGGCGGGAAAACTGAATGGCGCGTTTGACGGCGGGGGGCAGGGATTGACTTTGGAGAATTTAAAAAAGTCTTTGTCGGGGCATGGGGCATTTCAGATGAAGGATGGGAAGCTGGAAGGGCTGAATGTGTTGAGGGCTGTCTTCAGTGCCATCTCCATGATTCCGGGGTTGATGGAAAATATGGATCAGAACCTGCCGGATCCGTATCAGGAGAAGTTGAGGCGAGAGGACACCTTGTTCCCTCATGTTCTGGTGGAAGCGGACATCAAAGAGGGGACCTTGCGTGTCCAGAAGGCTGAGCTGGAGGGCGACGGGTTTCTTTTGGCCGCGCGAGCGGCGCTGGATTTTGATTTAAATTTGAGTCTCGCGACGGGTTTATATATCTCCGCCGATTTATCCTCAAGCATGGCTGCCGCTTCGGAAGAATTGACGGTTTTGTTAGATGAAAATAAGCAAATATATATTCCCTTTAAACCGTACAGTGGTAAATTAAAGGACGTCCAGACATATCCCGACCTGGAATATCTAGGTAAGAAAATTATTAAAAAGAAGGGGGCGGATGAGTTAAAGAAATTATTGCGTCAAGCCCTGGGTCGGGAGGAATCCGCGGATCAGCCGCAGCCCTCCGGTCAGTCCGGTTCCCCTGATCAACCCGCGCCGCAAGGGCAGGAAGAAAAAAGACCGGAAGATGTGATTGTGGATAGTATTTTCAAGGCAATTTTCAAAGATAATTGACCTCCTTCCGCTCGATAAACCTGTTCCATGAGTCGGGGGCAGGTCAATAATTCAAACGAAAAGGAGGCGTGTCCCATGGGAACGAATCGGGTAGATAAAATTTTAAATGATGCCCGGCTGAACCTGCGCGTGAGGGATGGTCGAGAGGTTTTATGGCAGGTTCAAGGTGTCGATTTCAAGGGGAAGGGAAAAGTCCTCAATGTCAGCTCCTCAGGGTTGCTCCTGGAAACAGCCTCGAATTTCCTTCTTCATGAGCAGTGTGTTTTCTCTTTTGATTCCTCCCTGGGACAGGAGAACTATATTCCCTCGACAGGACAATTAGTCTGGTGCAGGACCAAAGGGCTTGCCTCTAGGAAATATCTCTGCGGGATTAAATTTATCGATCCCGGAGATTTTGTTTTATCGAACCTGCGCCGGAAAATCCAAAAAGGTGTTTTAGACGGCACCAAGCTAAGAAAATTTGAGCATTCGACGAGCCTTCTTCTTTCTTTTCTGATCCTCGGCCTGACGGGATATGTCCTATGGTTAGGCAGTCTTATTTATAAAGTCAAGGAGACTTCCCATCAGAAATTGGTGACGGTCTCTGAGAAACAGACGCTTCTGACGAGGCGGTACGCCGGGCTTTACCAGGAGGCGGAGCAAAAGCGCCTGGCATTACAAAGCGAACTGAATGAAGCACGGGATGAGCTGGAAGTAACCAGGAAGTTATATCAGGATAACAAGGCGATGCTGGGGCAAGTGTCTCAAGACTTGAACGAGGCAAAGGCCATTCTTGTCAAGACAGAGGCCTTGCTTGTTCAGGCCGCCGAAGGCACACTGAATATCCAAGAAGCCGAGAATCTCCTGAAGGATCTTAATGCCGTTCAAATAGCTGAGACAAAATCAAACATTGAGAAAGCCATAACCGCGTTGCAGGGAAAGAATGACCAGGTTGGTCAGGAGCTGAAGACGCTTCGGGACAAACTGAAATATTATGACGGCGATATCAAGGATTTTAAAGAAGGGAAAGAACTCTTGGCTTTATACCGAAAGAATATGAAATCGGTGAAATCCAGGATGAAGCATTTCAGAAAACAGGCCCAGGAAGTCCGACGGACGGCACAAAAAGAGATGGAACGGATCAGAACCTCCTTAGGCAACCACGGTTATTTTGTCCAGAACGGTATGATCGTTAAAATTGATCAGGAAAAATATGACGCGGCAAGGATCGATTCCTACGGGACGGATCCGCGCACTCCTCCAACCCCCGACAAAATTAAAATTGATGTCACTTTTGTGGAATAGCACCGTGTCCACTCAATGATTAATAGTAGGGCACGGTACAACACTGCGCCTTTTCTGAAAATATTTATTACTGACCTCCACAAAAAGAATAGCTCTGGCGGTAGTCAGTATCTCGACGTCCGCCTTCTGGAGTATGGTGATATTATTTTTGCGGACGTCAATAACAATTAATTTGACGGCGCAATAGCAACCCGCGAACCCATGAAACGTCTTAAACGGATTTCAAGATCGGTGGACTCTCTCCAGACTTCGGAAGGCCCGATTCATTTTCAGTTAACCCGCTCTTCCGCCAGAAAAACAATGACGATCTGTGTGGATGAACAGGCGCGTGTCCGCGTCGCGTCGCCGGCTTTTGTCCTGGAAGAGGAAATTCATAACTTTATCCGGCGAAAGGCGCGGTGGATTCAGGATAAGATGAATCAGGCCAAGGCCCGCAAGGACATTCTGAGTCAAAAGAAATACGATCATGGCGAGGAGTTTCTTTTTTTAGGGAAGAAATACCGGATGGATGTGGAGGAAAAGAGGCTCAAGACCCCGCGGTTGGCGTTCGACGGCTCCAAGTGGGTCGTCGGCATTCCCTCGCATTTGCCGAAGGATGAGCGGCAAACCAAGATTAAAGAGAAAGTGATTCAATGGTACCGTCGTCAGGCCGAGGAAATTTTGGGATCACGGCTGTTTCACTACGCGCGGCTGATCGGGGTTGAGCCTAAAAAGATCGCGGTCCGGACTCAAAAGCGGTTGTGGGGAAATTGTGATTATCGCACGCGGACCATTCATCTGAATTGGCAGATCGTCCTGGCCCCGTTAGAAGTGATGGATTATGTCGTTGTTCATGAGCTTTGTCACTTGATCGTGCCCAACCATTCTAAGCGTTTCTGGCAAAGGGTCGAAAAAACAATGCCGGATTTTAAAAAGCATAAACAATGGCTCAAAGACCACGCGGTGGATATGGTGGTTGTATGAGGCGGGTTGATTTAAAAGTGATTCCGGGGGCCAAAAAACAGCTCATCAAGCAGGAGGACGGGCGCATGAAAGTTTACCTGACAGCGCCGGCGGTGGATGGCAAGGCCAATGAGGCCTTAATAGAATTATTGGCGGAATATTTTCGTGTCCGCAAGAGCCGGATTGAAATTATAAAAGGATTGAAATCACGGGTTAAAACAATTAATATAACGGACATTTGAAGAGTTGAAAGAAGGAAAGAAAGGCGGATGGGCGAGGAGAGACATCCCCTTGATATTGAACAACAGGAGGATTGGATGCTGGAAGAACAAATCAGTAAGGATTATATTCAGGCCATGAAGGCCCGGGACGCGGTGAGATCATCGACGTTGAGTTTCTTGAGGTCTCAGTTGAAGTATGCTCGCCTGGACAAGAGGGTTCATGGATTAGAGGACCAGGACGTCATCGGTGTTATCAAAAAACAAATCAAGCAGAGACAGGATTCCATTGAGCAATATCAAAAGGGAGGGCGGCAGGATCTGGTGGATAAAGAGAGCGCTGAGTTAAACATCCTGAAAAGTTATTTGCCGCAGGAAATGACCGAATCCGAGTTGAAGCCGCTGGTAGAGCAGGCCATCCAAGAGGCCCAGGCCTGTTCTATTAAAGACATGGGAAAGGTGATGAAACTTATGACCGTCAAGGTCGCTGGACGGGCCGATAATGCTGTCCTCAGTGATTTAGTCAAGAAGGTTTTACTGTCCTCCTCATGCCGTTGATCCAAAAGACCTTTTTTAGAGTTTTCCTTTGTTTTATCGCCGCCTTGGGCGTGGGTTCTTTTTGGCTGTCCCGCCAGTATGTCGTTCCCATTATGACGTACCATCATGTGGAAAAGACAGACCGGGTAGAACCCAACTGGGTCAGCCCGGCTAATTTCGAAAGACATATGGAGTATTTACATCATCATGGGTTCCATGTGATGCGTTTTTCTGAATTGGTGGAGGCTATTGAGCAGGGGAAGAAACCCTCCCGTAAGAGCGTTGTTATTACCTTTGATGACGGCAATGAAGATAATTACACCCAGGCCTTCCCGATTCTAAAAAAATATAACTTCCCGGCCATTATGTTTGTGTCGTCGGATTTGGTTAATAAGCCGGGCCGCGTGACATGGGATCAGTTACGGGAAATGATGGCGTATGGTATTGAAATCGGCAGTCACACCCGTCATCATGTATATTTGCCGGATAAGCCCTTGGGAATTCAAATCGACGAAATCAAAGGAAGTCAACGTGTCCTGTGGCAAGAACTGGGCGCCGAGATCAAATACTTTGCTTACCCCAGCGGCGGATTTTCCACGCGGGTGAAGGCGATCCTCCGGGAATCCGGTTATCTCGCCGCGTGCACGACCAACCGCGGGCGGGACAGGTTAAATCGAGATCTCTATGAATTGAATCGCGTTCGTTTTAGCGACAAGGACAATCGAGAGGATATTTTTTGGGCGAAGTTTTCAGGTTATTATAATTTTTTTAGAGAAAGAAGGAAGCCGCATTAGGACACTGTAACATAAGTTTTTTTCATCCCCCCCACCCTTCCTCCCCCACATGGTGGGGAGGATTAAGGGGGAAATTTAATCAATTTATTATTCAAGGCAGGACATCGGTATGAAAAAACAACAGAGTGTTTCTCCTCATGAGGTTAAGTATGCCCTGGATGCTCAGGGTTGTTTTGTGATTGAAAATTACAATCAAAGTAAACCGTTCAGCAATTTCTTTCCCGGGATCGCGGGGCTGTGGGGCATCCCTATGTGGGTTTTTTACGTTAACCGGGCCCAATGCGTCACCAGCTTTGGGATTGAGGCCAAGGATAAGGCGATTATGGAGTTCCAACCGGCTAATAAATCTTACCGGCAGACGGCCTTAAAAGGTTTCCGGACTTTCATTAAGGTAAAATCCGGGGCAGACACGATTTATTGGGAACCCTTCCAAAACTATTTGTTGGGGACGGACTTCAAGAAGAAACAGAAACTTTATATCACGGCCCATGATCTCACGCTGGAGGAGACGAATTTTGATTTGGGCCTGATCATCCGGGTGAATTATTTTACACTGCCTGAGGAACCCTATGCGGCGCTGGTCCGGCGCGTTTCGATCCGCAATATCGGCAAGACGTCTTGTCAGGTCGAGCTGATCGACGGTCTTCCCATGATCGTTCCGTACGGTTTAAAGGATTGGGCCATTAAGAATATGGCGCGCACCGTTGAGGCCTGGGTGAAGGTCCGCAATCTCAAGAAGAACGCGCCGTATTATCAACTTAATGTGGAGGTTTCGGATAAGCCGGAGGTGACCCATATCAAGGAAGGGAATTTTTATTTTAGTTTTGATCCTGACGCGGACAGCCAGAAGCCCTTGCCGTCGATTGTCGAGGCCTCCTGTGTCTTTGGACAGGCCGTTGATTTTATTGCCCCGGTGAATTTTCTGGCGGAGACCTTTCAAATGCCGGATCAACAGCAGACGAGCAACCGCACGCCGTCGGCGATGAGTTATATTCAATACACGCTGGCGCCGCATCAAGAAAAAGAAATTGTGTCGTTTCTGGGATACGCCCGCAGCGAAGACCAGCTCAACCGCATTGTGAAACAAGTTTCCAAGGCCAAGTTTATCCATCGGAAGGCGGACCGTAACAGGGAGATCATTGAGGAAATCAAGAATTTTGCCTTGACCAAGAGCGCCTCGGATGAGTTCAATTTATACGCCGGCCACACGTTTCTTGATAATATTTTAAGGGGCGGACTGCCCATTACGGTGAAGACCCAAACCGGACACGTGACGTTCAATGTTTACAGCCGCAAGCACGGAGACTTGGAACGGGATTACAATTATTTTGTCGTCGCTCCGACATTTTACTCCCAGGGAAACGGCAACTACCGGGATGTGAATCAGAACCGCCGTAATGATGTCTGGTTCAACAGGGATGTCAGGGACAGCCATTTGATTAATTTCTTGAGTTTGATTCAGACCGACGGGTACAATCCGCTTATTGTCAAAGGGGCCACGTTCCGCGTCGAGGATCCGAAAAAGCTGGACGCTATTCTGAAAAGTTGTCTGAAGGGCGAGGACCTGTTACGGGTCAAAGAATTTCTGCAAAAGGAATTTCTTCCCGGGGCTCTGCTGGAATATGTCATCCAGAATCAAATCGAATTGAAGATCCCCCTGGAACAGATGTTCAGTCAGATTTTGGGCATTTGCGTCAAGCAGGAGTCCGCGGATCATGGCGAGGGATTTTGGACCGACCATTGGACCTACAATTTGGATCTCATCGAGAGTTATTTGGCGCTGTTCCCGGAAGATTTAGGGCGGCTTTTGATGGAGACAAAAGCCTTCAGTTTTTATCAGAATTCCCATTATGTCCTGCCGCGCGCGCAGCGGTATATCCTGACGGACAAAGGGGTGCGGCAGTATCATTCTGTTGCCGAACCTGACGACGAAGAGAAGGAAAAGAGGAAAAACAAGGATAAGGTTGTGCGGATTAAGAATGGCCAAGGGGCGGTTTATTACACGTATTTGACGGGCAAACTCCTCTGCCTGATTGCCAATAAAGCCGCCAGCTTTGATCCCAGCGGAGTCGGGATTGAGATGGAGGCGGACAAACCCAATTGGTATGATGCCATAAACGGACTTCCCGGGCTTTTAGGTTCTTCTGTTTCCGAGATGGTCGAATTAAAGAGACTCAGTGTGTTTGTATCGGAGGCTTTAAAACAAATGGGCGCGCAAGACAGTTTGAAGATCCCCGTCTTTGAAGAATTGGCCTCTTTTGTCACAGGTCTCACGCATGTCTTGTCGACGGAAGCGAACCCGTTGGTCTATTGGAACAAGGCCAATGATCTCAAGGAGCATTACCGTCATAGGGTGCGCGGCGGCATTGACGGCCGGGAGACCACGATGCGTGGCGCTGAAATCCAGATTTTTTTGAACCTTGTTATACAAAGATCACAAAAGGCGATGGAGGCGGCAAGAAATAATGACGGATTTTTGGCCACCTATTTTTATCATGAAGTCACGGAGCATGTCGTCCTGGATAAAGGCGTCGAAGGGACGAAGCATTTTGTCAGACCGGTCAAATTCAAACGTCATGCCTTGCCCCTGTTTTTGGAAGGCTATGTCCATGCTTTGAGGACTGTCGGCAATGAAGATCAGGCGCGCGCGTTGTACAAACAAGTGCGTCAGAGCCCCCTGTTTGACCGCGCGTTAAAGATGTACAAGGTCAACGCGGATTTATCCAAAGAGTCTGAGGAAATTGGACGGACACGGATTTTCCCGGCCGGCTGGTTAGAAAATGAGTCGATCTGGCTTCATATGGAATACAAATTTATCCTGGAGCTTTTGCGTAATGGCCTTTATGAGGAGTTTTATGAAAATTTCCGTAACGTGCTTATTCCTTTCCTGAAGGCCGAGACGTATGGCCGCAGTATCCTGGAGAATTCCTCTTTTCTGGCCAGCAGTGCCCATGAAGACGCGTCCATTCACGGCCAGGGATTTGTCGCCCGTCTTTCAGGGAGTACGGCGGAGTTTTTGCATTTATGGATTTTGATGAACGTCGGCCGCAGGCCGTTTTCTTTGAATGCCGAAGGAAAGCTGATCCTGCAATTGGCGCCGGTCCTGGCCGGATGGTTGTTCACGGACAAGAAATCCAGGATTTCTTTCTTTGATCGGAATCAAAAATGGCAGGCCATTGAATTGCCGGAAAATGTTTATGCCTTTAATCTGCTCGGTTCCACCCTTGTTGTTTATCATAATCCGACGCGGGCTGATACCTTCGGCAAGAATAAAGTCAGCATCCACAAGATTCGGCTGATTTATCCAAAAGTCAAACAGCCCGTGACGATCCTCTCCCCGATCATTCCTGAAGTCCATGCGAAGGACATCCGTGATAGAAAACTCGAACGCATAGATGTCTATTTTGAATAAGAGATTCCGGGGCCATGGCTGGGGCGGGCGGGCCGTAAGCGTGGGCTTGTTGATCGCGTCTTACGTTGGTTCCAACGGCCTATTTTCAGCGGCGGCGGACACGCCACCGACCCTGGAGGCCGCGGCGTACTGTAAGAAATCTTATGAAGAAGAGGGGACGTGTCCGGAAAGGATATGTTCCCTCGCGTGCGCGTCCGGCATTCAGAAACCGGGTTGCGTCTTGAGCTGTGAACTTAAACCCTGTGTGGAAATCAGCGTTGAAGACTGCCCGTTGGATTCCTGTATTATTCTGACGGGGTGTCGGAATGCCGCCAAGGTCTGTTATTATCCATCCAACTCAGAAATCCCTGTCTGTGGTGATTTGGCTTATTTTGGTGACGACAGGGAGTGTTGTAAAGGATTGGTGAAACGCTGCGGCATTGAATTCCTCGATGGTCGTTGTGAAATGTCCGGTGAGAAATCCATTTACAGTGTCCCCATCTGCATCCCCTGCGGCAACGGTATCTGCAATCAATTTGAAAATAAATGCAACTGCCCCGAAGATTGCGGGTAACGCCCAATTTTAATCATGTCCATTTACAGAATTAAAGCATTTGGACGATTTCTTCCGCCGCGCGATGGCTGGCGCCGGCGGCGCCGAGGGACTCTTTGACCTTGGTAAGCTCTGATTTGATGGCGCTGATTTTAATTTCATCGGTGAAAATGCCCTTCAGTTCAGAGGCGATGTTCTGTCCCGTGGCTTGAAACTGGACACACTCCGGCACGATCCTTTGGCCGGCCACGATGTTCACCAGACCGATGTCGCGGATTTTGACAAAACATTTGGCCAGGACCCATGTCAGGAAGGAGGTCTTGTAAAGGACGACCATGGGTTTACGCAGAAGGGCGGTTTCTAAGGTGGCTGTTCCGGAGGTGACCATGCACAGATCGCACGCGTTGATCCCGTCGTAAGTCTGGTTTTCAAGAATGGGAACGCGCAGAGAGGATGGCGCCAGGGTTGATTCGATGAGGACCTTGTCGATGGACGGGGCTTTGAGAATCAGAAACTGGATCATGGGGAATTCATCTCTGAGCAGGCGCGCGGCCTCCAGCATCAGGGGGAGGTGCCGTTCGACTTCCTTTGCTCTGGATCCGGGCAGAAGACCGATGGTGAGTTTATACTCCTGAAGACCCAATGAACTGAGGAGGTCATTTTTTTCGGTTTTGATTTCTACGCCGTCCACCAGAGGATGGCCGACAAACCGGACTTCCATCCCGAACTTGGCGTAAAAATCTTTTTCGAATTGAAAAAGAACGAGCATCTTATCAATGTATTTTTTAATCTGAAATACGCGGTTTTTTTTCCAGGCCCACACCTGCGGGCTGATGTAGTAGATGATCTTGACGCGGCGGTGGCGGCGTTTGATTTCGCGGGCCAGGCGCAGATTGAACCCCGGGTAATCCACAAGGATGACGGCGGCGGGCGCGGTGTTTTTGATTTTCTTGAGAATCAGATCAAAGGATTTCTTGATTTCTCTGTAATGTTTCAGGACTTCAACAAATCCGACGACGGCCAGGCGTGTTAAATCCTGATAAAGTTCAACCCCGCGTTCTTGCATCCGAGGGCCGCCCAAGCCGGAGAACGTAAAGCCCAGTTCAAGCTCCTGGATCGCCTTAACCAGATGGGCCGCGTGCATATCCCCGGAATCCTCACCGGCAACGATGATGATATGTTTGGAAGAAGAATTCATGACAGGAATACGAGCGTTATCGCCTACTTTCCGCCAGCGGGTTGTTTTCTAAATTTTTCCAAATAAGGCGGCTGATCTGTAAGGCCACTTCAAGGGCCGCCTTACCTTCCTGACCAGAAACAAGCGGGGTCTTATTTTCCCGGAGGCAGTCGATAAAGTGTTCTATTTCTTTTTTAAGCGGCTCCTCTTTTTCAATCGGGAGGCTGTGTTTGAGAATCTGGTTGTCGGACTTCTTGTAAATAAAGGCTTCTTGTTTGACGTAGTCCAAGGAAATATAGGTGTCTTTTTGGAAGATGCGGATTTTGCGCATGACTTCATCCGACACACGGCTCGCTGTTAAATTACAGACGCAGCCGTTCTCAAACGTCAGCCGAACGCTGGCAATGTCCTCAAGCGGCGTCAGGACCGGGACCCCGATGGCTTGAACGTCTTTAAGAGGGCCTTGAAGGACGCCTAAAATAATGTCGATGTCATGGATCATTAAATCCATGACCACTCCAATGTCGAGCGAGCGGTTCGGAAACTGATTCAGGCGGTGGCATTCGATAAAGAGGGGTCGATGGGTGAAATGTTTGATGGATTGAAAGGCCGCGTTAAATCGTTCGACGTGGCCTACCTGGATTTTGACGGAGTGTTTTTGGGCGAGTTGGATCAGTTCTTCCGCCTGCGCCAGGGTTGTTGTCATAGGCTTCTCGATAAAGGTGTGGATGCGGTGTGCCAGGAAAAACTTGGCCACCGCGTGATGGGATTCGGTGGGAACACAGATGTTGACGGCATCGATCCGGCCGACAAGCGACGCGGGGTCTTGAACAAAAGGGATGTTGTAATGGCCGGCCAATCTTTGGGTGCGTTCTTCTTTAATATCGCAGATACCGACAATCTCCACCTTGTCGCTTAATTCAGAGAGGACCTTGAGATGTTTGGACCCCAAATGGCCGATGCCGACAATCGCTATTTTGACTTTGTTCATAGGGCAGAGTAAAGAAGATGAGGGATAGCTTAGGAGTATAAGAATCCTTACACTCAGGTATCATCATAATTGGTGTGCAATATAACAAACGCCTCGACAAATGTCAATCGATATGCTAGAATCCGCCTTCTTTTGAACACGTAAGCCCTCATGTCGTAACTTAAATGGGCCCAAATACTCATGGAAAATTATTTAAAATTACTGCGGTTTTTAAGGGGGCACCGGAAACTGTTTTCCGTAGCTGTGGCCACGATGTTTGTCGCCAGCTTTTTCGAAGTGTTTCAGTTGTCGCTCCTGGTCCCGATGGTGGATGTTATTTTTACCCATAAAAAAATCGTCCTTCCCAACGCCCTGCCTCATTTTATTGAAAATTTGGTTAATCATCTCAACAGCATGGATCCGGCGCGCTTGTTCCCGCTGTTCATCGGGGGGTTCGTCGTTCTTCTTTTATTCAAGAATATTCTCATGTTCGGTTACCAGTATTTTATGGGGGACGTTTCGCAGAGAATCATGAGGGACATCCGCCTTCAACTGTATGAGAAAATACAGAGTTTATCCCTGGATTATTTCAGTGAAAAAAGGACCGGGGAACTGGTCTCCCGCATTACCCATGATGTCAATGTCGTTGAGAATGCTGTTTCTTATGGTGTGACAGATCTCTTCCGTCAGACGTTTATTATTTTTATGTGGATCGGGACGGCCTTTACGATTGATTCCCATGCCGCGTTTATCATTTTCATCGTCCTGCCGCTTATCGTCTTTCCTATGAGTAAGATCGGGAAGCGCCTGCGCAAGATATCTAAAGGGACTCAGGAGAAGATGGCGGATATCAACACCCTTTTGCTTGAGACGATTTCCGGCGTAAAATTAGTCAAGGCTTTTTGCACCGAGGCTTACGAGACAAACCGCTTCAGGGGGCAAAACCACGATTATTATAAATTGAGGATGAAATCGATCAAGAGGCTTATCCTTATTTCTCCGATCACGGAAATCATCGGAGGGATCTGCGGGGTGGCGCTCATTTTATGGTTTGGCCGGAGGTTGATGGGCGGGGAGTTGTCGTTTGGGGTTTTTATATTGTTTTTCGCTTCTGTGATGTCCATCATCAGCCCGATCAAAAAGCTTGGCAATGTCAACGCCCTGACGCAGCAGGCGCTGGTGGCCAATGAGCGTATCTATGATATTTTGAACGCTGAACCAACGGTTAAAGAAAAAATCAATGCGATCTCCGTTCAAGAGATGAAGGCGCAGATTCGGTTTGAAGGCGTTCGTTTTCATTATGATGAAAAATCAGGGGATGTTTTAAAAGATATTAATTTTGAGGTCCGCAAAGGGGAACTGGTGGCTATCGTAGGTCCGACAGGGACGGGGAAGACTACGCTGGTCAATTTGATTCCGCGATTTTATGATCCGACCGAAGGCGCGGTGAAAATGGACGGTGTCAACTTGAAGGAAGTCGCGTTTTTATCCTTGCGTGATCAAATTGGTATTGTGACTCAGGAGACCATCTTATTTAATGATACCGTCCGGGCCAATATTGCCTACGGACATAGACATGCCACGCAATCGGAGATTGAAGAGGCGGCTCAAAAAGCTTTTGCCCACCCGTTTATTCAGAAGATGCCCAAGAGGTACGAGACCATTATCGGCGATCGCGGTTTTCGTTTGTCCGGGGGGGAAAAACAGCGCGTATCTATTGCCCGGGCTATTTTAAAAAATCCCCCGATCCTTATTTTAGATGAGGCGACGTCGCAGTTGGACTCGGAATCAGAAAAATATATTCAAGAGGCCTTGGATGAGCTGATGCGCGGACGGACCGTGGTCGCGATCGCCCACCGGTTATCGACGATTAAAAAGGCGGACAAAATAGTTGTTTTGGAAAGCGGGAACATCGTTGGCCTGGGGCGTCATGAAGCGCTGCTCGAAACATGTCCCCTTTATCAAAGGCTTTACAGAATGCAGTTTCAGGCGTAGCACGGTGTACCCACAGGCGCCGTTGTCCCCCATACCCGCTTAAATAAATAGTTGCAAAGAAAATAAATATTGAGTATACTACGTCAACTTAAATCAGGATTAACAACAATATTATGCGGATTTTATTCTGGTTGAAGAATATCTATGAAGCATAATATTCACCAATGACGGACGGTGGTCGTCTGAGAAATAACTCTCAGACGTTTGACCGAAAGTCATTGCGCGACACAAACGGAGGAAACATGGTTGAAGAATTAGTCAAAAAACTTCTCGAAGCCGGGGTCCATTTCGGGCATCAAACAAGACGCTGGAATCCAAGAATGAAAAGATTCATTTTTGGTGAAAGAAGCGGCATTTATATCATTGACCTGGAGAAAACGGTCGAATGCTTGAACGCGGCCAGAGATTTTATGCGTGATGTCACGGCCAAAGGAGGCAAGGTTCTTTTTGTCGGAACCAAGAAGCAGGCGCAAATTATTATTGAAGAGGAAGCCATCAAGTCCGGGATGTTTTATGTGAAGAATCGCTGGCTGGGCGGTTTATTAACCAATTTTCAAACGGTTAAAAAATCCATTGAAAGATTAAAAGCTATTGAAAAAATGGCGCAAGATGGGGTTTTGGAACACTTGAAAAAGAAAGAGGTTTCCCGTTTAACCAAAGAGAAAGAAAAACTTTTGCTTAATCTGGGAGGAATTCGGGATATGCAGAAACTTCCGGATGTGTTGTACCTCATTGATCCGAAGAAAGAAGATATCGCGGTTAAAGAGGCGAAGAAGTTGAATATCAAAATTGTAGGGATGGTCGATACAAATTGTGATCCGGACAATATTGATTATCCCATTCCCGGGAATGACGACGCCTTAAAATCCATCCGTTTCATCACATCTCTTGTCGCGGAAAGTGTCAGAGAAGGCAGAAAAGAGTATATGACGAGTGAAGTGGCGACCAAAAAAGATGGACAAACAGAACCTCAGACGCCCTTGAAGGAGAGCGCCGTTCCCCTCGAGTCTTCAACGGTTTCACCCAATCCTTCTGAAAACTAAGTGTTGAAAAGAATATTCGTTGAGGTTATTGTTGCATCCGGAGTGGCCCCGGATCCGCGTTGATGACAACACAATGGAAATTTATAGACGCCCGCTATTTTTGCGAAAGTCACTAGAAAGGGTATGTTAATGGAAATTTCAGTTGATTCGATAAAAGAGTTGCGTGAGATGACCTCGTGCGGTGTGATCGAGTGTAAAAAAGCCCTGCAGGAGGCCAATGGCGACATGGTGAAAGCTAAAGAGATTCTCCAGCGCAGAGGGCTGGAAATCGCGGCGAAAAAAGGGAGCCGCCTGGCCAAAGAGGGACGGATTGAGGCGTACATTCATCCCGGATCTAAAATCGGAGTCTTGGTGGAGGTCAATTGTGAAACGGACTTCGTCGCCAAGAATGAAGATTTTTGCAAATTCACCAAAGATTTAGCCATGCAGATCGCGGCGGCCCATCCGAAGTATATCAAAAGAGAAGACGTCAGTGAGGATGTTTTGAAAGAACAGGACGATCGGGAGACGTTTATCAAGGAAAAATGTCTCGTGGAACAGCCGTTTGTGAAAGATCCCAAAAAGACGATTCAGGATTGTATCAATGCCTTGATCGCCAGTATTGGGGAGAATATTTACATTAGCCGTTTTGCCAGATACAAGGTCAACGAAATTGAATAAGAAACCGATCTATAAACGGATACTGCTGAAATTAAGCGGTGAAGCCTTGTTGGGGAGCCAGCAACACGGGATTGATGCCGAGACCTGCGCTTCGCTGGCTCATCAAATCAAAGAAATACGCGCCTTGGGGATCAAGATAGCCATGGTTGTCGGTGGAGGAAATATATTCCGTGGCCAGGTGGAATCCAAGCGTTTTGGATTAGATCGTTCCGTGGCCGATTATATGGGGATGTTAGCGACGGTCCTTAACGGTCTGGCCTTGCAGAACGCCTTGGAACAAATCGATGTCCCAACCCGCGTCATGACGGCGATACAGATTTCGGCGATCGCTGAACCTTATATTCGCCGGCGTGCGATTCGTCATTTAGAGAAGGACCGGGTTGTGATCTTTGTGGCAGGAACCGGAAATCCTTATTTTACGACAGATACAGCCGCCGCCCTCAGGGCCAAGGAGGTGGGCGCGGATGTGATTTTGAAGGCGACCAAAGTGGATGGGGTTTATTCCTCGGATCCTTTTGTCGATAAAACCGCCAAGCGGTATAAGAAGTTGAAATTTATCGATGTGTTGAAAAGAAATTTAAGAGTCATGGACTCAACGGCTATTAGTATGTGCATGGACAATGGATTGCCTATTGTGGTTTTTAATATATTTGAGAAAGGAAATCTCAGGAAGGCCGTGATGGGACAAAAGATTGGAACGGTTGTTCAATAATGGGGGCATAAACATGATCGCGAAAGAAATAGTCCAACAAACAGAAGCAAACATGAAAAAGGCTCTTGAATCCGCTAGACGGGAGTTCTCTGAGGTCCGAACCGGGCGAGCTCATCCAGGCTTGATTGAGGGGATGCACGTTGATTATTTTGGGACCTCCACGCTTTTAAAACAGCTCGCGTCGATTTCCGTCCCGGATCCGCGGACGGTGCTGATCCAGCCTTGGGATATCTCCGTTATTCCTGAATTGGAAAAAACGATAACAAATTCGAATCTCGGGGCCACATCGACGAATGATGGGAAGGTCGTACGATTATCGATTCCTCTGCTTTCAGAAGAACGCCGAGAAGAATTGAAGAAAGTTGTCAAGGACATGGCTGAGAAATCCCGGATTTCTTTAAGAACGATCCGGCGTGAGGCGAATGATAAGATTAAAAAAATGGAGTCGGATAAGACGATTCCCGAGGATGAAGGGTTCAAGGTTCATGATGCTATCCAGAAATTGACGGATAAATATATTGTGGAAATAGACAGATTATTGGAAGAGAAGAGTAAGGCGTTAATGGAGCGCGGGTAAGAGGGATGATCCCGGTGGTTCGTATTGGCTAACCTATACCTGATCCTGTGTTTTGTGGCTGTATGTCGAGAGAGCAGCGGATGTTGTCATAAGGCGGATGGCCAAACGTGAAATTCTTAGTGTATAAAAATTAATTTTGACCCACTAGCTCATCCGGTAGAGCACTGCCCTTTTAAGGCAGTTGTGCCGCGTTCGAGTCGCGGGTGGGTCACCAGATTTTATAGAGCAATCTCCGCAACCTTAAGGAAGATTTTCCAAGGGCGGATGGCGGAATTGGTAGACGCGCATGCCTTAGGAGCATGTGGGGAAACTCATGGAGGTTCAAGTCCTCTTCCGCCCACTGCGACTTGAAATCATCTTTTTCTAGGGGAAGATAAAGAAAAAGTGATTGGTCTGTTTAAGAAACAAAATAGTATTTGTTTTTCTTATTTAAAAAGTTAAAATCAGCACATAACTTTTTTATTAAAAATGTCTGCGGCGGTAATTCAGTTGGCTAGAATGCCACCTTGCCAAGGTGGATGTCGTGGGTTCAAATCCCATCCGCCGCTTTTAGAATTTTTGTAGTTGGTATGACAGACATCCAATGAATGGGCTTTCTTAAGGAGGCATTTAATGAAAATCAGTGATTTCCTTTCTGCCAAGGCGGTTTCGGCTAACCTGATGAGCACGACCAAGGCGGACGTTATATCCGAACTGGTTGATCTGCTTGTCAACGCCGGTTCGATTGATAAAAAACACAAGAAAAAAACTTTGGAAATATTAATGGCCAGGGAAGCCTTGGGTTCAACCGCGATCGGCCAAGGGATCGCGATTCCGCATGGGAAATGCGATTGTGTTCAAAAATTAGTCGGTTGTCTGGGAATTAGTAAGAGCGGGATAAATTTCGATTCTTTAGACGGCGAGCCTGCCTATATTTTCTTCTTGCTCGTTGCCCCCATTGATTCCGCTGGGCCTCACCTCAAGGCGTTAGCCAGAATTTCTCGTCTATTAAAAGATAAATATATCCGAGAAAGTTTCAAGGCCGTAACCGATGAAAAGGGTATCCTGAAGATTATTCAACAAGAAGATGGGCGACTATCTAAACCATAAGCATGCCGAAAAATCCTATTAAGTGGTTATACCCAGGCATGAGGGTTAAGCGGTGGCTGTTCACGTCTCTGCTGGGGGTCGTTATTGTCGGTGTCGGGGCGGTATTGACGGCGGAACCATATTCATTTGTCAGTGCCTTTGGCGTTGTGTGGATATTATGCGGTTTGATTTTGATTGTGATGGGCGTGGGGAAAATGATAGTCTCGCTGCTTACCTTGTTTCTCCCTAAAGGCGAACGAGAATTAGTTAATATCCTCTATCAGCGTCGATATTTAGAGCGTGGCCCCAAAATTGTTGCCATCGGCGGCGGTCACGGTCTTTCACATCTTATATTTGGATTAAAAGAATACACCTCCAATATCACGGCTATTGTGACTGTGGCCGACAGCGGTGGATCCTCTGGCCGTTTGCGGGAAGAGTTTAACATTGTCGCGCCGGGGGATATTCGCAACTGTTTGGTGGCTTTGGCGGATGCCCCGGCCTTGATGGGGGAACTTTTCCAATTCCGTTTTTCCAAGGACTCAGAATTAAAAGGGCATAATTTTGGAAATTTGTTTTTAACCGCCATGGTTCAATTGACCAACGGCGATTTTGAACGCGCAGTCAAAGAGACAAGCAAGGTCCTGGCCATACGCGGCAAAGTGGTCCCATCGACGGTGAGTAATGTTCATCTTGTGGCAGAATATTGGGATGGGACAAAAACAGAAGGGGAGGCCGCGATCCCCAATTCCAACTCAAGGATTAAACGTCTTTCGTTGACCCCTCAAGAGGTTTATCCGACGAAGGACGCCCTGGCGGCCATTGATGAGGCGGACATTATTATTTTAGGCCCGGGAAGTTTATACACCAGTGTGATCCCGAATTTGATTATTCAGGGGATGGATGAGGCAATCGCCAGAGCCTATGCTTTTAAGATTTATGTGTGTAATGTCATGACCCAGCATGGAGAAACGGATGGCTATTCCGCGAGTGATCATGTCAAGGCCATCATTGAACATTCTCAAGCGGGAGTCATGGACGCGTGTTTGATTAATAACGCCGAAGCCCCAACCGATGCCCTCGGGCGGTATAAAAATGAGGCGTCTTTTCCTGTCAAGGCGGATACGGAGCGCATTCGGGCTATGGGGTACAAAGTCGTGGCCACCGATTTGCTGGGGGTCACGGATTATGTCCGTCATGACTCTAAAAAACTCATCAATGAGCTCATTAAGTTGATTGAAACGCATCGGGTGATTAAGAGATGAGTCCCGGGAGAGGGAGAGATCGACGGAGTGACGTGAGAGAGTGGAAGAATCTTCTATGCCAGTGATTGAAAAAGAAATTGTCATTAAAAATAGCCAGGGACTGCACGCCCGGCCCGCGGCTCTGTTTATTCAGATTGCCACGAAATATAATTCCAAGGTGACGATCCAAAAGGGCCATGAAAAGGTGGACGGTAAATCAATTATGGGGATATTAACGTTGGGCGCCCAGAGGAACAGCAAAGTGATTGTGACGGCCGATGGCGAAGACGCGCAGGCGGTTTTGTCTGAATTAGAACAATTATTAACCAGTGAACAAAACTCATGAATGAAATCGTTTTAAAGGGAATTCCGGCGGCCCCCGGGGTAGCGGTGGGTGCGGCTTTTATTTTAGACAAACAGGATTTTATTGTCGCCCCGCGCGCCATAATGGAAAAAGAGGTCCCGATCGAAATCGCGCGGTTTGAAGAGGCCCTCATCAAGACAAGAGAAGAAATCGCCGAGATTCAGAAAAAAATCAGCTCAGAGATGTCCGGGAAACACGCGCAGATTTTCGACGCCCATCTCTTGGTCCTGGAAGACAGGGCCCTTGTCGAAGAAGTCATCAAGCGCGTTAAATCGGACAAGCTATGCGCGGAATATATTTTTTCTGAAGTCTTAAAGAAATACATCAAGATTTTCTCCACCATCGAGGATGAATATTTAAGAGAACGGGTCAGCGATGTTGGTGACGTCGGCCGGCGGGTCTTAAAAAATCTTATGGATGAAAATAAGCTTCATGAGTTTGAGAATATAACCGAGGAGTTGATTATCATCAGTCATGATTTGTCGCCTTCGGATACGGCCAGTATGTACAATAAAAACATTATCGCCTTCGCGACGGACATCGGCGGCAGGACGTCGCATACGGCGATCATGGCGAAATCTCTCGGCGTCCCGGCTATCGTCGGGCTGAAAGACGCGACCTTGCGCATTCATAACCAGGATAATATTATCGTTGACGGCCGCAAGGGCCTGCTGATTATTCATCCCACCGAGGAGACAAGAAGATTTTACCGCAAGGCCCAGACGCGTATTATTGAATTTCGCGATCAGTTCCAGGAAATTAAGGATGTGCCGGCCAGGACTCTTGATGGTAAAGAGATTACGCTTCTGGCGAATTTGGAATTGCCCGAAGAAATTCCCGCCATTTTGAAACATGGGGCCAGCGGGATCGGATTATATCGGACAGAATATTTTTACATGAATCGTGTCGATTTGCCTTCGGAAGATGAGCAGTTCGAGGCGTATAAATATGTCGCGCAAGCCATCGCCCCCAAGCCCGTGACGATCCGTAGTCTTGATTTGGGCGGAGATAAATTCACTTCGAGCCTGCAAATCCCCCGGGATATGTATCCTTGCCTGGGCTGGCGCGCCATCCGTTTTTGTCTGGCTCGTCCTGATATTTTTAAAACGCAATTAAGGGCGATCTTAAGAGCTTCGGCGTATGGAATCATTCGTTTGATGTATCCCATGATCTCCGGGCCCGGCGAATTTCGTCAGGCCAATATTATTCTGGAAGAGGTCAAGAGTAATTTGAGAGAAGAGAAAATCCCTTTTGACGAAAAGATGCAGGTCGGGGCGATGATTGAAGTCCCTTCAGCCGCGATGACAGCGGATTTATTAGCTAAAGAGGCGGATTTTTTTAGTATTGGCACCAATGACCTCATCCAATACACGCTGGCGGTCGATCGCGTGAATGAGCAGACGGCTAGTCTGTATGAGCCGGGACATCCGGCGGTTCTGCGTCTGATCAAAAACACCATTGACGCGGCGCATCAGGCGAACATCGGGGTGGGCCTCTGCGGAGAGATGTCCAGCGAACCGTGCTTGGCGCTCATATTATTGGGATTAAATCTTGGGGAATTCAGTATGTCGTCGATCAATATTCTCCAGATAAAAAAAATGATACTCAGCGTGAGCTTGAAAGACGCCCAGAGATTAGCGGAGGATGTTCTTAAATTATCGACGGGCCAGGAGGTTGAGGAATTAAGCCGGTCCAGACTCAAAGAATTGGCTCCGGATGTCCTGAGCATGGATAGGGGAGAATAGGTTTAATCAATGAAAGCATTGATATTGGCCGCGGGATATGGAACGCGATTATACGCTTTAGGGGAAAACACGCCTAAGGCCCTGTTGCCGATCCAGGATAAACCTCTGGTCAACTATATTCTGGATAAAATTGAGAAATTGCCTGGATTAGATGAGGTTTTGCTGGTCACAAATAATAAATTTTATCCGGTCTTTGAGGATTGGGCCAAGAAACTTCGGGAATCTATTCAAGGGGGCGCGGGGCCGGGAAAGCCCTCATTTTCGTTGCCCGTGCGGGTCGTCAACGACGGGACAAACACCCCTGAAGAGCGGTTGGGTTCCATCGGGGACATTGATTTTGTTTTACGGCAGACCTCGCTTAACGATGACCTCCTGGTGGTCGGCGGCGATAATTTGTTTGATTATAAGTTGGATGAATACATTGTTTTCGCGAAAGAGCGGTCTCCGGCGGTAACCATCGGATTATATGATATTAAGAATCGGGAAGAGGCCAAGAAGTTTGGGGTGGTGGATTTGGATCCCCGGAAAAGAATTGTAAGCTTTCAAGAGAAACCGGCGCTCCCGAAGACAACGCTGATCGCGATGTGTTTTTATTATTTCCCCAAGAAATCTCTGGGGTTGGTTTCGGCGTATTTGAGCGAAACGGTTAAATCAGACGCGGCCGGTGATTATATCCGATGGTTGCATCAAGAAAATCCTGTCTATGGTTTTCAATTTACAGGAAAATGGTACGATATTGGAAGTTTGGAGGCCTACCAAGAGGCCCAAGAGAATTTCATTCGGAGGGGCTCAGCCCGGTAAAATATTAAAATTACATTCACATAGAGAAAGGACGGTTAGAGGTGAAAGGACGACGTTTAATTACATCAGAATCAGTGGGAAATGGGCATCCTGATAAAGTCTGCGATCAAATATCGGACGCTGTCTTAGATTCCGTTTTGCGCGAGGATCCGAAAGGGCGGGTCGCCTGTGAGACGTTTGTCTCCATGGGGTTGGTCATTGTCGGAGGGGAGATCACCACAACGACCTACGTTGATGTGCATAAGTTGGTTCGTAAAGTTTTAAAAGACATAGGATACACCCATCAAAAATATGGATTTGACGCCAATACCTGTTCCATTTTGAACGCGATCAACAGCCAATCGCCGGATATCGCCCAGGGCGTGGACGCGGGCGGCGCCGGGGATCAGGGGATCATGTTTGGATACGCGACGGATGAAACGCCGGAATTGATGCCGTTGCCGATTACCTTGGCCCATAAATTGGTCAAACGCGTGGAAGATGTCAGGACATCAGGAACGTTGAGTTATTTGGGGCCGGACTGCAAAAGCCAGGTCACGGTCGAATATCAAGATGACAAACCCATGCGCGTGGATGCCGTTGTCTTGGCCTGTCAGCATACGGAAGATATTTTGGATAAAACGGGCAAGAAGATCACGGAGAAGGCGAGAAAAGAAATTATTGAGACGGTCGCTCAACCCATCGTCGGCAAATGGGCGGACAGTAAGACAAAATATTATGTGAACGAGACGGGCAAGTTTGTCATCGGAGGCCCGCAGTCTGATACGGGGGTCACGGGCCGCAAGATTGTTGTCGACACCTACGGCGGGACCGTTTCTCACGGCGGCGGGGCCTTCTCGGGAAAAGATCCGACTAAGGTTGACCGCTCCGCGGCGTACATGGCACGATATGTCACCAAAAACATTGTCGCGGCCAAGCTCGCTAAAAAATGTTTGATCCAGTTCAGCTATGTCATCGGGAGGGCTGAGCCGGTGAGTGTCATGGTGGAAACGTACGGAACCGGTGAGGTTTCTGACGAGAGACTGGTAGAACTCGTTTGTAAACATTTTGACTTAACCCCCCGCGGGATTATCAAGCACCTGGATTTATTAAAGCCGCATTATCTAAAAACCGCGACTTACGGCCATTTTGGCAGGGATGAATTCCCCTGGGAAAAAACAGATAAAGCTGAAATTTTAAGAAAAGAAGCCTTAGCGGCTGTGTCACGATAGTGGGGAGGGGATATGCGTACCACGACAACATCGTTTCAAGATTTTAAAGTGAAAGATTTAAGCCTGGGGGAATGGGGCCGCAAAGAGATTATGATCGCGGAAACCGAAATGCCCGGGTTGATGGCCTTGCGTAAAGAGTTTGGTCCGTCGAAACCTTTAAGAGGCGCGAGGATTGCCGGCTGTATCCACATGACGATTCAGACCGCGGTTCTTGTGGAGACCCTGATTGAATTGGGGGCCGAGGTGCGGTGGTCGTCTTGCAATATCTTCTCGACGCAAGATCACGCGGCGGCCGGGCTGGTTAAAGCCGGCATTTCGGTCTTTGCCTGGAAAGGGGAAACTCTGGAAGAATACGATTGGTGCGTGGAACAGACCATCAAGTGGCCGGACGGCAAGGGGCCGAATTTGCTTTTGGATGACGGCGGGGATCTCACCCGCATGGTCCATGATAAATTCCCCGAACTTCTGGAACAGATCCGGGGGATTTCCGAAGAGACAACGACCGGCGTTCACCGGCTGGCGGATATGTACGCCAGGGGAGAACTGAAGATCCCGGCGATTAATGTTAATGATTCCGTGACCAAATCCAAATTTGATAATTTATACGGATGTCGGGAGTCATTGCTGGACGGCATCAAACGGGCAACGGATATCATGATTGCCGGGAAAATATGCGTCGTGGCCGGGTATGGCGATGTGGGGAAAGGGTGCGCCCACGCTTTTCGCGGTATGGGCGGCCGTGTGATCGTGACGGAAATCGATCCGATCTGCGCCCTCCAGGCGGCCATGGAAGGTTTTGAGGTCAAGAAAATGGAGTACGCGGCAAAGGTCGGCGATATTTTTGTCACGGCCACAGGCTGTTGCGATGTCATCCGTCCTGAGCACATGGATGTGATGAAGCATAACGCTGTTATCTGTAACATCGGTCATTTTGATTTGGAAATCAACGTCGCGTATCTGAATAACCGCAAGGATATCAAAAAGATTGAAATCAAGCCGCAGGTGGATCAATACTCCTATCCCAACGGCAAACAGCTCATCGTTCTGGCTGAGGGAAGACTGGTGAATCTTGGCTGCGCCACGGGACATCCTTCTTTCGTCATGAGCAATTCATTCACCAATCAGGTCCTGGCTCAAATGGAACTCTGGCAAAACAGCCATCGGTATGAAAAAAAAGTGTATATCCTGCCCAAGCACCTCGATGAAAGAGTGGCCAGACTTCATTTGCAAAAGGTCGGCGTGGAACTGGATACTCTGAATAAGACCCAGGCCGAGTATTTGAATATAAAAGTTGAGGGACCGTATAAACCCGATCATTACCGGTATTGATTCTTTAAAGTTGAAAGGGACTGCATTATGCCAAAAATTTACTATGATAAAGACGCGGATCTCAATGTCTTTAAAGATAAAGTGATTGCCGTTATCGGCTATGGGATTCAGGGGCGCGGTCAGGCCTTAAGCCTGCGCGACAGTGGTTTGAATGTGATTGTCAGCCAACGCGAAGGCGGGCCGAATTATGAACAGGCCAAGAAGGACGGCTTTGTCCCCGTGGAAGCCAACAAAGCGGCGAAAAAGGCCGACGTCATCATGATCCTGACCCAGGACCATGTTCAGGCTCAACTGTATAAGAAATTCATCAAACGAAATTTAGAGAAGGGAAAATCCCTGGCCTTTTCTCATGGCTTTAATATCCATTTTAAGCAGATCATCCCTTCGATGGATGTGGACGTCTGGATGATCGCGCCCAAAGGCCCCGGGGCTTTAGTGCGTCGGCAATACGAAGAGGGCAAAGGCGTCCCGTGTCTTGTGGCGATTCATCAGGACGCGACGGGACAAGCGCTGAAATACGCCTTGGCCTATGCCAAAGGGATCGGCGGAACCCGGGCGGGGGTCATTGAGACCACGTTTAAGGAAGAGACCGAGACGGACCTTTTCGGCGAACAGGTTGTTTTGTGCGGCGGAACGAGTGCCTTGATTAAGGCTGGGTTTGAGACGCTTGTGGAGGCCGGCTATCATCCGGAGATCGCGTATTTTGAATGCCTGCATGAGTTGAAGCTCATTGTGGATTTGATTTATGAAGACGGGATCCGGGGTATGCGCAAACGGGTTTCCGATACGGCGGAATATGGAGATTACTCCCGGGGGCCGAGAATTATTAATGACCGGACCCGGAAAGAAATGAAGAAAATTCTGGCCGAGATTCAATCCGGTAAATTCGCTAAGGAGTGGATCCGTGAAAATAAGAACGGCCGTCCGCGTTTTAATCAGTATCGTAAAGATTCTGAGAATCATCCGATAGAAGAAGTCGGCAGCCAGTTGAGGGCCATGATGCCTTGGATGAAGAAATGAAGTCTTCTACTACATTCCCGACGGCAAGCCGCGGGGTAGCCGAAAAGCCATGAACCGCTGAGGGACATCCTCGGCGTTAGAGAATAGACAATGGGCGTGAAGGTCTCAAGGGGCTGATCGCCCATTGTTGTCTTCACTGATTCCGTTGGCCGTTGGGGGATAGCTGGGACTATGAAACTGCATTTAGGTTGCGGCACAAAGAAACTGGAAGGCTGGATCAATATTGATTCCGTCAAGGCCTGTGAACCGGACCTGGTGCATGATATCAGCACGCCCTTGCCGTTTAAGGATTTATCCATGGACGAGGTCTTAGCCGAAGATCTCCTGGAGCACTTTGACAAATATGCCCGGTACGTTGTTTTTTATGAATGGATAAGGGTCATGAAAATCGGCGGGCGTTTGACGCTTCAAGTCCCTAACTTTAAAAAGATTCTTTATAAATATTTCAAGTTCGGTTATGATAATTTTGTCGATTTTATTTTTGGGGAAAATCTTTGGGAGTCCCGAGTCTACATCGGGCATTTCGGTAATCACAAGTGGGGATACAGCGAGAAGAGCCTGCGGGAGTTTGTCGCCGTGTTCGGGATTAAGAACGTTGAAATAAAGACTATCGGTCTGAACCTGAGGCTGGTCGGCGAGAAAATAGAACACAAGACCCTGGATCAGTTGGATGGCGTAAAAATTTACTCCCACGCCAATAGCCATGGCACCGGCACCCCGGAGGTTTCGCTAAAATTTGCCCGGGAGCGGATAAGAATATTCCAGGCAAATCAGGAAGGACGCGGATAAAAGGGAGTGACAACCGAAAATCATTGTTGGAATCAGGAAAAAAATTATGTCTGAACAAAATAGAGTCTTAATCTTTGATACAACCCTGCGCGACGGGGAACAGGCCCCGGGGGCGAGCATGAACGAAAAAGAAAAATTGGAAATCGCTTACGCCCTGGAGCGGCTGGGGGTGGATATTATCGAGGCGGGCTTCCCCGTGATTTCCGAAGGAGACTTCAATTCGGTTCAATCCGTCGCGAAACATATTAAAGGCAGTATTGTCTGCGGCCTGGCGCGTTCTATGAAAGCGGATATTGACGCGGCGGCTGAAGCCTTGGCCGCGGCCAGGAAGAAACGCATTCATGTCTTTTTGGCGACCTCCAAGATCCATATGCGTTTTAAATTAAAGAAAACCCAGGAGGAAATTTTGAAGATGGCCGTCGATGCCGTCAAGTACGCCAGGAAAAAAGTCGAAGATATCGAATTTTCTCCGGAAGACGCCTCCCGGACGGAACGCGAATTTCTGTATCGAATTCTGGAAGAAGTGATTAAGGCCGGCGCCACCACGGTCAACATTCCGGACACCGTGGGTTACAGCGTGCCCGCGGAATATGCCCAGTTGATTGGGGACATCAAGAATCATGTCCCGAATATTCATAAGGCTGTGATCTCCGTCCACTGCCATGATGACTTGGGGGTCAGTGTGGCCAATTCTCTGGCGGCGATTAAGAACGGAGCCCGGCAAGTGGAATGTACCATCAATGGGATCGGCGAGCGTGCCGGTAACGCGTCCATGGAAGAAATCGTTATGGCGTTAAAGACCCGCTCAGATTTCTTTGGATGTACCACAGGCATCCATACCCAGGAGATCTGCCGGATTTCGCGGCTGGTCAGCAAATGCACCGGGTTTGTCGTCGCGCCCAATAAAGCTATTGTGGGTCATAACGCCTTCCGTCATGAGGCCGGCATTCATCAGGATGGTATTTTAAAAGAACGCTCCACGTATGAAATCATGCGTCCGGAAGATGTCGGTTTTATGGGGACAGGCCTGGTCTTGGGCAAACACTCGGGCCGGCACGCCTTTAAAGACCGTCTGAAGATGCTGGGTATTGAATTGAAGGACAAAGGATTGGATGAGGCCTTTGATCGTTTTAAACGCGTGGCGGATAAGAAAAAACAAGTTTATGATGAAGACCTGATCGTCATCGTTGAAGATGAATTGAAAGCCTTTCAAAAAACGTGGAACTTAGTCAGTCTTATCTTTCAGAGCGGGACCAATATAAAACCGGACGTGCGTGTTGTCTTGAAATCCAAGGGCGAGACGTACGAGAAAAGCTCTTCCGGCGACGGTCCGGTGGATGCCTGTTATAAGGCGATTGACGCGGTCACGAAGGTCAAGGGTGAACTGCTGGACTATTCGATCCAGTCCGTCACCCAGGGGAAAGACGCCATGGGCGAGGTCACGGTTAAGGTAAAATTCAAGGACAGGAATATCATCGCTCGCGGGACAAGCACGGATATTTTAGAGGCCTCCGCCAAGGCGTATATTAACGCGGTGAATAAACTTCTCTCACAGCAGGCGGATGGGAAATCGTAATCTTTTAAGAATTCTTCTCGGAAGGCAGCCCCACCAGGTAACCGTGGGGTTTCCTTTTACACATGTCTATGAAAGACTATCAAGCCATTTATGGGATTATCGGCAATCCTTTGGGGCATAGTTTGTCTCCTTTAATGCATAATGCGGCGTTCAAGGAATTAGGGGTGGATGCCGTCTATAAAGCGTTCCCGCTTGAGGCCGATGATGTTCAAGACTTTTTTAAAAAACTGAAGGAAAAGGCGTGTCCTATTTTCGGTTTAAATGTCACCGTTCCTTACAAAGAGGTGGTCCTGGAGTATGTGGACGCTCTCGCTCCTCTCGCGGAGAAAATAGGCGCGGTCAACACGATTGTGGTGACCCAAGACCGCCGGTTGATCGGGTATAATACCGACGCGCCTGGATTCTTAGCCCATCTGACCGAACTCCAATTTAATTTGACCGACAAGCGCGTGGCCATCCTTGGGGCCGGCGGATCCGCCCGCGCGATCCTGGCGATCCTTTGTTTGATTCCTGAGCGGCCGCAATCCATCCGGATTTATAACCGGACTTCCTCCCGGGTGGATCAGCTCATCGCCGATCTTCAGAGCCGGATTGATTTGAGTATCGTGGAAACGGTCGAGCACGTGGAGGATTTAAATATTGAATTGGCGGATCTGCTTATTAACACAACGTCGATGGGTTTAAAAGAAGAGGATCCCTGTCTGGTGGAAGAAAGTTTTTTTCATCCCGATATGCTGGTCTATGATTTAATCTATAATCCCCCGGAAACTCTTTTGTTGAAAATGGCCAAAGAACGCGGGACCCAGACCTCGAATGGATTAGGAATGTTATATTATCAGGGAGTTTTGTCTTTACAACATTGGGCGAATCTTCAGTTGGATGACAGGGTGAAAGAAAAAATGTGGGAAGCCATTCACAAAAGGACAGCGAAATGATGGACACAAGCGTTATCGGCCCCTTTATTTTTATTTTAGGTTCAATCGTCGGGAGTTTTCTCAATGTCTGCATAGTCCGTCTCCCGCATGAGAAGTCCGTGGTTTATCCCGGTTCTCATTGCGTTCAGTGCAAAAAGCCGATTTCCTGGTTCGACAATATCCCTTTGATCAGTTATCTCCTCCTCAGAGGGCGTTGCCGCTATTGTCAGCAAAAAATTTCTTTTCGGTATTTTTTTGTTGAATGCCTGACGGCGATGATTTTTCTTGGATTCTATCTTTATTTTGGATTGACGATGCTTCTGCTCCCGTATCTTTTCATGGTCAGCGGGTTTATTGTCGCGACCCTTGTGGACTTCGAACACCGGATCATCCCGGATGAGGTCAGCGTCGGTGGAATTGGCCTTGGTCTTGTTTTGAGTTTATTTCTGCCGGAAATGCATGGAATTCATTCTGAGGCCATTCAGGTCAAGTATCCCGTTTTGGCCGCCCACTTTTTATCTCTGGGCTATTCTTTGTTAGGCGTCCTAGCCGGCGGGGGATTAATCTATGCCATGGGTGTTTTAGGGGACTTCCTCTTTAAGAAAGAATCCATGGGCGGCGGTGATGTGAAGCTTCTGGCCATGGTGGGCGCGTTCTTGGGATGGAAATTGGCTGTTTTATCCTTCTTCATCGCCCCGGTCTTAGGCGCTGTTTACGGAGTTATTGAAAAAATCCGGACCAAGGATTCAACCATCGCGTACGGCCCGTTTCTTGTTTTTGGCGCTCTCATCAGTCTGTTTTGGGGGGAGCGTATCCTCGCGTGGGTCATGAGCGGCTACGGGTTGTATTAAACGTCTTAGTGATCCGGTTCCCAATTCCTAAAATAAAATATATATCTCCTATCCCGTTTTCCGTTTTCCCGTATTTTATTCCCCCGTTTTCTTGAAAAATTGACACCCCGGTTCGCCTGTGTTAGAATCGGCCCATGAAAATTTCGAATATTGCCCTGATCGGATTTATGGGGGTGGGGAAATCCATGGTCGGCAGCCGGCTGGCGCAGCTTTTGAAGAAAAGAGTTATATCGACGGATAATCTTATTGAAAAAAGAGAGCGGCGGTCCATTGCCGAGATATTTCGGGACAGCGGTGAACCGTATTTTAGAAAATTAGAAAAGGCCGTTGTTCAAGAGATTTCTCAAGAGGAGGACGTCATCATCGATTGCGGCGGCGGTGTTCCGTTGGATGCCGGGAACATGGAGCGATTGAAGAGGAATTTTACGGTGGTGTATTTACGGGCGTCCGCGGAATTTATTTTTGAGAATTTAAAAAGAACCAAAAAACGTCCCTTGCTTGACGTCCCCGACCCTCAGGCCAAGATAAAAGAGCTCCTTGAGAAACGCGAGCCCTTTTACCGCGAAGCGGATATTGTGTTGGATACAAATAATAAAAGCATCGAACAGATCTCTGAGGATATTTTGAAGATACTTAATCGCCCTGAGTGATCATTGGTGTACCCTTGACACGCCCCCTGTCTATTGAATAACCATTCCCCGTATTTCCCCAATAAATAAGGTTGGATAAAAGATGACTGAATTAGACGCCTTATTGGTTCTTAATGCCGTCGCGGGAGTAGGGAACATCCGCGTAAGAAAATTGGTTGAGCAGTACGGCTCCGCCCATAAACTGTTTTCGCTGGACGAAGCTGAGTTGAGGGAAAATGGCGTCCCTCAGCCCGCCGTTCAGAATATTTTGAATTTCCCTAGAGACAATTTCCTGAAAAACGAATATAATCTCATCACGCAAAAGAAGGTTAAACTCGTGGACTATCGGGATGAGTCCTATCCGGTGAATCTTCGCGGTATTCCCGATGCCCCCATCGTTCTTTATGTCCGCGGGAGCATACTTAAGGACAATGAAGCTTCGATCGCTATTGTCGGATCAAGACGTTGTTCCCTCTATGGATCATCTGTTTCCGGGCAGTTTGCCGGACGTCTCGCGGAGCTCGGTTTTTGTGTGGTCTCTGGTCTGGCCAGGGGAATCGATACGGCGGCGCATCAAGGGGCGTTGAAGGCCAAGGGGCAAACTCAGGCGGTGATGGGATGCGGTTTGGCGCAGATCTACCCTCCGGAAAACAAGAATTTGTTTGAAGAAATTTCAGAAAAAGGGGCCGTCATTTCAGAGTTTTCCATGGAGACGCCTCCGGCGCCGTATAACTTTCCTCGACGAAACAGGGTCATTAGCGGTTTATCCTGGGGGGTGGTGGTCGTGGAAGCGGCGCTTCGAAGCGGGGCGTTAATTACCGCCGATTGCGCTTTGGAACAAGGCCGGGATGTTTTTGCCGTTCCTGGAAAGGTGGATAATCCGGGGTCCTGGGGCGCGCATAATCTGATCAAACAGGGCGCCAAGTTGGTCAGTTCTGTGGAGGACATTCTGGAAGAACTGGAACTCCCCTTAACAAGGTTTCTGGAAGAGAGAAAGGCGCGGGCAGGACAGGACATCCCTCAGGACAAGGAGCTTCCTAATCTTATGCCCTCGAACCCTTTTGTAACTTCTGCCGCTCATGGAAACTGTTTGGAGGCGTTGCCGTCTGAAGGGGAATTAACGGAAGAGGAAAATGCCGTTTATCGTCATTTGAGCGACAGTCCCGTTCACGTGGATGAGTTGAGTTTACGGTGCGCCCGACCCGCCGCGTTCATAGGTTCTGTTTTGCTTCAATTGGAACTCAAACGGGTAGTCAAGCAACTGCCCGGGAAATTGTTTGTAAAATAAATTAATAATGATATTTGTTCAGTGAAGGTATCGATATGACAAAAGCAATCGTTATTGTTGAATCTCCGGCTAAGGTTAAGACCATTAATAAAATTCTGGGGAAAAATTATAAGGTCGTGTCTTCCATGGGGCATCTGGTTGACCTGCCCAAATCGACGTTAGGCGTTGATATTGAGAAAAATTTCCAGCCGTCGTTCATTGTTGTCCGCAGCAAGCAAAAAATTCTTACCAATTTAAAGAAAGAAAGCAAAAGCGCCAAGGAAATTTATGTGGCCACGGATCCTGACCGGGAAGGTGAGGCCATCGGCTGGAATTTAATCAATCATATCGGCGAAGGTAAGAAAGTCTTTCGGGTGACTTTTCAAGAAATCACCAAAGAAGCCGTGCTCAAGGCCTTTGAGAAGCCCCGGGAGTTTGATATCAAGAAAATCGATGCCCAGGTGGCCAGACGGATTCTTGACCGGATTGTCGGGTATAAAATCAGCCCGATCCTTTGGAAAAAGGTCGGTTCCCGTTTGAGTGCCGGGCGTGTCCAGTCCGTGGCCCTGCGCCTCATCGTGGAACGGGAGCGGGAGATTAAGCGGTTTGTCCCCAAGGAGTATTGGCAGATCCTGGTCGATCTTAAGAAGCCGGACCGTGAGGATATCCTGAGTGCCTCTTTGGAGAAATACGATAATGAGAAATTGGAACTGGGATCCAAACAGATCACCGACGCCCTGCTCGAGAAGATGAAAGGGGAGCGTTTCATCGTTTCGGATATCGCCCAGAGAGAAATCAAGCGTAAAGCCTCGCCGCCTTTGATTACCAGTACCCTGCAGCAAGAGGCCTTTAACAAATTGAAGTTTAACGCCAACAAAACCATGATGATCGCCCAGCAGCTTTATGAAGGCATGGAAGTCGGTGACGGGGAATCCGTCGGGCTGATCACGTACATGAGAACAGACTCGGTCAACATCTCGCAAGAGGCGATGGGGAAAGTGCGGCAATTTATTAAGACCCAGTATGGAGATAACTATTTGCCGGACACCCCGAATGTCTATAAATCCAAGAAGTCAGCCCAGGAGGCCCATGAGGCTATCCGTCCCTCCGATGTCTTACGCGGACCCGAGACCCTGAAAAAGATCCTGGATGCGGATCAATACAAGCTCTATGAAATCATTTGGAATAGATTTGTCAGTTCCCAGATGGTGCCGGCCGTGTATCAATCTAAAAAAATAGAAATCACGGCGGGGAAATTTCTTTTCGGGGTCAACGGCTCAACGCTTCTTTTTGACGGTTTTCTCACCCTCGAACGTGAGGAGAAAGAAGAGGAAAAGAAACTCGATTTCTCTCATTACCAGAAGGGGGATCATTTGGAGTTAAAGGAGATTAAACCCTCCCAGCATTTTACGAAGCCGCCGCCTCGTTTTTCGGACGCGAGTTTGGTCAAGGCCCTGGAAGAAGACGGCATCGGACGTCCCAGCACCTACGCCTCGATTATTCAAACGCTGGCTTTCCGCAATTATGTGCTCCGTGACCGGGGCTATTTCACGCCGACGGAACTGGGGATAACGATTTGCGATTTGCTGGTGGAATATTTTCCCAAAGTTCTCGATGTGGGGTTCACGGCGCGCATGGAAGAGAACCTGGACCTGGTCGAAGAAGGAAAGTTGGAGTACCCCAAACTCCTCCAGGAGTTTTATCAGCCCTTTAAAGGGGAGTTGGATCACGCGGAGAACACGATTGTCAAGACGCACAACTTTATTGACAAGAAGTGCCCTGAATGCGGACGGCAGATGGCTGTGAAGTGGGGCCGGCGGGGAAAGTTTTTAAGTTGTTCAGGCTTCCCGCAGTGTAAATTCGCCCAGCCTATTACTTCAGGCATCAAATGCCCTCAAGAAGGATGCGGCGGGGAATTGGTCAAACGGCAATCCAAAAAAGGCATGCCGTTTTACGGCTGCAGCCATTATCCCAAATGCACGTATGTCAGCTCCAAGCCGCCGGAAATCGTCGACGAGGCCGGCAGCGGGAGTTCCCAGGGAGAAAAGAAAGACGCGGGCGCTGAGACATGAATCGGTATATTGAGAAATTTGTCAACTATTTGGATGTGGAGAGAAATTATTCCAGACACACCATTCTCAATTACAGTCTTGATTTGGAAGATTTCTTTAAGTTTCTCGATAAGGTCGCCCTGGAGAAGTGTGATTATTTGTTCCTGAGAAAGTATCTTGCCTATTTGAGAGAGAAGCAGCATCGACCTAGATCGCTTGCCCGAAAACTTTCTTCCTTAAGAAGTTTTTTCAGGTTTCTTCTCCGGGAAGGACTTCTGAAGAATAATCCCGCTTTATTGATGATGTCGCCGAAACTGGATAAGACATTGCCGAAATTCTTAACGGAAGAAGAAATGGCGCGATTTATTGAGTCCGCTTCCGACGGAAAGCCGCTGAGCCGCAGGGACAGGGCCATGATGGAAACCCTGTACAGCACCGGGATCAGGGTGAGTGAACTGGTTGGGATGAATGTCCATGATGTGGATTTCATTGGGAATACGGTGAAGGTATTCGGCAAAGGGAAAAAGGAACGGATTGTTCCTATCGGCGATAAAGCCTTGGGGGCGATGAGAGATTATTTGCAGGACCGCCTCCATCAGCCGGGCGCCCTGTTTCTCGACAAGAAAGGAAATCGTTTATCCGATAGAGGCGTTCGGAGGATTCTCCAGAAATATATCCACGCGGGCAGTCTTCAAACCCATGTCTCACCGCATGTGTTCCGTCATTCCTTCGCGACGCATCTGCTCAACCGGGGGGCCGACCTGCGGTGTGTTCAGGAATTGCTGGGTCACGCTAATCTTTCAACGACGCAAATATATACTCATGTCACGACCGACCGGCTGAAAAAAGTATATGACCAGGCCCATCCCAGGGCGTAATGCTGCCTATCATCAAGGGTTGAACAAATCGTATGCGGTTCATTTTTGACATCATTTTTGTGGTCTATGCCTTAGTGTATTTTCCTTATGTGATGCTTCAGAGGAAATGGCATAAGGATTTTCCCCAGCGTCTCGGCTGCTGGCCCGCGGCCTTGAGGAGCGCGTTTAAACAGAAAGACAATATCTGGGTCCACGCGGTCAGTGTCGGCGAGGTCGAGGCGTCTTTACCTTTGATTAAAAGGATTAAGGAATCCTTCCCGGCGTACGGAATGATTTGCTCCACCGTGACACCAACAGGCTATCGTCTCGCCAGGGAGAGATTGCAAGATCAGGGACTTGTTATTTATGCCCCGCTGGATTTTAGCTGGATGACGCGCAAACTCGTCCATCTCATCCGGCCTAAAATGTACGTTGTGGTGGAAACAGAAATTTGGCCGAATATGTTCTTGGCGCTCCAAAGCCGGGGCGTGCCGATCGTCCTGGTGAACGGCCGTATTTCGGACAAGGCCTTCAGAAACTATCAAAAGATTTCTTTTCTCCTGAGAAGGATCCTGCGTGGTGTGAGCCATTTTTGCATGCAATCTTCCCTCGATGCGCGGCGGATCCTAACGCTCGGTGCCCCGCAAGAAAGGGTCAGCGTCGTGGGCCATTTGAAGTTTGATAACCTGCCGCCGCCTGCCGCGGATTTACCCAAAATAAATTTTGGAAAAGACGACAGGCTTCTCATCGCCGGCAGCACGCATCCGGGAGAGGAGGAAATCCTTCTTAAAATTTATAAAAAGCTGGTTGCCGAGTTCAAAACGATACGATTAGTCCTCGCCCCCCGCCATGTGGAGCGGACGCAGGATGTTGTCAGGCTGGTGGAAGACCTGGGATTTAAGGCGGTTAAGTTTTCGCGTGCCGCCGATGTCCGATTGACGGCCGATTCCGTCGTTGTTGTCGACACCATAGGACAGTTGCGGACTTTGTACAATTGGGCGGAGGTTGTTTTTGTGGGAAAATCGCTCACCGTCCCCGGCGGACAGAACATCATCGAACCGGCCTTTTACGGCAAGCCGGTTTTTGTCGGACCCCACACGCGGAATTTTCGTGACGTGGTGGCGTTGTTTTTACAAGAACAGGCGCTTGTTCAAGTCCGGGATGCCGATGAATTATTCTTTGCTTTAAAGGAATTTCTTCGGGATCCGAACCCGAGGACACAAATGGGGCTTCGGGCGCAAGCCGTCGTTCAAAAATATCAGGGTGCGACCGCCCGCACGATTAAAATCCTTTCAACCTTTCTTGGCCGGGAATAAGAGGAAGAACATGAGCGTGAGGCATTTCCTGTATTTGGTGGCGACGGATCAGAAAAAGGGATGGGGAATTCAGGTCTTGAAATCCGTCTTAGGCCTGTTGTCCTGCCTTTATGGTTTCGTGGTTCTGATCATTGGGTGGGCTTACCGCGGGGGCTTGTTTAGAACCATCCGTCTGGCCAGACCAGTTGTGAGTGTCGGCAACATGACTTTGGGAGGCGTGGGCAAAACGCCCCTTGTGGAATTGATCGCCGCGGCCTTAAAAGAGAAGAACATCAAACCGGTTGTTCTCATCCGCGGGTATATGAGTCCAATATGTTCGCGGAAGTCAGGAGTTGGGCGCAGGTCCTTAAGCGATGAAGCCCGGATGCTGGTCGCTTCTTTGGGGGATGTGCCGGTCTTGGTCGGGGCGGACAGAGTGAAGAATGCCGTCAATTTTTTGAAAGGGCACACCGCGGATATTTTCTTGTTGGATGACGGGTTTCAGCACCGGCGGATTTTCAGGCAGTTGGATATTGTGGCGATTGACGCGACCGATCCTTGGGGGAACGGATGTTTGATCCCTCGTGGTATTTTGAGAGAACCTTTCAGGGCCTTGCGCCGGGCGCACATGGTGGTGTTAACCAAGACGGACTTAGGCGGGTCCAACGTCCCTCAGATCAAGGCGCGGTTACAAACGTTAGGCCTCACCCTCCCGGTCATCGAGACCATTCATCAGCCCTGCGCCCTTGTGGATGTGCGTTTGAAGACAACGACGTCGATGTCTTTCCTTAAAGGAAAAACAATTTGTTCTTTTTGCAGTATTGGACATCCCAAGACGTTTGAAATGACGCTGGTGAATTTGGGGGCGCAGTTAGCAAAAAGTTTTTCTTTTATTGACCATCATGTGTATGAAGAAGACGATATCGCGCGGATCGCCCGGTATTGTCAGGCCGACGGGATCGATACGGTGGTGACCACACAGAAAGACGCGGTCAAACTGGAACAGTGGTTACGGTTCTTCCCGGCGTCTTTTAAAGTTTTATCCTTGCAGATCAAGATATCGATTGTCAAAGGGAAGGAAGAATTCTTTGAAAGAATTGATCATCTACTACAGCGCTAGACTTTTTGGTCTGGTCATCCAATCCTTGCCGTTGCCCGTGGCCCTCTGGACGGGAAAGTTTCTCGGCATGATGGTCTATTACGTCGACGCGCGGCATAAGGCCTTGGCCTATGCCAATCTGAAAATGGCCTTTAGCCGTTTAAGGTCATCGGATGAGTTAAAGCGAATCACCAAGATTCTGTTTCAGAATTATGGACGGAATTTGATTGAATTGTTCCGCATGCCGCTGCTGACTCCGTCTAAGTTCGCGGAATTGGTCAAGATTGAAGGAAAGGAAAACATCTCTGAGGCGTTGAAGCAAGGCAAGGGACTGATTTTGATTGCCATGCATTTTGGAAGCTGGGAGATGGCCAGCGTTTCGTGCGGTTTACTGGATCATCCGTACAAGGTCATTGTCAAACCGCAAGTGAAATATTCTAAACTCGATGAGCTGCTCAATTCTTACCGGGCCTGCGGGGGGTCGGTCATTCTTTCCAAAGGATTGGGGACGCGGGACTTTGTGAAAAGTTTAAAGAACAATGAAGTCATCGGCATGGTGGTGGATCAAGGGGGCAAGGATGGTGTCCTGGTGCCGTTTTTCAGCCGGCAGGCATCGATGTCCTCAGGGGCCATCCGTATGGGATTGAAGTGGGGCGTGCCGTTATGCTTCTCTATTATTATCCGGGAAAACGGCGCGCACCACCGGATGATCATTAATAAACCTCTTGAGCTGGAAAATACCGGAGACATGGAAAAAGATGTTGTGACGAACTTAACAAAGATCGCCGGGATCATGGAACGGTATATCACCGAGTATCCGTCGGAATACATGTGGTTCTATAAAATCTGGAAGTATTCGAAAGAGGCGCATATCACCCTTCTCAGTGACGGAAAGACTGGTCATCTGCGGCAATCCGAGACGGTGGCGCGGATGATGCAGAAGGCTTTGGCGGAAAGAAGGATCGCCTCAACGGTTCAAACCGTTCAGGTGAATTTCAAGAATAAGTTTGCCGCGAGAATTTTTTCTCTCATGAGTCTTCTTTCGCGTCCTTTCTTGCATCAGGGCCGGCTGCAATGTCTGAAATGGTTTCTGACCGAGAAGTCTTTAAAAGATGTCATGGCCGCGAAGGCGGATTTTATTGTCTCCTGCGGCTCCTCCATCGCCGGGGTGAATCATCTTTTGTCTCAGGATCATAATGCCAAAAGCCTGGTGGTCCTTAAGCCGGGTCTCTTGGGATATGACCGGTTTGATTTGGTCCTATTGCCCCAGCATGATGTCTCGCGTCAAGACAGGAGCAGGAAACGCGTCGCTGTCACGGTCGCGGCGCCGAATTTGGTTAATGAAGAGTATCTGAAAGAACAATCCGTTTTGCTTTTGAACCGGTTTTCGCATCTGAAGAGCCATACAAGAATGAAGATAGGCCTTTTTATCGGCGGCAATTCGAAAAACGTTTATTTGAGCGAGCCTCAGATAAGGGTATTGATTCACCAGATCAAGCAGATCGCTCAAGAAATGAACGCGGATATCCTGGTGACGACGTCCCGCAGGACCCCGGGGCATCTTGAGCAACTGCTTCACGCGGAATTGAAGAAATTTCCCCGATGTCCTTTGCTGATATTGGCTAACAAGGATAATATCCCGGAGGCTGTCGGCGGGATTCTGGGGTTGTCGGATATCGTCGTGGTGTCGGGGGACAGCATCTCCATGATCTCTGAGGCCGCGGCTTCAGGGAAAGACACCATTGTTTTTTCTCCGGAAAGCCGCGGAGGTTTCTGGAAAGGGACGGACAAGCATAAAGTGTTTATTGAAAAACTTTATACCCAGGGATTTATTTTATCCGCCGAGGCGGGAAGTGTCGCGCAAACCATCAATGACGTTTTCAAGAACAAGATCCATACAAAGAAAATCGAAGACCAGCAGATTATTCTCAACGCGGTGCGGGAAGCTATTTAACTCTTTAGCAGGCGCTTGGAAAGAGCGGCAACGCCAGGGAATCAATTCTTGCCCGCGGGCAAGAATTCAGACAGCCGCCGGCTGGCAACGCGGCATGAACCTGACTGGAATAAAATTTCTTAAAGCGGAAGCGTTTCTATGAAAATATTACAAATACTTCCTGAATTGAACGTCGGAGGCGTGGAGACCGGGACTCTGGATTTCGCCAAGTATCTGGTCGCCCATGGGCATCAGTCTTTGGTTGTCTCTCACGGGGGCAAGTTAGTGGCCGAACTCGAGAGGGCGGGAAGCCGGCATTATGTTTTGCCGGTCCACCAAAAATCATTTTTATCCATAGTGAAGCAGATTAAACCTCTTCGAAAAATCATTCTGGAGGAAAAGGTCGATATCGTTCACGCCCGTTCCCGCGTCCCGGCCTGGATCGCTTACTTTGCCTGCCGCAAGACAGACGCCTCTTTTATCACGACCTGTCATGGTTATTATAAAAATTATTTATTCAGTCAGGTGATGGGTTGGGCCAAGTTGGTCATTGCCCCGAGCAAGGTGATCGCGCGTCACATGATGGATGATTTTCATGTCTTCCCGGAGCAAATCCGGTGCATTCCCAGGAGCGTCGATTGGGAGAAATTTTCCATTCCCAGGACGCCGAAGACGGGAGGCGAGCCGCGCATCATAACGATCGTTGGACGCGTAACGCCTCTGAAAGGCCATGTCTATTTTATCAAGGCCATGGCCAAAGTGATTCGGTCCATGCCTCATATTAAGGTGTGGATTGTCGGCGATGCCCCGGCCAAGAAGGAATTTTATAAACGGGAAGTTGAGGTGTTGATTCGCCGTCTGGGGATACAAGACTATGTGGAGTTCTTAGGTAACCGTCAGGATATTCCTCAGCTTTTGTCCAAGACCGATGTGTTGGTGTTATCGACGATCACGCAGGAAGCCTTTGGCCGCGTGATTTTGGAGGCCCAGGCCGCGGGGGTCCCGGTTGTGGCCACCAAGGTCGGCGGCGTGGTGGATATTATTGATGAAGGCAAGACAGGGCTTCTGGTCCAGCCCAAAGACACCGAGGCCATGGCCGGGGAAGTGATGCGGCTGCTCAAAGATCCATTATTGGTTCAACAGATCACCGCGCAGGCGCAGAAGAAACTTAAAGAAGAATTTACGATTGACAAAATGGCCTCCCGGACCCTCGAGGCGTATCAGGAACTTGCCACGGTGAAGAATATCTTCGTTATCAAATTAAGCGCCCTGGGGGATGTAATTCTCATTACAGCCTCGCTAAAGGCGTTACGGCACCAATTCCCCAAGGCCAGGATCTATTGTCTAGTGGGAAAGGATGTCGTGAAGATCCTGCAGAGCTGCCCGTATCTGGACGGTCTCATCGTTTACGATCAGAAGGATAAAGGATGGTGGGACATATTTAAGTTTTCTTCCAAGGTGCGGGCGTATAAGTTTGATCAAGTGATCGATTTTCAAAACAGCCGTCGCAGCCATGTGTTAGCATTTTTGAGTTTTGCCAGAGACACGTATGGGTTTCATAATGGGAAATGGAGTTTCTTGCTGACACGGCCTGTTTCCGGTTACCGGAATGATATCCCTCCGGTGGAGCACCAGTTCCAGATTCTGGAGAAATTGGGGATTTCTTATAAGACCGCTCATCCATTCCTTGAGCTTTGGCCGTCGGAAAAAGACCGTCAATATGCTCAAAAATTACTGGACGCCGAGTGGCTGGGAAACAGCAAGAACATGGTGGGCATCAATATCGCCGCTTCAGCCAAATGGCAAACCAAGAATTGGCCTGTGGAACACGTCGCGAAATTGTGTGATCTTCTTTCGAGCAAGAACATCCGGGTCGTGTTAACGGGCATGGCGAAAGATAAAATCCTGGTGAAAAAGGTTTTATCCCTGACCCATGCCAAGCCGGCGGATCTGACCGGCAAGACGGATATTTTACAGCTCGCGGCGCTGATCAAAAAATGTAAAGTTTTTGTCACGCCGGATTCGGCACCGCTTCATGTGGCCGCGGCCATGAAAGTCCCTTGTATCGCTTTCTTTGGGCCGACGGATTCAAAACGCCACATCCCCCCGGCCAAGAAAATGATTGTTTTCGAGAAGAAACCCGCCTGTGCCCCTTGTTACAGTTCGCGATGCAAGATAGGAACGCATGCCTGTCTGCAGGACATCACGCCGGAAGAAGTCGCTGAGGCCATTGAGACACTGATCGGAGAACATCCTTGAACATCCTTTTTCTAACAACGCATCTGAATACCGGCGGCATAACAACCTATCTTCTGACGTTGACGAAGGGATTGGTGCGCCGCGGATGTTCTGTGCACGTGGCCTCATGCGGCGGAAATAGGGAAGAGGCATTCATTGCAAGCGGGGTAAGACTTCTCAACATCAACATCCGCACCAAGTCGGAACTCTCCCCGCGACTATATCTGGCCCTGCCTCATCTCAGGCGCTACGTCAAGGAACACAATATCGAAATCATTCACGCCCATACGCGGATCACGCAGGTGATGGGGCGATTGTTAAAGACTCTGACGCGCAGGCCGTATGTGTCCACGTGTCATGGGTATTTTAAACCGCGCTTTTCCCGCAGGATTTTTCCGTGTTGGGGAGACGCGGTGATCGCGATCAGTCAGGCTGTTTGTGATCATCTTAAAAAGGACTTTGGCGTCAAGAAGGAGAAGACGGCCTTGATCCCGAGCGGTTTGGACTTAGAGGCGTTTCCCCTCATTGATGAGGAAAAAAGGAAGAGGAACCGTCGGCGTTTGGGGTTAAGCGATGAACCCCTCATCGGCATCGTCGCGCGGCTGTCGGATGTCAAGGGACAGGATATTTTGATTAAGGCGATGAAAAAAGTCATCGAAAGAATCCCGCGGGCCAGGCTTTTGATCGCGGGGGAAGGAAAGTGGGAATCCTCCTTGAAAGACCTCGCGCGCAGTTTAGGGTTAACAGACCATGTCCTATTTTACGCCGGCGTAAACGAGACTGTCGACAGCTTATCGATGTTGGATGTCTTTGCCATGCCGTCGCGTTCCGAAGGGCTGGGTCTGTCGGTGATGGAGGCCCAGGCCTGCGGCCTGCCGGTGGCGGCTTCGCGCGTCGGCGGGATTCCGAGTCTCATTGAAGACGGCCAAACCGGTTTTCTAGTGGAACCTGAAAATCCGGATGCCCTTGCCGGGGCTTTAGTGAAAATTCTCGAGAATCCGGGTCTGGCCAAGCGCGTGGGATCGGCGGCCAGAAAGTTTATTGAAGAAAATTGTTCGTCGGATAAGATGGTGGATAAGACGTTAGCCTTGTACAAAGGCGTTATAGACAAGAGACATGAATAATATCCTGGTGGTCAATGTCAATTGGCTGGGCGATGTGATCTTTTCCTCCCCGGTTTTTAGAGCTCTGAAAGAGGCCTATCCCCAGGCGAGGATCATCTGCCTGGCGGTACCCCGGGTCAAGGAGATCCTTGAGAGTATTCCATTTATCGATGAGATTATTATCTATGATGAGAAAGGCAAACACGCCTCGCTCACGGCCAAGCTGGGGTTGATTTATTCCTTGAGGAAAAAAAAATTTGATATTGCCTTTTTATTGCATCGTTCCCTGACACGGGCATTGTTTGTTTTCCTGGCGGGGATCCCTCGGCGGGTGGGTTACGATACCAAAGGCCGGGGCTTTTTTTTGACGCACAAGGTTAAGCCGCTGGCGGGAGAGGCGCACCGCTCCGATCATTACCTCCATGTGATCGAGTCTTACGGCATTTCCGTCCGCGACCGTCGGACACAATTAAACGTGACCTCCCAGTCCAAGGAGGAGGTCTCGGGGATGCTGACTGCCGAGAATGTCCGGCCCGAAGATGAAATAGTTGTCATTAACCCCGGCGGGAATTGGGATCTGAAACGCTGGCCCGTTGAAAACTTCGCGAAACTGGTGGATCATTTGATGAATGAGGGGCGTTGGAAAGTTGTGATCGCCGGAGCGCCTCAAGATGTCCCTCTGTTTGAGACCATCATCTCCCATAGCAAAGACAAACCCATCAACCTGACGGGAAAGACGACCCTCAAGCAACTCATGGCCCTCATGCAGCGGGCCAGACTGGTGATCTCAGCCGATTCCGGGCCGTTGCATCTGGCCAGCAGTGTCGGTACGGACGTGATCGGCATCTTCGGCCCCACGCGTCCGGAAATCACCGGCCCCCGCGGATCGGGCCGCGGCGCGATCCTCCAGCATGACGTCGGCTGCAACCGCAAGGCGTGTTACCATTTAAAATGTCCGGATAATATCTGTATGAAATCCATCAGTGTGGAAGATGTGCTTACCAAGTTCAATAAGATCATAGAATAACCCCTTTCACTTCCTCAGCAAAGGCCGGTAAATATTCCATTGACGATACCGTTTTACAAATGCGGCATATGACCCGGTCTCTCAGTCTAGAGAATTTTGTTTACAATGAGGACGATTGCAAGGCGATGACCGTGCTTTTGGATTGTCTGCGGCCGCAGGCGGATGCTTATTTTCTATTGACAAATGGAGACGCTGTGGTAAGTTGTGTATGTAAATAAAGTGTACTAAAGTTATTTCAAAGATAACCTATGCTACAATATAATACATCAAAAACTTTTGGGCCCATTGAGACCAATATCATCGCTCGTTTAACATACGAGAAAAAGTTGATCGTCACCATAGAGGATCTCGATCAACTATTTAAACTTGGTCCAGAGGACAGAAAGCAGATTGTTTTCAGGCTCAAAAGGAAAAAAATACTAAACCCTATAAAGCGCGGCGTCTATGCCTTTTCCCCGCTTGAAGCCGGCCCGGAAGGGACAGGGATTGATGAACTGCTTATTCCTCCGCTTTTTTTCCCTAAAAAAAATTATTATGTCGGTTATTCAACTATGTTTAATTACTACGGTTTTTCAGAGCAACTTTTTCAGACTGTATATGTTCTTAATACGACCTTACGTATGGAAAGAATAATTTGCGGCATTTCCTATAAGTTCATAAGAATTCCGGAAAGCCGCATCTATGGGCAGGAAATTATTAAAGTGAAAAATACGGATGTCCTCGTTAGTTCTAAAGAGAGGACGCTCATTGATCTTCTCTATTTTAACAAGCCGGTTGGCGGCATTAATAGTGCCGCCCGGATTTTCAAACAAGTTGTTGAAGAAAAAAAATGTGATATCAGGAAGCTTGTTCAAGACGCCGCGCGCTTTTCGAATATCACGACTAGAAAACGCATCGGTTTGATTCTTGATGATTTAGGCGTCGCCGATACCGCTCTTAGGCCGCTTATCAAAAGTGTAGCGAAAACCGCGCTGAGTTCGTTTAGCGGATCGCGTAAAGGAACACTCAATAAAAAATGGAGAGTCCTTGTCAATGATTCACAAAGATAAAGAGGAATTTATAAAAATTCTTGAGAGAGCATCCAGGAAAAAGGAATTCTTATTGCCTCAATTGGAGAAAGATTATTACTTAACATTGATTCTCTCCCGGGTCCATGAGCTTTCAGAAGACCTCATTTTTAAAGGGGGGACATGCCTGAATAAAATTTATTACGCGTATTATCGTTTGAGCGAAGATCTTGATTTTAGTATAAAGCTCCCGCAGTACGAAGCGACGCGCGGCGAAAGACGCAAGTGTATCCAGCCGGTGAAGGATAATATAAAGAAATTTGTGGAGCCATTCGATATCAGGATTGATGATTCGGGCAATCCCGGGCGTAATGAATCCAAGCAGTATGTATATTATTTCGTTTATCAATCAGCTCTGCGCCAGGTCGAAGCAAAAATTAAATTTGAAATCAGCCTCAGGTATAATCCGATTCACGCGACAGAGAAGCGTCCAGTCCAGCATCATTTTTTGCATCCTTTTACCGGAGAGCCGTTATTTGATGGAGGCAAGGTTAATTGTTTATCCTTAAAAGAGATTGTGAGTGAAAAGCTCCGGGCCGCGGCTTTAAGGGAGACAATCGCGCCGCGCGATTTTTATGATCTTGATTTTATTTTGCGTAGTAAATTCAATCTTGCGGATCAGGAGGTTATCGATCTTTTTAAGAAAAAGATTGAGGAAGATGGCGGAGATCCGGAATTAGCAAAGTATCGCGCCAATCTCGGGCGGTCCAATGATGAAATTAAGGATATGCGTTCACGGATTGAAAATGAATTATTTGACGCATTAACACCGGGTGAACGTGAGCATTTTGATCTCGACCAAGCGTTGGTGAGAATCAATGAGGCTTTAAAAGGGCTAAAGTAATGACGCCGGTGGGTCGTGCGGATGAGAAATCTGATTTTGAGAGGGTTTTAGAAAGGTTTAATCAGATATTCGCGGACAAGAAATTTAATTCAAACGCCCGCCGGACACTTTGAAAGGTTCGGAAAAGAGTTCGGATAAGATTTTTGCGGTAAGCAGGAAGAACGGTAGCATTAGCGCAACACAGTTAGCGCGGATTTTAGGTGTTTCTCCAAGGGCGATAAAAAAACAGATCGCCAATTTGAGATCTTTTGGAGTTTTAAAGCACGTTGGCGGTCGTAAGATGGGGCAATGGGAAATCATCGATAAAAATAACCTTTCCGTTCCTGGACCATAAAAGTCTTGACGATATTGTTTCCGACGCGACCGACCTCACCGCCGCCGCGATCGACGCCTGCCGCGATGTCGGGAAGGGGAAGGTCAAGTGATCGCCTTGTTGAGAGGTCTATAAAAAGGATTAGTTCAAATGAACGGTCAATGGATGGGGCAATACACCGAAGGGCGAATGCGCGAATGCGGGACACAATACTTATTTCGGAAATCAACGTGCCAGGTACTTTCGCAGGGGACAGGTTGAAGGTTGACCGAGTAGGCTCCCTTCGGCAGGAAAATCGAAGAATATGTTCAAAGAATCCGAAACAATCGAGTTCAAGAAATCCACCGCCCAGGTTAAGGCGGGGGTCCTTTCACCTGTGGCCATGCTCAACAAACATGGCCGGGGAGAGGAAATCAATCCGGGAGATTTCTTTATCGGCCATAAGAAGTCGATGAAATTGGATAGTTTCAAATATGCACGTAACGCCATCAGACAAATCACGCATTAAAAAAATACTCGTCATCTCATTGTCGAACATCGGGGATGTGATTTTGACGTTTCCGGTTATTGACATCTTAAAGACCGAGCTGCCTGCCGCCGCGTTGTCCCTGGTGATTGGGCCCAAGGCCCAGTCGCTGTTTAACGGCAATCCGTATCTGGATAAGGTTTATATTTATCATAAGAAACAATCTCCATTAGACATTTTGCCATGGATTTGGAAGTTACGAAAACAACGGTTTGATTTGGTTGTAGACCTGCGCAATACGGCCATCCCTTTGATGATCGCCCCCCAATTCAGGACTCCGTTATGGACGGCAAAGTCAGAAACGCTGCATATGAAGGAAAAGCATCTCAAAAGGCTGGGAACGGTTTTTCCCAATACGTCGAGACTGGATCGATCGTATGCCTTGTTTATCCCTCCCATCGAGGTGCAATATGTCCGACGATTGATTGGTGATGAAATGGGGCATGACCAGAAATATGTTGTGGTGGCGCCGGGGGCGGCCGATCGGGCCAAGAGATGGATCGAAGAGGGGTTTGCCGAGGTCTGTGATCAGTTGGTCGGATCGGAACATTTGAAGGTCGTGTTTGTGGGAGACGAGCAGGACCAAAAAGTCGCGGCAAGGATCGCCGAGAAAATGAGCGAGCCCTCGGTTAATTTATGCGGCCGGGTGAGCCTTATCCAGTTGGCCGAGGTGTTGAAACATTGTCATTTGGCGATCGGTAATGACAGCGCGCCGATGCATCTGGCCAGTTATCTGGATCGTCCTGTCCTGACGATTTTTGGCCCAACGGATCCGCGGAAATACGGCCCGTGGAGTACAAAGGCCGCCTTTATTCAGGGCCGGGCGGATTGCCGGGCCTGCCGGGATCCGGATCATATCAAAGATCATGATTGTATTCGCTCGGTGACTGGCTCCGATGTCCTCAAGGCCATCAAGTTCACTCCGGATGGTGTTGAATTTGTTAGTGGTATTCGAAAGAGCAATGAAGAAGAATTTTAAAAATATTCTTATCGTCCGAACCGATCGCATCGGCGATGTTATCCTGACAACCCCGTCGATCGCCGCTTTACGCAAGGCCTATCCCGAGGCCAGGATCTCGGTGCTGGTCTCGCCGGGCACGCGGGATCTTATCGCCGGTAACCCCTATATTGATGAAGTCCTGGTCGATGACGGGAAAAAGGCTCATCGGGGGTTGTCTGGTTTTTTAAGATTAGTTACTGCATTGAAAAAAAAACATTTTGATCTGGCGGTCGTGTTTCATACCAAGAAAAGGACAAATTTGTTGTGCGTTCTTGCGGGCATTCCTTACAGGCTCGGTTACAAGAATGACAAGTTGGGATTTTTCCTGACGCATCCCGTGGAAGATACCCGTCATCGAGGTGAAAAACATGAGGCGCAATACTGCCTGGACCTGCTGAATCATTTGGGGATAGAGGCTGAAGAGATCGAGGTACATATTTCTCTTCAGAAAGAATCAGAGGCGTGGGCGCGTCAATGGCTTTCCCAAAACCATGTCGCCGCGGACGACCGTCTTGTGGCGGTTCATCCCGGGGCCAGTGATCCTTCCAAGCGATGGCCGGAGGCTTGTTTCGCGGATTTGATTGGACGGCTTTTGGAGCGGTATCACGGAAAAGTTGTCCTGATTGGCGACACCCAAATTCATGAAACGGCCGGCAAGATTCTCGCTAAAATTCCTGGGGTAAGCATGGGGCATCCGGGAAGGGTGTTCGATCTTACCGGTCAAACTTCGGTGAGTCAGTTGGCCAGTTTGTTGAAACGGTGTAACCTTTTGATTTCCAATGATTCAGGCCCGGTTCATGTCGCGGCCGGGGTGGGGACAGCCGTGGTCTCGATCTTCACCCGCAATCAAGCCGGGATCAATCCAGAACGATGGAGGCCTTTAGGGAAGAAAACCCGGGTGATCAGCGCGCCTTATAATGATAAAGTCTCTTTTGCCAAGGCCGGAAACGCTCCTTCTCATGATTCGGAAATGATTACGACCGAACAGGTTTTAGAAGCTGTTGACGCCCTATTTAAACTATGCTAGAATCGGGCGCTTTTGTCAGGCCATTTTGCCATTCCTTCGATAATTATAAGGATTTTTTCGTTTGGCGATCTGCCTTGCCACAACATCCGGCGATCGCTCTAGGTGCGTACACCGTACGTCTCGCGGAGTTTATCCCGGGACTCCCCGGGTTGCTGCGCGCGCCTCATCTAAACGGGAAAATCCTGTAAGGGATAAATGAGATGAATCCATATACGAAGATTATTTCCAGGTTTTGTAAGAAGAAAATTCTTGTCGTAGGGGATGTTATTTTGGATCAATATATTCAGGGAAGCGTCTCGCGCATATCTCCCGAGGCGCCGGTCCCGATTGTTTTGGAAGAAAGGTTTTTTTACACACCCGGCGGAGCCGCGAATGTGGCCGGCAATTTACATTGTTTGGGGGCCGAGGTATCTCTGGTCGGGAGGATCGGGCATGATGCGCAAGGAGAAATTTTTAAGAAAGAATTAAAAAAGAACGCGATCAGCACCAGCGGTATCTTTGTCGATAAAAAACTGCCGACTATCACCAAGACCCGGGTCATCGCCCATCATCAACAGATCGTCCGGATCGACCGGGAAAAGAGTCATCTCGATGGGGATCCGTCGGTTAGACATAAAATCTTTCATTTTATCCAAAAGCATATGGAGGCGTTTGACGCGGTGATCCTTTCCGATTACGGCAAGGGACTGATCACGGCTGACCTGGTGCGTTTCGTTGTCAACTTGGCCCTGGAACAGAAGAAGATCATCGCCGTCGATCCCAAGGTCGAACATTTTAATTACTATCAAAAAGTGACAGCCATAACCCCGAATCTTAAAGAAACAGAAAACGCTATTCGTAATATCAAGATTACTTCCCGCAGCGGGTCTAAACTGGCTATTCATAGCGATAAGCTTCAAAGCGATGAGGACATCGATTTGGCTGGAGAGGAATTGCTGAAGTTTCTGGAGCTGGAATCCCTGTTGATAACCTTAGGGGAGCGCGGCATGCGGCTTTTTGAGAAGGGGAAAAAGAAATCTGTTTCTATCAACACCAAGGCGCGGGAGGTTTATGATGTCTCCGGCGCCGGGGACACCGTCATCGCGGTATTTACTTTAAGCCTGGCCGCCGGCGCCACAAAACACCAGGCGGCAGATCTAGCTAACTTCGCGGCCGGGATTGTTGTTGGGAAACTTGGCGCTGTGGCCGTGACTAAGCCGGAACTTTTGGATGCCGTGAAGGATGGCGTATGAAGGTCATTGGTGTGATTCCGGCGCGATGGGGTTCAACCCGCTTTGAAGGCAAGGTGCTTGCCAAGATTTCAGGTAAACCCATGATCCAGCATGTCTGGGAGCGCGCCGGCCAAAGCCGTCGGCTGGATGAACTGATCATTGCCTGCGACGATAAGAGGGTCTTGGAAGCAGCCCAACAATTTGGGGCCACGGCTGTTTTGACATCCCCGGATCATCCGTCAGGTTCTGACAGGATTGCCGAGGCGGTGGCGCAGAGGGATGTCGATATCGTGATTAATATCCAGGGAGATGAACCCCTGATTCAATCGTCGGTCATTGATGACTTGGCCCGGGCGTTGCTGGAGGATCCGTCTTGTGTGATGGCCACGGCGATTAAGGTGCTTGATAAGAAAGAAGAATTGTTGAGCCCCAACGTGGTCAAGGTGGTGGTGGATAAAGACAATAATGCCTTGTATTTCTCGAGGTCTGTGATCCCGTATAACCGCGATGATCAAACCATAACGTATTATAAGCATCTGGGGATTTACGCGTATCGCAAAGATTTTCTTTTTACCTTCAAGGAGCTGCCGAAGTCTCTTCTTGAAAAGGCCGAGAAACTGGAACAGCTCAGGGTCCTGGAATCCGGTTTTAAGATCAAAACCGTTGTGACGGATATTGAGACCGTCGGGGTCGATACGCCGGAGGATTTGGCGTGTGTGGAGTGGTTATTGAAGGATAGAGAACAAAAGTTAAAAGAATAGGACTTTGAATCATGGTGAAGGTAAAGACAGTCCAAGTTAACGGTATTCAATTCGGCGGCGGACAGCCGTTTGTTCTCATCGCGGGTCCGTGTGTCATTGAGAGCAAGGCGATGACTTTAAAGATTGCCGCCTCCTTGAAGGCCATAACCGAGAAGGTCAACGTCCCTTTTATTTTTAAAGCCAGTTATGATAAGGCCAACCGGACCTCTGTTACGTCATTCCGCGGGCCAGGGTTATCCAAGGGATTAGAAGTTTTGCGGGAGGTCAAAGAACGGTTGAAAATCCCTGTCTTGAGTGATGTGCATGGCGTTGAAGAGGTGGCGCCGGCGGCCAGGGTATTGGATATCCTTCAAATTCCCGCTTTCTTGTGCCGTCAGACAGATCTTCTGCTTGAGACGGGAAAGAGCGGAAAAGTCGTCAATATCAAAAAAGGTCAATTCCTGGCGCCGTGGGACATGTCCCAGGCTGTTAGGAAAATTGAATCGACGGGCAACAGGCAAATCCTTTTGACGGAAAGGGGCGTCAGTTTTGGATATAACAATTTGGTCACTGATTTTCGATCCCTGGCCATCTTGCGGCAGACGGGATATCCCGTGGTCTATGACGTTACCCACAGTGTGCAACAGCCCGGCGGTCTGGGGACAGCTTCCGGCGGTCAAAGTGAATATATTCCTTTGTTATCCCGCTGCGCCGTGGCGGCCGGTTGTGACGCGATTTTTATGGAAGTGCACATCAATCCGAAAAAGGCGCTCTCGGACGGGCCGAATATGCTGGCGTTAAGGCAACTTGAGAAGCTTCTTTTGAATTTGAAAGCCATTGATGCCGTGGTGAAGAAGATATGACGCTGAATAAAGCCAAAGAAATCATTTTAATTGAATCCCAAGCATTAAAAGATTTAGCTCTGAGAATCGATGATAATTTCTTAAAGGCGATAGAGTTGATTTTAAAATGCAAGGGCCGTGTGATTGTCAGTGGCATGGGCAAGACCGGTATTATCGGACGCAAGATCGCTTCGACTTTTTCCTCAACGGGAACGCCAAGCATCTGGATGCACAGCGCTGAGGCCGTTCATGGGGACTTGGGACAGGTGACGAAACAGGATGTCTTGATTCTGATCTCGAACAGCGGGGAAACGGAAGAAACAAAGCGTCTCCTCCCGCTGATCAAGAAAGTCAGGGTCAAAATTATAGCCATGACAGGCAACAGGAACTCGACGTTGGCCCAGGTCAGTGATGTTGTTTTAGATGTCTCGGTCAAAAAAGAAGGCTGTCCGTTGGGCCTGGCGCCTATGGCGTCAACCACGACAACGCTTGTGATGGGCGACGCGTTGGCGGCGTGTTTGATTATTCGAAAAGGATTTAAAAAGGAAGATTTCGCGTTTTATCATCCCGGCGGGTCTTTAGGCCGGCAACTCCTTTTAACGGTGGAAGACATCATGCGCAAGGGGCCGCGTTTTGCTAGAGTCCAGGAACATGTCAAAGTGAAGGATGTCCTTTTGCATATCACGCGGTCGCGCTGCGGTTCAGCGTGTGTTTTAGACAAACGGGAAAAATGTATCGGTATCTTTACGGACGGGGATCTGCGCCGTCATATCGAATCCGATGACCGCCTCCTGGATCGCGCGGTCAAAGAAGTCATGACGAGGAATCCCACAACGATTTCTAAAGACAAACTGGCGGTCGAGGCGTTAAGAATTTTGCAAGAGAAAAAGATTGATGAGTTGCCGGTGGTGGACAAGAGAAACAGGCTCGTTGGGCTCTTAGACGTCCAGGATCTTTTGAAAGCGGGTTTGGTGTGAAAATTTCTGATTTGAAAAACAAAATAAAGAATATAAAATTGATTGTCCTTGATGTGGATGGGGTTTTGACGAATGGAAAGATTAATATGGATTCCAAGGGGGAAGAAATTAAAGTTTTTGATGTGCAGGACGGTTATGGATTAGTCCTTTTTAAAAAGGCGGGTTTTAAAACGGCAATCCTTTCGGCGCGTTCAGCCGCGGCGGTAACCGCCCGGGCGCATGATCTAAAAATTGACAAAGTCTACCAGGATGCCTATCCTAAAATAAATGCGTATAACTGTCTGTTGCGGGATTTTCAACTGACGGATGAGGAAGTTTGTTTTATAGGAGATGATCTGCCTGATTTGGCGGTTCTCAGGAGAGTGGGGCTGGCCGTGGGGGTCCCCAACGCGGTTAAGGAAGTGCATGAAGTGGCGCATTATGTGACTCAAAACGCGGGAGGCGCGGGGGCGGTCAGGGAAGTTGTCGAATTAATTTTAAAGACGCAGGGGAAATGGGAGGAGATCCTTCAATCGCTATGAGAAATATTTTTTGGTATTCAATGAGAATAGGGGTTTTGACAGGAGTATTGGCGGCCGTCGGGGCCGTTTCGGTTCACGCCGCGGATGATGAGCTTCAGCAGAAATTCCAAGGGTTCAATCTCCAGGGTTACGCCGACAACGGAGATAAGGCCTGGGATGTGAAAGGGGACACGGCGGATGTCAAGGGCAGCGAGATTGAAATCACCAATGTGGTGGCCAACAGCTACGGCGAACAGAAAGTAAACGTCACTGCTGAAAAAGGCGTCATCGATCAGGCCAGTGGGAATATGCAACTTAATAAAGATGTGGTCATTACAAGCGAGCAAGGGGCGCAAATTTTAACGGATTCATTGCAGTGGAGCCGAAACGATGATCTGGTTACGACGGAAGATAACGTGACGATCACGGACGACAATTTTTCTGTGCGGGGCAAAGGGATGGAGGCGCGGCCGGGATTAAAGAACGCCAAAATTCATGAGGATGTGACGGTCATGGTGGATACGGAACCTGAAAAGGAGCTGAATAAAATCCTGACGATTACGTCGGACGGGCCCATGGTGATGGATCAGGCCAAAGGTTTCGCGATGTTTCAGGATAATGTGGTGGCCGTTCAGGAAGACCAGACGCTCAAGGCCGATAAAATGGAGATTTTTTTTGATTTGGAGAACAATAAAATTAAAGAGCTTGTCTGCAGCGGTCACGTGATGGTGGAAAAAGGAGAAAACAGGACGTATGCGGAGAAGGCTGTCTACAATGCCGTCAATCAAAAAATCACGCTTTCAGGCCGGCCTAAATTGATCATGTTGACAGAGGGAAAAGATGCCATTACATCTCTTGGAAACTAAAAATTTAGTCAAGACGTACGGCAGCCGGACGATTGTGGATAATCTGAGCATCACCGTCGGACGTTCGGAAATTGTCGGGCTGTTGGGACCCAACGGGGCCGGCAAGACCACCACGTTTTATATGGCGGTCGGTATTGTGAAACCTAATGAGGGACAAATCTTTTTTGATCACGAAGATATTACAAGGAAATCGATTCATGAACGCAGCCGTTTAGGGATGGGTTATCTGGCGCAAGAATCGTCCATTTTTCGTAAGCTGACGGTCGAAGAAAATATCATGGCCATTTTGGAGACGCTTCCGATCAGTCTCAGTGAGAGGAAGAGAAGGCTGGAATCTTTACTGGAAGAACTGAACATCGCCCATCTGGCCAAAAGTAAGGCGTACACTTTGTCCGGCGGGGAACGGCGTCGTCTGGAGATCACCCGGGCGTTGGTCACTAATCCGTCTTTTTTATTGTTGGACGAACCCTTCTCAGGGATCGATCCTATTGTCGTCGCCGAGGCCCAGGAAATTATCCGCGATTTGAAAGCGAGAGGGTTAGGGATACTTTTGACGGATCATAATGTCCGGGAAACCCTTTCGATCACGGACCGGTCCTATTTGATTGCCAACGGCAGGATCCTGATCTCCGGGACGGCGGAGGATTTGATCAACGATCCTGAAGCCAGAAAGATTTATTTAGGCGAGAAATTTAAAATGTAGACTCAGGGTTAAAGGAAGGCGGGACTTACGGAACGGGTGTGAACGTAAGTCTTCAGGCTTAAGCATCCCTTGCCGGAAGGCGCCGAGGCATCCCGCCGAGGCATTAAGGGAATTCAGTCAATTCGGCTTATGTTCACAGATGTTCCATGAGTCATGTTGAGGAGGTTAGACAAGAAAGAATGAAAGTAGAAGTCAAGAAAGTTGATCCTGTTAAAAGAGAATTAAGATTCGAAATTCCCAAAGAGCGCGTTTCACAAAAAATGGAAGAGGTTTATAAGAATCTGGAGAAAGTGGCCAAGGTCAAAGGCTTTCGTCCCGGTAAAGTCCCTCGTCATATTTTGGTTTCTCAGTATGGCGGGATCGCCCAGCAAGAGACCATGAAGGATTTGATCCCGGAGGTTTATGAGGAAGGGATTAAGCGGGAAAATATAGCTCCGATTGATCTTCCCGAAATATTGGACGTAAATTTTAAAGACGGCGCGCTGACTTTCACGGCAAAATTGGATATCAAACCCGAAGTCGTTGTTAAAGATTATAAAGAAATAAAGGTTAAAAGAAAAAGTTCTCAGGTCACGGAAGAAGAAATAAACAAGGTCTTGGAATATTATAAAAAGGGCCAGGGCAAAGAGGAGCAGGTGGTTCTCGATGACAATTTCGCCAGAGGGCTGGGCTATCCCAATCTGGAAGAATTCAAGAAAACACTCGTCCGCCAAATGGAGATGGATAAGGACCGGCAGAACCGTGCGGATATTGAGAATCAGGTTACGGAATATCTTTTGAGTAAGTCTAAGTTGGTCGTGCCCCAGAGTGTCATTAAGAAACAGCTTGAGCGACGGATCGCTGAGACCAAACAGAGGCTGAAATCCCATGGCATGAGTGAAGAAGATATTAAGAAGAATGAGGAACAGATCCACAAGGACCTCGAGCAGGCGGTTGAACGGGATGTCAAGGCGTATTTCATTCTCGATAAAATCGCTCATATGGAAAAGATTGAAGCCAAAGAAAATGAGAATCTGCCGTCTAAAGTGATGGAGTTCCTTTTAAGAGAAGCCAAGTGGATTGAGTGATGGTGTAAGATTCTTAATAGGGAAAAGCCATTTTGGATAATGTTAACCTGTTGAAGCAAACTCAGTTGAAGGAGGCAAAAGGATATGGAACCTAAATCCCAACTTTTAGTTCCCATGGTCGTTGAAAAAACAGGGCAGGGTGAACGCGCTTATGATATTTATTCGCGGTTGCTGAAAGACCGTATTATTTTTATCGGGACGGCTATTGATGACAATGTGGCGAATCTGATTATCGCGCAGTTGTTATTCTTACAGAGTGAAGACGCTACCAAAGACATCAATATTTACATTAACTCGCCGGGAGGATCCGTGACGGCGGGGCTGGCCATTTACGACACGATGCAGTTTGTCAAACCGGATGTTTGTACGTATTGCCTCGGGCAGGCCGCCAGTATGGGATCCCTTTTGTTGACCGCCGGGGCCAAAGGAAAGAGGTTCGCTTTGCCGTATTCACGCATTATGATCCACCAGCCGTGGGGGGGGATGCAGGGAACCGCCAGTGACATCTCCATTCATGCCAAGGAAATCCTCCGCATGAAAGATGAGTTGAACCGTTTGTTGGCCCGTCATTCAGGGAAGCCGGTGGAGAGAATCGAGAAAGATTCTGACCGGGATTATTTCATGTCGGCCCATGAGGCGAAGGACTACGGTTTGATTGATGAGGTGATTTCGAACCCGAAGAAGTAAGACAAGATTTCTTTGTCATGAGTCATTTCAAGCCATTGACTCATAACTCGCCGGATGAGGCGGTTAGAGTTTCGTTACCTGAATTCTTAAACATATTTTTAACAGATGTACAAAGTACGATACTGTGTCCTTCTGTCAAGGACTGAGGCATCACAGTATTAATTTTCTTAGAAAGGGCATTCCCATGAAACGCAATTTGCTTCTTACGCCAGGACCCACACAGCTCCCGCCGGAGATTTGCGCGTCTTTAGGCAAACCCATCATTCATCATCGCACCCCGCAGTTTCAGGACAATCTCAAGGAGGCGGTTGAGGGATTAAAGTTTTTATTTCAAACGAAGAATGATGTTTATATTTTAACTTCTTCCGGAACCGGAGGCATGGAGGCGGCTGTTTGTAATCTGCTCTCGCGGGGGGATAAAGCGATTACCGTTGAAGGGGGAAAGTTCGGCGAGCGCTGGACAGAGTTGTGCCGGACGTACGGCGTCGATACAAAAGTTATTGAGGTCCCTTGGGGGAAGGCCATCCAACCGGAAACCATTCAGCAGGCGTTAGAGAAGGACAAGGCCATCAAGGCTGTTTTTATCACGCTTTGCGAAACTTCCACCGGGGTCACGACGGATGTCAAGGCCATCGCTTCGGTTGTGAAGAACACTCCGGCCGTGTTGGTTGTCGACGCGATCAGCGGTTTAGGGGTCATAGATCTGCAAACAGATTGTTGGTCGGTGGATGTGGTTGTCTCGGGATCACAAAAAGGTTTTATGTTGCCTCCGGGTTTGGCGTTTATTTCTGTGAGTCCCAAAGCCCTGCGGTTGGTTGAGCAGTCCCAGAGCCCGCGTTATTATTTTGATCTGCGGGAGGCTAAAAAGGCCGCCGAAAAAGCAGACACCCCGTATACGCCGGCAATCGGTATTGTGATTGCTTTAATGGAGAGCCTGCGTTGGATGAAAGAGACCGGGTTGGAAAATTTATTTTCCCATTATGCGCGTCTTGCCAAAGCCACGCGGGCCGCGGCCGAGTCGTTGGGATTAACCCTTTTTCCTGACCCGTCGTGTATCTCCAATGTCTTAACGACCATTAATCTGCCTCCGGGTGTTGACGGTGAGAAATTGGTCAAAAGGATGAGGGATACTTATGGGATCTCTGTGGCGGGCGGGCAGGATCATTTAAAAGGGAAAATTATCAGGATCGCGCATATGGGATGTTTGGATGAATATGATATGCTCACGGGAATTTCCTGTTTGGAAAAGGTTCTGAAAGAAATGAAGTATTCTTTTACTTTGGGCGCTGGATTAAGCGCGGCACAAAAGGTGTTTAATGAGTAAGTGGTTTCATCCAAGTCGGAGTGTTTTCTATGAAGATATTAATCAGTGATAAACTCGCTAAAGAAGGAATAGAGATATTAACAGCCGTTCCAGAGTTTCAGGTGGACTGTAAGTACGGCCTGAAGCCGGAGGAACTCAAAGGCATTATTAAAGATTATGACGCCCTGATTGTCCGCAGTGAAACCAAGGTCACCGCGGATATTATTCAAGCGGCAGAGAAACTGAAAGTGATCGGGCGGGCTGGCGTGGGCCTGGATAACGTCGATTTAAAGGCGGCCACTCAAAAAGGCATTGTCGCGATGAACACCCCGGCCGGAAATACCACCTCTACCGCTGAGCATACAATGAGCCTGATCTTGTCTTTGTCCCGGAATATTCCCCAGGCCTGCGCGTCGATGAAGGCCGGGAAATGGGATAGAGCTAAATTCAGCGGCGTTGAACTTTACGGTAAGACGCTGGGGGTGATCGGTTTTGGACGAATCGGATCGACGGTGGCTAAATTTGCCAAGGCTTTCGGGATGACGGTCTTGGCCTATGATCCCTATCTCTCCCTGGAGATTGCGATCCAAAAAGGGGTAGAAATGGTTGAGCTCGAAGCCCTGCTCAAACGGTCGGATTACATTACGGTTCATATTCCTAAAAGTGTGGAGACAAGTAATCTGATCGGAGAAAAAGAATTCAATTTGATGAAAAAGAATGTCCGCCTGATCAATTGCGCCCGGGGCGGTATTATCGACGAACAGGCCTTGGTCAAGGCGTTGGAGAGCGGAAGAATCGCCGGTTGCGCTTTGGATGTTTTTGAGAAGGAGCCGTTAGAGGCGCAGTCCCCGCTTTTGAAATTTGATCATTGTATTTCGACGCCCCATTTAGGCGCCTCGACCACAGAGGCCCAGGTGAACGTCGCTATTGAAATTGCCGAGACGGTACGGGATGCCCTTTTAGGGAAAGGCATTATCAACGCGGCCAATTTCCCTTCGGTCGATGCCGAAGCTTACAGGGTCCTGGAGCCGTACATTAATTTGGCCTTCCGCATCGGAAAATTCGCAGGTCAATTGCTTCATGGCCGGATCAACGGAATCAAGATCGTGTATAGCGGGATTGTCAATAATTACAAAGTGGCCCCGCTGAGTCTATCCGTCGTTAACGGTCTCTTGAAGCCTATATTGGGAGAGACGGTCAACTATATCAACGCCCTGGATTTAGCTAAGGAACGGGCCATCAACGTTCAGGAGATCACCTCAAGCAAAGAAGAAGAATTCGTTAACTGCATAAAGGTGGAGATTACGACGGATAAAGAGACGTTCAACATTTGGGGAACGTTATCAGGCAACAACAAACCGCGTATCGTTAAAATCAATGATGTTTACGTCGAAGCGATTCCCGACGGATATATGCTGTTTATTCATAACAACGACAAGCCTGGTCTCGTTGGCGCTGTGGGGACGATCCTGGCCGAAGGCCGTATCAATATTGCCGGCATCAGCTTGGGCCGTGAGGCGCTGAACGGTGAGGCGGTGAGCGTTGTGAATGTGGATAGTGTCGTGCCGGAAGAGACCATGCTGCGGCTTAAAAAGACAAAAGACGTTCTTTATATCAAGCTTCTAAAAGTTTGACGGGAAAATATCTCAAACAGCAATTTTTGGTAAGCCGGAGGCGGATTGTTGATAAAAGATTCTTGGACCACGGCCTTCCAATGGGGTGTGCGGGATGGATTTAATCCCTGCGCGTTATCAACCATTTTGGTCTTTTTATTATTCGTCTCCTGGTTCGGCTCGACTCAAAGACGCGTGTTTCCCTTTGGGTTATTTTTTATTTTAGCGACCATGCGCGTCAACTATCAGTTACTCCGTGGTCAGTATGACCGGTTTTTGATCCGACCAGGAGTCAATGATGTTTTGCATGGGTTTACTTTGTGCTTGGGCTTGGTTTTTATGGTCATAGGGGTTGTGTATTTTATTCATTGGACGCGTGGGGGGAAAGCCCGCATGACCAGCCGATGGCTCTTGCGCTTGCGGCGGCCCGCCTTCTTAAAAGAGCCGTTTCAAGAAAATGACGCCGGCCTGAAAAGGGAGGAGCGATGTGAGAAGAATGCAATCCTCAAGTGGATTATTTTGGCTATTTTATCGTCTGGCCTGGCAACAGTCATCGCCGGCTGGGGTTCTCAATGGCCGCAAAGTTATTGGGTCATCGCGACATATTATTTTTTGATCCAAGGCGGCGACTTCAGCTCAGGCGCTTTATTCGCTTTTTTATACAGTGTGTCGTTCGCGTTGCCGCTTTTTACCGCTTGGCTGAGTATTATTCTGATCGCCCGAAGGCACAAAACGCGTCCTTTCTCAGAAAGGTCAATGGCGTATTTAAGGATTTCTTTATCGGCCGTATTTCTGTCGACGGGCATTGGTTTGGTGTATTTATTCATTAAAAGTTAGGCGAAAATCCGCCGAGGGATGAGTAATTCCGGTTAAAGGAGAGAACATATGAATGTTGCTGTCGTTGGAGCTCAGTGGGGGGATGAGGGGAAAGGAAAACTTATTGATATTCTTTCTCAAGATGCCGATATTACGGCGCGTTATCAGGGGGGGAACAACGCGGGTCACACGGTTGTTGTGGGAAATAAAGAATATATATTTCACTTGCTCCCGTCAGCTATTTTACATAAGGGAAAAGTGTGCGTGATCGGTAACGGTGTGGTTGTGGACCCCAAGGCATTGCTGGAGGAAATTCAGGGGTTGGGTCAGCGAGGCGTCCACGTTACTCCCCAACGGCTCAAAATTGCGGGGCTCAGTCATGTGGTCATGCCGTATCACAGGATCCTGGACGGGTTAAGGGAATCTAAACGCAAGAATAAGATCGGCACGACGGGCCGCGGGATCGGCCCTTGTTACGCGGATAAGGTAACGCGTTGCGGGATCCGCATGATTGATATGACTAACCCGCGGATCCTTAAATCAAAACTGGAAGATAATTTAAGAGAAAAAAATGATATTTTTAAAAACGTCTTTGGTTATAGTGATTTTTCTTTTGGGGATATTTTTAAAGAATACGCGGAGTACGGGAAGAAGTTGGAAAAATATATCTGTGACACGGCGACATACTTAAACAGGGCCATTGATCAGAAAAAGTCCGTTCTTTTTGAGGGTGCGCAGGGGACTTTTCTGGATATTGATTTTGGGACGTACCCTTTCGTGACTTCTTCCAATTCGGTTGTCGGAGGCGTGTGTTCAGGGACAGGAGTGCCGCCGACAAAGATCGATCAAGTGATCGCTTGTGTCAAGGCCTATACGACGCGGGTGGGCGAGGGGCCATTCCCTACCGAATTCTCAACAGCCCTCATGGAAGAAATCCGCACTAAGGGAAATGAATTTGGGGCAACAACGGGCCGACCTCGTCGATGTGGTTGGTTTGATAGTGTGATGGTCAGATACGCCGTTATGCTTAATGGTGTCGCGAAATTGGCGATCATGAAGCTGGATGTCCTGGATGGGTTAGATAAAATTAAAATTTGCACAGGATATAAATATAAAGGAAAAATTTCTAAGGATTTCCCTATGGATTTTGAGGCCCTGTGCAAGGCCAAGCCTGTTTATGAGCAGTTGAATGGATGGATGACGCCGACAACAGGCATTCGTCGTTACAATAACCTCCCACTGAACGCGAGGCGCTATATTGAGCGGCTAGAAGAGCTTTTAGAGGTGGATGTCAAGTATATTTCCATCGGCACCAAACGTGACGAAATCATCGTCCGTTAGACACGCTGGATTTTTTCTGGGGGGTTGTAGGGCGCAATATTTTATTCGTGGAAAATAATATTTTTTGTGTTGTATCTTGTGGCGCGGCTATGGTTTGTTAGTAAAATTCTTGACTTTAAAATTTTCGTATGTTACGGTGTACCATCAGAAAAGGAGGAAGGGATGCGTAAAGAATTGCCGTTACATTTTTTATGGGTATTGGTTTTAATTATAGGTTTTTCGAGCAGTGGGTGCACGGTTATTTTCCAGAAAGGGAGACGGGCTGACCTCGATAAAATTTCCAAATTAAAGAATCAGTTGACTGATTTAGAAAGAGCCAAGTTAGAGCTGGAGGATCGTCTTAAGAATGAAATAGATGATAAAGAAGTTAAAGTCGATATGATGGATAAAGGCCTGGTGATCACCTTTGTCGCCGAGGTTCTTTTTGATTCCGGCAAGGATGAATTAAAGCCGGAATCTTTAGCGAAATTAGAAAAAGTTTCTGATGTCCTGAATACAACCGTCCGGGATTTTCTGGTTGGGGTTGAAGGGCACACGGATAATGTCCCTATTAAATATTCCGGATGGAAATCGAATTGGGAATTGTCTACGGCCCGCGCCTTAAGCGTCCTTCATTTTCTCGTTGATACACAGGGACTCGAAGCTCAGCGTCTTTCGGCGACAGGGTACGGGGAGTATCATCCTGTGGCTTCTAATGAAGCAAAAGAAGACAGACAAAAGAATAGAAGAGTAGAAATCGTCATCCTTCCCAAGGCCACGAAGAAAGGGCGTTAATTTCGGGAATTGTTTCGTTAAAGTTGGAGTTGGCCGTGAGAGTTATTATGATTATAGTCGGGCTCTTGGTCATAGCGATTAGCTGCGGGTTGGCTTTCCGATATGGCCGGTATGCAACCAATGCCAGGGCAGATTTGGAGCAAGAACGATATCTTCGCATGGTCGCGGAAGAGAATGTTCAGGCATTTCATGCTAAATTGGAAACTTTAGAGGCAGAATTAAAGCGCAGTCAAAACAAAATAAAGGCGGTTGAGAAAGTTGCTGAGCAGAACCAAGCGATCAACGTTGATCTTAAATCCCGATTGGATAAAATTTTAGAAATAAAAGACAGGTTAGAGGCCAAAATCAAAGAGTTGGAACATCTGTCTTCAACGAAGGATTTTTGCGCGATTTCCGGGGCGGCATAAATTATTCCCTTTGAGTAATTATTGCCCTGCGCGGAATTAATGGACTCTTTCCTTACTTTTGCAGTCATAGCATTCATGAATAAGGTTTATTTTGACATGGGGGATAATGATCCCCCATTTTATTTCCCCTTTTAATATGCCTGAGTTAATCAACAAAAATATTCCTCGTCATATTGCGATCATTATGGACGGGAACGGGCGTTGGGCCAAAAACCGGAAACTAACTCGTACTCAAGGGCATTGGGAAGGGGCCAAGCGTGTGGAGGAGCTTGTGGCCGTAGCGCAGGCTATGGACATTAAAGTTTTGACATTATATACGTTCTCAACAGAAAACTGGAGGAGGCCCAAGGCGGAAGTTTCGGTTTTAATGAAAATGTTTGCCAATGTGCTTGATAAAAAAATTAAGAAATTGAAAGCGAATAATGTGAGGTTTCGAATGATCGGGAGAAAGGAAAGCATTCCCGATTTTGTTTTCCGCCGTCTTAAAGCGGTTATGGATGAAACAAAAGATAACACCGGATTGATTATGAATTTGGCTTTTAATTATGGTTCTCGTCAGGAAATAGTGGATGCCGTTCAAAGTATTGCCCGGGCTGTCCGGGATGGACAAATCGGTCTTGATGCGATAACGGAAGCGACCGTTAGTCAGGCCTTATATACCCGGGATCTCCCCGATCCGGATTTGCTCATTAGGACATCAGGGGAAAAAAGGATCAGCAATTTTCTTTTGTGGCAATTATCGTATGCCGAGTTGTATTTTACAGAAGTTTTATGGCCCGATTTTGGTGAAGATGAATTTAGAAAAGCGGTTGCCGATTACCAGCAGAGAGATCGCCGTTTTGGAAAAGTGGGAAATGCCCGTTAAACGCAGGACATCCGTTTTGTGGGATGAGGAAATAATTTTTATGAATTTAGAAATCAGAAATCCGTTTGAGAATAAATATGAATAAAGATCGATTGATAAGTTCAACGATCATGATCCTATTAGTAACCGTTGCGATCCTCAATGATTGGCTTTTTATCTCCGTTCTTTTGGCGTTAACCATCGGCGGGCTCTATGAGTTCTTTTATTTAATTAAGAAAAAAGGGATCCCGATTTACAGTTATACCGGCATTATCATTGGGATCGTGATCCCTATTTCTATATTTGACCGTTTCGAATTAACGAAAAACTGGGAATTGCTTTTTATTGTTTTGGCCCTCCTCATGATTTTTCTGATGCAGTTTGCGCGTAAAGACAATACGAACGCGATCGTCGGCATTTCAACGACGCTCTTCGGCATTTTGTATGTATCCTGGTTTTTTAGTTTTCTCATTAAAATCAGGTTCCTTCTGCCCGGGATGGAGGGAATCAAATTATTGGGTTTTATTCTCCTCGTGACGAAGTGTGGAGACATCGGGGCTTTATTAATTGGGAGCCGATTTGGTAAACATCCTCTGCTTCCAAGGGTGAGTCCGAATAAGACCATAGAAGGGAGTTTGGGGAGTTTTGCTTTCAGCACGATTGCGGCGGTATTAGGGAAATCTTTATTGCCGGAGGACCCGCATTTTTCGATAGGGCATATTGCGCTGATGGGCGCTTTCTTTGGAGGGCTCGGCCAGTTGGGAGACATGTCTGAATCTCTTATCAAGCGGGATTGCAACGTCAAGGATTCCGGAAAGATGCTGCCGGCTTTGGGCGGGGTTCTCGATGCCATAGATAGTCTTTTGTTTTCAGCGCCGGCGTTTTATTTTTATATTGCACCAATTCTTGAAGCCACAAAAAATGGGATGTAAGAGAGTAGTCATCCTCGGGTCAACAGGATCTATTGGGATAAATACTTTAAAAGTTATTGATCGGTTCCCGGGGAAATTTCAAATTGTTGGATTGACGGCTTATAATAATGTTCAGTTGCTCGAGAAGCAAATTAACAAATATAAGCCGCCTTTTGTCGCTGTGCGCCCTGAACGTATGGAGGATCTTAAACAACGGATCAACACGCGCGTGACAAAGATTCTGAATGTCGAGAAAGAACTTGAGAAGGTTGTCACGTTAAAATCTGTTGATATCGTTGTTATCGCCATGCGGGGGAGTGAGGCGTTAGCCCCTTTTTTAATCGCCTTGCGTGCCGGTAAGATGGTGGCCCCGGCGAATAAAGAGGCCTTGGTGATGGCCGGCGATATTATCATGCGTGAATCTCATCGATATAAGGCGCCGATTATTCCTATTGATAGTGAGCAGAGCGCTATTTTTCAGTGTTTGGAGGGAAATAAACACCACGAGCTTAAAAAGATCCATTTGACCGCTTCGGGAGGCGCTTTGCTGGATGTGCCTCAAGAGCGGTTTGATCGATTGTCCATCAAACAGATTCTTCGACATCCCCGCTGGAGCATGGGACAGAAAATCACCGTTGATTCAGCCACTTTAATGAATAAGGGGTTTGAGGTTATTGAAGCCAAGTGGCTGTTTGATTTGGATGTCCAGGATATTCAGGTCGTCATTCATCCGGAGGCGATTATTCATTCCATGGTTGAATTTGTGGATGGTTCGATTATCGCCCAGATGGGGGTGACGGATATGTGTCTCCCCATTCAATATGCCTTGACGTATCCACAGAGGCTCGGCTCAGGGTTGAAGTCTTTGGATTTTTTTCAAATAAAACAATTAACGTTTAGGAAGCCGGATTTTGATAAGTTCCCTTGTCTTTCATTGGCGATCTACGCGGCCCGCAGAGGAGGGACGCTCCCGTGTGTTTTAAACGCCGCGGATGAAGAGGCGGTTGGCGCTTTTCTCCAGAAAAGAATTAGTTTTACGGAGATTTATAAAATTGTTGAGGGAATTGTCATGAAACATACAATAGGGAAAAATCCGGACTTAGAAGAAATCTTGGACGCGGATCGTTGGGCCAGGGAAAAGACAAGAGAGGTTATGGATCAATAATTATGCTCATTGAACACTTTTTTTCCAATATTCAGGGAACCATGGTTTTTATTCTATTTCTAGGTATTCTGGTGACCGTGCATGAGTGGGGACATTTTATCACGGCCAGGCGTCTGGGGGTAACCGTGGAACGATTCTCTTTCGGGTTTGGACCCAAGCTGTTTTCGAGGATGCATCAAGGGACCGAGTTCTTGGTTTGTCTTATCCCCTTAGGCGGATACGTGAAATTAGCCGGCGACGAGCGAACAACTTCTAAAGGGCGACCGGATGAGTTATATTCCAAGCCTCCAGGCCTCAGGGCGCTTATTGTGTTGAACGGGCCGGTGGTTAATTTTATCTTGGCTTATATCTGTTTTGTGCTCGTTTTTATGATCGGGTACCAAACAGATTCAGCCAAAGTGGGAGAAGTCTTGACCGGCTATCCGGCTCAAGAGGCGGGACTTCAACCTGGGGATAAAATTCTTGAGGTGGATGCCAAGCCGATTTATGGATGGGCCAAGCTTAAAATGAACATTGCGCAAACGACCCGTGACCAGATCCATTTAAAAATTCTCAGAGACGGGCAGGAAATAACTAAGACGATTGTTCCGAAAATTATTAAGTCAAAAAATATATTTGGTCAGATGAGAGAACAGCGCAGCATTGGGATTACGCCTTTCAACAATGAGATCGGAACTGTATTGAAGAATCTTCCCGCCGAAGGCGCCGGCCTGCGGGCAGGGGATAAGATTATTCAAGTGGATTCTCAAGAAGTCTCCGGATGGAGTGGTCTGCAAAAAAGCATTGCTGAATCCAAAGGGGATCGAATCACGTTAAAGATTTTAAGGGGCGGGCAGGACATAACGGTGGCGGTTGTCCCCAAGATTGATCGAATAAAAAGCAAGATCGGCCAGCCGGAGGAATTTCGTTCTATCGGCATCACCCCGGCCAGTGAGGTGGAAGTGTTCCAACTGGGCTTTGTCCCTTCTCTCAAGAAGGGATTTCAGGAACTGATTGAGTTAACCATCTTGACTTACCAGTCGCTTTATTATCTGGCCACAGGTTCCATGACGGTCGAAGAGGGCGGGATCGGAGGGCCGGTTATTATTTTTACCATTGTTAAAGCCGCGGCGGAAATGGGACTGTCGCCGTTTTTATATATTCTGGCGGCAATCAGCGCCAGTCTGGCCATTTTTAATTTACTTCCGGTGATCCCTCTGGATGGAGGACACTTATTATTGTTTGGTATTGAAAAAATCCGTGGCCGACCGTTGTCCCCCAGAATGGAAGAAAATATTGTGCGCGTTGGTTTCAGTTTGCTGATATTATTGGCGTTATTTGTGACCTACATGGATTTTGAAAAAATCGGCGTTATTGAAAAAATTAAAGGATTGCTTCATCTGGGTTAAATAAATCCAGAGAATGTTCCTGGCGTCGCCGGGTAATGAAAAGAGAGAGATGTTAGAAGACATAAAAGAAAGGGTCCATCGTTACCTTATTAATGAGACGGAATTCCTTAAGGTCAAAGACAGAATGACCGAAGATCAACTCAGGAGTTTCGTTAATGATGCCATCTTGGATCTTTGCCATCAGGAGAAGATCCGAATGGAGCCGGAGCATCGGCTTATCCTCGTCAGGACTCTTGTCAGCGCGATTATCAGTCTGGGCCCCTTAAGACCATTGATGGAAGATAAAGCGGTTACGGAAATCATGGTCAATGGATACAACCGTGTGTATATCCAGAAAGAGGGACGGATTTCTCTGACAGATATTAAATTTGATGATAACCGTCATCTCCAACATACCATCCATAAGCTATTAACCGCGTCGGGATCGAACAAACGGCTGGATGAATCGTCTCCGTATGTCGATTTCTCGCTCACGGACGGATCCCGGGTGAACGTTATCCTGCCGCCTTGCTCATTAATTGGGCCTGTCATGACGATCCGTAAGTTTAAAGATGATATTGGGACCGTGGATGACTTGATCAGGCTTAAAGAACTCGATAAGCAGATCGCCGCGCTTCTCATCGGGGCCATGAAGGCCAAACTTAATGTGGTTTTTTGTGGATCGACAGGGGCTGGAAAGACAACAGCCTTAAACGTATTTTCCCGTCATATCCCTTCGTATGAACGGATTGTGACTATTGAAGATACCCCCGAGCTGCACCTCTTGCAGGAGCACGTCGTTTCGTTGGCTTCAAAACAGGCCAACATTGAAGGGAAGGGAGATATTTCTATTCGGGAGTTGTTTGTCAACTCTTTGCGCATGCGCCCGGACCGCATTATCATGGGAGAAGTCCGCGGAGAAGAAATGTTGGATTTAATCCAGTCGATCAGCAGCGGGCACAGTGGTTCTCTGGCTGTCGTTCACGCCGAGACGCCGGAGGATTGTTTCAACCGGATGGTCACCATGAATTTAATGACAGGGATTCGTCTGAGCACTCAGGAAATTCAAAAGCAGGTAGCCAAAGCGATTGATCTGATTGTCCATATAGAATTATTTATGGATGGGCGGCGGCGTATCACGTATGTTACAGATGTTTCTTATGACGACAATACGGGGAAAGTTTTATTGCATGACATTTTCCAGTTTCATCAAAAAGGCGTGTCAGAACAGGGGGATATTATAGGGGAGTGGAGGATGGATAAAAGAAGGCCGTCTTTTATGAAAAAGTTTGAAAAACGGCGGGTCATCCTTCCCGAGGGATTTTTTGAATAAGAGAGAGATGCGTAGATGTATTGGTCTAAATTTTTTATCCCAACGTTGAAGGAAGACCCCATCGGAACAGAGGCCGTCAGTCATCGGCTGCTGTTACGGGCCGGATTAGTGCATATGTTGACTTCCGGGGTGTACTCGTATTTGCCTTTGGGCTTGAAGGTCCTGCGGCGTATTGAGCGTATTATTCGTGAGGAGATGGAGGCGGTCGGCGCGCGGGAACTCTTTTTGCCGTGTCTGCATCCGCTGGAGTTGTGGAAGAAAACAGGACGAGATCAAGTTCTCGCCGATGTTATGATCAAATTTCAAGACGGCCGAGGGCGGTCCATGTGTTTGGGGCCGACGCATGAGGAGGTCATTACGGATTTAGTTAAGGATTTCGTCAAGTCCTACCGTCAGCTCCCCGTGGTTTTGTATCAGATTCAAACAAAGTTCCGCGATGAGCTTCGTACGCGATTTGGCATTGTCCGGGCCTGCGAGTTTATTATGAAAGACGCGTATAGCTTTGATCGCGACAAGGAAGGGTTAAAGAAAAATTATCAATTGATGTTTGAAGCCTATAAGAAAATCTTTGCGCGGTGCGGTTTAGACACGCTCATTCTGGAGGCGGATTCCGGGGCCATGGGCGGAGATGTCTCGCATGAGTTTATGGTGCCCGCTTCGATCGGAGAGGATCATGTCCTTTTGTGTCCTTCGTGTGGATTTCATAGCGGGCTTCATGGGCCAAAGGAAGAAGACGGCCTTTGTCCTCAATGCCGGAAAGCGACGCTGACAAAACAGGTGGCGATTGAACTGGGCCATATTTTTCAGTTGGGGACAAAATACAGCCTAGCCCAAGAAGCTTATTTTCTCGATGAAGATGGCCAGAAGAAACCGATGATTATGGGGTGTTACGGCATTGGCGTCAGCCGCGTTATCGCGGCGATTATCGAAAAAAGTCATGATGAAAAAGGCATCATCTGGCCGAGGCAAGTGACTCCTTTTGACATTGAGATCCTGCCGTTGCACGCCTCGGGGCAGGATGAAGAAATCGTCACTTTAGCATCTCGTTATCACGACGAATTGACTCAGGCCGGATTTGATGTGCTGGTAGATGACCGGGAAGACACCCCGGGACGTAAATTTAACGACGCTGATCTCATCGGAATCCCGCTGCGCGTTATCATCGGAAGAAAAAATCTGGTCAATGGTAAGGTAGAAATCAAGAACCGGCAAACGCAAGAGGTGATTTTAGTTGATAAACATGAAGTTATTAAAACGCTTTCTTCTTTTTTATAGGCAATGAATGAAAAATAAAGATGCCGGAGACATCGCAAGACCCATGTTTGAAAATTTGACAGAACAAGTAAAAAACCTCATAATACCCTTCGCCGCGACATTGGACGTTGAGGTCATTGAGCTCAAGATCAGACGCCGGGGCAAATCTGTTCTCATTGAAGTTCTGGCGGATAAAGAACACGGCGGGATCACGATTGATGAATGCAGTTCGATCAATAAATTTTTGTCGAAGCAATTAGAAGAGGGGATAATGATTGATGGGGATTACATGGTTGATGTTTCCTCTCCCGGGTTGGATCGGCCGTTGCGGACTCAAAAAGATTTTCAAAGAGTTGTGGGCCGTGAAGTCAGATTTTATCTTTCACAGCCGCTGGAGAATAAGAGAGAGTTAGTAGGGGTCATAAAAGAGGTTTTAGAGAAAGGGATTGTTATTGATTCGAAGCAAAACCCTCTTACTGTTTCTCTGGAAACCATTCAGAAGGCTGTGCAGGTAATATAACAAATTAATAATTTAGACCTTAGTGCCGTGTTACCTAAATTATTTACAGAAGAACACAGTACAATACTGCGTACATTTGCAAATAAATATGTTCAAAACTCAGGTAACGAAGTATTAGTCTTTGATAAGGAAGGAATGAAGGTATGGAAAGCAGTGAATTGTTGGGCATATTGGAACAATTGGAACGCGATAAAGGGATCCAAAAGGAAATCCTTATCGAGGCGGTAGAGGCGGCTGTTGCCTCCGCGGCCAAAAAATTATGGACCGTAGGCAAGGACGATGAGGTTCGCGTTGTCCTTAATACAAAAACAGGTAAGCTGACGGCTTATGCCGGTGAGCAGGAAATCCGTTCAAGCGAATTCGGCCGTATTGCCGCGCAAACAGCCAAACAGGTTGTGATTCAAAAAATCCGCGAGGCGGAAAAAGATGTGGTTTTTAATGAATACCACTCCAGGATCGGCGAAATCATTTCAGGGGGAGTTTACCGTTTTGAAAAGGGCAACATCATTATTGATCTCGGTAAGACAGAAGCGTGCATTCCCAAGAAGGAGCAGTCTGGCAAAGAAGAGTTCCGGCAGGGCGACAGGATACGGGCTTATCTTTTGGACGTTTCGCGTGAAAGCAGGGGGCCGCAGATCATTTTATCGCGAGCGCATCCGAATTTTGTCAAAAGGCTTTTCGAAATGGAGGTCCCGGAAATTTATGAAGGCATCGTGGAGATCAAATCTATATCCCGCGACGTAGGCGAAAGGACGAAAGTCGCGGTGTATTCCAAGGATGAGAAGGTGGATTGCGTGGGCGCCTGTGTCGGCATGAGAGGTTCCCGTGTCAAAAACATCGTTTCTGAACTTCAGGGGGAAAAAATTGATATTGTTCGCTATTCATCAGATATTAAGGAATATATCCAGGCGGCACTTTCACCGGCTGAAATATCCCAGATTCAACTTAATTTCGATGATCAAAAAGCCAATATCATTGTCGCCGATGATCAGCTTTCTCTGGCTATCGGGAAACATGGACAGAATGTCCGTTTAGCCAGTAAACTTGTCGCATGGGAGTTGAATTTATTTTCTCTCGAGCAATGGCAGAAATACCAGCAGGAATTGGAAGCCCAGGAGGAGGTTGAAGAGAAAAAAATTTCAGGAAAAAAAGATCGTCACGCCGATCTTTCCGATTTGGCGGGTGTGGGAGATAAATTAATCGCCCATTTGAAAGAATTAGGATTGGATACCTTAGAAAAAATTTCCAAGGCTAACATTGAAGATTTGACACAAATTAAAGGTTTAGGTAAAATCAAGGCTCAAAAGATTATTGACGAGGCAAAATCTTTGCAAGGATAAATTTTTTCTTGGTCTGATCCCTGTCTCTGAGAAGATCGAAGGATTTAATAAGTCGGTTGACGGTGGGCCGAGGTTACAGTGATTTATTTATGAAGGAATAAAATGGTATGAAAGTATATGAATTAGCTGACGAGCTAAATACGACAAGTGAGTTTGTTTTACAGACATTAAAGTCCTTGATGTTGAAGGCCAAAGATCGAGAGCAGGACTTAAGCGCGGCTGTGGTTTCGGTTTTGAAGAGTGAAATCGCAAAAACGAAGAAGATTCCCCCCAAGAAGGAAGAACCGAAGAAAGAACAAAAACCTATCTCCCTCAAGACGAAGAAATCCAAAGAGATTGCCGAGTCCCCATTAGTTAAAGAAAAGCCCAAGTCTAAGGTCGTCCAAAAGACTGAAAAGAAAGAAAAAGAAGAAAGAATCTCCGAGGAGGAGTCCCTTTCCAAGGCGGCTTCACGGGCAAAAATGATGAAAAAGGGTAAAGAAAAACAAGAAGGGGAAGAATCCCCTGTCAAAGAAAAAATAACGGTCAAGAAAACGACAGCTCCCAAGGAAACCGTCAGGACTAAGATCAACAAAGAACCTTTGATTACTTTAAAACCTTTAGCCCGTAAGAAGAGAAAATCCACAGCTTTCTCAAAAGAAGAGTTAACGGTTTCTCCTTCCGTCGGTAAAGAAAAGCCGGGAGGCTTAACCCCGACATCTCCTTTTTCCGGGGTTGCTCAAGAAATTTCTTCTTCGTCGCCGGCCGTTGAAACTTCAAGACCGCAAGTTGTTTCAGCGTCGTCGGTATCTGTGATGGAAGAAATGCAGGCCCCAGAGGAGGTTTTACCAGAAATCGAAATCCGTGTTCCGACCACCGTTAAAGATTTCAGCGTAAAGATTCAACAAAAATCCAGCGTTGTTCTTAAAGAGTTGATGAAGTTCGGTATATTTGCCCACATCAATCAAAACCTGGATATTGATACCGTTAAGAAATTGACCAGACAGTTTGGTTTTAGCCTCGCCAAAGTCAGGACGCAAGAGGAACAACTGATTGAGGATCATAAGAAAGAAGATGAAAACCCTGCATTATTAAAACAAAGATCGCCGGTGGTGACATTCATGGGACATGTGGATCATGGGAAAACAACGCTGCTGGATCGGATCAGGAAAAGCCGTGTGGCGGATTCAGAACACGGCGGGATCACCCAGCATATGGGGGCTTATTCAGTTACATTACCCAAGGGGAGGATAACATTTCTTGATACCCCCGGTCATGAGGCCTTTACTTCCATGCGTGCCCGAGGGGCGCATATTACGGATTTGGTTGTGCTGGTTGTTGCGGCTGATGAAGGTGTTATGCAGCAGACAGAAGAAGCCATTGATCATGCCCGTGCCGCCGGTGTCCCCATTCTTGTGGCTTTGAACAAGATTGATCGCCGGAACGCCGACATAGACCGTGTTAAAAAAGAACTCTCCGAACGGGATTTGATGCCTGAAGATTGGGGAGGCAAAACCGTGGTCGCCCCTGTTTCGGCCGTTACGGGAGAAGGCGTAGACAGTTTGCTTGAAATGATTTTGCTTGAAGCTGAGCTCTTGGAGTTAAAGACCAATTATGAAAAAAGTGCCTCAGGTATCGTGGTCGAGGCTCATTTGAGCGGCGGAAAAGGCGCGGTGACAACATTGATTGTCCAAAGCGGTACTTTAAGGGAAGGGGACATCCTTGTGGTCGGGCCTCATCTCGGTAAAGTCAAGGCGATGTTTGACGATCATAAACGGGCGGTTAAAGAGGCTGGGCCTTCAATGCCGGTAGAAATCTTAGGGTTATCGCATGTCCCGGAAGCGGGAGAGGCTTTTTATGTCGTCGCTGATGAGAAACAAGCTAAAGAGATCACCTCCAAGCGTGAGGAAGATTTAAAAAATAAAAAACTGCATTCCTACCAGAAGATCAGTCTGGAGGATCTTTATTCCCAGATTCAACAGGGGGTAGTCAAAGAGTTGAGTGTTATTATTAAGGCGGATGTCCAGGGTTCTTTAGAGGCCTTAAAAGATTCGTTGGAAAAGATTCCCAGCGACAAAGTAAAACTTAAATTCATTCATCTGGGCGTAGGCGACATTAACGCGTCCGACGTAGTTTTGGCCGTGGCTTCGAAAGCAATCATTATAGGTTTTCATGTTGGGGTTGATCCCAGGGCTAAGCAGGAGCTTGAAAAGAAACCTGTGGATGTGCGTCATTACAGAATCATTTATGATGCTGTCAATGATATCAAGAATGCTTTGGAAGGGATGCTCGAGGCCAAGACGCGCAAGAAATTCTTAAGCCGCATTGAAATCCGAGAGGTTTTTAAACTTTCCAAGCATGGTATCGTGGCCGGATGCTTCGTGGTCAAGGGCAAGGTCAACCGCAAGGTCCATGTGGATGTTCTTCGCAATGATGCGGTCGTTTACTCCGGCGTTATCTCATCCCTGAAAAGATTTAAAGATGATGTCCGTGACGTGGCGGAAGGGATGGAATGCGGGATTTCCGTGGAGGGTTTTGATAAGTACCAGGTTGGCGACATTATTGAAGCCTATGAAATAGAATCGATTGCGCAAAAATTATGAAAAAAACCGTATTTAGCGCCATGCGTCCGACGGGAAAACTCCACTTGGGACATTTGGTCGGGGCCCTTCATAATTGGCTTAAGCTGCAAGAGGAATACACCTGCCTATTTTGTATTGTCGACTGGCACGCGTATATGGGGGAATATGAATACAGCCGCGACATTCAGGATAATATTTTTGAGATGGCCGTTGACTGGCTGGCCTGCGGTATCGATCCGGAAAAGTCCATTATCTTTGTCCAGTCACAAGTCCCCGAACATTTGATCCTGCATATGATCTTTTCCTGCGTCACGCCGCTGGGATGGCTTGAGCGCAACCCTACCTATAAAGAACAGCTTCGGGAGATTAAAACGCGCGATTTACAAACCTACGGTTTCCTGGGGTACCCCGTCTTGCAGGCCGCGGACATCTTGCTTTATAAGGCCAACGCGGTTCCCATCGGCGAGGATCAACTGCCCCATATTGAATTGACCAGAGAAATCGGCCGGCGGTTTAATCATCTGTATAAAAAAGAATTCTTCCATGACGCTGAAGCCCTGTTGACGGAGACCCCGCGACTTTTGGGTTTGGACGGTCGCAAGATGAGCAAGAGCTATCAGAACGCCGTTAACCTTTCGGATTCTCCCGAAAACATTAAGTCTAAAATCAAGAATATGTTTACGGATCCTAAACGGATCAGGTTATCGGATCCCGGTCATCCAGAGGAATGCAATGTCTACAGCTATTACAGTGTTTTCGCGCCGGAGAAGAAAGAGGACGTTTACCAATGGTGCACCAAGGCGCAAAAGGGCTGCACCGAGTGCAAGATGATCTTTGCCGAGGCGTTAATCAAACATCTGGCGCCGATTCAACAAAAGCGCAAAGAGTTCGAAGGCAATAAAGCCCGCGTGCAGGAAACCCTGAACGACGGACAAACTCGTGCCCAGCGCATCGCCCGGGAGACACTGCACGAAGTGCGGGAGATTATTTTTGGTTAAACTCATCTTTCAGTGGATTAGTGGATGAAAGTCGAACAGGAAGTTAATGGCGAAAAACCATTGGACATCAATAGACTATGTTATTAATCATCCGATCCAAAATCGATTCAGAATCTCTCAAACGTGTGGCTGAGGACCTAAAAGGATATGTTAAAGTGGTTGTGGATGTTCAGCGTAGAGTTTTGGCTGCCGGAGGACAAAAGCATGTGGATGGAGAGCAAATTCTCCTTGAGGATGGGAGTCGTCAGACAGACCTTTGGGGTGCTGGTTTGGATTTAGAAACCGATCAAATGGATTTTGATTCCATGATCAATATTAGACCGGCGCAAAATTTAAGCCGGGAAATATTGGATCAAGGAATTAGAGGCCAAGTTGAATCGATCACTCGGTCGTTATTGAAGGGCTAAGAGATGGATGCCAAGGATCTGACGCTAAACATTGCCGTTAATTTAGGCCGTTTGTGCCGTTGGTGTATGGAAGGCCGCCGGGCAAGGGTGGATCAATTTTTAGTTGAAACAGAGGAGTATGTAAATGCCTTGGATTTAGCTCCCAAATCTTCCCGTTTTCTTCCTACGTATGAATGGTTCAAAAAAGATTTTGGATCTTTACGAAATAATGTCCGGATGGATGCGGATTGGGCTGAATCCATGCTGACGTGGGCAAATATTTTGACCCATAGAGCTTCGTTGCTATAAATACGCGGAAAAGTTGTTCGGGTGTGCATTGTACAACGCCCATTTCTAAGAATTATTCAAAGGACTGCGATGAGTTACAAACTGAGACTAGACGTTTTTGAAGGGCCGCTGGATCTTCTCCTGTATCTTATTAAGAAAGACGATATTGATATATCTAATATCCCTATCGCGGAAATCACGGATCAATATATGAAGTATATTGAGATGATGCAGATGCTGGATTTGGATGTGGTTGGAGATTTCTTAGTCATGGCCGCGACCCTGATGCAAATCAAATCCAAGATGCTTCTTCCGCCGGATCCTCAGGTGGAAGAGGAGGAACAGGAAGACCCGCGGGATGAGCTGGTCCGCCGCCTGCAGGAATATAAGAGGTTTAAAGAAATCGCTGACGCCTTGCAGGAGAAAGAAATCTTACGTCGAGATTTCTTCGCCCGCGCCGCGGATGAAGAACTCACGGATCAGATCAAGAATGAAGCGAAGGAGACATTTTTTGAGGCGAACCTTTTTGATTTAATCAACGCGTTGACGGAGGCTTTAAAGAAACTCCCCGAAGATGTGATTCATGAAATCGTCAAGGACGAGTTCACGGTTGAGCGTAAGATCCATGATGTCTTGCACGTTCTTCTGGATAGGTCTTCGATCCTTTTGAAGGATTTATTTGGGCAATCCAAAAGCAAGATTGAGGTCATTGTCACGTTCTTAGCGGTGCTGGAACTGATTCGGCTTAAAGAGATCAAGGTGATCCAAAAACAGGTTTTTGGGGATATTGAAGTCTTACGGCATAAAGAGAATATCGCCCCTGCTGAAGAAATGGCTTGAGGAGTGGTTACGGACTTCCACTCATTGCGCGTAGGTTAATAACCAACTTATTTTAAGAGTTCTGAGAATGGATGAACAACGCAAAATAGTATTCAGTCAGGAGAGTGAAGAGGATCAGGTTTATAGTTTGTCATTGCGTCCTATTCTGATCAATGATTTTGTCGGTCAACAGGATCTGATGCATAATTTGCAGGTTTCCCTACAGGCGGCCAAACAACGCCGGGAACCTGTCGAGCACATGCTTTTTTCCGGACCTCCTGGGCTGGGGAAAACGTCTTTAGCGAACATCGTGGCGCATGAAATGGGGGCCCGGATTACGATCACTTCGGGCCCGGCGATAACGCGGGCCGGGGACCTCATCGGCATCCTGACGAACCTGGAGCGCGGGGATGTACTATTCATCGACGAGATCCACCGTCTGTCTAAAGTGGTGGAGGAGTTTTTGTATCCGGCCATGGAGAATTTTAAGATCGATTTTATTGTGGATAAAGGGCCGTACGCCAAGACGATTAATTTTAATCTCAAACCATTCACCTTGATCGGCGCCACCACGCGCAGCGGGTTATTGGCCTCTCCGTTGCGGGATCGTTTTGGTATTTTTCATCATCTGGATTTTTATAGTCCCGAAGAACTGAGTCAGATTGTTTCAAGATCTGCCGTGAAATTAAATGTCACGCTTGACGGGAAAGCCGCTTTTGAAATCGCGCAAAGAGCCCGGGGGACGCCGCGGATCGTTAACAGGCTTCTACGCCGCGTCCGTGATTTCGCCCAGGTCAAAGCCTCCGGATGGATCGATCACAGTATCGTCATCGAGGCTATGCAAAAACTTGCCATTGATGAAAAAGGCCTGGATGAAATGGACCGCAGACTCCTTAAAGTTTTGGATAGCCATTATAAGGGCGGCCCTGTCGGTGTTGAGACCCTCGCCGCGACATTGAATGAAGAGGTTGATACGATTGTCGATGTTGTTGAACCGTATTTATTGAAAATCGGCTTTTTAAAACGGACGCCCCGCGGCCGGGAACTCACAGAGTCTTCCATCCAGCATATTCAGGGGAAATCCCGCCTCAAAGAAGTCCTTCAAAGAGAACGTTATGAATAGTATTTGAAATGGGATTTGGCATCAGACCGTGACAGAGGTCTGCTGTTACGGCCCGATCCTATCCCCATGTTATCCCAGGAGGAGCTATGATCGATATGGCAAAAATTTTTTTTACCATTGGAATGATTTTTATCCTCATCGGTTTAGGGACTTATCTGGTCGGGAAGTTCCCCGGGGCGGGAAAATTGCCGGGGGACATCTTGATTAAGAAGGAAAATTTCACGTTTTATTTCCCTTTGGCTACCTGTCTTTTGATCAGTCTTATCGTTAGCGTCATTTTACATATATTGAGAAAGAGATGAATAACCTTACGCTGTGTTTTCTTTTTTTAACCAGTTTCTTGCAGCCATTTTCTTTTAGACCGCCTTCACCTGAGCCGCGGCATCAAATCCGTGTCGCTGTGGTTCAAAAGGCGGATAATGTCGTTTTGTCTATTCGGGGGAAATATAAATTGGTTAATCAAAAGACGAACGGATTGTTAACCTCCGGACGGGCCTTGCGAAATTCCCGTGTGCAGGCCGTTCCCAACGGCATTCATATCGGTCAGCAGTTTTATCCGTGTCCTCGTTTAAGGATTTTGGCGCAAAAAGACGTCATGATCCGCCAGGGGAAAAAGAGCCAGCGGTTTCGCGGTATTATTGATATTATCTCGGATAAGAATCAAAAACTGCTCGTCGTTAATACCCTTGACCTGGAGATATATATTAAGGGGGTTTTGTATCATGAGATTTCTTATCGTTGGCCGCTTGAAGCGATCAAAGCGCAAGCTGTTGCCGCCAGGACGTATGCCTTCTATCAGTCACAAGCAGCCGCTGAAGGTTCAGAATATGATCTGACCAATGATGTTTATTCTCAGGTGTATGGCGGGAAGAGCGCGGAACGGTATCGGACATCTCTGGCCGTCGATCGTACGAAGGATGAGTTTTTAAAGTATAAAGGAAAGATCCTTCCGGCTTATTTTCATTCGGCCTGCGGCGGACACACGGAAGATGCCCGGGAACTTTGGAACCATGATCTACCGCCGTTAGCGGGCGTTCGATGCGGTTTTTGCCGGAAGGCGCCGCATTACCGCTGGAAGAAAAATTTTCGTTCAAAGGATGTTCAGGAAAAATTGAACAAGAATGGTTACACGATCGATTTGATTAAGGAAATTCGTGTCGTCGCAAGAGACCGGAGTAGGAGAATAAGAAGTTTGGTCATTTTTACCCGAAGCGGTCAGCGAGAAATTATTTCAGGAAAAGCCTTACGGAATATCCTCGGCCCCAATGAATTAAAGAGCAATTATTATAAAGTCGAGATGAAGGGATACTACTTCGATGTTTATGGCCGGGGTTGGGGCCATGGAGTCGGGATGTGTCAGTGGGGCGCGTTTTTTATGTCGAAGCAACGTTATGATTACAAAGAGATTTTAAAGCACTATTATCCCGGGGCTGAGATTGTTAAGGATTAAATCAGGGTTAAGTCGAAAGTAGTTTTATTGACCTCCGCACAACTCATGGAACATACTCAGAATTTGACAGAAGAGACACATTTAAAGGAATTCGGGTATGATCTTCCACAGGCCTTGATCGCTCAGTTTCCTTTAACCCGTCGAGACAAGGCCAGGTTAATGGTTGTGGACCGTAAGACGGGAAGTTTTCGGCATGATTCTTTTTCGAATATCGGGCGCTATCTGCCGGAGGAATCCCTCATCGTTCTTAATGACAGTAAGGTTATTCCGGCGAGACTTCTGGGCCGGAGGGATCAGACCGGCGGGGAGGTTGAATTCTTTTTGCTGAAGGCCCTGGGGGACGGAGATGTGTACGAAGTGCTGATGCGGCCGATGCGCCGGCTCAAGGAGCATGAACAGATCGCCTTCGCGGATGGACAGTTGGTGGCGCAAATTATTGACAAAGAAAACCGGCTCGTGCGTTTTAACAAACGGGATGTTCTTAAGTATTTACATAAGGCAGGCCATATGCCGTTGCCTCCGTATATTGACAGACCGGACAAGGCCATTGACCGGAAATATTATCAGACGGTGTATGCCAGGAAATGGGGATCCGTGGCTTGCCCGACGGCCGGACTTCATTTTACAACGGCGCTCTTGGAGCGTTTAAAGAAAAAAGGGCACAAGCTCGAGAAAGTGACGCTTCACGTTAACTATGGGACATTCAAACCTGTGGAAGAACAGGATATCCGGAATCATAAAATGCATGAAGAGCAATACATGATTTCCTCAAGGGCGTTTTCTCACATTATTAAAGCCCGAGAAAATGGGAAGAAGATCGTCGTTGTGGGCACGACAAGTTGCCGGGTCCTGGAGACAGTCGCTCAAACCGGTCACTTGAAAGGGCAAAGCAATATCTTTATTTATCCGGGCTATCCGTTTCGTCTAGTCGATGTTTTGCTGACCAATTTCCATTTTCCTTACAGCACATTATTAATGCTGGTTTATGCCTTTGGAACAAAGGCCTTAATGAGGAAAGCCTATCAAGAGGCCATTGAGCGTAAATACATGTTTTATAGTTATGGCGACGCGATGTTGATTTTATAATAAGATCAACATGTGCCCCGAGGGAAAAGGTGTAAAGGCGAATGTTTCAATTCATCAAAAAAGACAAGAATTCAAAGGCCAGGCTGGGCATTGTCAGGACCGACCATGGCACGATCGAATCTCCGTTTTTTATGCCGGTGGGGACCAATGCCACGGTTAAGTCACTCTCTTTCGAGGACTTGCTGGAATTTGACGCTCAGATCGTGTTATCCAATACCTATCATTTATATCTCCGGCCGGGGCTCGAGGTCATAGAGCATGCCGGCGGTCTGCATAAATTTATGAGTTGGGACAGGCCTGTTCTGACGGATAGCGGCGGCTACCAGATTTTTAGTTTGACAAAATTCAGGAAACTGGATGATAACGGCGTTGAATTTCGTTCGCACCTGGATGGCTCAACCTGTTATTTAACGCCGGAGGATGTCATCAAGATTGAACATGTCCTGGGGGCGGACATGATCATGCCCCTGGATGAATGCGCGCCGTATCCTTGCCAGAGAAAAGAGGCGGAAGAATCCGTGGCCAGAACAACGCATTGGGCGAGGCGTTCCAGGGAATATTTCCTGCGAAATCCGCTGAAGACGCATCGACAATTTCTGTTCGGAATTGTTCAGGGCGCAACGTTTAAAGATTTACGAGAACAATCGGCCGAAGAGATTTTAGCCATCGGCTTCGACGGTTATGCGATCGGAGGGGTGAGTGTGGGAGAACCCGTCCAGGAGATGTTTAAAACACTGGATTGGGTTATGCCGTTATTGCCGCCGGATCAGCCACGGTATTTCATGGGGATCGGCCTCCCTGATCAGATCGTCAAGGCCGTGGGAGAGGGGATTGATATGTTTGATACCTGTATTCCGACGCGGTACGGCCGGCATGGCACGGCCTTTACCAAAAAAGGCAAGGTCGTCCTGCGCAACGCTGAATATAAAAAAGATCTGGCCCCCATTGACGAGAGCTGTGCCTGTTTTGTTTGCCGTAAATATACAAGGAGTTATTTAAGGCATTTGGCGAATCTGAAAGAGGTTTTGGGGTTAAAATTAATTTCATATCACAATGTTTATTTTTATGTTAGCTTGATGCGGCAGATTCGCCAAGCGATCCAAGAGGACAGGTACGCCGAGTTTCAAAATGAATTTTTAAAGACTTATGGTTCTACGTTGTAGGCCAATGGTGCCGTAAAAGAAAACGTTCAGCATTGACAGGAAACATTTCTTCAATTCGTCACGCGCGAATGATGAATAGGCATAACTATGTTGCGGTTTGATATCATCACCATTTTCCCGGAATTGTTTCAGCCTTTTTTAAATGTGTCCATGATCAAGCGGGCCCAGGAAAAAAAGAAGATCGTTGTCCTTTGTCATGACCTCAGGGATTACAGCGACGATAAACATAGGAAGGTTGATGACCGCCCCTTTGGCGGAGGACCCGGCATGGTGATGACGCCTCAACCCATTTTTGATGCTGTTAAGAAAATCAAGGGGAGAAGGGTTGCCAAGGTTATATTGATGTGCCCGACCGGCAAACCCTTGACGCAAGGACTTGCCAAGAAATTATCCCAATCAAAGAATTTGATTGTCCTCTGCGCGCATTATGAGGGACTTGATGAACGCGTCCGTCAGAAACTTGTTGATCAGAGCGTGTCGATCGGCGATTATGTTTTGACAGGAGGCGAACTTCCTGCCATGGTCCTGGTCGATTGCATCACACGGCTGGTACCGGGAGTATTAGGTAAAGAGGCCTCTCTCTTGGATGAGTCTTTTGAAGATGGTTTGCTGGAGTATCCTCAATATACGAGGCCCGCAAATTTCCGTGGCATAAAAGTGCCGGATGTGTTACTATCGGGCCACCATAAAGAGGTTGAAGAGTGGCGGAAAGAGCAATCTTTGATAAAAACAAAAAGTAATCGACCGGATTTATGGGAAAGAAAACAAAAAAGAGAATAAAGAAAACATTTTTTCATAAGAAATTTAAGGAGGTTAGGGGTCATGGTGGTAAATATTGGTGAGATAATAAAACAGACTGAACAAAAATACGTTAGACAGGATGTCTCTGAGTTTCAAGTCGGGGATACCGTTAAAATGAAGATTAAAGTTAAGGAGGCGGATAAAGAGCGGTTGCACCCGTTTGAAGGGACCGTTATCCGCAAGACCGGCAAAGGTTTAAAAGGGTCTTTTACCGTACGTAAGGTTGCTTTTGGAGAGGGAGTTGAAAGAGTTTTTCCTTTACATTCTCCGGTGATCGAAAGCCTTAAAGTTATCAGTAAAGGGATAGCCACAAGATCTAAACTGTATTTTTTAAGAGAACGCATTGGTAAAGGTGTCAGGGTCAAACAGCAGAAAACCCAGTGATTGTTGGGCGTGGGCCCGTACATCAAGGGATGCCCCCCGGAATTCCCTCTTTCCAATCGACGGATTCACGCATTTTTCCTCAAAAACATCTCTGTTTATTATTAAAGGTGCGGCGGACATTCAACGCGGCCGAACAGGTTTTTTTGTAGACCTGAGGATGAGTTTCTTTAAAGGATTGCCCTTTCATTAAGAAATCAAGGTTGATGACCGGAACATCGCTGAAATTCGATTACGAAAAGAAAATCAGTCCTAATGGCCGCATCCTTATCATTGGTGTCGATGAGGCGGGGCGAGGCCCTTTGGCTGGTCCGGTCGTGGCCGCGGCGGTTGCCGTTACGGATCCTTATTTTGTGGTTGAGATACGTGATTCAAAGAAAATGACGGCCCAAAAGCGCGAAGAAGCTTTCCACGAAATACAGCGAAAAGCTCATGTCGGCGTCGGCATTATTAATGAAGGGGTGATTGATCAGATAAATATTCTCCAGGCCACTTTTCTGGCGATGAATAATGCCGTCAGACAATTGATTTATAAACTCCCCACCACAGAGAATTCCCCCAAAGATGTGTTTCAGAAAGTCTGTATTCTTGTCGACGGTAACAGGTTCCAGTCAGACCTCCCGTGCCGTTACAAAACCATTGTCGGAGGGGACGAGTTAATATTTTCCATTGCCTGCGCCTCGATAGTGGCAAAAGTCACCCGGGACAGGATTTTAGGAATTTATGATCAAGTTTTCCCCCACTATGGATTTAAGCAGCATAAAGGTTATCCAACCCCTTCTCATAAGCAGGCCATCAACCGTTTTGGCCTTTCTACGATCCATCGGAAAACGTTCAATTTCACGTGAGATACCGGTGAGACTTGGGTCGAAATGTAATCCTGTTCCCTCAATACAATTGAACATGAGCGCCTCCTGCGTCGTCAAATTAATAAGGCGACACGATACTGCGCATATTGGATGGACTAAAGATGAAGGTGAAGAAAAATATATTGGGCAGGAAAGGGGAAGACTTGGCGGTCGAGTTTTTAATACGTCGGGGCTATCGGATTTTAGAAAGAAATTTCCGGACATCTTTCGGCGAAATCGATATCATTGCCAAAGACCGTCACGCGATTTGTTTTGTTGAAGTCAGGACGCGGACATCCGACGGACATGGCCATCCGTTTGAATCTATTTCAAAAATAAAAAGAATAAAGTTGACGCGGACCGCGTTAAGCTATTTACAAAGTCATGATCTTTTCGAGGCCGCGACCCGATTTGATGTCGTTGCCGTTATCCCCGAGGACCAGGGGCGGTATAAGATTGAAGTCATGAAAAATGCTTTCGAGGCCGGAGAGTAATACTGTGTCCTGCTCTGAATAATTTAGGGAACAAAAGGAGTAGGGAAGCGGAATTCTTTTTGAAAAAGCTGAGGAAGCTGTTGAAAACACGTTTTGTTTCAGTTAAGATACCCCCATCATTCAACGGTTTCCACATTATCCCCATTCGGCGAAAGTCAGAACTATATAATAATGGCTAAGAAATATATTCATCATACATTAGAAGAATATGTAGATGCCCTGTCTCGAAAAACGCCTGTCCCGGGAGGCGGCTCGGCCGCGGCCTTGACCGCGTCAGTCGCCGCGGCGCTTCTTTCTATGGTGGCCAATTATTCCATAGGTAAAACGTCTTCTAAGGCGGCGGGAAAAGGAATAGAGAGGGTCCTTCATAAGAGTGAACACTTACGCAAACAGTTTCTGGAGTTTGTGGATTTGGATGCCCAAGCTTATTTAAGGGTTGTTCAATCCCGCGGCGCTGCTTTGAAAGAAAGAAGGATGGCTTTAAAGGAGGCCCGGAAGGTTCCTTTAAAGGTCTGCCGGCTGTGTTATCAGGCGGTGAGGCTGACGCCTATTCTTGTCGAGCAAGGGAACAAACATTTATTAAGTGACGTCGAGGTGGCGGTGGAGCTGCTGGAGGCGGCGTTTAATGCGGCCTTGATCAATGTCAGAATCAATCAAGGATAAACATCGGGCCCGGTGGCAAAGATCCAGTGGGTTAAAAAATTTTAGGAAGAATTGAATAGAAAATGGCAACGATTTTAGACGGCCGGGTACTGGCTCAAAATATCAAGAGCGTTCTTCAACAGGAAGTTGCTGAATTAAAAGAAAAGACGGGCGTTGTTCCACGCTTGGTCAATGTCATGATCGGGTTGGATCATAGCGCATGCGCGTACGCGAACTCTCAGAAAAAAGTCGCTGAGAATATCGGCATTAATTATGAATTGACGATCCTGCCCTCGGATGTCACGCAGCAAGAGTTGATCACGGTTATCAAACGGTTAAACGCTGACCCTTGCGTTGACGGTATTATGATTCATAAACCTATTCCCGCCGCCATTGATTATCGCGCTGTGGCCAATTATGTGGATATTGAAAAAGATTTGGAAGGGATTAATGTCGCGAATATTGGAAAGATGATCCTCGGAGAGACCAGGCTTATTCCCTGCACGCCGGCGGCGGTGATGGAACATTTAAAATCCACGGCAATTGATTTAAAAGGAAAAGAGGCCGTTATTGTCGGGCATAGTGAGATCGTGGGTAAGCCTTTAAGTTTGCTTTTGTTGAGGGAATTGGCCACGGTCACGGTTTGCCACCTCGCGACCAGTCAGGCTGGGCGTTTGGTTGATCATGTCCGTCGGGCTGAAATCCTTGTCGTGGCCGTGGGCAAGGCCTCCTTGATCAAAGGGGACTGGATCAGAGAAGGGGCCGTGGTCATTGATGTGGGGATTAATCGCGTTGAGGATAAAATGGTGGGGGATGTTGAATTTGACGCGGCGCGGAAGAGGGCTTCTTTTATTACCCCTGTGCCCGGCGGGGTTGGGCCTGTGACGGTGGTTATGTTGATGCGAAACGGCGTTGAGGCTTATAAAAGTCAAAGGCTCAAAAAGGATATGTATTGATATGAAAAGAATTGTTATTTTAGGGAATTCGGTTGCCGGTGTGAAGGCGATTGAGGAAATCCGCTCGGCAGATGCCTCATCAGAAATCACGCTCATTACCTTTGAGGCCTATTATCCGTATAACCGTGAAGCGTTTCCTTCGCTCATAGCCAGAGAAATTTTAGGCGATCAAGTGTTGTATAAACCAAAAAAGTTTTATGACACTCATCGCGTGAACGTTTTACGGGATAAGAAAATATCGAAAATTAATTTAAGAAAGAACAAGATCTTTACTGAAGAAAAAGAATGCGTTGATTTTGACGACTTGCTTTTGACCGATTTGCCCGTGCATAAGTTTCCGGACATCAAAGGGACGCATAAATCCGGTGTTTTCGGCATGAAAAGGCTGAACGATATTAACCGGATTTTAGAAGTGTTGCCTTTGATTGATGCCGTTGTTATTCAATCGGATGAATTCATTGGCTTGCAAATGGCCGCGGCTTTGGTCAAACGCGGTAAGGAAGTTATTTTGATTCTTTCAGAGAATAATTTAATAGAATCTCTTCTGGAATCCGGCACGGCCCGATGGCTTTTCGCGGACCTAGAGGCCAAGGGGATGCGGATTCTTCGGGAGAATGCTATAGCGGAAATCCTCGGCGAGGGAGATGTCAAGGCTGTCCGTTTGCGCTCGGGCAAAGTCATTGCCACGCAAATGGTCATCTTCGGTCAGACCTGTCCGGATTTCAGGATATTGGCGGAATCGGATCTAAGGATCCAGCAACGGATTTGTGTTGACGCGAAATTTCAGACCAGCCTGCCGCATGTCTTTGCCGTGGATCAAGTTTGTGAACGGGAGGATTCTTTAAAGCGACTTGCTTTTACGCAGGGACAAGGGATGGAGGGTGATTCGGGATTGAAAATGTTTTATCAGGACATGTCTCATTTTGCTTTCCAGGAGGCCGACGGAAAAAGCGTTGGGGCTGCCATAAATGGACAGGATATAAAATGGGAATGGCCAATTCCCGTTAGCTCTTTGAATTTTGGGGATCTATCGGTGACGATTTTGGGCGCGCTCAAGACAAATCAAATCATGGAGAGGAATCAGTTATCGCTAGAAAAAGGGCGACAATACAAAAATATTTGGTTTCATCAGGATTTTTTAGTTGGTGGGATTTTTATCAATACAAATCAGGAAATAAATAAATTCGCCGGCCTTATGAAGGATAAGATATCTCTTAAAGGCCTCGAACAGTATGTGATGGATGAGAATGTTGATTACCAAGGGGTTGTGCAAGAAATAGACAAACGAACTGCGTTTGCTGGAATCGGGGATCGTGAAAATGGAGATGGTATGCCAGACATGGGCCATGTTATCAATCAGTCTACCCATGAGGCATAGGTTTTAACAGAGTCTGAACATGGTCTGAATGGGGCCTAAATTTCCCTTGCAAAAGATAATTTCATGTATTATGCTTACTTTCAATAGAACAGCTAAAAAGACAAATTATAAGGTCATTGCACTTCTCTTATCCTTTTCCCTTATTGCATTTCATCAACGCGTTTTCGCGGAATCAAAAGAACAGGTTATCGAGCAATACCGTTTAAAAGGTTACGAAGCGCAACGAAAAGGCAATTTTCAAGACGCTTTTACGTATTACAGTAAAGCGATCTCTCTGGGGCTGGAAAATGCGGTTGTCCTCAATGATCTGGCGGTTTTGAGCGAACAGATCAATCTGCCGTTAAAGGCTGAGCAGTATTACCTCAGCGCCATTCAAATTGATAAAGATTATTTGCCTCCTTACATGAATTTAGCTTACTTTTATCAAAAGAATGGACAAACTGAATTGGCCTTTGAGTATTTTAAGAAACGATTTGAGAGGGGAGAAGGAGAGTCTGATTCTTGGGCGGAAAAGGCTAAGGAGGAGATCCTTAATATCCATCCGGAATATTTTGACTGGGTCTTGAGCGTTGAAGTCAAATCATTGAGTGCGCAGGCGGAAGGTCTGGCCAAAGAAAGGAAAAAAAAGGAACAGGAAGAACTGGAAAGAATACAAAAAGAGCTATTCAGTAAAGTGGAGCAGTCCAAGAAGCTTTGCTTAAGAGGTCAGAAATTCTTTGAGAAATCAGATTATGAGCTGGCAGTTCAAGAATACGATAAGGCTTTGGTATTGACCCCCGGGGATTTAAATATTATGTCTGCCCGCGACAGGGCCGTCCAAAAGATTATGAAAGAAAATGTACAGCGGCGTTCGGAAATGGCTGTTCAGATGCTGGATTCAGGAGATTCTTATTCTGCAAGAAATGAATTTCAGAAGATACTCACCATTATTTCAAACGAGCCCGGATCAAATTCAAATTAATAAACATTCAAGCAAATTTAGATATATTTCCTAAGAAAAATCATGGCCGATGCTAGGTTGTTTTTGATTGACGCGCACGCTTTATGTTATAGGGCGTTTTACGCTATCAAGGGACTGTCTACGCATAAAGGACAGGCGACGAACGCGGTTTATGGGTTTATTAATGTATTAAAAAAAATTTTAAGAGAATATACGCCGGATTATATGGCGGTGTGTTTTGATTCCGCGGAGAAAACAAACCGTCAAAAAAAGTTCGCCGAGTATAAAATTCAGCGCCCTCAGATGCCGCAGGATTTGATTTCTCAAATTCCGATTGTTAAAGACGTGATCAAGGCGTACCACATGGCCATTTTCGAATTGGGCGGTTTTGAGGCGGATGACATGATCGCCACGATTGCCCATCAGGTCTCCGAGAAAGGCATAGAGGTTGTTATTGTCAGTGATGATAAAGATATGTATCAGTTAGCCAATAGTAAGATAAAATTTTTGTCCAGCCGCAGTGAGGCCATTTTTTGTCATCAGGACATCAAAAATCGTCTGGGAATCGAGCCGGAACAAATTACGGATTTTATCGGTCTGGCAGGGGATAAGGTCGATAATATTCCAGGGGTCTTTGGGATCGGGGAGGTCACGGCCAGGAATTTAATTAATCAATACGGCAGCCTGGACAATGTCCTCGCCAGAGTGGATGAGATCACGCCGCTTAAAGTCAGAGAGAAAATTTCTTCTCAGAAAGAATCCGCTATCTTGAGTAAACAGTTGGCTGTCTTGGAAACGAATGCGCCTATTGCTTTTGATTTAGACAAACTGAAAGTGCGACCTCCGGATCAAAATCGATTGTTTGAGCTTTTTAAAGAGTTGGAATTCAAGAAATGGGCGGAGGAGTTGGAGATTCAAGACAAAGGTCAACAAGAGGTTGTGTTTCGTCGGGTTGAGACCGAAGCGGATCGCACGGCGCTGATCGCTCGAATTCATAAAGAAGGCCGGATGGCCATGGCCTTTGATTTTGTTGAAGAGGCATCGAGACTGCCCTCCATTGAATCCATGGAAGGGGTCGCCTCGTTGAAACCCGCAGGGTGTCCCGTCGCTTTGGCCGTGGGTAACGAAGAGTTGTTTTGCCTGACGTTTGATCAATTGAAGTTTTTCAAGGAAGTTCTTGAAGACGAGAAAATCCTTAAGATCGCGCATGATGTCAAGGCGTCCCTCAGGGTTTTATTTTCCAAGGGGATCAAGGTTCAGGGGCCTTTTTTTGACGTCATGCTGGCAAGTTATCTTTTAGCCCCGTCACAGACTTCTTTTGATATCGGAACGCTCGCCTGGATTTATTTGAAAAGTCCGGCCGGTGGTCATGGTTCGATCGTCAGGAAGGCCGGGATCGTTTATCGGTTGTATTTTCTCCTGCTTCACGAGCTGAAGGAAAAGGGATTGATTAAATTGTTTGAAGATATTGAGATGCCGTTGGCGCGCGTGTTGTTCCGCATGGAAGACCAGGGGGTTAATATCGACCTGGAACTCTTAAACAGGCTTTCTGCCGAGTGTGATCAGAAAATCAAAGACATGACGTCCAGATTATACGACCTTTCCGGCGGAGAATTTAATCTCAATTCTCCCAAACAGCTCAGTCATATTTTATTTGAGAAGTTAGGCCTGCCGGTTGTCAAGAAAATCAAGACGGGATTTTCAACAGATGAAAGCGTCTTGACTAAATTGGCGGAAGGGCATTTCTTTCCTTCGTTAATTCTGGAATACCGTCAGTTATCAAAATTAAAATCGACGTATATCGACGCCTTGCCAAAACTTATTGATCCAAAGATCGGCCGTGTCCACACACATTTCGATCAGACGGGGACGGAAACCGGACGGTTGAGTTCACGGCAACCGAATTTGCAGAATATTCCGATACGCACAGAGTTGGGTCGTCAAATCCGCAAGGCGATTATCCCTTCGGCAAAGGAGTTGACGATCATCTCCGCGGACTATTCCCAGATTGAATTGCGCATCCTGGCCCATTTGTCGCTAGATGAGAATTTGATCACGGCCTTTCGTCAGGATCAGGATATTCATACTTATACCGCGTCTCTGATGTTTGATGTCAAGGAAGGGGAAGTTACCCCCCAGATGCGTACGTCGGCAAAAAGGGTTAATTTCGGCATTATCTACGGCATGAGCGCTTTTGGGCTGGCTAAGGATTTGAATATCCCTCAAACCGAGGCCCAGGATTTTATCGACCGATATTTCTTGCGTTATCCCGGGGTCAAGAAATTTATGGACGGCGTGATCAAAGAGTGCGAGAAGAGCGGATATGTCTTGACTCTCCTGAACCGACGACGGTATATCCCGGAGATTAACAGCGCGAATCCGGCCATCAAACAATTAGCCCAGCGTCAGGCCATCAATACGCCTGTTCAGGGATCCGCGGCGGATTTAATGAAATTGGCCATGATCCATATCCAACAGGAAATAGAGCGTCGCAAGCTCAGGACAAAAATGATTATCACGGTGCATGACGAACTTGTCTTTGAATCTCCGCAAGCGGAGATGGCGGAAATGATAGCCCTTGTCCGGGATCTGATGGAACATCCTATGGAGCTCATTGTCCCCATTAAGGTAAGTATCAAGACAGGGGTTAACTGGTTGGATCTGCGAGAGCTGGTTGATGGACTTCCGCAAAAGTAATGAAATACCGCTAACATGAACATTGTTTTTTGTTCCTCAGAAGTTTTTCCTTTTGTTAAGACCGGCGGACTGGCGGATGTCTGCGGGGCGCTTCCTTTAGCACTTGAGCGGCTTGGGATGGAAGTAAGTATATTCTTACCGCGGTATAAAGATATTAAGCCGGATCAACATCCCTTGGAAAAAATTAATAACCGTGTCTCAAAAACCCGGCTGGGGAAGAACATCCAGGTTTATTTGATCGAACAGGCGAAATATTATCAGCGGGAGGGTTTGTATGGAGACGCTTCGGGGGATTACCCGGATAATTTGGAGAGATTCCAATATTTTTGTCGTCAGACGTTAGAGGTCTGGAAACAGCTCAAACTCAAAGTGGATATTGTTCATTGTCATGATTGGCAGACGGCGCTGATCCCGGTTTATTTAAAAGAAAAGTTCGGGAAGGATTCGTTTTACGCGGGGATAAAGACCGTTTTGATGATCCACAATCTGGCCTTTCAAGGGATTTTCCCGCGTCAGGCCTATCCTCTGTTGGGGTTGAAGGACGAATTGTTTAATCCGCAGACGTTTGAATATTACGGCCAAATCAATTTGCTCAAGGCCGGTATTATTTACAGCGATCAAGTGACCACGGTCAGCCGGCGGTATGCCAAGGAAATTCAGACAAAACAATTCGGTTGCGGGTTAGACGGGGTTTTAAAGTCGCGCCGTGACGAAATTGTGGGGATCTTAAACGGTCTGGATACCGACGTCTGGAATCCTGAGAAAGATCCCTTGATCGCCAAGAGATATTCCTCGGATGATTTCATTGAGTTGAAACAAGAAAATAAGCGTTGTCTGCAGGAAAGTTTCAAGCTGCCGTCTTGTGAGGATAATCCGGTCTTTGGCTTCGTCGGACGGTTATCTCACCAAAAGGGCGTGGACTTGCTTTTAGAGGTCATGGGGGCGATGGCCGCATCCTCCCTTCAAATGATTGTTTTGGGTTTAGGAGAGAAAGAACATATTCTGCGTTTGACTGAGATGGCGGAGCGAAATCCAAAGAAAATAGCTGTTCGATTTGCTTTCGACGAGAAGACAGCGCATCAGATTTACGCCGGCAGTGATCTGCTATTGATGCCTTCTTGTTTTGAGCCATGTGGATTAAGCCAAATGATCGCTCTTCGCTACGGGACGATACCGGTTGTTTACAAAACCGGGGGGTTGGCGGATACCGTTGTGCCGTTTGATCCTTCAAGTCTGCACGGTAATGGTTTTCTTTTTGAAGAATATACCCCAGCGGCTTTTCTGACGATGATCAACCGGGCCATCAAGGTTTATGGGGATAAAAAGAAATTCTCCAGATTAGTCAGAAACGCTTTTCAATGCGATTTCTCGTGGGATAAGTCAGCCGGGATTTACGCGCGATTATATAAGAATTTGCTATGACTATTGTCGTTGGATTAACCGGAAGTTTATCGACAGGAAAATCTACGGTCGCTTCCATGTTGGAGGAGAAAGGGGCGAAGAGGCTGGACGCTGACGCGATCGTTCACCGGATCATCAGGCGCCAGGGGATATGTTTTCAATCGATTGTGGATGAATTTGGCCAAGACATTCTCAACCGGGGAGACATTGATCGAAGGAAATTAGCCGCGCTTGTTTTTAAAGATTTCAAAAAACTGGATAAATTGACCAGTATTATACATCCGGTTGTTAAACAAGAGTTAAGGGAAAAGGTTCAAGGATATAAAAAAAGGTTTAAGAGGGCGGTCATCGTCATTGATGTGCCGTTATTATTTGAATCAGGGCTTAATCGCGATGTCGATGTCACCATGGTTGTTAAGGCCCGCCGGAAAGAACAATTGGCCCGGGCGACAGGTGACTTAGGCCTGACAACAGCCGAGGCGCGTCGCCGCATCCAAGCCCAATGGCCTTTAACGAAGAAAATCCGCATGGCGGATATTATTATAGATAATTCAGGGACGAGAGAACAAACTAAAAAAGAGGTGGAACGGATATGGCAAAAACTACGTCGAATGATAAAAAGGTAAGTGAAGGGGAAAAGGAAATGGAGAAGCCGTCGCAATCCAAAGAAAGGGCCGCGGAGAAAGCGGCTGCGAAAAGGGAAAATCATAAGGAAGAGAATAAGGAAGCCCAGGAGTCTTCCATCGAAGCATCCAGCAGTGATCAGCTCGACATCACAAAATTGAAGAATATGAAGATGTCCGAACTGACGAAAATCGCCAAAGGGATGGACATCGACGGCGCCAGCGGTCTTAAGAAGCAGGATCTTATTTTTAAGATTCTTCAAGGCCAGGCGGAAAAGGCGGGCTTGATGTTCGGCGAAGGTACTCTGGAGATCCTTCCCGAGGGTTTTGGTTTCTTGAGAAGCACCAATTACAATTATTTGCCGTGTCCTGATGATATTTATATCTCCCCTTCCCAGATACGCCGGTTTGATCTCAAGACAGGCGACAGCGTCAGCGGGCATATCCGTCCGCCTAAGGAGGGCGAGAAATATTTCGCTTTACTCAAGGTGGAAGCCGTCAATTTTGAAAATCCCGAGGTCTGTAAGGACAAGATATTCTTTGATAACTTGACGCCGTTGTACCCGAAGGATCGCATCGTCCTGGAAAGCGCCCCGGAAGAGATTTCCATGCGGATCATGGACCTTCTCACGCCCCTAGGCAAAGGACAGCGGGCGCTCATTGTCGCGCCTCCTTATAGCGGGAAAACGGTGTTATTGCAGAAGATCGCCAATTCCGTCATGCATAATAATCCTGACGTGATTTTGATGGTATTGCTTATCGATGAACGCCCGGAAGAGGTGACGGATATGCAGCGAAGCGTCAAAGGCGAGGTCGTGGCCTCAACGTTTGATGAGCCCGCCGAGCGTCATGTGCAAATCGCGGAGATGGTGTTGGAAAAGGCCAAACGTTTGGTTGAACACAAACGCGATGTCGTGATCCTTTTGGACAGTATCACGCGTTTGGCCCGCGCTTATAATACGGTGGTTCCCCACAGCGGGAAGATTCTTTCCGGCGGTGTGGATTCCAACGCGCTGCATAAACCCAAACGTTTCTTTGGGTCGGCCAGAGCCGTTGAAGAAGGGGGAAGTCTGACGGTCATTGCCACGGCCCTTATTGACACCGGCAGCCGGATGGATGAAGTTATCTTTGAGGAATTTAAAGGAACCGGCAACATGGAATTGCAACTGGACCGGAATTTATTCCAGCGCAGGATTTATCCCGCGATTGATATCAAGCGATCCAACACGCGGCATGAAGAAAAACTCATGACGGAGGTCGATTTGCAGAGAATCTGGCTTTTAAGAAAAGCCGTCCATGATCTAAACTCAGCGGAAGCCATGGAACTTTTGATCGATAGGGTTGGAAAACATAAATCCAACAGAGAGTTCTTGGACAATCTTAATAAGGATTAATAATAAGGAATACACAATAAAGGAGGAGCCCAAAATGAAATTAGAAATTCATCCAAAGTATGAGGAAACAACGATCACGTGCGCGTGCGGACAGGTAATTCATACACGATCGACCAGAAAGAATATCCGTGTGGAAATCTGTTCTCATTGTCATCCGTTTTTTACAGGTGATAAAAGGCTTGTTGATACTGCCGGCCGGATCGAACGCTTTGAAAAGAGATATAAGAAGGGGGCTAAATAAGTTGTTGTTTTCCCCGTTCACTCGTGGAAACCCCATAGCGATTATGGGGTTTCCTTCCCCAATGAAATAAAATGATACCCGAAAAATTTGAGAACATTGAACAGCGTTACGCGGAATTAGAGCGATTATTAGCCGATCCTCACGTGATGGGGGACAAGGCTGAGTACCAGCGGTTGGCCAAAGAATACGCGGATACGACATCTCTGGCCGGCGCCGTGCGCGAATATAAAAATTGCCTGAAGCAAACGGATGAACTGAATCATTTGCTCCTGGAACATCATGAAAATGAATTTGAAGAATTGGCCAGGATGGAATTGGAGGAACTTGCTAAAAAAGAGCAGGAGCTCCTGATAAAGATTAATTATTTGCTGAATCCTCCCAAAGAGGAGAGTGATAGGGGCGTCATCGTTGAAATCCGCGCGGGTACGGGCGGAGAGGAAGCCGGTCTTTTTGCCGCGGATTTGTACCGCATGTATGTCAAATATGCTGATAAAAGAGGGTGGATCGTTGAGCCGATCAGCAGCCATCCTTCAGAAACCGGCGGGGTTAAAGAAATTATTTTTAGTATTCGCGGAAAAGGGGTGGAGAAACGATTAAAATGGGAAAGCGGCGCCCATCGTGTCCAGCGCGTGCCGACCACGGAAGCCTCGGGCCGCATTCATACTTCAGCGGCTACGGTGGCGGTGTTATCCGAACCTGAAGAAGTCGAAGTCAACATTGATCCTAAAGATATCAAGATCGACGTGTTCCGTTCCTCCGGGCCGGGGGGACAGAGTGTGAACACAACGGATTCGGCCGTGCGTATCACGCACTTCCCGACGGGAGTTGTGGTTGTCTGCCAGGATGAACGGTCTCAGTTAAAGAACAAGCAAAAGGCCTTCCGTGTCTTGCGCGCCAGACTACAGGATAAGATCCAGCGCGACAATTTCGACAGAGCTTCGCAGGACCGGAAATTAAAGATCGGCTCAGGCGACCGCAGCGAGAAAATAAGGACATACAATTTTCCGGATCGCCGGGTGACAGATCATCGTGTCGGTTTTACTTCTCATCAGTTGGCCTCTATTCTTGACGGGGATCTGGATGAGATGACAAACGCCCTGATCAAGGCGGAAGAAGAGGATCAATTAAAAGAAAGAATGAATGAAATCAAATGAGACCTTCTCTAACTCCCCACGGGTAGCCGCGGAGTTTCAGGGATGGCCATTCGACTCCGCTCATGGTCCTGGGCCTGTCGAAGGACTTTATCCCTTGAGGGGCGTAACCCATTCGCCGCAAGCGGCGGGGTATCCGAAGAGCCATGAATGAGACTGAATTGATCCTGACGTCTATTTTGAATTGTCCACGCGTTGATCTTTACGCGCGGGAACTTGATTTGTCCATGGAGCAAAAGGATCGTTATGACAGGATGCTCCAGCGCCGTGCCAATGGCGAACCCTTGCAATATATCCTGGGGCAATGTGATTTCATGGGGATTCAGCTTGATGTGGACGCGCGGGTCCTCATTCCCAGACCCGAAACGGAACTTCTGGTTGAGCTGGCTATTCGAGAATTAAAAACTCTACGTTTCGGCCGACCTTTGCGTATCCTGGACCTGGGGACAGGCTCCGGCAATGTGGCTATTGCCCTGGCTCAATTTATTGACCGTGCCAGGATAACCTCCGTAGATATTTCCTCCGAGGCCATTGAGGTGGCCCGCCGTAACGCAGCGGTTCATGACGTGGAGCATAGGATCCATTTTATCCGTGAAGATATGGTTCATTTACTTCAGCACGATAATCCTGACGGCCCTCCCTACGATCTCATTATCTCTAATCCTCCTTATATCAAGACCTCACATCTTGCCTCTTTACCTCGGGATGTCCAGCGCGAGCCGGTTATCGCTTTGGATGGGGGGGAAGACGGTTTGTATTTTTACAGACAGATTATTGAGAAGGGACCGCGGTTTCTTGAGCGTCGGGGACTTTTACTCATGGAGATAGGAGACGGCCAGGGTCCGGCCATTGAAGAAATATTTCATAAAAATAAATATTATTCTAATGTCCGTTTTGAAAAGGACTATACTAACATCGACCGGATAGTCGCCGCTTACCGGAAGGACGTGTTGTGGGGCATTTAAATACACATACATGATGAACAGGGGAATGGAGATGGCATGGATAAATTAGTGATAGAAGGCGGACGGCCGTTAAAAGGCGTAGTCAAAATCGGCGGATCCAAGAACGCGGCCTTGCCGATTATGGCCGCCACTCTATTGACGGATGAGCCGTGTGTATTGCGTAATTTTCCTAAACTGCGCGATACGTTGACGATGATCAAACTGTTGCGGTCACTGGGTAAGTCCGTTGAAATGACAGAAGATAAACTGACCATTACCTCAAAAGGCGAGGCGAATCATGTGGCTGAATATAAATTAGTATCCACGATGCGCGGTTCTTTTTGCGTTTTGGGTCCGCTGTTGGCCAAACTCCATAAGGCCAAGGTGTCTCTCCCGGGGGGGTGCGTCATCGGGATTCGCCCTGTTGATTTGCATTTGAAGGGACTGAAGGCTCTGGGGACAAAGATGGAAATTGAGAACGGGTATGTCATCGGTACCGCCAGGCATCTTGCTGGGGCGCATATTTATTTGGGCGGTGGCTTTGGTTCATCGGTTTTGGCCACGGCGAATGTCATGATGGCCGCGACCCTGGCCAAAGGAGAAACAATTATTGAATCAGCCGCGTGTGAACCGGAGATTGAAGATTTATCCAATTTTCTTTCAGCGATGGGAGCCAAGATCGTAGGGATCGGCAGTCCGCGCCTGGTCATTACGGGAGTTAAGAAACTTCATGGAATTAATAATTATACGATTATTCCCGACAGGATCGAGGCGGGGACGTATATTCTGATGGCCGCGGCGACGGGCAGTAACATCGCCCTTCAGGGAGGATGTTATTCGCATCTGATGGCCCTGATTGACAATTTGGATCAGGCGGGCGTGAAGGTGATTCAGGAGGACCATCTGATTAGGGTGAAAAGCAACAAAGCCCTCAAGCCGGTCAGTGTGACCACCTATCCTTATCCCGGTTTTCCGACGGATTTGCAGGCCCAGTTTTTGGCTTTGATGTCCTTGGCTCAGGGTATTAGTGTTATTACGGACAAAGTTTATCCGGACCGGTTTATGCATATCGCTGAATTGAATCGTATGGGTGCTAATATCCGTCGGGAAGGGACCAATGCCATTGTCCAGGGGGTTAAGGCGCTGCATGGAGCTCCGGTGATGGCCTCAGATTTGCGGGCCTCCGCGGCATTAGTGATCGCGGGCCTCGCGGCTCAAGGAAGGACGGAAATCCACCGGATCTATCATTTGGAACGGGGCTATGAAAACTTGGATGACAAACTCAATGCCTTGGGCGCCCGCGTCTTCAGAGAAAAGGAATAGGCGCATGATTTTGATGATTGATAATTACGATTCATTTACGTATAACTTAGTCCAATATTTTGGGGAGTTGGGCGCGGATTTAAAAGTCTATCGTAATGACGCCTTGACCCTTCAAGAGATTCATCGGATGCGTCCTGAAAAGATTGTGATCTCTCCGGGGCCGGGCGGTCCTAAAGACGCGGGGATCTCGGTGGACGTGATTCGTGAATTCGCGGGAAAGACACCTATTCTCGGCGTGTGCCTGGGGCATCAATCGATTGGTTACGCCTATGGCGGCAAGATTATCCGGGCCAAAAAACTTATGCACGGAAAGACGTCGATGATCCGGCATAATGGGAAAGAACTTTTTAAAGGGATTGAAAATCCTTTTGAGGCGACCCGATATCATTCGCTCGTGATTGAGAGAAAGACCTTGCCTTCCTGCCTGGAGGTAACGGCCTGGACATCGGATCAGGAGATTATGGGCGTTCGTCATAAAGAGCAACCGGTGTGGGGTGTGCAATTTCACCCCGAGTCCATTTTGACAAAGGCGGGTAAAGATATTTTAAAAAATTTTTTGAAATTGATCTGATGACCACCGGGTGTTCATGGAAAGCCGGGGTTAAGAACATTAAGTCCGCGGGGGGAGGATCATGAGAAATTATATCCTGAAGTTGAAAAAAAGAGAAAATTTAACCCGACAGGAAATTGAAGAAGTGATGCGGACCATCATGGCCGGCCAGGCGGCGGAAGAGGATATTGCTGAATTTCTATTGGACCTGCGGGCCAAAGGACCCAGTATCGAGGAATTGACCGGCGCGGCCAGGATCATGCGGCAATATGTTGTGGGGATCAAGACACGGCATCAGGATATTTTAGATACCTGCGGGACCGGGGGGGATAAGAAAAACACTTTTAATATATCGACAGCCTCTGCCCTGGTCGCGGCCGGGGCCGGCGCGGTGGTGGCCAAGCACGGCAATCGCCGTGTCTCGGGTCCGTGCGGGAGCGCGGATGTCCTGGAGGCCTTGGGTGTTAACCTCGATATGGAAGAAGCGCTTTTGGGGGCGTGTCTGGATGAAGTAGGGATCACTTTTTTATTCGCCCAGAAACTTCATCCGGCGATGAAGAATGTCGCCGCTGTGCGAAAAAAACTCGGTGTTGAAACTATCTTTAATATTTTAGGCCCTTTAACTAATCCTGCGATGGCTACGCATCAGATGATCGGCGTCTATAGCCGGGATTTAACAGAGCCTTTGGCGCATGTTTTGAAGAACCTGGGTTTGAAGAAAGCCCTGGTCGTTCACGGCAGCGACGGGTTGGATGAAGTCACGATCACAGGCCGAACATTTATCAGTGAATATAACGGTCGGGAGGTTATTTCCTATGATATGGGCCCGGAGGAACTTGGTTTTCAAATAGGTTCATTGAAGGATTTGGAAGGCGGAGATCTCTCCGCCCATGTTCGCATTTTAAAAGGGGTTTTAAGCGGTGCGCCTGGACCCCAAAGGGATATTGTGGTTTTAAACGCGGCGTATGCCCTTTACGCGGCGGAGAAAACGCAGAATATAGAAGACGCTGTCCAGCTTGCCCAAGCATCCATTGATTCAGGCAATGCCCTGAAAAAACTGGAGGCCCTCAAGGCCTTCACCCATCGGTAAAGATTGAAAATGAATTATTTGGAGGAGATCTTAAATCACAAGAAGCGCCTCATTGAAAAAAATAAGGCGTATTATGCCTCGCTTAGAGAAAGTCTGGGCCGGCATGAACACTCACGTTATCGTGTCTTCAAGAAGAAAATTTCTCAGCCCGGGGCTGTCCGTTTGATTGCCGAAATCAAGAAGGCCTCTCCCTCCAAGGGAATGATCCGCGAGGAGTTTGACCTTTTAGAGATTGCCCGGATTTACATGAAGCACAATGCGGCGGCGATCTCCGTGTTAACCGAAGATAAGTATTTCCTCGGGAAACCCCAATATGTGAAGAAAGTCAGTGAGGCCGTGAATCTCCCTGTGTTGGCAAAAGATTTCTTTATGGATGAGGGACAAATTTATGAGGCCCGGTACAATGGCGCCAGCGCGATCCTCTTGATCGTTAATATTTTGGACGACGCATCCTTAAAAAAAATGATGGCAACCGCCTCCTTTCTGGACCTGGATTGCCTGGTCGAGGTCCATGACGAACATGAGTTGCAACGCGCTCTTGAGATGGGGGCCGAAATTATCGGGATCAATAACAGGAATTTGAGCACTTTTCATGTTGATTTAAAAACAGCGGAACGCCTCGTCCCCCGCATTCCGAAAGGCAAGGTGATTGTAGTGGAAAGCGGTCTGCAGGCCTACGCTCAGATCAAGAGATTTGAATCCTTGGGCGCTCATGCCGTTCTGATCGGTGAGGCATTCATTAAGGAAAAGGATATTGGGAAAAAAATTGGCGAAATGATGCGTGGTCTTTAATTTAAGCGGGAATTCCCCGCCTGTGAAGGCGGGGATGAGAGCAAATCCAGAGACGCAGTCGCTGGACAAGCAAAGCTTGAAATTACAGGATCAATCAAGTCCCCTGGCTGTGAAGCCAGGGATATCTAGTATTTAAAATAAGCGGAATTTCCAATTCCTGCCGGCTGGCCGGAATTCAACAGCAGCCATGAACGTACCGGAATGGCGCATAATAAAGGATGAGGCATGATCAAAGTTAAAGTTTGCGGGATAACGAATCAGGAAGACGCTCTCAAGGCGGTTTATTATGGCGCTTGGGCCTTGGGTTTTGTTTTTTATAATAAAAGCCCAAGGTATATTTCACCGAGCAAGGCGAGAAAGATTATTGAGGCCTTGCCGCCTTTTGTCACGCCGGTCGGTGTCTTTGTCAATCATAAAGAGAGGGCGATCCGGGATATCTGTCAATTCACCCGGATAAACACGATTCAGCTTCACGGTGATGAAGAACCTGCTTTTTGCAAGAGGTTTAAGGATTATAAGATCATTAAGGCCTTTCGGGTAGGTGAGAAGGTTGACTTTAATAGCCTGTCAAAATATAAGGTGGATGCCTATTTGTTTGACACGTATGAAGAGAACGCATTCGGCGGGACAGGAAAGACGTTTCATTGGGAGCTTCTGTCAGGAAGAAAATTTGACAAACCGTATATTCTGGCAGGCGGGTTAGATTCAGAAAATGTCAGAGGCGCATTAGAGACCATCACCCCGTTTGCCGTCGATGTCTCAAGCGGCGTGGAAAAATCCCCCGGCTTGAAAGATCCCCGTTTGATCAGGGCTTTTTTTGATGCGTTGAACGTGCCCTTGATATAGGTTTTGAATCTGATTTTTTTGATATTTCAAGGCAGAAGGCGGTGTTTTTTGTTATAAACGTAACCTGCTTTGATTCTTGAGGTTGCAAGCTTGCCGAAGATGAAAAGGTGTGTTATATTTCACCTAAGCCGATAAAGGTAAACCCGGGGAAACCCGGGGGCACAAAACTACAGACCTACGTCGCTAAAGACCGGGAAGGCCCCTTGATAGGGCACTAAAAGATGATAAAAGGTCGGTAAGTGATAGGGTGGCTGAGTTGCCGAAGTGCAGTGAGGAGAGACATCCTCACTTTATCGGCTTTTTTATTATTAGAAACCAATGAAAACCCTTAAATTTTTATAAGGGTTTTTTTAATGAGGCAAGGTTCTTTGTTTTGCTGGCGTTGTGAAGCGTCGTTGTTATTCTTTCAGTTCAGTTTCCAAATTTCCATTTTCGTCATAGAATTGCGTTATTCCGCTTTTACTATTCCATCGGCTCTGTAACCGTCCAGTCTCGTAGAAGGTTTTTTTGCTTGTTAGCCGTTTGTTTTTATATGTGCAATCCATAAAGACATTACCGTTTTTATAAAATGTCTTTTTGCGGATGATCCTGCCGTTTTTGTAACGTGTCTCCAGGCGGGGATTCCCGTTGGGGTAGTTGTCCGTTTGGGACCCGTTTTCTGGTGCCGGCGTAGCGTCAAGAGGACGGGGTACGGTGAGATAGGCGATCGTCAGCAAAAGAATGACAAAATGGGGATGGCTATTTTTCATGGGTTGATCACCATTGTAAATATTTATTGTGCCTTACGCGATTCAAGTATAAACGAAGATCATCAGTTCACCAATAAAAAGAAGGCCTTTTTATAGAAGGTATTCTTGAAATAATGTTTTAAGTTGACCAAATTCATCAAAATTCATCAAGTCTTGTGTTGACTTCTCGACTAAAAAAAGTTATGCTTACCACAGTTTTGTAGAATTATATTTTTTTAATGTTTCCCCCTACTCATGAATGACGCAGGGGATAAGGCATTGGGTGATGACGAGGATGGAGAAAGATGGCGGATAAAGAAAAAAAGGAAAGGGCAAAGGCCAAGAAGAAAGAAGGGGCTAGCTTTTTCACGGTCTTTTTGCTGATGTGTCTGGCCGGCGTCTGGGGATTTTATCTCGGGGCGCATAAAGAGCGGACCTTGGAATATACCCAAAAGAGTTTATCTTTCCTCGAGGACGCGTTTAGGAAAAGCGCTCCCGTTATTAGAGATGGTGCCCACCAGACAGTTACCCGTGCCCAAGAGTTGCTGGCCAGAATACGGGAGAAAATGGAGTCCCGTGAAACGAAGCAGGAATCCCTACCGGTTAACGCGGCCAGTTTTCAAAAGAAATGAACCATGAGTTTTCAATATCTTAAGAAAATTCCGAGTATTGATGAGATTATGCGGGAACTTCCGCTCAGCCCCGAGCTCAAAGAAATTAAGCAGAGCCGGGACGCGGCTATTCGGGATGTCTTTGACCGTAGAAACGGCAAGTTCCTTGTCATCATAGGCCCTTGTTCCGCGGACAATGAGGACGCGGTATGTGAATATGTCGGACGTCTTTCGGCTTTGCAGAGTCAAGTCCAAGACCACCTTATCCTCATCCCCCGTGTTTATACCAATAAACCCCGCACGACCGGCGAAGGGTACAAAGGCATGGGGCACCAGCCGGATCCCAATGAGGAACCGAATGTCGTCGAAGGGATTAAGGCCATTCGCAGGATGCATATCAGGGTCTTAAAGGAATCCCATCTTTCGGCGGCCGATGAGATGCTTTATCCCGGCAACTATCCTTTGCTCGAGGATTTGATAAGTTATGTGGCTATCGGAGCCAGGTCGGTTGAGAACCAGCAACACCGTTTGACGGTCAGCGGTCTGGACGTGCCGGCGGGGATGAAGAATCCGACCAGCGGAGATTTGAATGTCATGCTGAACTCGATCAAGGCCGCCCAGATCCCACATGTTTTTATTTATAATGGCTGGGAGGTGAAGACCTCCGGTAATCCCCTGGCGCACGGCATTCTCCGAGGCGCGGTGAATCAATACGGGCAGAATCTTCCTAATTATCATTATGAGGATTTGATGAAGCTCATGGAGCTTTTTGCCAAACGGTCGTTTTCCCATCCGACGATCCTGGTGGATTCGAGTCACGCGAACTCCAATAAGATATTCAGCGAACAACCCCGCATCGCCATGGAGGTCATGCAGAGCCTCCAGAAGTCCGAGACATTAAGGAAATCCGTCAAGGGGTTGATGATTGAGAGTTATTTGGTGGAAGGCGCGCAGAATGTCAGCGGCAAGACCTTCGGTCAATCCATTACGGATGCCTGCCTGGGATGGGCGGATTCCGAACGTTTGGTCCTTGACCTGGCCGACGCTATGTCGAAATTGCCTCATTGAAAAAATTTGCGGTCGGATTCACCGGAGAGAAAATCCTGAAGAAACCCAAAGGCCCGCTCAGGGAGTGTGCTATAATGCCCGCCTATGAATCAGAAATTTATCCGCGTTTATAAAAAATTCGATCTCCATGAAATTAAACCGCATTTAATGATCTATGGGGACATCTCGGCGGCTTGTGGGAACTGCGGCCACGTTAACCTGAAGTTGTCCGATACGCATTGTCTCGCGTGCAAGGCGGAACTTAAATACATCTCTTTCCGTAACGTCAAAAATCATATCCCTAAAATGCATAAATTGTCTGAAGAACGTCCGGCTGTGACGATCATTGACCT
>DOGZ01000015.1 GCA_003528115.1 Candidatus Omnitrophota bacterium
TTCAACTAAGAAAAACATTGCACCTATTGTCCTATACCGTCCGTCATTGTCATATATTAATTGAGAAAAATCCTGAAATCACCCTCCTGTTTTTCGACATCACATACAAATGACATATTAGGCATGATTTTTGCTTATTTATATTTACTGAAAGAGAAACATATTAATAATCTCATAAACACAGGCAAAAATAATGAAAAAAAACATTTTAATCCTAATTTTCGGCCTTATCGTGGGGATCTTTGGCTTTAATTGCTCCAACGATGCCTATGCATTAATTATTATCGATGCCGCAACAGATTCATTTACAGTGGGTGATTTTCTGGTTACGGGCAGCAATGAACCAACAGGTTCTGCCGGAACCGGCCGGAATTATGAAATCCTAAAATACAGCGTCCGCGGTTCGGGGAACTCAGGAACGGCTTTTGACGGTTCCTCCTTTAGCGGAGGCTTTCAGGACGACCAAGCCCCGAATGGCGATGTAAATACTGGAGATCTATGGACACATTTGGACGATAATGGGGTCACTTCAGCTACCAGCCTCTTGTTTGGCTTCGACACAAATCAAGGGCCGGGGGAGACCATTGATATAGACTCTCTCATCATTAAAATTTATGACGGTCTTACCTTTAGTGAATTTAACACGAATGAGACGATACGCGTCTTCGAATATCACATCCCCGGCAGCAGTGTTGCCGAGGCAAATTTTAAAATCGATCTTGGATTCGATTTCATACAGAAATACAGCGCCTCCTCAACAGACAACTTTTTCATTCAGGCCACGCATTCAAATGAAAAAGCCGGTTTTGATGAATACTTTCTTATTGGGGCTGACTGTGAGAACGGCGACGGCTGCGTTATCCCTGAGCCCTCAACGATCCTTTTATTTACAAGCGGGGTCTTTGGACTGTTCTTCAGAAAAAGGCTGCTATTCCTAAAATAGCATCAATGGAAGGCTCGGCCCAACCGCAAGACGTTTTGATCAAATCAATATCCACAGCCGTGATTTGCCTCGCGCCGTCTACCGGTGAAAATAAGCTTATCCACTCCTGCCACCTCTTATCTCCGGGATAAAAAATTTGGACGCGCCCGTATAGTCTTAAAATCAGCGGTTTTTCATTAAGAAAAATGCCCCAAGAAAATTCTCTTTAGGATCAAAGGCGTCAACGAAATCTGTATTGCCGTAAATTTGAAGGCCCGAAGGTTTGATGATGTCCTCAGAAAGCTTGTCATAATAGGCGAACCGCAATCCCTTGTCTGTCAACAGCACCTTGCGTTGATGATCATAGTCGGTGGTCAACCCCGCCATCCCACCGGGTTTTAACACGCGGGCAACCTCTTTCATCATAAAACGCCGAATAGATGACGGCAGATGTTCAATCACGCAGATAGAAAACACACAATCAAAATGGTTGTCCGGGAAAGGGAGGGGTTTGGAAATGTCTCTGTCCAGGGCCGTTAAATTCCACTTCATCTTCTTAGCAACGTAATTGGTATTATAAACCGTCGCGCAGTTGCCCCAATCGTTGTCAATGACATTGACCTGGCATCCGAGGCCGGCCAGATAAAACGCAAAAAGAGTCGAAGCTCCGCCGATATCCAAAACCTGATCACCTTTCTTAACTCCTGAATGGGCAATAATCCAGTAATTCTCCCAATCCTTTCGTCGTTGTGTCGATTCCAGGTAAGTCTCCGGGACAAACGTCCCGGCAGGACTGCAAAAGGACAATCTTTTGGATTTCAAAGTCTTTTTAAGTTCATTCATTCTGTTTCTAACCGATCTCATCGCCTCCCGGCTCAAGTCCTCGTCAATCCATCGGGCGCACTTGTTGATAGCCGCCGGATTATCCGCGATGAACCAGTAACCCTCGCTTGGCCAAACGCCGGTCCCGTCAGGAATAATATTTTCAGGCTTCAGTTTTTTGGCCACCATTTCCGCTAAACGCGCGCGAGACTGGCGATAAACTTTTCGTAGGACAAGAAACTGCCGATAAGAAAAAGGAATATACGGCGGGCAGATTTTATGCAAATGTTTCTTCAACGCGATGCCTTTCCAGGCTCTCCCTGAGTGACCTCACCACTTTTTAAAGACAAAGAAGACGGCGCCTATAATAAACGCGAAACCGACCAGGTAATTCCACTTCAGGTCTTCCTTCAAATAAAGAACCGAAAACACACAGAAGACGATCAACGTAATGACTTCCTGGATCGTTTTTAATTGGGCGGCGGAATATTGATAATGGCCGATTCTGTTGGCCGGCACTTGAAAACAGTACTCAACAAAAGCGATGAGCCAACTGATCAAAATCACTTTAAAAAGGGGGGAATCTTTATATTTCAAATGCCCATACCACGCGATGGTCATAAACACATTGGATACGGTAAGAAGAATGATTGTCTTCACTTAAAGTCTCCTTGAATTAGGGGGTCTTATTCCCATTCTCTTCTTTCTCAAATCATCCCCATGCCTAAAAGGACAGCGATCGCCAAGAGCATACCAGAAACAATGACTTGAACAAATTTCATCGTCACTTTTTTCATAAACCGCCGGCCGAGATAAACACCGGTAAACGCGGACAAGACAGCCGGTAAAACAACCGGCCAGTACTCTTGAATACCTGATGCGATAAGATTTTGACTATAAACAGAGATCCTGGAAAAGTCAACCAGGCAGGCAATAATGACACCGGTGGCGATATAGGTTTCTTTACTTAATCCGCATTTGATCAAGAAGACGCTGCGCAGCGCCCCTTGGTGGCCTGAAAGCCCGCCGAGAAAACCGCTGATCATGCCCCCCAAGGGAAGATATCTTTGAGGAACACTGACTTTCCCGAGGAACGGAAGAGATTCAAGAAGCAAGAAAACCAAAATCAGGAATCCGACCATCAACTTAACCGGCGCGACAATCATCTCTTTACCCAAAAACGAATACGTGAAGAGCGGCGGCATTTTCTCGAGTAAAAACAACCCCTTGGCTCCCCCCCAGGCAAAAATAAAAGCGGGGAATCCAAACTTTCCGATCACGCGCCAATCAGCCTCTTTCCATAAAAGAACAAACTTGAAAATATTATTAAGGAAATGAACCACCGCTGTTAAGGCGATCGCTATTTCCAACGGGAAAAAAATAGCGAAGACAGGCATCAAGATTGTCCCCAGGCCGAATCCTGAAAAAAAAGTCAGACATGAAGCCGCCAGAGCCACGGCACAAATTAAAATAACAGACATTCCCCGTCTCCCGCTCCTTGAGACAAAACGTTATTTAAAGCATCTTTGGCGGCCCTTTGTTCCGCCTCTCTCTTATTTTGTCCGTCCCCTTTTCCCAAGACCTTCCCCTTCACCAAGACCTCTATTTCAAAAATCTTCTGATGGGATGTGCCACTTTCCTGAACAACTTTGTATTTCGGCAGAGATCGGAATTTTTTTTGACAAATCTCCTGAAGATCACCTTTAAAATTCTGCCCCACCTCATTCTGAAGCTCATCCGCAAAAAGATCATAAACCACGGTCATGGACATGACATAGGAGCTATCCAGATAAATTGCCCCGATGAGGGCTTCAAGCGCGTCCGCCAGTATCGCCTCTTTATCCCGGCCCTGCGCCTCTTCACCGCGGCCTAACAAAAGAGACTCTCCCAAAGCAATCTTTTTAGCTATGCGAGCAAGAGCCGCTTTACAAACGATCTTGGATTTGGTACGGGTCAATTCCCCTTCGCTGGCCTCGGGTTTCTTCAGAAACAAAAAACTCCGCACCGCCGCCTCTATCAAACTGTCACCAAGAAACTCCAGTCTTTCGTTATTGGCCACGCTCATCTCGCTGGCATAAGAGGCGTGCGTCAGAGCTTGTTCCAAGAGCTTTGTATTTGAAAACTTATAGCCGATCGTTTCTTGTAATTTACCAAAGGGTTCATTCATTCTGTTGTTTTTGAAAAACTCCTGATAAACCGACTTTCTCTAACGCCATTCGAATGGCCTCATTGATCGGCCATTGCTTTGTCCCCAGGGCTATATCAAGACAAGAAACCTGAAACGCATAGGAAGCCATCGCCGGAACCGGCATTCCCTCTTTGATTCTTTTTTGAATACGGGTATAACACTCCGATTGTGTCTCTTTGATCACTTTACATGTGACAAAAACCGGACGGGCGTGTTTGTCTTGCTTCGCAGAAAATCCAAACAGCCGGCAAATGAGCGGACGGTACGCGTAAAATAGACATCGTCCCTGACCGGCCTTGGCCTCATCGGGACAATAAAGAATGCATCTCCCTTTGGGATTGCCGTTGACGGCCTTTTGGAACCAGACTTCGGTTTCCCCCGCATTCCATAAATAATTGGCCAACGGCATCATCTCCAACACTGTTGTTTCTATCTCAGAGCCCTCACAACAATGCCCGCATCGAGCCGGACAATCTAAACGCGAAGCCTCTTTGAATTCTTGGATGTCTTCATCCAAGGACGCAAATAAATCCATTAAAATCAGGTCTGTCTCTTTGTAAGAGGGCTCACACATCATTCCCATTTTCCGTCGCCCCCTTCTTCCCCTTCCTCATTTTATCTAGAAACAGGGAAAATAAATTCTGAATGGCAGGCAATACACTGATCATTTGATGATCGCTTCTCAAAATATGTAAATCCGAATGATATTCTTGCGCGTAACGGATAGAGCTCTCCACAGGGACCACGGCATCATTCCATCCATGGAGGATCGTTACATATTTAGCCCGCGGCTTGGGATTTTGAAATTGATAATTGCGCGGACGGTAAAAGGCAGGCGCCAAGAGAAATAACCCCGAGACCTTGAGAACGCTTGAGGCCACGGCAGAAACATACCCGCCCATGCTTGAGCCGACTAAAACCAGGTGTTTAGTCGCCCTCGGTTTTAACGCCAGCAACATCTTGACCCGATCATCGGGATTCAGGATGGAGGAATAATCAGGGCTTTCGACGTGAAATCCTTTTTCTCGAGCCACCTGGGCCAAAGCCGTGATCTTTGTCCCCCACGGTCCCGTTCCCTTGCCATGGGCGAAGTAGACGATATGAGATTCTTGAATCGGCATCCTGTAAATCATTCCCGCTTGAATATAAGATATTAACAATGAATTGAGGGGTTTATCCCGATGCGAGAAAAAATTGCATCACCACAAACAACACATAACCCAAGATCAGCATCACCCCTTCTTTCCGCGAGATGACCTTGCCCGTCAACATAAAAACAAATAAAAGCACACTCATCCCAAAAACCGCAGGGATATCAAAAAACAAATTTCTCTGTGAAATCGTTATGGGGGACAGGATCGCCAGGACCCCCAGCGTGACGAGGAGCGTGAAGACGTTTGAACCCAGAGTTTCGGATACCGCGACATCGGTCATGCCCCGTTTAGTCGCGTGATAGGCGGCCATGATATTCGGGATAGACGGGCCGATGGCGCCAATGGTCATCCCCATAAGCAGCTCGTTGATGTGAAACAATCTGGACAACGTAATCAGTTGATTGGTAAAAACCTGCGCCCCAACGAGGAGCAGGCCTAGCCCCACAATAAAGGCTATCCAGGGAGACCGGATCTTTCCAAAATTAAACCCTAATAACTCCAGTTCCACTTCAATCTCTTTTAACCGCTCTTCCTTTGGCTCCGGTTCCTCTTTCTCCTGCAGAAAGACATTAATCAAGTAAGGAATGAATAAAAGAAAAAAAACAATCCCTTCCAACCGTGTGATCCTGCCCGCCGCTCCGACAGCAAACACGAGAAGCGGAACGATGATGGAAAAAATCCCGTCCCGCAGGATGATAACCGTGGATACCTGTAAGGGCCTGACAAGCGCTGAAAGACCCGTCATGAGGCCGATATTACAAACGATGGATCCGATCGTTACCCCGAAGCTCAGCTCCACGTGCCCCCGCAGAACACCGTCGACCGCCACTAAAATCTCCGGCAAACTGACCGAGACCGAAACCAGGATAAGGCCGATGCTGACCCTCGATGTACCCAGACGACGAGCCATCGGGATGAGCGCGTCTGTAAACCAGTCCGATCCCTTACCGATGGCAATAATACCGATGAGAAGCCAAATAAAACTAAGGAAGATTTCAAGCATAATGTATCCTGACCGCTTTTCTCCTAGGCCTTAAACATCTATGCCAAACACTTTTCTCACAAGCAGCCCAACCCCAAAGTTAAGCCCTGCGACAGACAAACTTAACCCGGCCATTTCCAGAAAGTGTTTACGGAAAGATAATCCCTGGGCCACGGATATGTAAAACGTAAAAACGATGATGATCAACAGCGCGTTTAAAAGAGCCTGCCCCAAAGCCAGGAATATATTGCCATAAAGAAAATAAGGAAAGATGAGAAAAACCACAGTTCCGACATACGCGGATCCGGTGTAAAGACTGGCCTTAATGGGATTCTTGGTTTTATCTTCCTGTTTAGTAGAAAGATATTCGGAAGCGGCCATAGAAAGAGACGCGGCAATGCCGGTGATAAGACCGACTATCGCGATAAGCCGTGTATTCTGCAAGGCCAGCGTCAACCCGGTCAACGCGCCTGTCAGCTCCACCAAAGCGTCATTTAACCCCAACACCATGGAACCGACATATTTCAAACGTTCCTCATCAATCATATCCAACAACTGCATTTCATGTTTTTTCTCATCATGGATCAAGTTTTCTATCCCGGGGTATGTGCCTTTAAGCTGAGTATAAACATGCTGAGCGATGTCCTCCCCGTGTTCCATAAGCCGCAAGCCAAAATTAAGACCGAAAATTCGACTGACGGTAACGTAATAAAATTTCTTCCAGGAATCGGCTGTCACCGTTTGATTTGTAATGGTCTTGAGAAAACGACTGTGCGCTAATTCTTCCTCCGCTATTCTTTCAAGGACATTGCGATGCTCAGGATGTCTTGTGGTAGCGGCCAGAGATTTGTAGATCTGATGTTCGGTCAATTCATTGCGCTGAGCGCAGAGAATTTTTTTCAAGATACTTTTATCGATAGACATAAGCTCTCCTCCTACACTGTTACATTATTTTCTGAACATTTTTCTTACAAAATCCGAGAGAAGTACTTTGTTCCACAATTCAGAAATTTAGGTTACAAAGTACTCCTTAAGTGGCGCCATTATAACATATCTGTCAAAAGCGCTGTGACGGATCATGGGACCCGGAATTTGATCCGGGGACCATCACACCGCCGTCATTTGCCAGCATCGATGAACGCGTTTATTGCGGTAATCCTCTGGAATACTCGCGGGCGTTAATTCCTTCAAGTCCCTCACACGAAGGTCTTCCAGATGCGGTTCGAAACGCTGGTGGTTCGTCGAAAAAAATACCAGGGATCCCGGGGCCATCACCTTCAGAACATTTCGGATCAGATCAGGATGGTCACGATTAATATCGAAAACCGCCCCTTGACTTCGATCCCGGAAAAATGACGGCGGATCAATGAAGGCCAACGAGAAGCGAAGCCCTTCGCGACAGGCCCTGGCCAAATATTTATTAACATCCGACTGTATCAGGGTATGCCGCGGATCCCAGAGTCCGTTTAACTCCAGGTTGTCCCGCGCCCATTTGAGGTAGGTATCGGACCGGTCGACCGTGACGGTCGTCTTGGCGCCACCGGCCGCGGCAGCGCAAGTGAACGCGCCGGTGTATCCATATAAATTCAAGAAATTCTTCCTGGCGGCATGCTTTCCCACAATAACACGCGTGTCCCGATGATCCGAGTATAACCCGGTATCCAAAAAATCATCCAGATTCACCCAAAAACGCAAATTCCGTTCACGCACGATCAAACGTTCCCCCTTAGAACCTCTCTTGCGGTAACGCGGTCCTTCTTTCGTTTTTGTACGGCGACGTTTCACATGAATCCGATCCGGTGAAATATCCAACGCCTTTCCCACAGCCGCGGCCATTTGAGAAAGCCATGTCGGCCCGGTCTGCCAACGCACATATTCCCCAACGACCAGATGGCCCGCGTACCAATCCACCACGGCACGGGCCTCAGGAATATCCCAGTCATATAAACGAAAGCAGTCAATGTTTTGACGAACAAATCGCCGAGAAAGATGGCGGAAACGATTAAGCACGCGGTTCGATAAAATTTCCGCGTGATGTTTAATCTTTTCGGGGGTCATGCAAGAATTCGGCTTGGATTTCATATTCAAATTTCACATTGGAGTTCTTAAGACATTGGACAACCCGCGTAAATTATAAGGAATTAATTATACGTGTCAATGAGATAAAATGCTCTTTGCCGTAAATTGATTAACCTACCCGCTGAAGTAATAATTGTTGCCTTTTTTAATCCCTTGTGGGAATATAGCCGAAAAATTGGCTATACGGAGAACCTATGAGCTCAAAAAAAGACAGGCAGGAGAATGAAAAGAAACCAGCCGCGAAAAACGTTAACCATGGGAGGCAATCTTTCATTGCTGTTCTGGCATTGGCGGTTGTCGTGTTCATTACTTTTTCCTCAGCCCTGCATAATCAATTTACCAATTGGGATGATGATTACTATGTGACGGATAATGACTGGATCAAAGCCATCAACTTTGAAAACATCAAGGCCATGTTCACGCATCTGGTCACGGATGTTTATGTTCCTTTGACCTTAATCTCTTTTGCCATTGAGCATCATTTCTTTGGTCTCCATCCCTTCCCTTACATTCTCGATAATATCCTTCTTCACATTGCCATTACCGCGATGATATTCATTTTTGCCCAAAGGATTGGATTGACACGGCGCGCGGCCTTTCTGGGGGCGCTCGTCTTCGGGATCCATCCCATGCACGTCGAATCGGTTACGTGGATCACGGAACGAAAAGACACATTATATTCTTTTTTCTTTATGCTCGCCGTCCTTCAATACTGGCGGTATCTGGAAACAAAAAGACCGGGTTCCTATCTTTGGACCATCCCCTGGGGCGTTTTGAGTATGCTGGCCAAACCCATGGCTTTAAGCCTTCCTTTTATCTTTTTGGTTTGTGACTGGACGTACGGACGGAAAATAACCAAACCCGTGCTCCTGGAGAAATTCATCACTTTGTTCTACGTTGCCCCACTGGCTTTTGTGACCTTGTGGGCGCATCATGCCAAGGCCCCTTTACTCGGGTTTATGGAAGGGGTCATCCTCTGGATATGGTCATTTACGTTTTATCTAAAGAAATTCTTCTTCCCTTTCACCCTTTTCCCCATCTACAACGTGCCCAGGCCTATTGCCTTTGGTCAGTGGGAATATGACACAGCCATCATTGTATTAATTGTCTTTACCTATCTCATGATCCGTAACCGTCAGAACAAGTGGGTACGTTTTGCCTTTCTCTACTATTTAGCCTCCATCTTTCTGATCCTGCGCATGAAGGTTGAAATCCACGCCAGCACGGTTGCCGATCGATTTATGTATCTGCCGAGCGTCGGTTTTTGTCTTTTGATCGGCTATTTTCTCGACGAACGATTAAATCATTTTCGGAAAAAAATCCTATGGAAATACGCGGTCATGGTTTCAGCCACCATAATCCTTTTTTGCTTCTTCGCCCTTAAGACGCACACGCAGTCAAAAATCTGGAAAGACAGCTTAACCTTATGGGACTTCGTTGTTAAAACAGTCCCTACTTCGACCGCTCACAACAACCGGGGACAAATCTATCTGGAAACCAACCAGTACGATCTGGCCCTCAAAGATTTTAATACCGCTATCGAATTTCTCCCGGAGCATCATCACGCTTATTACAATAAAGGACTCATTTACCAGAATCAGGAGAAGTATGAAATGGCTTTGGAAGCCTACGATACGGCCTTGAAGAATAAGCCTGATTATTCCAAGGCCTACCATAACAAAAGTTATGTGTGCCTGAAGCTCAAGAAATATGACCTTGCTATCGAGAGTGCCACCAAAGGCCTGGCCCTCAAACCGAGTTCGGCGAGCATGTACGCCAACCGCGCCATAGGGTATCTCAAGTTAGGCCGTTATGACGAAGCCCTGCGCGACGCTCAGAAATCCAAAGAATTGAATTATGAAGCCGCCGATAATATCATCAAGGAAATCGAAGACGAGCGCAAGGCAAACACGGCCCAGCCCTAATGGAAACGTTGATCACATGCAAAGAAGGCTGCGAGAAAATTCTCGCCAATGAGGCCGCATTGTATCATGGGAAGCTTCAAACCAAGGGCCGTGGTTGGATCATTGCGCAATGGAATAATGCCTTCCTTCAGGAACTTTGCTTTGCCTATCACATCCTGAAAGATCCGCTCAAGGTTGGCGCTCCCTCCGTCAACGTCTTAACCGAGAAACTGCTCGACCTTTTTACCGCCCACATCAAAGAAAAACGGATTGTGGAACCCTGGCCTTAACTGTTCTCTTCTTCCGGCGATAAACAATGGCTCCATCGCGCCAAAACAATGGAAAAGAACAGGCGGAATAAGCTCCAAAAGAAAAAGTCGCGTGTCGCCAAACTTTCTCAAGGGGATATCCCGCATGGGTCGAAATGGTCCGAAGGTTTTTTTGTTCACCTTATTGATTTTACCGAAGCCCTTGTGTCTTTCAAAACTCTGGGGGCAAGGCAGAAGCGGATGCGCATGGCCCCCACGCTCCTTCACGCTCTTATCTTAAAATCGAAGAGCCTTGCACATCTTCGAATGCGCTCCTGGAGAAAATGACACCGTGATCAATCTCGGGGCCGCGCCCGGCGGATGGAGTTACAGCGCGCTCAAACGAGGTGCCCGTGTGACCGCCATTGATAACGGCCCTTTGAAAGGCCCTGTTGCCTCACATCCTCACATCTCCCACCTTAAAGTTGACGCGTTTAAATACCGATACAACCGCTCTCACCCTGCCGACTGGCTGTTCTGCGATATTCTCGAAAAGCCGGAAGTTATTTTAGAACTTCTTCATGAATGGTTGAGCCGCCGATGGTGCCGGCGTTTCGTCGTAAATTTAAAAGTCGGGCGCACCGATCCTATTCTTTTATTAAAAAAGATCCGTGACACGCGCTAAGGAATCGCGTCCTACTGCGTCCGTTTCCATGTGAAGCAACTGTACCATGACCGGGAAAAAATAACGTTGATGGGAGAAGGGAAGAAATAAGTACCCAAGACTTCTATCCGATGTCGGGCGTATTTCACGACTGATTACCATTTGGATAAACTACTCGGAAAGAATTCGACTCCCCTCCTGCCTGATTCTTACACAAGGATCCTAAGAAATTCTAACGCGGGGGCAATCCGAATTCCTTCCTGGGTCTCATAATCTTTCTTACCGACAGCATGAATCTGCCACGCCTCGGCATTCGGAAATTTATTTTTCAGATACCTTAGAGACTTGCTGACCTCGTCATCTGCCCATTTGCATTCAACCAGCATGATGGGCCGCCTGTTTTCTGTGACCACAAAATCCACTTCGCGTCCGTCAATATCGCGAAAATAAGAAAGTTCCACTTCGCGGCCCTTAGTGTCCTGCTCAAAATGGACCCATTTTAAAAGATGTGATGCCGCCATATTCTCAAAACGGAGCGGCATATCCGGCACAAGAGACCAGTCGAAATGATAATGTTTTTGTTCCTTCTTCACGGCACGAATTTTGGGAGCGCCAATTGGACTCAAACGAAATATGGCATACATGCGCTCTAACACCGTCACCCAGGACGCCAGTGTTTTATGACTTATCTGTAAATCCTCTCGCAAGGCATTCAACGAAAGCGGACTGCCAACCAGTTCGGGGAGTCTAAGTATTAGAAGTTCCAGATTCCCTAAGTCCTGGATTCTTTCCAAAGAGACAATATCTTCACGAATCAGACGAGTGCGATATTCCCTTGACCAGCGCTTGGCTTCCACTTGAGACCCTCCCAAAAACGGTTCAGGAAATCCTCCCAACTCAAGCAAAGTTATCATATCTTCGTGACGGGTAATATGAAGTTCCGCTACAGACAGCGGATGAAGACGAAGGTAATGATACCTTCCCTGCAAAGAGTCTCCGCCAAAACAATACAGGTCAAGCCGGGCGCTTCCGGTTACGAGAATTTTGCGTTCTTTTAAGGAGAGATCAAAAAGACCTTTAAGATAATTGCGCCAGGAACGATATTTGTGAATTTCATCAAGAATAAGGATGTCTGTGACAGGAATCTCGCGTTTAAGAATCTTTTCCCTGTGTTCCGGGATGTCCCAGTTAAGATACCCTTTAGGATTTTTGGAAATATGCCTGGCTAGGGTTGTTTTCCCGACTTGACGTGGGCCGCCAAGAAAGACCATTTTTTTATCAAGATCATGTTTAATCTGCGCTGTCAGATATCTATTCATGAAAAGACTATACAATGAATTCATACCCATGTCAAATTCACATGCGTGTATTCTTGACTGGTATAGAAAAACCATGTATCCTAAAATACATTGTGATGGACTTCAGAGGACTATGCCTTTTTTCTCCGTCGTAGCATTGCCGCGGCTCCGAACAAACCACCTCCCAATAAAAGCACGGTGGACGGTTCCGGATTGGTAATGGTTGGAATTCCTCCCCCCTGAAATTGTGCGGAGTAAAAGCCAGGAGGCGTGGGCGGAGTCGGCGCGAAAGGTAATGTCGGGCCGAAAGGTAATGTCGGCGACGTTGGCGACTGAGGCGCAAAGGGAGAATGGGGTGATGTCGGTGCGTTGGGAGAAAACGGGGAATTTGGCGGAATTGGGCCGACGGACGAACCGCTCACTCTTAATCCCCATTCAAAAGGTTTACTATGCATAGCGCTCCAATTCTCATAATTTCCTTGATACGCTGAAGCGTTGTTAGTTAACGGAACCGGTGATCCAAAAGGTAAAACAGAAAATCTATAGAAATCATCGTCGGAGGCAACATTGATAAAAGGCTCTAACGCTATCCAATATTCTCCAGGGCCAACGGTCCAATCGAGATTGGATACACCATACCAGTCCGTCATTGAGGTTTCAACGACGCTATAGGAAGTTCTGTAAAGTTCATCCAGTGTATTGGGTATATCTCCCCCGTCTCCATATAGCGCTAAATCCATAGGTCTATTGGGTGCCCCAATACCATAAATATATTGCCAATGATAGATATCCGTTATTCTCGTGGCCTTCGATAAACTGATTTCCGTTGCCTTCCAATATTCTTTATCAGCCACATATCCCGGCGCCCCTAAATTTCCAGAACCCGTATCAATAATAATAAACGCCTGGGCATTCCTGGATGCAAGCACAAAGAATGTAAAAAGTAACAGGAGCGTCAAATTCTTTTCCATGGTTAACCTCGCTTGTTATGATGTTAAAAAATGGTTTAAAAAAGTATTTAAAAAATATCAAAATTATGCGATTTCGTCAACAAGACAGACTACCCCAAAGTAGGCCATGGACAATCAAACTCATTCATCGTCTTAGACATAGGGGAATCCCCCACGAGAAATTAACGCACAGGGATCTGCGATAATACAGAAATCACGGGACATCATACTTGATTATTCAGGACAATTAAGAAATATATCATCGGAATCTTTATTGAAATGCGTACGCCGGGATTTACCGATACAACTCTGCCAGGCCTTGATCCAGCAGGGTTTGATTGAGATATTCCCCGTGGGCAGCGATCTTGTGAGGATCGTCGCAGCCGGGCAGGCAAAAGACATCGGCCAGCCAGCGGCCGTACATTTCAGATTTGCTGCTGCGGATGATGATGACCGGGCAATTGGCAAATTGATCCTTCAGGAACTTACGAGCAAGACGTCCGGCCTGGGTATTGATTTCCGGGGCGTTTATTCCTTTTAACCGCAAGCGGTCGTACAATCCGATCCCAAAACCCACGTCGATACGCGCGTCAATAGTATCCCCATCCACCACCCGGGTAACAACCGCCGCATACGTGTATAATTTATCGCGGCCATCCCTATATAAGTGGATGGTATACTTGCCGTTCTCCTTGACCGAGCGGATAACCCGGCTCTGCTCGGGGACATGCAGAGAGTCCGCCGGGAGACATGTGTTAATCTTGAAACCGCAGTCAATGCGGAAAATCTCTCTTCCATCGAGGCTTGTTTCCGGGCGTAGGTAATAGACAAAGGGCTCCCCCCGTTCGCACACCAGGCATTTGCCTTGTCCCGTTGAAACGGGCTGACTCTCCAGGTTAACTCGAGTCACCTCCTCCTTTAGCTCAGGGACAGTCATGTCTTTCTTTATCGCGATCTTTTCAAGCTTTAATCTGAACTCAGGATTTTGGATGCGCTGTAACGCCATATAGTGGGAAAAGGTAAGTGTTGTGCCGGATGGAAAACGAGGATAATTTTTCTGAAACTGAGTCATGCGGCCCAAGGCATCGACGCTTAAGTCAAGGCCGAGTTCTCTGTTGATATCGCGACGGATCTTCAGGTAAAGGGTTTCCCCCAAACGCAATTCCCCCTTTGACGTGGCAACCGCCGCGTTTATCTCTTTGCCGATTTGCCAGTACGTTTTCAAACGTTCGTATTCCAGGACTTTTTGAGCGGCAAGAAGACCGCCAGTCAAAGCCTTCTTGACGGCTGTGAGGAGATTTTGATAAGACGAAGACAGGATTCGCTTGCCGGGCATGAGGTAATTATAACTTAAAAATGTTTTTGGGGAAAAATATCAGCATTAAAGGTGATATACCATAAAGTTGGGATCTATGGTAAACTGTCTTTCCTTAATTTCAAAAGACGACCAAGATAAAATATCCCATGGAAACATTGATCACCTGCAAAGAGGGTTACGAGAAAATTCTCGCCAATGAAGCCGCGTTATATCATGGAAAGCTTCAAACCAAGGGCCGTGGTTGGATCATTGAGCAATGGGATGGAGACTTGCCTCAAGATCTTTGTTTTGCCTATCATATCCTGAAAAATCCTCTCGAAGTTTCCGCAGTATCCGTCAACGACTTATCCGAAAAACTGCTCGATCTTTTTACTTCACATGTCAAAGAAAAGCGTATTGTGGAACCCTGGCCTTTACTGTTCTTTTCTTGCGATAATGAACTATTAATCCATCGCGCCAAAACGGTTGAAAAAAACTGGCTGGATAAACTCCAAAAGAAGATGTCGCGGGTCGCCAAACTTTCCCAAAAGGGTTTCTCGGATAGCTCAAAATGGGCTGAAGGGTTTTTTGTTCACCTTATCGATTTTACCCAAGCCCTTGTATCTTTCGAAGCCCTGGGTGCAAGGCAGCAGCGGATGCAAATGGATCCGCAGGCCCCTTCACGCTCTTACCTTAAAATCGAAGAAGCCTTTCACATCTTTGGATGTGAACCTGGAAAAAATGACACTGTGATTGATCTGGGAGCCGCGCCCGGCGGATGGAGCCATAGCGCGCTCAAACGAGGTGCCAGCGTTATCGCCATTGATAACGGCCCGCTGAA
>DOGZ01000039.1 GCA_003528115.1 Candidatus Omnitrophota bacterium
AGTAAAGAATTTTGACAGAACCTTGTACAATATCGGGAGGAAACAATGAAAATTTCCAGACCTTTTAATTTATTCATGTGGCTTATGAGTAGTCTTTTTTGCCTGAGTTTAATTTTATGTTCAGCAATACTCAAGGCTGAAGAGGCGACCAATGTTTTGGACTTATTTCCCGTGGCTGAAACGACATTGAAGGAGAAGACTCAAAATACCATTGTCCGAGCGGAAACCCTTGACGAGACCGTCGAGGTAAAGAGTGGAGTCGGGAAGCCTTCCGCTGAAGCTCCAAGTCTCAGATTAGCGGCGCGTACAGGGGGTGGCCGGGCCATGGCCAGCAAGGCGGTTGGGAACGCGGAGAGTGAAAACACCGGCATCACTTCTCAATTAAAACAGACCAAAACTTTGTATGAGGCGGCGGATGATGTCAAAACCGATAAAGAGGTCCGGATATATTTTGATCAGGCGCAAGAGCTCAAGGAAGAGGCAGCCCGGCTGGACAAGGATGTCGGAACTCCGTTAGCCGACACCGTCTCTGCATCTGTCGCTGCACCTGCCGATTCTCCTGTTGTGTCAGGCGGATATTATAAGGCTAAAGACTCCGACGAGGAAACAGCCCATGATATGTCGATCCTTGGTGAGATGGCAGAAGAAAAAATGATCGATGTGATCAATGAGTTGGAAGATGATGCAGGGAGTTCTCTAGGTGTCTCAAGTGTGTTGAGTAATGTGGAATTTAAAAATCGATAAACGGTTTTCGACAACCAGTTGACAAGGTTTTATTGACCTACGTACAATTAATGGAACCGTATCCTACTGAGAACGTGGGTCGAGATACTGACTACCATAGAGTTCCATTACTTTTGCGGAAGTCAGTAGAACGCGGGCGGCGGGAGGTAAGTATTCAGCCGGCCTCTACGATTTCCTGGACAAGCTAGGATTTTACGGCCAGTTTGCTTCGTGAAAAATTCTGCGATGAGGGTGCATTTAAATGGAATTTCTCAAAAATCTATTATTTAGTCACAGTGTATCCCAGGCGTTATTTGTTGTGAGTCTGGTTATTTCCACAGGGGTCGCTCTTGGAAATATTAAAATGGGGGGTGTTCGTCTCGGGGTGGCGGGTGTTCTTTTTGCTGGCCTTGTGTTCGGGCATTTCCATTTTAGTGTGGATGCCGCATTGCTTGAGTTTAGTCAGCATATAGGATTAATTCTGTTTGTCTATACGATTGGTTTGCATGTGGGGCCGGGCTTTTTTATTTCTTTAAAGAAAAATGGATTAAAGTTAAATCTTCTTGCCGCGTTGATTGTCTTAATCGGGCTATTGATAACGATAGGTTTTGTTATTTCAGGAATTATTCCAACTGCCGCGGCCGTAGGCTTGTTTTCCGGCGCCACGACAAATACCCCTAGCCTTGGCTCTGCCCAGGAAGCCATGCGTATGATCATCAGCGGCAACGCGGATGTCCAAAATCTTCCGGGATTAGCGTACGCGATGGCGTATCCATTCGGTATTGTTGGGATTATCCTCGCGATGATTTTAATAAAAATTATTTTTCGGATTAAGCCGCTTGAGGAAGTCCGGCGTTTTGAAGCGGAAGTGGACGGTCAGGCGAAATTCATCACAACGATCGACCTCAAAGTAGATAATCTGAATATCGATGGATTAAAAATAAATGATCTTCCATTGGTTAAGACTTCCTGCGTTGTTATTTCGCGTGTCCTGCATAAAGGAGAGATTCAAATTGCCCGCCCTGATACGGTGTTATCTCTTGGAGATATGATCCATGGGGTTGGCTCACAGGGAAAGTTGCAAGAATTGCAATTATTAATAGGGAGTAAGAGTGAACTGGATTTGAAGAAAGACTTAAAGAGTCATCTGACGGCCCGACGCCTAATGTTAACAAAATCAGACATGGTGGGCAAAACGGTTAAAGAAGTTTCTCTTTCAGGTTTTGATGATGTCGTTGTAACGCGCATCATCCGGGCGGATATTGAATTTACGGCCAGCCCGGATATTGAACTTCAAATGGGTGACAGTATTCTTGTCGTTGGTGATGAAGCCTCCATAAATAAATTGGCTTCTGTCCTTGGAGATTCGCTGGAGGAATTGAGAAAGCCTCATTTGATGCCTGTTTTCATCGGCATTGGTGTAGGGATTCTTTTGGGCAGTGTGCCTATTTATCTTCCAGGGGTTCCGATACCGGTAAAATTAGGTATGGCCGGAGGGCCGCTCCTTGCGGCGATATGTTTTAGCCGTATTAGTCATATCGGCCAAGTTTTCTGGTTTATGCCCCGAAGCGCTAATTGGATGTTGCGAGAGTTGGGGATCGCGTTGTTTTTAGCCTCCGTCGGACTGCGCTGCGGAGGACAGTTTATCAATACAATTATGGAAGGGAACGGCCTTTTATGGATGGGATTGGCCGCCTTCATTACGATGGCTCCTCTTCTTATCGTAGCTTTTATTGCGCGTTATGCGTTGAAAATGAATTATATGACTCTCTGCGGACTTCTGGCGGGCAGCATGACGGATCCACCCGCCTTGGCTTTCGCCAATAACCAGGCCAAGACAAGCGCGACGTCGTTAGCCTATGCCACGGTTTATCCCTTGGTCATGGTTCTTAGAATTGTTTCCGCCCAGTTGATGGTTATTTATTTCATGAATTCATGAACTCGGGCACGGAGGTTATTATCCAGGAATAAAAATAAAAAAAATAAAAAAATTTAGTTTACAACAAGAAGAATTTTGATATGATAGCCCCTAATAATTAAAGGGGGTGGTAATTCCCGAAAATACTCGTCCTCATAAAGAATGAGTATCAGGTTGAAGGATATCTTCCATCAGCCTAGCGAGGAAAGAAAGTCATAGCATTTAAGTTCTTGAGTTGTTGAATCTCCATGGAGGTTTGGTGGCTTATTGACTTAAATGTTTTTTTTTGTTTATTCACGAGTGGAAACAAATGTTATAAAGCGTTTAACTTATAAGGTAAAACAAAAGAAAGGAAGGAAAAAATGTTGAACAAGGTAAAAAAAGGGATCATGGTCTTAGGGATAGCCGTTTTAACCGGCATGTCTATGTCAGCCCATGCTGAAGACGAAGCCACGGCTGGCAAGTTTTCCTATGGCGAGGTCAAAACGGTTGCCGCAGGGGAAATTGTTATCAGTGAATACAATTATGACGATGATCAAATGGTCGAAGCTGCCTATACTATTAATGCCGAAACCAAAATTAATAACTTCGCCTCCGTCGAAGAGATCAAAGCCGGTGATGAGGTCGAGATTGAATACGCGGAAGTTGAAGGAAAAAAAGCAGCGTTAGCCATTTCTAAGGCTGAAGAATATGAAGAAGGTGAAGAAGGCGCTGCCGCACCAGCTTCTGAGGGTGAAGCTCAAGAAGCTGTGGTTGAATCTGCGCCAGCAGTAGAGGCTCCAGCAGAGGTACCTGCCGAAGCTCCTGTAGAAGCGCCGGTGAAGTAATAGATAAGATTTAATTAGGAAAAAAGAAGGGGCAGTTTTTAAACTGTCCCTTTTTTTTATGTGCCAGGCAGGGCGCGCTTACGGAAAATGAGGGATGGATTTTTATTCTTTTAAAGCGCGGATGAAAGAAGATTTTACTCTGTTATGTAGTTCAAACGGACTAAAGTCTTGTAGAGCTCCTCAGCCACGCGTTTATGGACAAGGGCACTCGGGTGCAAGTCTGTTTTGTTGACGACACGTTGTTCTAAAGGGATATCTTGAATTAATTCGTCAACATTAACAACAGGGATCTTTTGTGAGTCGAAGAAATTCTTAAGCAGGGTAGTGTAAAACAAGCTTTTTTGGGGGTCTGTTAAAAAGGGGAATAAAACTACAACGACCGGGATAGAGCGCTCCTGAGATAATAAAAGGATCCGTTTAATATCATACAAATGAGCAGAGAGAATTTCGGGATCTTGAAAAGTGTCCACAAGGAATTGAACAAATTCATCGGAATTGCCATGCGGTAATTGCCAATAGATAAAATCCAATAAATAGGAATTCTGGACAAGTGGTTTTAAAATTCCGGGAACATCTTTGTAAGGGACATTCCCGTTAAAAGATTTGCCAGTAGTAAAGGCCACATTATCAATATCATTACCATAGTATTGGTAGATAAGCAGATGCGGTTTAATAGGAAATTTGTAATAGAGAGCCAGTTCACTGCGCGTATCAGCCCCATTCACGCCAAGATTTAGGAGGCAATAATTTTTGGATAATTTACTTTCTAGGATGTCGGAAAATCTGTCCTTTATATTATTTATTCCATAGCCGGTGGTAAAAGAATCTCCCAAGAAAAAGATCCGTTTCTTACGGGCTAAATCATCCAGGGCGATATCTCTGCCGCGAAAACCAAATTGATTGATGGGTTTCCAGTAATAATCCATCCATCGTTTTGAGGCCAGGGACATAGCGTATCGATGGCTTTGGGGAATGAACATAAAAACACCTTCCAGAATAAAAAAGAACAACAAGAGCGCGTAAACCACAAGAGCCAGATTTCTAACAAAGGCATGGAGGCGTGTGTTTTTTATAATGGAATTAAAAAAAGCTATACTTAGTGTCAGAATACATAAAATGAGAAGAGTTGCCCGGGCGCAGGACAACAATCGAGGGGCAAAATTGATATGGACTAATGGTGTTAGAGAAAAAAGAAGAGTGCTGAATAACAAAAATGAAATCCAGGTTAGAAAAGACAGATATTTTTGTGGTTGATGGAACATTTAAATGATTTCTTAATGTTTGTATTGAATGAATCATAGGCAATGTTTTTTGTTTTTTCAAATAATTTTAAGAAATTTTGAATCGGTCATGGAATACCTAAGAACCGGTAACCGTCATTTGCTATCCAAGGAAAGGTTTCCAGGGTTTTTCAAAAAAGATAAAGTTTATATTGAGAGAAGGTGGTACATTTAATAATATAAAAACGCGTTGTTTTTGAAAGCAGAAGAAAATCCATAAACTACTGACTTTCCTAAAAGTAATGGAACATTACGGCAGTCAGTATCTCGACCTCCGTTTTCTAAAAGAAAGAGTTCCATTAGTTGTACGGAGGTCAATAACTGATTATTTTAAGGAAAAAGCGATGAAAAAAGGCGTCATTATCTTAATCTTCATTGTTGTATTCTCAGGTTGTTCGGCCTTGAAAACTTTCAAGAAGGATTATTTGAAAGGCGATGAAATGGAGAGCGGTACGATGGGACAGGCGATGAAAACATTAAAATATGATTATCTGAGGGCAACAAAGCCGGATTTCTTCAGCGAAAAGAATATCATGAAGGCCAGACTGATTGCCCAGGACGCCATTAGTGCCACAAAATATGGCGAGGATTATCAGGTTGATTTGCCTGTCGTGGACAAGGACATTATGATGCCGGGGACGGAAGATTATGTTTTTGTTCATTTTCAAGCTAAAGAGGATAAGCCTTCCCAGACGACGTATTTGGTTGTTATCAGCCGTTTTTTTGATCATGTGGTTTATTCGGGGGTTTTCACCACACCGAAAGGGGATTCTTTTTATAAATACAGCCAGGTCTTGCGGGAATTAGGCCGTTGAGGAAGATTCTTTTAAGTTTTCGGAAAGGAAGACTGCATGAAGAATGAAAAGGAAAACAAAGGCGCGGAGAGAAGGAAATACACGCGGTTTCGTGAAGAGCACCTCTTGCAATGCCATTGCGCCACCCCGGATGATATTGGAATTGTCGAGGCTACGATGATAGATTTTAGTGAAGCCGGGGCGTTGTTTAATTCCAAAGTTAGATATAACGTTGGGGATTTATTAAGATTAACGATGACCATCGAAGGTCTCAAGGATTTCTTGCCGGAAGGGTATAAGACGGAAGGTCTAAGCAAACCTGAAACGGTTGATGTCCTTGTGGCTGTGGAAAGGGTCCAGACATTAACACCGGGTTCGTCGTATGATATCGGCGTCAGTTTTGTCGGTCTTGATAAGGCCGATCGGATCGGGTTGGGGCGTTATATTGAACGAAGGTCCAAAAATAAAAAAGGCAAGGAGTAAAGCGGAAGAAATTGCATGGAGTAATTCCTGCTGGATTTTTGTGTCTTAATTTGCTATAAATGTCAGATCATTTTTGGCCCCGTAGCTCAGTTGGATAGAGCAACAGCCTTCAAGTAGGAGCCTTTATGGGGAAAATGAACCCATACAGTGAACACCGCTAATTCGGTGGAAGTCCACTTTAGTGTGGATAATACCGAACTACCGTGAAGACGGGAGTGTAGAGACTTTACACGGTGGGGCTGAGATGCCCAAGATAAAGTCCAGCCGACAAGTCCGCCCTAGGGCGAGATGGTTAAGGTAACTTAATGTCGGATGCTAAGCTGTGGGTCGCACGTTCGATTCGTGCCGGGGTCGCCAATTAAAATTAGAGTGACGCGTTTGCTCACTTTGGGGGATGTCGGAAGTTTTGAGGCTAAGAGTGTGCCGTAGAGTAACTGAATCAATCTTCGGGTTGGGTGGGGAAAGTCCGATGGGGGCAGGCGTAAGATTCTTAAATAGGAAGATTTTTAGCAAGATAGTGTTCTTGTTTTTTTTGATCACGCTTGTCGTTTTTGTGGGCAGTAATATATTCTTGAATACAAAGGTCAAGGATGTTATTACGACGCATCTGAGGGCCTCTTTCAATAAAAATGTGCATATCCGTCGTCTTAGTTGGCAATGGCCTTTGACATTGAGGTTAAGCGAATTTTCGTTTGATGGAAAAAATTTTGTCAAGGATGTCCAATTAACAATCGGATTCTCAGATCTTTCTAGAGAAGGAATACATATTATCAAGCTCAATTTAATTGAGCCGTTAGTTAATCTTCAGCGGACAAAAGAAGGAGAAGTTGAATTAGACGGATTTTCTTTTAAGGGGAACGAGGTAAAGAGAGAAGCGTCCGGTGTTCTTCCACCTTCCCTTCAGGGTCTTGAATCGTTTGATCCGGCGTTGAAAAGAAAAGAGCGAGGGCTTCAATGGAGAAATTTCATAAAGTCTCAGTTGAGAATAGATCAACTTGTGATTCAGAATGGCCAAATTAATTTCACCGATCTGTCTTCAGAGAAAACTTCTCAAGTAACTTTAGAGGGCGTCCAGGTAATAGCGAAGAACGTTGGGTTGCCTCTTAACAGGGATATCAATACTCCTTTTTCTTTAAAGGCTTTGTTAAATACGCGGGGCCGTTGGCCGGTTTCGGAGGGCGTGATAAATTCTTCCGGCTGGATTAATATAAAAAGGAAGGATATGGAGGTCGATCTCGACGTTATAAAACCGGATGGGGATCTTGGATTAACGGCAAAGCTGGTATCGCGGAACAACGATATGCAAGTTAAGGGAAATATAAATCTTAATGATCTCAATGCGGTGATCAAGTCGCCTCCAGAAGAGTCTCTTTCTTCTTTTGAAAGTTTTTTCTGGGGGGCGTTAAGTTCAAGCGGTTTGCGGATATCGACAGACTTCGCCTTTGATACCAAGATGGATGATTTTAGAGTTCATCAGGTGGTATTATCTGGAGATGTTGGTTTCAATTCAGGGTCTTCTTCACAAAAAGAGGGAGACCCGGCGGGAGATGAAAAATTGAATGATATGGGGAAATATTTTGAGGCGTTTGGCAAGAAATTGTATGAGGAGGTTATTAAGCAGAGCCCTTAAAAAAGAAAATCTTGTCGCCTAGAAAATTTCTGATAAGATACAACCCCTTCGACGATATCCTCCCGGTTATTTGGTTAAGAGACATTCCTTAGATCGATTTTATTTTATATGTGGTGGCTGTAGCGCAGTTGGTTAGCGCACAAGATTGTGGATCTTGAGGTCGCGGGTTCAAATCCCGTCAGCCACCCCATTTTTGACTGTCATCGAACAATCCTTCCAGTTGGGCCACATCGCCCCAAGCCCCGGAAACCGGCCTCAGTGCTATTTTAACGCGCGAATTCTTGCCGTCGTAGTAGACGTCGCGTATAAGGAGCTTCAGTAGCTCTTTCTGCTCCTCATAGCTGCATTGCGCGAAAAGCCGCAGAAAATGCTCAAGATTCTGCCGGACGATCTCCGCATCCACCTCCCGGCCCTCGTATTCCATGATTTCTTTGTCCAGGGCGAACAGTCTGGTCCGCACCGCGTCCTTTTTGGCCTGTGATTCGTCCAGCCTGTCCATAATTACCCTGTAGCGGGGGGAATCCGCGCCCTCCTGCGCCAGAACGTTCACAAGGTTCCTGACATCGCCCTCTACCCGGCCTAATTCCGCGCTTAAGCGGCTTTTCTCGTCGCGCTTGCCCGGCAGGACCCGGTCAGAGTCGTCAATCGTGCCTTTAATTACGGTTTCCACGACATCCTTGCTCTTACTCAGCAATTCCAGCCGTTTCAGCACGAAGCCCTCAAGCGCCTTGGCCGGGACCCGTCTGACATCACAAGCGGTCCTGTCCATCTTGTTGACCGAGATGCAGTGATAGTAAAAATACCGCTCGCCCTTCCGGGGGCGGCTTGTGGTCGGCGTCATCGTAGAATTACAAAACGCGCACCGGACAAGGCCACCCAGGAGATAGTTGTGCTTCCGGTCCTCGAAGTGTTTATGCGATTTTCCCTTCCAGTTGCCCCGGAGGATTCTGTGCGCCTGTTCGAAAATATCATCCGGAATGATGGCCGGATGCTCTCCCTTGAAAATTTCCCGCTTATAAGCGATCTTGCCGGTAAAAACGGGATTGTTTATGAGATAGCTCAGATTCGCCTTGTTGAATGTCCGGCCGCCGCGCTGCTGGCCTTTTTCCGTGGTCCAGCCTTTCATAGTGTAACCCTTGTCGGTCGCCCATTTAGCCGTGACCATCAGCGACGCCGTCCGGATGTAGGTGTCGTAGATTTCCCGCACCCGCTTCGCTTCATCTGGATTGACCAGAAGAATTTTATTCTTCTTGTCATACTCGTAACCGATGATGGGATGGCCGCCGACCCACTTCCCTTTCCTGGCCATAGCCGCCATCTTGTCGCGCGTCCGCTCGCTTATCATCTCGCGTTCGAACTGGGCGAAGTCCATCAGGATGGACCGCATCAGCCTGCCGACCGAAGAGGTGGTGTCTATCGGCTGTGTTACGGATACGAACGCCACGCCGTTCTTCTCAAAAGTATCGAGGATATGAAGGAAATCCCGCGTGTTGCGGCTGAGCCGGTCGTATTTATAACAGACCACGACATGAAACTTTCCCTGCCGGGCGTCGGAGATAAGCCTCTTTAGCGCCGGGCGGTCCATGTTGCCGCCAGTAAACCCGGGGTCGCTGTATTCTTCAAGATATACGCTCCAGCCTTCCGGCTCCCGGCTCTTTATGAACGCCTGGCAGTATTCCCTCTGCGAGTCCAGCGAGTTGAAACTTGTGTTCAGGTTTTCATCGGTAGATTTGCGCGTATAAATAGCGCAGGACATGATCTTGGGCTTTTCCGGCTCCGGCGGTGGGTCTATTCTTCTGTTAGCCATATATGATCACTTACCTTCTTTCTCGTCGATAATCAAGGGCTTTTTGATTCGCTCGGCATCCTGCATCTGCGCCTCTTTCTGCTTTTTCAAAAGCCGCAGGGACGCTGCCGTCAGGATCTCCACAACGCGCCTAAACCGCTCGTCGGGAGTCATTTCTTCTATAATTTTTATTCGGATATCGGTCATAATCGCCTCGCCAATAAAGACGATTGAGGAGGCCAAAATGACGAACGAGGAAAAATTTGACATGCGTGGAAATGAATGGTTATACTGTTCAGCAGTTTCCTACCGTTTATTCGCAGAAAGAGTTTCGAACAAGTGAATTTGAGCCCGCTCAGGGAGGCCGCTTTGTCATCTATTTTCCAGCGGTAAAGCCGGAAATATTTGACATAGTGAACAATTGTTTACTATTATTTGATTCGGGGTTAGTAGCAGTAAGGACCTTTCCAAAACTACTCGGGAGACGCAATAATGGAACTGACAAAAAAACAGCAGCAGGTGCTGGATTTTATCACGCATACCATCCAGAAAACCGGGGCAGCGCCGACTTTTAGGGAGATAGGAACCCATTTCGGCTTCGCCTCCATCAAAGGCGTGTCCGGGCATATAGATGCCTTGGTGAAAAAAGGCTTCCTTAAAAAGGAGAAACGGAAGTTCCGCAGTCTGAAGCCTACCTCCGGGATGGTGCGACCGGAGTGGGCAGCGCTTACCCCGGTTCCGGAGTGCCTGGCAACGGTCCCGTTGGGTAGTCCAAAGACCCTATCAGACGACACGGATGAGGTTCACTGGCTTTCAAAATCTTTAACCGGCGCAGGAGAGTTTTGTATGTTTCCAGTTAAAGGCGACAGCATGGTGAAAGCCGGAATATATTCGGGCGACTACGTGATAGCCAAGCAGCAGACGACTGCTGANNGGTCGCCAAGGTCAGGACATGCGATATGGAACTGAAGTGCAAGCATTGCGGATGCGAGTTTGAAGCCGTAATCAGTGTTTCACCGATAAGCAAAAACACTCAAGACAAGCCAGAGCCATCTTAACCATCATTGGAGACAGACAATTATGATTCCACAAGAAAACAAGCCGAGCGACACCACTCCGGAAGCAACCCCGAAAAAAATGGTTGCAGAAAAAGTTCCGGAAGAGAAACCTCCAGTGCCTCAGGCAAAAAAAGATGAGGGGCCTGAAACCAAGGCACTTACGCGCGCTACTTGGGTGCAAGCAATTTCTACTGTCGTGCTGGTTGCAATTACTTTTTACTACGCATGGGAAACCCGGCAAATTCGAAAAGAGAGCTCAGTAAGCGCACAAGCCAACAAAATAATGGCTGAAGCGAATAAGGAACTATCACGGACAAACATAGAAATGGCGCGGACAGCTGAACTCAATCTTAAAATATCTCAGGACATGCTGACTTCTGCGAAAGATTCCATTGCTGAGGCGCGGATTGCCAGACAGGAACAAATGCGTCCCTATTTATCCTACCAGTCACACTCATTTTATCGCGAGGGGATTGGCTATCACTATATGATTTGGTTGGTAAACGAGGGATTGACGCCCGCCAAAGATATAAAGATCAAACCGGATAATCCTAAAGCCCCTGTCTCCACAAGCGTAAGTTTTTTGGGTCCCAAGCAAAATTCGCGGATTAGTTGGGCTAGAAGTGACCAGATGAAAGACCAAGGCACGCCAAAATCATTCAATTTATCCATAACATATAAGGACATCAATGGAAAAGATTTCCAGCAGGAGATACCGATAGAATTGGGCGATGAAGATCCGAATAGCTTAGCCGCTATTCGTGAACAGTTTTTCAAACTGAATATGACTATGGATGATATCCATCTTCTAATGCAGAACGATGCTCGAAAGAAGTCACGAGAGCAAAACATATTGAAGTAGATTTCGGACTCGCAGCCACGGCTGCGTGATCCGGCGACCTTAAAAGAGCCGCCATAGCAGGCCAGAGCCCCTTGAGGGCCAGCGCCTACTTGAGCCTGGTCGTTAAATTCGGGATGTATTCCCGTTTTTAACGATCAGGCTCTTTTTTATTGGAGCCGTCGTTACTCGCGAGAACACACCCCTTAACGCGAGGTGGCGGCTTATGTCCGTTAAAGGGAAGGCTCACGCATGTCCGATAGAGGATTGGGAGGTGGAGCTGGCGAAGAACATTGCGCGTTCTTTCGCCGGGTTTCCGGAGTGGAACGACCTGGAGGCCGAGCTGTTCAGAAAGCTGTCCGTTATGAAAAGCGGTGAGTGGCGGGAGGTTATAGACTGGAAGGCGTTCCTCGCCAAATCGCTGTTTAACGCCGCGCACGACTATCTGCGCAGGTGGAAAGTCGGCGCAAGGCTGTTCGTGCCGATGGAAAGCCCTGGAAATGACGGAAGATTGGTCTCGCTAGAAGAGATAATCGCCCATCCCGGGGATCTCAGGGATTCCGGAATAGACATACGGCTCGCGGTGGAATGCCTATCGCCAGAGCTGCAGCAACTCTGGGCCTTACTGATGGAAGAGGGCGGGAACCAGGTCCGCGTGGCCGAAAGGCTAGGCAAGCCCCGGATGACGGTCAAATACCGGATAGACAAGCTCAAGTCCTCGCTGGCCAAGCGCGGTTTTAACGGTGAAAAATAGTTTCGTCATTTCGTATGCCCCCGTGCGTCTTTATTCTGCGGAGGGCAAAATGGCGAAAACAGAATCCGCGACTATTTACAAGTTCTCCGTGCCTAAGGGGCGGGCGAACGGGGACATCCTGCAGGCAATCCTCACGCTGGCGGTAAGGGAGACCGAGCTCATCTACGGCCGCGCCAAGCTCAAGCTGGAGACGGACTACAAGCTGGCCACGAACCGCCCGGTCTGCCTTATAGAGGGCGGGACCGAGTGCGGCGAGCACCTGGCGAAGCTGATGTCCGGCTTCCTGATAAAACAGTACGGCGAGAACGGCTTCCGTGTGGACCGACTTCCAAAAGGAGGCCGGGCATGAGCTGCGAATCCGAAATCTGCCCGACCTGCGGCCGGAAGCTGAANNGCCCGCCTGGGCGACCTTAAGTACTGGCACCTGCTGGAACAAGACCCTGAACATTGGCACCAAGGCATCTACCAAGTCACCGCACTCGGCAAGAAGTTCCTCAACGGCGAGATTGCGGTTCCCAAACAACTCAAAGTCAGCAACGGCAGGATTCTGGAAGTGTCCCAGGAGCGCGTTGACGTCAAAACCGCGCTCGGGAGCAAGTGGAACGAGATCGGCGATTGGATAAGCGACTGGCGCAAGGCACATGCGGACTAACAGGGCTGCCTGTACTGGCAAAACCAATAAAGAGGGGAAAAAACATGGAAAACACTAATATTCCGTCGGCATCGTATAAAGAAATGAAACTACCGGAGCCCAAATACATCGTCAGTGAGGACAAGCACAAATATAGCATTGTACTCCCCACCGGAGAGACTATCGGGCCGCTGAAATCCGTGACCGGTGCTCTCGGCATCATAGCAAAACCAGCGTTGATAGCATGGAGCGCGAGAGAAGCCGCTAATTATTTCAAAACAGAAATCCTCCGACTTGGGCGCTCGGCTCTAGATCCGGCTATGCTGGAGCAGATATCTAAGGATGCGGCGCAAGCGCATCGCAAGAAGGCGAGTGATGCTGCCGATTTAGGCAGCACGATACATAACGTATGTGAAGCGATTATTCTTGGCTGCGAGCCTGAAAGTATCCCGGAAGAGATCAAAGAGGCTCTTCTCGCGTTTAAGAAATGGCGCCTGTCGTCCGACATTCAGATTGTTGCCACGGAGATAGCAACAGGAAGCGTAAAGTACAAGTACGGTGGTCGAATTGACGCCGTAGGGTGGTCGAAGGATCGCGGCGGGTTTGGAATTATTGACTTAAAAACAAGCAAGTCGCTTTTGTATGGGAATGAATACAGTCTTCAGGTCGGTGGGTACGCGGCGGCAATGGCCGAACAATATGGGGTAGATTTTTCCTGGGCAGAAATCGTACGCCTTGGAAAGGCTGCTCCGTTTACCTCGGAGGTCCGGCCGGTTACCGACATGGCGGCCGCTGTTGATGGTTTCATGGCCGCCTTGACCCTATCAAATGGCGCGGAGACGCGGATAATAGGCGAGCCGAGCTTTACGACGGAGGCCGCTGTCCACGCGCCTGAAAAAAAGAGTGCAGTTAAGTCGAAAGATAAAATCGCGCCAGCCCTGGGATTTTAATGTCGACACTAACGGCGCGCTTCTGGCCTAAGGTTAAAAAAGAAAACGGCTGCTGGGCCTGGACAGCTGGAAGAAATAGTATCGGATATGGGCTTATCGGATCTGGCGGCAAGATGGGGAAACCGCTGCGCGCGCATAGGGTGTCATGGGAAATCCATAAAGGGCCCATCCCTTTCGGCATGCACGTCCTACATCGATGCGACAATCCGTCCTGCGTAAACCCAGAACATTTATTTCTTGGGAGTAATTACGATAACGTCCAGGATATGGTGCGCAAGGGACGCAATACCAAGGGCGATCGACATAGGAAAACGATGAAAATCGTTGCTGCGCGCGGCGACGAAAACGGATCGTGCACGCATCCAGAGAAAGTCCCGAAAGGCGAGTCTCACTTTAACGCGCTAATGACGGAGATCAAGGTCATCAAAATGCGCGAAATGCGTCGATCTGGGCATAGGAACAAAGACCTCGCTAAACTTTTCAGGATATCGCCGCAAGAAACCTCTCTTATTTGCAATCGCCGCAGATGGAAGCATGTGATATAAGACGCACCAACCAAAGGAGAAAACGCATGACAATAAAATAACTCGAAAAGGCAGCGACGACCACGCTGCCGGAAAAATCCGCAGACAATGAAAACATAGCCGTACCATAACCAAGGAGAACCACATGACTAACACAGAGAAACAAGAAACCCCGGCGCAGAC
>DOGZ01000033.1 GCA_003528115.1 Candidatus Omnitrophota bacterium
TTTGGAGCGTTGTTCTTCGGGAACTTTTATTACGTCTGGAAACGCCAGTGGTCTAAATTGCTGCCGTTCGCGCTGACGTGTTTGCTCATGCTTGTGTTCTCGTTTCCTCAGGAAAAGGGGGCGCGGTATATCTGCAGTGTCATGCCTCTCATGGTGGCTGCGGCCGCCTCGCTCATTGTTTGTCTTTGGGAGCAAAATACGAAGCCGGTCGCGCGGTGGATTCTGGGATCAGTTGTTTTCCTGACCATGTTTTCTTTCTCCGTTAAGTCTTATGAAATTATCCGTTTTTCTTCCGATTATGAAGCGTCGGCCAGGGATTTGGTGAAGATCAACAGCGATGTGAAGTTCCTTTCAACGCAACCGTTAGTTCAGAAATTGTATGTTGTGGACCGCAGAAATGTCGCTGCGGTTCCGCATCAATGGGAAATGCTGTTAATGCTTTTTGCCAAGGGGTATCGGTATGTGGTGATTGATCCCCAGGCGTATATTTCCTATACCCAGGATGGCCGGCGGTTCAGTCCCCCGTTAAAGAATTTTCTGGAATTCATAACACGCAATGTCCGTCCGTATCAAGTGTATCCGCATTTTAATAAAGCTTTGCTGGAGCGATTTGTCTTGGAGCATAATGAAGACCTCAAGAGATCCATGGCATTTTTACAAACCAATCAAGACGGTCAGTTAGGCGCGTTGCGCGTTTACGATATCAGGGATTGTATCCTGGCCCTTAAGAACGCATTAAGAAAATAGAAAGATCAATATGCTTTGTTGTCGAGATTTGAAGTCGGGAGGTATTTTCTTCCTAGCGTTATTTATTTTGGGTTGCGCGTCTCGGCAGACTTCTCCAAAAGAGAAGTATCGGGAGGCGCGGGAGTTGATGGGGACGGTGGCCAGCATCGATGTCTGCAGGGATAACCAAAATAAAGAAGGATTGTCCGCGGCCTACGCGGAAGTTTGGCAGAGGCTGGAGGAAATCTCCTGGAGGATGAATGTCTTTGATGAAAAAAGCGATGTGGCCAAGGTGAATAACGCCGGGGGGAATCCGGTTGTGATCGAACCGGACACGTATCAGGTCCTGAAAGATTCCGTGTACTTCTCGGAATTATCCAAGGGCGCCTTTGACATTACTGTCTGGCCTTTAATTCATTTATGGAAGGAAAGCGCGAAGAAAAATATCCTTCCGGACCCGAGCGCGTTGGCGGTTGTTAAGGAGGCCGTAGGGGCCAGGCATGTGGGGTTGTTAGGATCCGGCAAGGTTCAACTGCTCCATCCGCAGACAAAAATCGACTTGGGCGGCATCGCGGCCGGATACGCTGTTGATGAAGCCGTGAGGATATTCCGCGCGCAAGGCATCGTCAATTTCTTTATTGATATCGGCGGAGATATTTACGCGGGAGGACTGAACTGCGAGGGAGAACCCTGGCGTATCGGTGTGCGCGACCCCCGGGACAGATTCACGATCATTGACGTGATTGGCCTGTCGAACGCCGCGGTCACGACCTCGGGCAACTATGAGAAGTTTTATGAAATTCAGAACCAGCGATGGTCGCATATTATCAATCCCCTGACGGGTTATCCTCAACAGGAAGTCGTGAGCGCCACAATGATCGCGCCGACGACCGAGGAGGCGGATGCCATCGCTACCGCTTTATGTGTTTTAGGCAGTCAAGAAGCCACAACGCTTGTGAATTCCATGGACCCCTCCTATGCCAGTCTGATTATCATCAAGCAGGTCACCGGTGAGATCGTCCAATTTCCCAGTCAATCGTATGAAGAATATCGGTTAAAAAATTGATGCTTAAAGACGCCCGGAATGAGAGGCCCGGAATGCTTTTTGACTTCTCATGAGTTTTGTGGTTGAATATTTTTCGTTTTACTGACTTCTTCAAAAGCAAAGAAACACTATGGTAGTCTGCATCTCGACCTCCATCCGCTGGATGGTTCAATTCTATTACTTGTGCGGAGGTCAATAATCATTAAATGGACAAAGGGCCACAGAGTGACAGCGTATGAAACAATATCTGGATCTTGTAAAATATATTTTAGAGCACGGCGAGAAAAAAGAGGACCGCACCGGAACCGGCACCATTTCTGTCTTTGGGTATCAGACGAAGTATGACCTTCGGGAGGGATTCCCTTTAGTGACAACCAAGAAGGTTTTGTTTGACGCGGTTGTCAGGGAATTGTTGTGGTTCCTCAAAGGGGCAACTAACATCAATGACGGGCTTAAGGCGTACACTCCGATTTGGAACGCCTGGGCGGATGATCAGGGAGAGCTTGGCCCGATCTACGGTTATCAGTGGCGCAAGTGGGAGAAATTTGAGTGGGATGAACATTTAAAGACATACCGTAAAGGTGATATTGATCAGATTCAAACTGCCCTTCATTTAATCAAAAACAAACCGGATTCCCGACGGATTATGGTCAGCGCCTGGAACGTGGCGGACCTGGACCGCATGGCCCTTCCGCCGTGTCATGCCTTCTTTCAATTTTACGTGATCAACGGACGGCTGGACTGCCAGCTCTATCAAAGGTCGGCGGATGTGGCTTTGGGGGTGCCGTTTAATATCGCCAGTTATGCCCTTCTCTTGACATTGTTCGCTAATGAGTGCGGTCTTGCGCCGGGGGTATTCGTTCACACGTTGGGGGACGCGCATATTTATTGTAATCATGTGGAGGGCTTGACAATTCAGTTGCAAAGAGCGCCCAAGCCGTTGCCTCAATTGAAAGTCGCTTCTAAGAATGTTTTGGATATTTCATTTGAAGACATTCGTTTAATGAACTATCAACATGACGCTTTCATTAAATTCCCGATTGCCGTGTAGATGGCGCAGAGAGATTTCGTTATGATTTCATTTCATATCGTCGTGGCCGTTGACGCCAGAAACGGCATTGGCAAAGAGGGGAAACTCCCCTGGCACCTGCCGGCGGATCTCAAGCATTTTAAGGAAATTACGTGCGCGACGGCGTCCATGGTTAAGAAGAATGCCGTGATCATGGGGAGAAAGACCTGGGAATCTCTCCCTGAGAAATTCCGCCCGCTCCCCAACAGACTGAATATCGTCTTGTCCAGGAATTCGGATTTGCGGTTACCTGAGGGTGTCGAGAAGGCGGATAGTTTAAAGACGGTCGCGGAAATTCTTAATAGGAATCCTTTTAAAGATAACATTGAAATTGCCTTTATTATCGGCGGCGGTGAAATTTTTAAAACTGCTCTCCGGAATTGTCTCGTCCAAAAAATTTATCTGACCCGAATTTTGCAAGACTTCCATTGTGATACGTTTTTCCCGGCATTCGATGATTTTCGGATGGCAGCGTGTTCCTCGCATTACACGGAAAATGCCGTCACCTATTGCTTTGCCGAATACGTTACTTCCTCGCGATTCACATCGGGCCCCTCTGTCACCCCTTAAGAACCCTCTGGAGTTATCGCTTTTCAGCGTTAACACTGGAGCTCTCTTGAGGACATTGAGCCTTTTCCCAGCACGGCGTTTCTCTTATAAGTCGCTCAAAAAGGAAAAGCTTTCTTTTAGGTCGCTAAAAATTACATAAACATATCAAATTCATATACTTGTGAGATAGTCTTGTTGGGCCTGTTTTTTATATTATTGGAATTTAATCATCGATATTCGACCGAAAATGCCTCATACTTACAAGCGGGTGATTAATAATCTTTTGGATAAGCAAATGGTCAGGTAAGAAAAAGGGTGTAGATTACTTGATATGCTGAAAAAAAGAGAAAATAGGAAAAGGATTTTACTCGTTGACGATGATGGGCCCGCCACGCTGACCCTGAATATGCTCCTTCAGACGCGTGGTTACGCGGTCAACGTGGCTCATTCAGGGAAAGAGGCGTTGGAGAGCATATCCACTTCCACCGATTTAATTTTATTAGATCTTATCCTCCCGGACCAGGAGGGATTCGAGATCTGCCGTAAACTTAAAGAAGATCAAACAACGCGTCATATCCCGATCATAATGCTGAGTGGTAATATTTTTTCCAAAGACGTTATCGAGGCGCTGTATCTCGGCGCGGATGATTATTTAACAAAGCCTTTTGAATATGAAGAACTGGTGGCCCGCATGGAAGCGGTGATGCGCCGGGCTTCGCTTTTTCAGGATAATCTGATGTCCTGCGGGGAAGAGGCCATCATTTGTGAGATCAGACAGATTATTGATGAAGAGTTAATTGTCCCTTTTTTCCAACCGATATTTCTTTTAAATCCATTAAAGGTATACGCCCTGGAAACATTATGCCGGCCCAAGACGGATAGTTTATTGTCTAACCCGGAACTCCTCTTTAAGGCCGCGATCCAATTTGGTTCATATGAGGATTTGGAAATCCTTTCATGGAAGAAGGCCCTGGAACAGGCCGCGCCGCATCTGACGGATGAAAAGTTATTTTTAAACTGTAATCCATACTTGATTCAATGTCAGAAATTTCAAACCGTCAAGGACTTGTTCGATCAAAGCAGCGTGAAAGTGGATAATGTCGTTCTGGAAATTACGGAACGTTCCGCGATCACGAATTTTAAAATTTTCTATGAGCAGTTGAACAATTACAGGGAATATGGCTTTAAATTTGCCGTGGATGATGTGGGGGGAGGGTACGCGAGCCTTGAATCTATTGTCACCACCAGGCCCGAAGTGATTAAAATCGACCGGCACATCGTCAGCGATCTTGGGAATGACAATTTAAAAATCAGTATTGTTAAATTTATTGTGGCCTTCTGTAAAGAAAATAAAATCTTTTCGATCGCTGAAGGGATTGAAAGCAAGAGCGATTTGGAAATCATCAAGGGTTTGGGCGTTGACGCGGCCCAGGGATATTATCTGCATAAACCCACCTCGCGCATTGATTTTGAGGAAATGATTAAGTACGCCAGAATTTGAAGCCGGTTCCCCCGCAGCTCTCCGCGTTTATTTTTCTTTGGTCGTCTTTAATAAAACTTTCATAATAAAACTTTCATTTTGCAAATCCGTATTGCCTGTATATAATGCTGTACAAAAAATAGGTCATCCATTTTCTTGATGGAGAAATCATTTCCTTTGGGCGTTGCACTCTTCTCCGGGTTAAATAGTCATTCATGATAACAATTATTTTATTATTTATGGGCATAGTCCTGGCTTCCGCCCTTTGTTCCTTGTCTGAGGCGGCGGTGTTGAGCCTGCCCATGACCCGCGCCCGCATTCTCTTTGAACAGCGGCGAAAACATTCCAAAGACCTTCTTTACCTCAAGGAAAACATCGCTCTAACCATATCCACCATTGTTATTCTCAATAACGTTATTAATATTGTCGGCTCTATTTTTGTCGGCCATAGGATTGCCGAGCGTCTTGGGAATGAATGGCTGGGGTTGATCTCCGCGGTCTTGACTTTTATTCTCATCATCGTGTCTGAAATTATCCCCAAGACCCTGGGGGAGCGGTACAAGGTGTCTCTTTCCTTGATCCTCGCTCGACCGCTTCGTTTTGTGATTTGGTTCTTTCGTCCCTTCGTGGCGCTGCTGATAATGATCACGCACCTCTTTGGCAAGAAACAACAACTCCCTAAAGTCACCGAGGAAGAAATCAGAATCATGCTTCAATTGGGGAGGGCGGAAGGAACGGTTGAGATGGATGAAGAGGTTTTGTGTAACCGCGTCTTTAAATTAAACGATGTGCAGGCCGCGCAGATTATGAAACCCGTTGACCAGATTTTTGCCTTGCCCGCGGACAAAATGTTGGGTGAATTAAAAGAGACGATTATGAACTCCCGTTTCAGCCGTATCGCGGTGTACGATAAAGATCCGTTGGATATTGTTGGAGTCGTTGAGCACAGGATCCTGTTAAGAGAGATGGCCAGGGATCATTATCATGTTCGTGTCCGGGATTTTATGACGGCGCCGATCTTTGTGAATTCGTTGATCAAAGCGGACGCCCTTTTGGAGAAGTTTCAGGCGACCCACCAGCATTTTTTCATCGTCCAGGATTCGCACGGCAAGGATGTCGGGAGTATTACCATGGAGGATGTCCTGGAAGAGTTGTTTGGAGAGATCTACGATGAAAAAGACGCAGTTCGGCCAAAGTCGGATGAGAAGGATTTGAATCCGGGAATAAATCCAAAATCAAAGGAACCTTAGAGATTGGGGTGGAAATTTTCTTGGGATAGCGGGACCGGTTTTATTTCTGTTGAACAACTCCATTCAGCAATTTATGCGCGAGTATCTGACGGAAGTTATGGGGCGATACGTGTTTGATACTTGTTATTAAAAAGGATTTTGGCTGGAAAATTCTTATGCTATACTGAGGCGTCATTTCGGCATTTTCTCCGGCCAGCGGCGTTCTTTTGGATATTATTATGTCGAGAATTTGAGCCAAAACGGTTTTTGTTCAAAAATCAGTTAATTAAAACTCATATGAAAAAGGAGACATGTTCTTGGGAATCACGCGGCTGACGGATTACGATATCGCTTTATTTAAGGAAGGGAATCATTATCGTCTTTACGATAAATTAGGCGCCCATCGGATGTCTGATCAGGGGCAGGAAGGCACCTATTTTTCCGTGTGGGCGCCCAACGCCAAGAGTGTCTCGGTCATCGGAGGTTTTAACGGTTGGAACAAAAACGCGCATCCTTTGAGTTCGCGTTGGGATAGTTCAGGCATTTGGGAAGGGTTTATCCGCGGTGTGAAGAAAGGGGCTATTTATAAATTTCACATTGTCTCGCAGACCCGTAATTATCAGGTTGATAAAAAGGACCCTTTTTCATTTTATTGTGAAGTCCCGCCCAAGACGGCCTCCATTGTCTGGGATTTGGATTATGATTGGCATGACGCGGCGTGGATGAAGGCGCGGATTAAAAAGAATTCCCTGAAAGCCCCGGTCTCGATTTATGAAATGCATTTGGGATCGTGGAGGCGGATGGTCGAAGAGGGCAACCGTTTCATGACCTACCGCGAGATCGCGCAACGCCTTGTGGATTATCTCCAAGAGATGGGATTCACCCATGTCGAATTCATGCCGGTCATGGAACATCCCTTTTACGGCTCATGGGGGTATCAGACCTTGAGCTACTTTGCGCCGACGAATCGTTACGGCTCCCCTCAGGATTTTATGTATTTGATCGACAGCCTTCATCAGGCGGGCATCGGGGTTATTCTGGATTGGGTCCCGTCGCATTTCCCTTCGGATGAACACGGCCTTTCGTATTTTGACGGAACGCATCTCTATGAGCATGAAAATCCGCAGAAGGGGTATCATCCCGACTGGAAATGTTATATCTTCAACAACGGCCGCAATGAAGTCAAAGAGTTCCTGATATCCAGCGCGTTGTTTTGGCTGGAGAAGTATCACGCGGACGGCCTTCGGGTCGACGCCGTCGCCTCCCTGCTCTATCTGGACTACTCAAGAAATGAAGGGGAGTGGGCGCCCAATATTTATGGGGGCCGGGATAATTTAGAATCCATTGATTTTATCCGGAGGCTTAATGAAGTGGTTTATGCCACGTATCCCGATGTTCAGATGTTCGCCGAGGAATCGACGGCCTGGACAAACGTTTCACGGCCGACGTCTTTGGGGGGGCTGGGTTTCGGCATGAAGTGGAACATGGGCTGGATGCACGATACGCTGGAATATTTTAAGAAAGATCCGATTCACCGGAAATATCATCACAACGAGCTGACTTTTAGTATGTTGTACGCCTTTACCGAGAACTTTTTGCTTTCTTTGTCTCACGATGAAGTTGTTCACGGCAAGGGATCGCTCATCGCTAAGATGCCTTGCGACGACTGGCAGAAATTCGCCAATTTGCGCCTTTTGTACGGCTACATGTACGCGCATCCCGGCAAGAAATTGCTCTTTATGGGAAGTGAACTGGCCCAGTGGCGTGAGTGGAACCACGAAACCAGTCTCGATTGGCATCTGTTGGGATACGACCGACACCAAGGGGTTCAGCGATGGCTGAAAGAGTTGAATGGGTTTTACAAAAAAGAACCCGCGTTATATGAAATTGACTTTGAGTCGGGCGGATTTGAGTGGATCGATATGAGTGATTGGGAAAAAAGTATTATCAGTTTTATCCGCAAAGATCAGAAAGCGGAGGATCCGATTGTGATCGTGGTCAATTTTACTCCGTATGTGCATCATCATTATAAAATCGGTGTTCCTGTTCCAGGAGACTGGAAAGAAGTATTAAATAGCGACGCGGCGATTTACGGCGGAGGCGGCGTGGGAAACGGCGGGGTTCTGAGCGCCCAGCCGGGGTTGACGCATGGGAGGGAATTTTTCCTTTCATTAACTTTGCCCCCGTTGGCAGTCATTTTCCTAAAACGGGGAAATCATCCCAAACATACGAACGCTAAGCGAAAGACATAAGGGTATGAATCGATATATTTGCATCCATGGGCATTTTTATCAACCTCCCCGGGAAAATCCATGGCTTGAGGCCATTGAGATCCAGGATTCCGCGAATCCCTATAAGGACTGGAACGAGCGGATAACGGCGGAGTGTTATCTGCCTAACACGGCGTCGAGAATTCTGGACCCGCAACAGAGGATTATCGATATTGTGAATAATTACGCCAAAATCAGTTTTAACTTTGGCCCGACCCTTCTGAGCTGGATGGAGAAATCCGCGCCCAAGGTGTATCAATCCATTTTAGAGGCTGATCAATTAAGCCTGGAAAAGTTTTCCGGACACGGTTCCGCTTTGGCGCAATGTTATAACCACATGATCATGCCCTTAGCCAATCCGCGGGATCAACGCACGCAGGTGATTTGGGGGATTAAAGATTTTGAACACAGGTTTTCGAGAAAGCCTGAAGGGATGTGGCTGCCGGAGACCGCGGTGGATTTGGCGAGTCTGGAGATATTGGCTGAGTTCAATATTAAATTTACCATTCTCAGCCCTTATCAGGCCAAGCGCGTTAGACCCATCGGCGAGGAAGAGTGGCGGGAGGCCAGCCACGGCCGGATTGATCCCAAAGAACCGTATCTTTGCCGGTTGCCCTCAGGACGCTCGATTGTCCTTTTTTTCTATGACGGCCCCCTTTCTCAGGACGTCGCCTTTGGGAACCTTTTAAAAGACGGGACGAATTTTGCCAACCGTTTGTTGTCCGCCTTTCCTCATGACACAACCAAGCCTGCGCTGGTGCACATCGCCGATGACGGCGAGACCTATGGGCATCATCATAAATTCGGCAATATGGCCTTATCGTATTTATTGGATTATATGGAGAAAAACAACCCCGCCACGATTACCATCTACGCGGAATATTTGGAAAAGTTTCCGCCTGAAAGTGAAGCTGAAATTCTTGAGAACACGTCGTGGAGCTGCGCGCACGGCATTGAACGCTGGAGAAGGGACTGCGGATGCCGTATCGGGACTTCGCCGGGGTGGCATCAGGCCTGGCGAACGCCTTTAAGACAGGCCATGGATTGGTTGAGAGATCGACTGGCCGCCTTGTATGAGAAAGAGATGTCGTCCTTTCTGCAACATCCCTGGGCGATGCGGGACGATTACATCGACGTTGTCTTAAACAGAACGCGGGGAAACACGAACAAATTTATTGAGCAGCACATTGAAGGGCAGTTAACCAAGGAACAGAAGATCCGCGTTTTGAAACTCCTGGAAATGCAACGACAGGCGATGTTGATGTATACCAGTTGCGGTTGGTTTTTTGATGATATCTCCGGGATCGAACCTATTCAAACCATGCAATACGCGGCGCGGGCGATGCAGTTAGCCAAAGAACTGACTGCCGAGGACCTGGAAGGCGAATACGTCCGGCAGATAGAGGCCGCGAAAAGCAATATCCCTGAGTATGAGAACGGAAAAAAGATTTACGATCTGTTTGTCAAACCGGCGGTCATTGATCTTTTGAATGTCGGCGCCCATTACGCGCTCTCGTCCATTTTCGAAGAATATCCCAAGACCACGCACATCTACGCGTATTCCGTTAACAGCGAAGTCTACGATCAGTATACCGTCGGACAGCGGAAAGTCGTCATCGGAAAATCTCTGATCCGTTCCGAAATCACGTGGGAAGAGCAGGCGATCAATTTTGCCGTCCTGCATCTCGGGGATCATAATCTCAGCGCCGGCGTGGCGTTTGATTCGGATGAAAAATTGTTCGGGAACATGCATAAAGAAATCAAGGAGGCGTTTTTACAAAGTAACATCACCGACGTCATTCATCTGATTAACAAGCATTTCGGTCAGGAGAGTTATTCTCTCTGGGATCTTTTCAAGAATGAACAGCGTAAAATCATGGATCAAATTCTTGAGAAGACCTTAGAGTCCATTGAGACGCACTTCCGTCAGATTTATGATTATTATTATCCTTTGATGCAGATCAGAAAGGACATACGGGCGCCCCTTCCTAAAGTGCTGGCCATGACGGTTGAGTTTATTTTTAATCGGGATCTTTGCAAATTATTAGAGAACGATATGCCTGATGTCGAACGTTTAGAAAAGCTGGCCGGAGAAATCAATCGCTGGTCGTTCATGCGGGACAAGGAAAGCATCAGCCTGATCGCCAGCGAAAGGATCGATGCCTTGATGCAGAGACTGGCGAAAAATCCTCAAGACCTTGAGCTGCTGCGGACCATGGAGGCTTGTTTGAGAATTCTTAAAACGCTGTCCCTGCAACTGGATTTATGGAAAGCCCAAAACTTTCATTTTATGATTGGAAAGAAATTTTATCGGTCCATGGTGGAAATTTCCAGGACCGGCGACCTGATGGCGCATTCCTGGGTGGAATCTTTTGATAAACTGGGTAATTACCTTCAAGTGAAAAGTGGTTAATATGATTAATAGGAGAGAAAAGAACAGCAGGGCCGGCGGCATTTTGTTGCATATGTCTTCTTTACCATCTGAGTTTGGGATCGGCGATCTGGGGCCTTGCGCCTATCGCTTTGTCGATTTTCTTCACAATACGCGTCAGCGTTATTGGCAGATCCTCCCGTTAAATCCGACGGAACTTTTCTTCGGCAATTGTCCTTACAGCAGTTCTTCGGCCTTTGCCGCCAATACGCTCTTGATCAGTCCCGACCTTCTGGCGAAGGAGGGGTGGTTGACGAAAAAAGATATCCAGGTGGATCAGGCCTTTCCTCAAGAGCGGGTCGATTACGCTCAGGTTTTTGAATATAAACATTTGCTTTTTGAGCTGGCGTATAAAAAATTTGAGAAAATCCAACATAAACCGGCGAGTTATTTTGAGTTTTGTGAGGAGAACGAATATTGGCTGGATGATTTCGCTTCCTTTGTCGTTTTAAAGGAGGCCTCGCCCAGGCATGTCTGGAATAAATGGCCCAGAGAAATAAGAGATCGGGAGCCGGAAGCCCTGAGGGCTTTTCAGCAAAGACATGAAAAAGAAATCGAGAAAGCCAAATTTCTTCAATATGTTTTCTTCCAGCAATGGGCCCAGCTTCGGGATTATGCCCGTCAGAATGGGGTTCAAATCCTAGGGGATATCCCTATTTATGTCAGTTTTGACAGCGCGGACGTTTGGGCGCATCATGGTATTTTTAAGCTGGATCATCATCGGGATCCTGTTTATGTGGCCGGGGTGCCGCCGGATTATTTCAGCGAGACCGGACAGCGATGGGGGAACCCTGTTTACAATTGGGAGCATTTAAAGCATACGGGTTACGCCTGGTGGATGGAGCGTGTTAAACATAATTTGAAATTATTTGATCGGGTGCGTATTGATCATTTCCGCGGGTTGGTGGCTTGCTGGGAAATCCCGGCGAGCGAACCGACAGCGGTCAAAGGCCATTGGGCGCAAGGCCAGAGCCGCGATTTCTTGACAACCCTCACGTCTCAATTCCCCGACCTGCCGATTATCGCCGAGGACTTGGGCATTATTACGCCGGATGTGGTTGAGACCATGACCCATTTTGGATTCCCGGGAATGAAGGTGCTTGTCTTCGCCTTTAACGGTGACATGAATACACATCCCTACCTTCCGCATAATTATGGGAACAATTGTGTGGTTTACACCGGAACCCATGACAACAATACCGTCCGGGGCTGGTTTGAAAAAGAAGCCACGCCGGCAGAGAAAGATAATTTCGTGCGCTATATCGGCCGTCCCGTTTCCCTGGAGAGCGCCCCTTGGGAATTGATCCAAGTGGCCCTGGAGTCGACCGCGGACCTCGCCATTATCCCTCTGCAGGATGTGCTGGGGTTGGGAAGCGATGCCCGCATGAACGTTCCCGGGACAATCACGGGCAATTGGCAATGGCGTTATCGTCCGGAACTCCTCACACCCAAGATCATCGACAAGCTTTCGAAACTCACCACAAAATCCCGCCGGGTTGGATGACAGCTTTTCGGCCTCCCTGGGTCAGAAGCCGACCAAGAGGTGGAATTCTAAAGCAAAATATTAAGGCAAATTCCTTGAGCCGTGTTTCATGCTGTGTTAGAATCTCCCTGCTTATGAAAATATTGAGGTGTATTTCTCTATTATGTCTTTGTTGTCTTTTGGGCTGTTCGTGGGTAAAACCCAAGTGGTTTACGCGATCCCGTCCGCCAAAGACGGAAGAACAGAGACTCGAGGCCGTTCAATTTGTCGAGTCAGGAAAGATTCTTGACGCGGATCGTCTGCGTCAAGGCGGCAAACTCGTCATTGTGCCTTTTAAAGCAGGGGCCGGTGTTGAGGCCAATAATGACTTAGACAAGATTTCATTGATGATCGTCAAAGGCGCCGCCCAGGCGTTTAAAAATCAGAGCCCTCATTTTGAAATTCTTCTTTCTGATAATGCGCAGGACGCGGATTTTGTCATTGAAGGCCACGTCACCGGCATCAAAAAAAGATCTAAAATGAAAAAATGGATGCCGGGCCGTCATTGGAGGAGTGTGAGTGTTGAGGGAAAAATGATTGACCAAACGACCGGAGACACGATTCTCATTTTTAAAGATAAAAAAGAGACAAGGAAAGAAACGGAAGATCATTTGCAATTAGGGCTGGGGATCGGTGAGGATGTGGGAAGGTTTATATTATCCGGCGTGGAATAGGGAAAGAAGAAGACATGATTATCGTGACGGGCGCGGCGGGGTTTATCGGAAGTTGTGTTGTGGCTAAATTGAATGAAAGGGGTCGGAGTGATTTGACGCTGGTGGATCATATCGAGGGGGAAGGAAACGACCGAAAAAAAGAAAATCTTAAAAATAAAAAATACGCGCGGTATTACGAAAAAACGGACTTTCTGGACAATGTTGTACAGGATCGCTGGCGGGACGATGTTGAGGCCGTGATTCACATGGGGGCCTGCAGTTCAACGACATTGCAGGACGCGGATTATTTTCAGAGAAACAATTTTGAATACACCCGGCATCTGGCCCGGTGGGCGTTGAAACGCAAGGCGCGGTTTATTTATGCCAGTTCCGCCGCGACGTACGGAGATGGTTCCGCGGGGTACAAAGATGATGAGGCGACGATCCTTCGCTGTAAACCGCTGAATCTTTATGGACAGTCCAAACAAAAATTTGACGCGTGGGTCCTGGAAAACAAAGTGATGGATCGGGTCGTCGGTTTAAAGTTTTTTAACGTGTTTGGCCCTAACGAATATCATAAAGGCGATATGCGCAGTGTGGTGGCCAAGGCGTATCAACGCGTGGTGGAAGAAGGGAAAATCGCGCTTTTTAAATCCTACAATACAGCGTATGCCGACGGAGAACAGAAAAGAGATTTTATTTATGTCAAGGACGCGGTGGATATTGTGATGTTTTTCTTGGATCATCCCGAGGTCCATGGGATATTTAACGTCGGGACCGGCCAGGCCTGCGCGTGGAATGAATTAGCGTCCGCCCTTTTTCAAGCCGTCGGTAAGAAGCCGGTGATCGAATATATTGAAATGCCTGAGACGTTGAGAGAACGGTATCAGTATTTTACACAGGCGGACATGACTAAGTTGCGAAGCCGCGGATATGCAAAACCTTTTACTCCGCTCATTCAGGCCGTGGCGGATTATGTGGGTTATCTCAAGGTGCAGCGTTATTGGTGAGTTGCGGGTTGCGAGTTATCGAGTTATCGAGTTGGCGAGTTGAGGCGGGGTAGAAAGGGGAAGGGGGGGCGCGATAGCCTATCGGCCTTCACGCGTTGATTGGGTTCGTGTTTTCAGAGAGAAGGAAGATCAGCAGGCAATAAAAATATTAAGAGGGGGAGAGAAATGGAAATTATTATATTTTTTGGTTTGTCCGGTGCCTTTTTAATATGGGGAATTGTTTTCATTATTAAAGGGTTTCATCAGGCCTCTTCCGATGAGCTCAACGCGGTGCCTATCAGCGATCTGGAAGAAATTAAAGAATTAAATCAGGTGGCCCCCAATCTGGAGAGCCCCCCGGGTTCAACGAGGAGGGACGTCGTCTCTTCCATTCCCGCGGTTTCCGCGGCTCCCGTCGTAAAGCCGATATCCGTAACCACCATCCCCGGGCCTTCTTCCTGTGCGGCCCCTGTACTTACCCCTCCCTTGGAAGCTCAGGCGCAGATTGAAAAACTGGCCCAAGAAAAGCAGAAACTTCAGGATGCCCTGAAAAGAGAATTGACTTCCAAAGCCCCCGCGGCGATTTCTGAAGAGCAGTGGGAGCAAATCCAGAACAAAGATCGTCAATTGTTTGATGCCCGGCGATGCATCCAGACTTTGGAGAATGAAAAGAGTCAGCTAAAAGAACACGTGGAAAATTTGGCTCCCAAAATAAGAGAAATGGAACAAAGACTGGAGGCCTCGAATAGCGCGTTGGCGGGGGTTAAGGAGGAGTATCATCAGTTCCAATCCCTGAAGGACCTGGAGATGGAGCAGGCACAAATAAGGAATCAAGAAATGTTGGTTCAATTGAAATTGACCGGCGAGAAGATTCAGACCCTGCAGGAAGACGTGGAGTTTACGCAGAAATCGAATGATCAGAAATTAACGCAGGCAACGGCTATCCTCAAAAAGCAATTAGAGGAGGCCTTTGTGATGATTGAGGACCTGAGAAAAGAAAAGGATGAGTTGCTGCAGGTCAAGGAGGATCTTGATCTGAATGTCCTGAAAATCAAAGAGTTCAACGCCCATCTTCTGAATAAAGAAAAAATGCTGCAGTATGAATTGGTGAAACACAGGGCCCAGGCCATGGGACTTGAGAAAATCTGTGAAGACTTTAAATTGCAGATAGACGGCATGTCCAAATCGGTTGAGAGCACGAGCCGGATCGGATGAGCGGCTTAGAGGAATTGCTCAAGACGCTGAAATTCGGACACCAGGTGATTCTCCAGACCTTCAACCGTGTTCGAGTCAATATCCGGACGACGGACATCCTCAAGCCGACGATCCAACAATTTCAAGAAATCGTCTTGATCCATTTAGCAAAACAGAACGATGAGATGTTTGAAAAGCTTAACGCGTGTTTTCAAGAGGACAGGCAGCAGATCAAAATGCTTGAATTCTTATCGGTCGATCTTAAAGACATAAAAGTCAAGGCCCTCACATTCTTCGACCGGTACGGTCCTGACGCGCGTCAAGCCGTTTGGAGGCTTCCGCCTCAAGAGTTGTCTGGTTTTGAAAAGGATATGATGGCGCGGATCAAGAGCGAAGAGGAATATCTTTTTCCCCTTTTAGAGCAGGCCGTGGAGCGATGAGGTTCAACGAAGTTTAACTCAATTATTGACCTACGCATAACGAAGGTGTCCAATGAATATTCTTATTAATTTTTTAATGATCGCTTGTCTTTTGACGCTGGCCAATGGTTGCGGCTTTGTGGCCGAAACAGGGAAAACCGTTTGGGGTTCATCGACACGGGCGCTGGAAAACTCCAGGGATGAGGCGATCAGCAAATCCTATGTCTGTCCTTTCGACGGTTGTTTTGACACGATTTTGAGCCTTGCCCAGACGCAATTCTTTTTAGAAAAAGAGGAGGGATCCCCCCCAGAGGCCAAGGAAGTTAAAGAGCCTGAAAAACATAAATTTTTCAGGGTATTCCTCCAAGACCGCGTCCAAAGTCATATCGTTGTGATCGGGGTCCAGGGGAATGTGGATACGACAGAGGTGGGGATATTTTTTGCCAGACTTGATCAGAATGCCTATCGTATCGATGTGTCCTCTTTAAGCAGTTCCGCCAAGCGGAAGGTGGCTGAAGTGGTTTTTGCTGAGTTAGACAGCCAATACCCGGAGTACAAGAAATAACCTCCTCTCGAGAAATTTGATCGGAACCGCATGATTGAACATGAATTATTATTCCTGGGGTTGCTGAAAGACGGCCCCCGGCACGGGTATGAAATCAAAAGGCTGATTGAAGAAGAGATGTTCCCTTTCGTCGGTTTAAGAATTAAATCCATTTATTATCCGCTCAAGCAGATGGAGAAGTTGGGCCTGATCAAGAAGGATGTGGGACGGGAAGGGAAGTTCCCTGAGAAATATGTTTACAGTTTGACATCCAAAGGGCAGAAGATATTCGATCATCTGATCACAGAGAGTTTTCTTTCCATTGAACGGCCTTATTTTAACATCGACCTGTCTCTTTATTTTCTCCAGTATGTGGATAAAAAGATCGCCAAACGCCAATTAAGAGGCCGGGTCCTGTTTTTAAACCGCATCAAGAGAAATCTGCAGGCCTTGAAGGTTAAAACCAGCAATCCTCCCAAACACCTTCATATCATCCTTGACCATGATCTTGATCTTGTCGAAGCTGAAATCAAATCGATCACGCGGTTGGTTGATCTGTTGATTTGATTCCCGGAGAAACACGGAGAAACATAAAAGTCCTGTTGACAAAATAAGTTTTTCTACTAAAATTGCACTAGTAAAATTTTATTAGTCTTAGAATCTATCATTGCTCGATCGCAACGTCATGCCTTCTTGATGGTTAAGAAGAAGTAAAGGCTAAATAGGTCACAATAGTACCGTGTTAACTTAATGATTCATAGTTGGGTACACGGTACAACACTGTGCTTTTTCTGAAAATATTTATTAATTTGACAGCGCAATAGAAAACAGAAAATGTTGATACGAAAGATCCTAGAGGATGCATCCAGCCGTTTTTCAGATAAGACGGCGATTATTTTTAAAGAAGACAAGGTGTCGTTTTCTCAATTGAGAGAACAGGTTCTCAAATGCGCCGGCATTCTCAGAGATCTGGGGGTTGTTCAGGGAGACCGAGTCGCTGTCTATCTGCCGAATTGTCTGGAATACATCTACGGTTATCTGGCTTGTTTTTGTCTCGGGGCCGTGGCTGTGCCGTTGGATTTTATGTTGAAGGTTGATGAGTTGACCGCCTGCCTGGATCACGCGGGCGCCAAGATTTTAATTGCCAAAACAAGACAGGATGTGTCCCTGGAGGAGGTTAAGAAATCCGTCCCGGATCTCGCGGCGATTCTATTGGTCGAAGGGGAACTGGAGGGCGCGTTGTCTTGTCCAGACCTTATGAAGAAGGCCTCGACAGCCTTGCCTGTCATGGATATCAAGGATAACGATCCCGCGTTAATCATGTACACCTCCGGCACCACCGGCCGTCCTAAAGGGATTTTACTGAACTATAAACATTTGCAGGGATCTCCACGGGCCATGAAGTATTTTGTGGATTTGACGGATAGGGACATCAAATTAGCCGCGATCCCGTTAAGCCATATCGGCGGGTTTATTTACATTCAAAACTGTATTAATTTCGGGATTCCCCTGATTCTGATGGACCGGTTTAATCCGCATGAATTCTTGGAGAATGTCGCGAGGTATAAAGTCACGTGTTTCCACATTGTGCCGGCGATGTACACCGCGTTGCTTTCTTTGAAAAGCATTGAACAGTTTGATTTGTCTTCGCTGCGGTGGGTGGTGGTCTTTGGGGCGCCGAGCTCGCCGGAAATTCTCAACCGGTTCCACCGGTACTGTCCCAACGCCAAGCTCCTGAATGGCTGGGGTATGACGGAGACCTGCCCGCCCAATACCGTGACGCCTTTGGATAGCAACAAAATTGAAAGCGTCGGTAAACCGGCCCCGCATTGTGAGATCAAGATTTTAGATGAGCAGGATCAGGAAGTGCCGGTCGGCCATATCGGCGAGATCGTGATCCGCGGCTGGATTGTGATGGAGGGGTATTACAAAGACCCCGAGGCCACCTCAGCGGTTAAGCGCAACGGTTGGTTGTACACCGGGGACCTGGGCAGGTTTGATGAGGAAGGCTTTCTTTACATCGTGGGACGTAAAAAAGAAATGATTAAAGTCGGCGGACAGATTGTGTATGCCCCGGAAGTGGAGGCGGCCTTTTACAAGCATGAGGCGGTCAGGGAGGTGGCGGTGATCGGGATGTCGGATAAACTCAGGGGTGAGGCGGTAAAGGCCTTTGTGGCTTTGAAAGAAGGATTTGATTTACAGCCGGAAGATCTGCGGTATTTCGCCCGGGAACACCTGGCGCATTTTAAGGTGCCGCATACGATTGAAATCAGAAAAGAACTTCCCAAGAATCGGACGGGAAAGATCGATAAGGAAATGCTTAAGAACGAAGCGATGTAAAGAGTAAGACCGAAGACCAAAGACCAAAGACCAAAGACCAAAGACCAAAGACCAAAGACCAAAGACTAAAGACAATCGAGAAGTAGTGCCGTGTAGGTGAAAGGAATGAATATGACTCAAATGGTGAAAGAGGCTCATTTAACGGGCCGGGATTTAATGGAAATGGTTCAGCTGCGGCCGCAGGATATCGGAAAGTATGCCCTGGTGCCCGGCCCCAGGGAACGGGCGGATGCCATTGTCAAGAAACTTCAGAATCCGGTGAAGAATTTTTCTTTTATGGAATACACGATGCACACGGGAGATTTCTCCGGGATTAAACTCACGACGATCAATGGCGGGCGGTTCGCGGCGGACACCTCCATTACGACGGAGATTCTGTGCAATGCCGGGGTCAAGGCGATGATCCGTTTGGGGAGCTGCGGGGCGTTGAGAAGTGATATTAAGATCGGAGATTTCATCCTGGTGACGACCGCCTTGAAAGGGGAAGGCGTGACCCAGTATTACGTGGACAAAAATTTTGTTCCTACATCGGATAAAGACCTGACGCAGAAATTGGCTGAGCTCGCCAAGGCGGTTGCCCAGCCGATGGGCAATCAGGTTCATGTCGGGCCCTGCTGGACAACGGACGCCATCTTGAGAGAAACCCGGGAACACGTCGGCCACGCGGTCAAGCAAGGGGCCATCGGGGTGGATATGGTCTCGGCCGCTTTTTTAACCATCTGTCAGTTGTATAAAATCCCGGCGGCCGTCATCCTGGCGGTCTCCGACAATGTCATTACCGGTGAGATGGGATTCATGAACCCGGATTATTACATGTCCGAAGCCGTGATGATTGATGTGGGATTGAATTTGATCAAGCAGTTGGAAAATAAATGAAGCCTTTTCCTACGATGAGGAAAAAAATGCGCAGAAGTAAAAATAGGAGTATTAAAGAATCTCCTCTATTCTGGCCGGTCCATTGGAAAGGCGATGTTTTGTCTGTCCTGGATGAGACCTTGATTCCCCGGAGGTTGAATTACATCAAGGTTCACACGACGGCTGAGGCTGTGAAAGTGATCCGGGACATGAAGACCCGGGCCTTTGGCCAGTTTCTTGTTGTCCTTAACACATTTTTATTGGAAATCAACCGTCACAAAGGATCGGAGCAAAATCTCGTCAAGAAGTTGGAGAAAACGGCGCGGGCTTTAAACAACAGCCGGCCAACGTTTCCGTTTGCGGAGGTCACGTCCATTGTGGTGGGCTGGGCGCGCAAGGCGGCAGATGATCAGCTCAATGTCCGCGAGTCCCTGATTAAAAATATTAACGGATATCTGCAGGGGATTCGTTTTCGGCGTCTTGAGCGCGTGAAGAAAATCGCTTCCCTCATAAAAAACAGGGACAGTATTTTGACGCACTGTAATGTGAGCGGCGAACTCGCGATGGCGGCGAGGATTTGTCAGGAGGAAGGCAAGGACATTCATTTCTTCGCCACCGAGACGCGTCCGTATTTCCAGGGATCTAAACTCACGGCTTGGGAATTGGGGAGGATGGGGGCTTCCGTGACCTTGATCGCCGATAACGCGGTCGCTTCTGTCATGGCCGACGGGTTAGTGAATAAAGTGATCGTCGGTTCCGACCGTTCCTGCGCTAACGGTGATTTTGCCAACAAGATCGGGACGTATCCGATCGCGGTCCTGGCCAAAGAGTTCGGTATTCCATTTTATGTTTTAACGCAGCCGTCGAACACGATCCCCCGGGGGGAGGATATTCCCATTGAGATACGTCAGGAAAAAGAATTATTAACGTTTAACGGCCGGGCAACATTGCCTTTCAAAGCGCGGGGATTCTATCCGGGCTTTGATGTCGTGCCGCATGAATTCATCACGGAGTCTTTACCCATCGATGTCCGATAAATTACCGGATCATGTTATTCTTCTGCAGGGAGTTTTTGAAGAGGGTTTCTTTGACCGTTTTTCCGGGCAACCCCAAGACGCGATTTTTATCCTCGAGGGACGGCCGGGATTGACAGCCGCCCGGAGTAATGGCCGGGCCCTTGTGAAAAGAAAAATCCAACCAACCGTCCTGGCGGATAACATGGCCGGGTTTCTATTTTATAAAAAGAGGGTCAAGGAAGTCTGGATGGCTTATCAGAGCGTTTATCCCGAGGGAGCGGTATGTTCCATCGGTGCCATGATTCTGGCGGTACTGGCTAAGAAGCACCGTATTGCGGTGTATCTCTTTAAGGGCCGGCCTCAGCCTGACTTGATGGCAAAGGAAAAGGAAATATTTTCTTTTAACGGGCAACGCGTATCCGCTGCCGGGACCCGCGGCTATGTCCCCCTGCTGGAGTGGGTGGATAAGAAATATATTACTAAAATTTATTCTTGAAGCGGCAAGGCACAAGACACAGGACACAAGGCACAGAGTCACAGGACAAGAAAGCATGAACGAAGAGCAAATACTTCAGCATAAAAAGAACATGATGGCCATCGGCCGTTTGTTGTGGGAAAAGGGACTGGTCAGCGGACTTAACGGAAATATCAGTGTTCGCGCGAATGACGCGGCCCTCCTGATTACCGCCCACGCGTCCTGCCTCGGACTTCTTCAGGAAAAAGATATTTTGGCGGTTTCTGTGGAAGGGTCGTCCCCCGCGGATGAGCACGCCTCGACAGAAAAATTTCTTCATGCCGAGATTTACAAACATTGCCCTCACGTGAAGGCCGTGATTCACACGCACACGGTTTACACCAACGCGTATTTTTTGGAGAATGAGACATTCGCCTCACGGATTTTTGAGGCGCGATTTCATCTGGGGGATGTCCAATCGGTAGCGCAGACAACGCCGTCGGTGACGAACGCGGAACCTGTGATTGAGCGGCTGAAAGAAAATAATGTGGTCGTTTTACGCCAGCACGGGGTGGTGGCGGTGGGGCATGATTTGTTTGATTGTTTTATTTTGATTCAAGCCCTGGAAGAGGCTATAAAAACGGATGCCATCAGCCGTTTGTATGCCCGTGAACGGATGACATCCGAACAGCCAAGGCTTCAAACAGCACGCGGGGAACCTGTCGGTCCTCCAGAAACCGGGGAAAGCGCCAGAAAATTTAAATTATTTTCTCAAGAACAGATTGAGGAAATCGTCAGGGTCGTGAACGCGGACGCGCAGATGGCGGAGCTGGGCGAGAAGACCAGGATGACCATGGATTTGGCCGTTCAGTTGAATGAAACAGGACAGGTCCACAGCTTTTCGTTTCAGAATGGACGGATTGCCGGTGTCGGCCATGACGCGGACGCGGAGTTTTTAATCTCCGCTCCGGAGGGGGTTTGGCGGGCGGTGTTCAAGCGCCAGATCGACCCTTTTGTGGCCACGACTCAGAAGAAGATGCACCTGCGCGGAGACTTCGCCAAGATTTCCAAATGGTACGCGCCCTGCAGCCGGATCTTTGAATTGTGGCAGAGGGTGCCCGTCGAATGAAGTCCTGGCTTAACGAGATTGTAAAATTAGTATGATGACAAGTCTCGAAAAATACAATTTGTTGATTGATGGAAAGACGCAAGTGCCGTCTCGCGAGAAATATTTTGATGCCGTTAATCCGTCTACAGGAGAGGTCTTTGCCCAGGTCGCCGACGCCTCACAAGAGGATATGGGTTCAGCCATTACCGGAGCGCGCCGGGCCTTTGACACGAGCGGTTGGCCCCAGCTTGGGGTTAAAGAACGCGGGCAATATTTAATCAAGATCGCCCAGCTCATCCGTCAGGAGGCTAAGGACCTTGCGCTTTTGGAATGCCTGGATACCGGTAAGACGATCAAACAGACGACTTTTATTGATGTGCCGACGGCCGCGGATACTTTTGAATATTTTGGTCAGCTCAGTTGGCCGCTCGGGGGATGTGTCAATCCGGTGCCTGATCCGGTGGAAAGCAAGACCTTGCGTGAGCCGGTCGGCGTCGTGGGATGCATCATCCCGTGGAATTATCCTTTGATCATGGCGGCGTGGAAGATCGCGCCCGCGCTCATCACCGGAAACACCGTTGTTTTAAAACCCTCGCCATTGGCCAGTGTCTCAGTGATGAAGCTGGCGCAATGGATCAAGGCCGCGGGTCTGCCGGAGGGTGTTTTAAATATTATTTCCTCGTCTTCTCATGAAGTCTCGGCGGAATTGGTCAAGCACCCGGCGGTGGATATGGTGAGTTTCACAGGATCGACGCGAACCGGCCGGGAGATCATGCGGCTGGCCTCGGAGTCCGTCAAGAAAATCACTTTAGAATTGGGCGGCAAGTCCCCCAATATCGTTTTCGCCGACTGCGACCTCCAGACGGCCGTCGGCGGAACCCTCTCGGCCATCTTTATGAACCAGGGGCAGATGTGCACGGCCGGTTCGCGGCTATTACTGGAAGATAAAATTTATGACGCGTTTATGCGGGAACTGGTCACACGAACGAAGAATTTTAAAATAGGTCCGGCGATGAGCTACGAAACAGATTTTGGTCCGCTCATCAGCTCAGAGCATAGAAAGCATGTCTTGAATTTTATTGAGCAGGGCGTTAAAGAAGGGGCGCGGCTCGTCTGCGGAGGAAGGATTCCTCAAGAGGAAGAATTGAGGAGAGGGTTTTACCTGGAGCCTACTATCTTTGAGGGTGTCCACAATGGCATGAGCATTGCCCGGGAGGAAATCTTCGGGCCGGTCCTGTCCGTCATCAGGTTTTCAACCGTCGATGAGGCGGTGAAGATCGCCAATGATTCTGAGTACGGTCTGGCGGCCTGCGTGTGGACCAAGGATTTAAACAAGGCCCATGACGTATCGAGAAGACTGCGTTGCGGGAATGTCTGGATTAACACCTACGGCGGATTTTACAATGAAGCGCCATTTGGGGGATGCAAACAAAGCGGGTTTGGACGCGAATTGGGGCTGGAAGGATTATTAGAGTACACGCACACGAAACAGATTTGCACGGACTTAACCCCCGGCGGGAAACCGCTGGTGAGCGCGTGGTTTTGATGCCGATTGGCCATCGAACACTGAATTTCACCTCCGGAGGTGAAATTGGGTTGAACAGGAAGAAAAAATTTAAAAATTAGGTGAATGAATGGGACGAGGAATTGAGTTTCCGGTTCCATGACAACAGGAGGCAGGCACATGAAAATATTGTTTATTACCCCGCCGTTTGGCGCGTGGGCTACCCACGGGAACCACAAGGCGCCGAATCAATATTACGCGCAGCTTGCCGCGTACATCCGGCAAAAAGAATTGGCTGAGGTGCAGGTCCTGGATACCCGCGCCCTGGAGATGAATTACGATCAGATGATGGAAGAGATCCAGCGCGTTAAACCGGACATGGCGGTCTTTGGGGATTTACTGCATTCCACCGGCGGACTGGCGGTTATCTGGCATTTCAATGAAACAGCCAGAAAGATCAAAGAAGTCCTGCCGCAGACCAAGACCGTGATGGGCGGGCTGTGGTATTCAGCGCTTTTCACCGAGACCATGGAAATAAATCCTTGGATTGATTTTATCCTGATCGGCGAGGGTGAGCTGACGATTCAAGATCTTATTCACCATCTTAAAGAAAAGAAGACGGATTTTAAGAGCATCCCGGGATTGGTCTCCCGCGGTCCTAACGGCCAGGTCGTGGCCGGGCCGCACCGATCTCTGATTCCGGATTTAAGCGTTCTTCCCATGCCGGCGTACGATTTGTTTCCGATGGATAAATACGTCGGGCATACGTATTGGAAACCCTTTGCCGAGTTGATGACCTCCCGCGGTTGTCCCGGCGGGTGTCATTTCTGTTACGAATGGAGTCTGTACGATCCCCGTTCGAATAAAAAGGATTTTACTTCCTGGCGCGGGCATTCGGCTAAACGGATCGCCGATGAACTGGACATCTTAGAAAAGCAATACGGCATTAAGGTCGTGGTCTTTCAGGATGACGCCTTTAATGTGGATCCCCGTGTGATGAAGGGATTTTGCGAGGAGAAGATTAAGAGGGGCAATCAGATCAAATGGGTCTGTTTGGGACGGGCCGATGATTGGACGTCACAGAGGGAATTGCTGCCCCTGATGAGTCAGGCCGGTTGTTTCATGGGGCTCGTGGGTGTTGAGGTGGAGAGTGATGCCGAATTGGCCAAGACCGGTAAAGGGGTCACGATGGAGCAGATCAAAGACACCGTGGACTCGTTAAGACAAAATAATATCGCGACCGTCGGGACCATCCTGATCGGTATGGAAAATGACGATGAGGCGCGTATCAAGGAACGTCTGCGGGTGGCCGATGAAATCGACCCGGATATCATGGCCCTGGATTATGTCACGCCGGTGCCCGGTTCGCCGTTATGGAAAAAGGCCATTGACAACGGCTGGGTGAAGCCTAAGGAGATCAATCTCAGGGAATGGGATTTTCATCACCCGGTTATTCCGACAAAGCATTTATCCATTGCCGACGTCGGACGCTTGGGCGCCTGGTGCATGCGGGAGTTTTATTCGAAACCTCAGCGGATCCACCGGATTATGGAAAGCAACTACGACATGCTGGTGAAGCTCTGCGTGAAGGATTTTATGAGCAATATTGCCAAATTTGAGAAAACATCGGCGGGAGAAGCATCGTATGTTTAGTAAGGCTTCCTCCCCCTATTACCCTCCCCTTACCCCTCCCATCGATGAGAGAGGGGGATTTAGGGCTAAGCGGATCAATAGGTTTTAACACCACGAGGTAAATAGAATGGTTGAAACGGTCACACATTTACAATGGGAATCCGGGGCTTTGGCGAAATATAACAATATGGTCGTCAAGATTCCTCTATTTCACAGGGAGATTGCCAAGCAGGTTGTTGAGAAAAAGGCTGAGCTCAATGCTAAAGAACGGGGATCTGTTCAGGTCGAAGAGCCGGACATCGTGCGGGCGTTTTTTTCAGAAGTCCCGAAGGCCTTTTACAGCCTGATGATTCGGTTGATGGACGTCGTTGGGTTTAATCACAAGGATTATGAGCAGAAGTAAACCTATTTTAAAGGGGCACAGATGAAGATTGCCGTAATTGGTGCGGGAGCTATTGGGTCATTGGTGGCGGCTTATCTGGTGAAGGCCGGAAAAGATGTTGTCCTGGTCGGGCGGCAGGATCAGATTGAAGCAATTGCAAGTCGTGGTCTTTGTGTTAAAGGTGCCAAGGGCGAGGAGATTGTAAAAGTTAAGAGTATTTCCCGTCTGGATAAAAGGTACGATCTGGTCATCTTCACCGTCAAGACCCAGGATATGGAATATGCGTATCAGGAGAATAGCGATTTTCTGGAAGACAACCTTGTGTTGACAACGCAAAACGGCGTGCAGGCGGACAATATTTTAAGCTCACATATCGAGCGGGAAAAATTGTTCAGCAGTATCGTGATGTTCGGGGCCACCTACATTAAACCCGGCGAGGTGGTGTTTAATTTTGAAGGGGACTGGATCATCGGCAAGCCGTTTATGCCGATCGGACCTAAAGTCGTTGAGATTGCTGATGAGCTGAAGAATGCCTTTCCGGTTGTCATTTCGGAAGATATTACAGGCATGAAATGGCTGAAACTTTTTGTCAATTTTAACAATTGTATCCCGGCATTGACGGGGAAATCCATGCAGGAGACCTTTGGTGATCTGGATTTTTGCAGGCTGAGTGTTCTTCTTCTGCAAGAAGGCGTCGACATCGTGCGCAAGGCGGGCATGCAACTTGTTTCGTTGCCGCAATTCCCTAAGGAGCGCGTCTTGGGGCTGGTGAATATGCCTCTGGATCAGGCCGCCGGGATCATTCATAAAACGTTGACTTCTCTGAGCAAGGAGCCTTTGTACGGATCGATCCTGCAAAGTATTATGAGGAAACGGACGAGCGAAATTGATTTCATCAACGGTGAGGTCATTCACATGGCCAAGCAGATCAGGCAACAGGCGCCGTTGAATGAGAAGGTGGTGGAGATGGTCCACCGTGTGGAACGGGAGAATCGATTTTTTCACCCCGAGGAAATCAAGCAGGCTTTTCAGTTGAGTTAATTCATTTTCTTTACTTGAGTTTGGCATTTTTTGTTTTTTATTCCTCCTCATCGACGGGGAGGTAGGTGGGGAAGGTAGGGGAATTTCAAGGGAAAGATTGCCTAACTCAAGTTCTTTAAACAAAGGAAAGATATATGGCCAGAAGAGTAGTTGTTACAGGGATTGGGATTATTTCACCTAACGGCATCGGGAAAGAGGCTTGTTGGAAATCCATGATTAACGGCGTTTCGGCGGTCCGGCGGGTGACGGAATTTGATGTCTCGATGTTTAATACGAAAATCGCGGCGCAGGTCCGGGATTTTGATCCGTTAAAATTGGGATTGACCCGGGAAGAGGACATGCGCATGGACCGTTACGTCCAGTTCGCGCTTGTGGCGGCCCGAATGGCACTTGAAGATTCGGGGATGAATTTAGACAAGATCGACAAGCGGCGGATGGGGGTCTCTTTGGCCAATGCCATCTGCGGGACTAAATATATGGAAGAAGAGTTTGCCTTGGTCACCGACAGCGGCAAGAATCCGATTGATCCGTCGATCGTGCGGCCGGATCTTTATGACGCTTCGATGTTCAATACGCCTTCCAGCGAGATTTCCGCCAAATACGGCCTTAAAGGCATCTGCAATACGATTTCCACCGGATGCACGGCCGGGACCGATTCGGTGGGATTTTCTTTTGAGGCCATTGCCGACGGAGATATTGATATTATGATTACGGGGGCGAGTGAGGCTCCGATCACGCCGATCACCTTTGGGGCGTTTGATACAGTCAATGTTTTATCCGTGCATAACGCGGAACCGGAAAAGGCCTCGCGTCCTTTTGACGCCAAGAGAAACGGTTTTGTGATTTCCGAAGGCGCGGGCATTCTCATCTTGGAAGAATTGGAACACGCCAAGAAACGCGGCGCCCGCATTTATTGCGAGATCGGCGGCTTTGGGACCACCTGCAACGCTTATCACATGACGGATCTGCCGCCGGAAGGCGATGCCAAGGCGGATTGCATCCGTCTGGCCCTGGAAGACGCGGGTGTCAACCCAAAGGATATCGATTATATTAACGCGCACGGGTCTTCCACCCGGCAGAATGACGTTTTTGAGACCAGCGCGTACAAGATGGTTTTCGGCGACTATGCGTATAAAATTCCGATCAGCTCCTTAAAGTCGATGATCGGTCATCCCTTAGCCGGCGCCAACGGGATCGAACTCGCCGTAGGGTGTCTCATTTTTGAAAGGAACATTTTGCCGCCGACAATCAATCAGGAATTCCCTGACCCTCAGTGCGATCTGGATTATATTCCCAATAAGGCCCGGGAGAAGAAAGTGAATTGCATGCTCAAAACCAGCAGCGGTTTCTCCGGCATCCATTCGGCGATGGTGTTGAAAAGATATCAATGAGGGTAGAATGATATGAAGAAAATCCGGGTTAACAAAGCCAGGAGTTTTGAAGAGGCGGAGGAATGGGACCGCAAATTCTGGCGTCGGGCCGGGGCCCAGGCGCGATTTGCGGCTGCGTATGAAGCCATCAAAGATTATTTCAAGATGAAAGGAATCCATGAACGTCATCTCCGATTACGAAGATCTGTTCAAAACATTGAACGCCTGCCGCATTAAATATCTTTTAGTCGGGGCTTATGCCGTGATGTATTATACTCAGCCTCGTTATACAAAAGATATTGATGTTTGGGTCATTCCGGAATTAAACGATATTGATAAGATTTATGAAGCTTTTAAAAAATTTGGAGCGCCGCTTAAAGGTATTAAACCTGAAGATTTTAATGACAAAACCATGATTTTTCAGATGGGCGTTGCCCCTGTGAGGATTGACATTTTATTTGATATCCCAGGAGTGTCAGCACAGCCGGCCTGGCGCAATAAGAAAAAGATACGTTACGGGAAAACACCAATCTATGTCTTGGGGCAGAGCGACCTTATTGCCGCAAAGAGAAAGGCCGGTCGTCCGCAGGACGAGATCGACTTAGAAAAATTACGGCACAACATGAATAAGTTATGAAGGAGGAGAGTCAAGAGTGGATAAAATTGCAATAACAGGTTTAGGGATTGTTTCCCCCAGCGGAATGGATAAACGTAAGTTTTGGTCGAACATCAGCCACGGCCGTTCAGCCGTTGAAGCGATCACACGGTTTGATGCCTCCCGCTATGCTTCCCACGTGGCGGGGCAGGTGCATGAGCTGGATGTTTACAGCAATGTCTCGTCCAGGTTATTAAAAAAGATCGATCTCTTCGCGCACATGGCGCTCGTGGCTTCCGAAATGGCGATTCAGGATGCCCGTCTGGATTTATCCAAAGAAGACTTAAAACGCGCAGGGATTTTTATGGGCAACGCCATCGGCGGCTGGCTGTACGGCGAGACTGAATTGCGTGATCTTTATATTGAAGGACGGGAGGGGGTCAGTCCTTTTATGGCCTCGGCCTGGTTTCCGGCGGCCCCGCAGGGGCAGGTTTCCATCCATTACGGAATGAAGGGATTCAGCAAGACCCTGGTCGCGGATCGCGCGAGCTCCTTGATGGCCATCGCGTACGGCGCGCGGACACTCAATCGCGGCAAGAATGATTTTATCCTGGCCGGCGGGATGGAGGCTCCGGTCACGCCCTACGCCCTTTTATGCTGCAATACCTCCGGGATGCTCACTAAAAGAAATGAGACACCTCAGTCGGCCTACAGGCCCTTTGACAAGACAAGGGACGGCTTCGCGATTGCCGAAGGCGCCGGTATTGTTATTCTTGAGTCGGAAGAAAGGGCCAAGAAGAGGGATGTCCCTGTTTATGGGTATATTATCGGTTACGGGACAACGACCGACGGGGTTGACCGTATTCAACCATCCGACGATGGCGTTGAATTGGCCAACGCGATCCGCATGGCCCTGGATGATGCCGGACGGGAACCGGCAGAGATTGATTATATCTGCGCGGATGGGGCGGCCACGCCGATCGGAGATGCCACCGAAACCCTGGCGATCAAGAAGGTTTTTAACGCAAGCGCCAAGAAAATTCCGGTGACCGCTCCCAAGGCTGTCTTTGGGAATATGCTGGGGGCCTCAGGTGCCGTGGACGTGATCTCTACTGTGTTGGCTATGGAACATAAGACCATTCCGCCGACGATTAATTATTCCCAACCGGATCCGGACTGCGATCTGGATTACTGTCCGAACAAGTCGCAGGCCAAAGAAATCAGGAACGCCTTGATTATTAACCGCGGCCGCGGCGGGATCAACTGCGCGCTGGTTCTTTCAAAGAATTGATCAAAAGTTACTCAATAGGGAAATCATTAAATGGTTGAGGAGGATTGATGAGCAATACCAGGCAAGGTTTACTGTTTTTTGTTATCATTTCTGCGTTTTCAGCTTTTTTTTTCACCTCACGTGTCGAAGCGGGTTGGATGGACAAACTCAATGCCGCGACCCAAAAGATCAATGAGGCTTCACAAAAGATGGGACAACAAACCCCGCAAACGCAGACCCGCAAAGCCCAGCAAGCAGAAGATCCTGATAGACCATTACATCTGGAAGACTACGACAAAACCGGCAGCTGCGAAGGCAAGCGCAGCGCGACCTGCATGGATTATATGGAATTGGTTGATCATTGTATGGATCCGCTTAAGGGCTATCGGTCGAAGTTATATATAGAATTGATCGAGAAAAAGCTTAAGACCGAAACTCTTGATGACCAATTGCGTAAAAACTTAGAGGAAGATCTTGCCGCATTTAAGGAAGCTTTCAAAAATAAAACCGATAACCCCACCATTGCCGGAGAAAAGAACTCTTCAAGATACCTATCGGATGTCTCTGAAGAAGATCAGGTTTACGTCAATGCGGAACATGGTATATTCTACAAAAAAAATTATAATAAATGCATGGGTGCCGACCATATGGGTACAGGTAAGCGCACAGAAATGATGCAGGATACAGAAACCATCTCCGGAGAGGAAGCTGTAGCCAAACTTCGTAAAAAGAAAGCAAAGGAAGAGGAGCCTTTCAACTGTTTAAAGAATTTGTCTAATCTCCGATGGAAGGTCATGGCCGATGTCATGGAAGCGAAAATGAAAAGGCTTAACCCAACTGGCAAGGAAAGAGCTGAATGGGAAGCCGACATCGCCTCTATCCGCGACGTTGCTCAAACAGGAGCTCCGGGGCCCACACCTCCTGACCCGTCAAATCCGACAAGATACATGTTGCGCTTAGACTCCAATGAGCAAGTAGTCATGATGCAGGAATATTCCAGGCAAAGCCAGGAAGAAACAGCCAAATGTTCCGCGATGGCCGGAAGCGGTAAGATTGAAGAAAGGCCAGTCAAAAGCGGAGGACTTGTTGATAAATCCAAATCACCGGCCAATAAGCAAGCGAAAGTACAGAAAGTCAAGGAATATACCCAAGAAGAACTTAACTATGGCAGAGGCGGATCAACCAATCTTTTAGCGCTGCGCAGGGACAGAGGTTGTGCGGATGCTTTGATAGGTCATCTGGCCAAATTAACCGCAGATAAATTAGAAGCAAAATTAAAAGCAACTTCCGGGCTCGATGCGCAAAAACGCAAAGAATGGGAAGAGGATATTGCCGCGTGGCGAGCAGCGGGAAAAGCAGGGAAAGACTCCGCTGAATCTCCAGGCGATGATCCTTACCGCTGGCAGGACCGGTTGACCAGGGAAGAACGCCAGGAGATTAACATGCAGCACGTTGCTTTAAATAACAAACTTATGAAAGAATGCAACTCGAAGCCATCAGGATTATAAATGATAACATAGGAGGGAATAACGTGAGTGTCGAGCAAGCCGTCAAAGGAATATTTAATAAAGTGTTGGACATCCGCCCGGATGAAATCAAACCTGACGCGAAGTTAGATCAGGCCTTTGGCGTGGATTCCACCGAAATGGTTGAAATCTCCGTCGGCCTGAAGAAAGAATTGGGCGTGTCCATCGCTGATAACGAGCTGAAAAAGACGCATAGTTTTAATGATATCGTTCAGATTTTAAAGGCAAAGGGAGTGAAATAAGAGTGAGCAAGCGGATTCGCCACATGCTATCGGCGACATTGAGACCTGCAAATTCTTAATGATCAAGTTGAAGGACGTCATTCATGATTATTGATCTGAGTTTACCTATTGATGATACGCTCATCGAAACCCACGATGCCAAGATCGACCGCATCAGCCACAGCCAGGGGGTGGAACATTTCAATTGGGTGGTGATGAACAAACAACCCGGCGGCAAAGAGCGGTTTGAACAAGGCAAGCGGGTCGCCGCGTCCGATGAAATACCTGACGGGGAGATGTTGTCTTTGGAAGTGGTTCATGCCTCGGTGCACATGGGGACGCATGTGGACGCCCCGTTTCATTACGGCAGTATGTGCGAGGGGAAACCCGCCAAGCAGATCATGGACATCCCTTTGGAGTGGTGTTACGGCCCCGGGGTTGTTCTGAATTTCACGCACATGACCTATCCACAGAACATTGTTAAGGACGATATTATCCAGGCGCTTCAAAGAATCCATTACAAGCTTAAGCCCATGGATATCGTCCTGATCCACACAGGCGGGGATAAGTTAGTGGGCACGCCGGAATACGTGACTAAGTATGTCGGGATGATGCCCGATGCGGTCGAATATCTGCTGGATCAGGGAATCAAGATGATGGGGATTGACACGATCGGTTTGGACCGCCCGTGCTTTGAGATGTTTAAGGAATTTCTGGAGACCAAAGATAAAGCCAAAATCTGGCCGTCCCATTTTCTTGGACGTCGGCGGGAATACTGTCACATGGAGCGGCTGGGGAATTTAGGCGCGATTCCGAAGCCTTTTGGGTTTACGGTGAGCTGTCTGCCTGTGAAGGTCAGAAATGCCGGGGCAGGCTGGTGTCGAGCCGTAGCGATTCTCAATTCATCGATAGGATAAAAACCGTTAGATTTAAAACCGGTGGAAATATTTTAAATGAGGTCGCGCGGTTTCTCAAGACGTTTGAATCGTTTAAGGAGGCGAGTCCCAGGAAATTTGAGGTGAAAAATGACCGATAAGGAGTTTTTCAAGAAAATAGCGAACGGGAAGGAGGATTTTCTTCAGGAGTTTGTCGATATTTTAAAGAAGGGGAAGTTTTCTTTCTGCGTGATCGGCGGCTTGGGGGTGAACGCTTACGCGGAGCCGGTGGTGAGTCTTGACTTGGATGTCGTCATTGTCAGTGCCAAGTTCAATGATCTGCTCCCGCGGTTGAAGAAGAAATTCAAGCTCGAGGAGTTTGCCAACAGCATCAATGTCGCGGTCAAGGGGTCCGCGCTAAGAATTCAAATTCAAACCGATCCTCGGTATCAGGATTTTATAAAACGTGCTAAGGTCAAGAACGTTTTAGGCTACAAATTGTCCGTGGCCGCGATAGAAGATATTTTCCAGGGTAAGGTTTGGGCCGCGATGGACGAAACCCGCCGGCCCAGCAAGCGCCAGAAAGATTTGGCGGATATCCTGCGGCTGATCGAGGTCAAGGACGATCTGAAGAATTCGCTGCCGGAGGAGTTAAAAGAACAGTTGAAATTCAGTTAGGTACGCGTTCCAGGAAATCCTTAGTTGCTTGTGCTGTTAAAAAGATTTCGTAAGAAATATTTAACCGGTAAATATTTTGAGCTAGATGAATCTGCGACGCGATTGATGATCAATGAGTTTTTATCAGATATTTTGGGTTTTGCGAGCCTTGATGAGATTAAGACAGAATATATGATTCGCGGGACTTATGCTGATTACATCATCCAAGTCCGCGGAAAAAGATATTTTATCGTTGAGGTTAAGGCCATGCCTATAGAATTATCTGCAAAGCATTTGCGGCAAGCAGTTAACTATGCGGCTAATGAAGGGATTGAGTGGGCACTTTTGACTAATGGAAGACAATATGATTTTTATCGGATTGTTTTTGATAAACCTATTAGTTATCGTCAGTTTTTTTCTTTTGATTTATCTGACGAATCGAAATTAAAAGCAACAGCAGAGCACTTACAGTATTTAACAAAGATGTTGATAATGGCTCGAGGACTAGATAATTTATGGCGCAAAGTTTCTGCGTTAGATCCCGTTAATCTTTCTAAATTTCTTTACGCCAAACCTGTGATAAATTATCTGAGACGAGAATTGCGCAAGGCATACAAAAATAATTTTAGCAAGGACGATATTTGTGCTGCTGTTTGTCGAATTGTTGCAGAAGAAGTCGAGAGTATAAAGCCCGTTCGTCATCGTAAACGTCGCAGAAGAGTTAGATATGAAACAAATCCTGAGATTGCCGGTACAGGTGTTGTAGTGAGTGCTAAATAGAACAGAAGAAAGAATTAGGCATATGGGCCATACGAGAAATTCAATCACGATCAACGCGTCCAAATGAAACCCAAGCTTACGGAGCGAAGCGAACGTAAGCTTGATGGATGAATTTGTCCCCGCGTTTTGCTTTCGCAAGAAAGCAGCGGGCGGGAACAATGAAGAGGGAGATATAAATGGGACACACACGTAATGAAATAACAATTAATGCGCCTTACGATCTAGTATTCGACATCTCCAACAAGATCGAACGTTGGACGGATCTTTTTGGCAAGGAGTACGCCAAGGCGGAAGTTTTGGATCGTAAGGGCAATGAGATCACGTTCCGTCTCACAGACGAGGACGGTAAGTCCTGGGTTTCCAAACGCTGGCTTTATAAAGACCAGAAATTCGCCTTTGCTTCACGCTGGGAGCCGATGTTTCCATTTATTTACATGAAAATCGTCTGGATCTACATCGAGCGGCCGGAGGGAATCCAGATGGTTTGGATCCAGGACTTTGAAATGGACCCCAAGTTCACCAAATTCACCGGGGAGCAGATCGAGGGGTTCATTAACAAGCACTCGCAGGATAATATGAAAATTTTTAAACACCTGATTGAAAAGGAAGCGGCGCTTGAGGGTTCAAAGAAATAAATGTCACGTTAAAGACGCAGCATTCTTGTTATGGATAACAGCAAAAAAATAATCATCTTATTAATATGTCTGGGAAACATATCTATTTCCTTTAACACCGGGGCCGTGGCCGCGTCCATTCCGTTGATCAGCGAAAATCTGGGGTTGACGGATTTTAGTGTGGCGCGCCTGGTGCCTTTTTACATGCTGCCTTACGGTGTGGGGGCGCTTTTATATGCCCTTTTGACGAAGCATTTTAGTTACAGGCGCGTGTTGTCCAGTTCCATGCTGGGGTACGCCGTGTTTAGTTTGATGACCGCATTGAGTTCAAAGATTTCCTTCATGTTATTGGCGCAAGCGGGGGCGGGGATCGCGGCCGCGTGCTCGACGCCGTTAAGCTTAATGATTATTGGAGAACTTTTTGATAAAAATATGCGGGGGCGTTTGGTGGGAACCTATTTCGGGTGCAGTTTTTTCTCTTCCCTCGTGGGCATGCTTTTTATGGGGTGGTTGGAATGGAGGTGGTTGTTTTTTATTCCTGCCGGATTAGCCCTGATAACGTCGATCAGTTTTTATTTATTAAAGACCCATGTCTTGCGCCGGGTTCATGATTCAACCGTCAATTATTTCAAAATATTCACCGAGCGGTCGTTCCGGCAGATTTTTTTCTTTATTTTTATGATGAGTTTTTTATACCATGCCGTCCATAAATGGTATGGGCTCTATTTATACCGCGAATATGGATTGGGGAAGGAAACAATCAGTTTGTTTTTAATCTTCGCGGCGATGTGCGGATTAATGGGACAAAACATCGGAGGATATTTATCGGATAAACGCGGCCGGGTCATCACCTGTTTTATAGGCGGTTTGATTTTGGCTTTGGGGACCATGAGTTTAGTCGAGCATTATCCTGTTTATGTCGTTCCTTTTATTCTTGGGGTGATCGCGATGGGGTGGACGATTCATCACAATTCGATCTCAACGATCTTAACGGACTTTCCTGACGAGCATAGGCCCATGATCGCGAGTTTGAATTCATCGGTGCGTTTCGCCAGCGGAGGGCTGGGATTTTCGTTAAGTACCTTCTTCGTTCAAAAGCATTTTGGATATACATTTTTGGGCATTGGGATTTTATTTCTGGTTTTATCATTGACCCAAAAATATTTTATTGTGACTAAAACAGCATAGGGGGAGTCATGAGCCATCTCAATTTAAAGGGGAAGAATGCCGTCATTACGGGAGCCAGCCGCGGGATTGGAAAGGCCATTGCCTTAAAGTTGGCGGAATTCGGGGCGAATCTTGTTTTGGCCGCGCGCACTCAGGATGTCCTGGATGAGACGGTGCGGGAAATCAAAAGCAAACATAAAGTTAAAGTCATCGGCCTTGCAACCGATGTGAGCCGGCTTGAGGATTTGCAACGATTAACGGATACGGCGATGAAGGAACTGGGCGGTGTTGATATTCTCATTAATAACGCCGGCGTATCCAGTCAGTATCCCTTTGAAAAACAGCCCTTGGAGGATATTGAGAAATTGGTCTACACGAATTATTTAGGTTATGTGCGGCTGATCCGCTTAATTATTCCGCATATGATCGATAAAAAGAGCGGGGCGATTATTAATATGGTATCAGGTTCGACGTTAGTCGACCCTGTGCCGCGAACTTTTGTGACATACAGCTCCTTGAAGGTGGGCTTGCGCGCGTTTTTAAAAGGGTTGTTTTGGGAGATGCGGGATTATGGCATTAAAATAACCTCCATCCTGCCGGGGGTGGTGGATACGGATTTAACCGGTAAACTCCAGCATATTACCGAGGAGCAGAAAGAAAGACTCATGTCCGCGGACACCGTTGTGGATATGGTCCTGTTTGCCCTGTCTGTTCCGCAGAACGCCTGTCCTTTGGAATTGGCGGTCATTAATCAGCAAACTCCCTGGACTAAACCGGTGATTGAGTATGATCAGCGACAGGCAAAATAGACGGCGGGCTTGATTCAAACATTCCTTAAAGAAAGGAGGTGGCTAAGTGGATAAAACAGTTGCTGTTTTCAAGAAAAATAAATTTCAGGAAATTCGCGTCGGCATCCGGGAGTTTAAAGGGAACGATCTGATTGATATTCGAACCTGGACGATGACGCAGGGGACTGAGGAAATGGTCCCGACGGCAAAAGGGGTGTCCATCAATGTGCACCTCTTGGATGAACTGAAAAAATCTCTTGCCGTTGTCGAGGAGACGTTAAAACAAAATGGCATGATGTAAGACGGGGGAGGTAACCGTCCTGAGAATCTTTCCCAAAGCGGGATCCCGGCTATTTAAAGAAAGACGTGTGATGAATTTTATTGACGGTCATAGTCATTATATGCCGCCGGAAGTGGCTGAGCATACAACCTTTTTTAAGGTCAACTGGTCGGACGTTGAGCGCCAATTGATTTTAATGGATAAGCACGGAATCGGAAAGGCCCTCTTGGTATATCCGACGAGTGACGCTCATCTTCAGATGGGAGGGTGGGGGAGGCTCTGTGGTCTTTATAATGCGGCGATTGCGCAGGTGGTCAGAAAATATTCCCAACGATTCATTGGCGCCGGCATACTCCCCGTCGATAATCCCGGAAAGTTTGAGGAGGAGTTGAAACGCCTGGAAGATTTGGGGTTGAGGGTTATTTCCCTGGCCTCAAGTTATGAGGGCGTATATTTAGACGCGCAGGTGTTCTCTCCTGTCTATGAATTTGCCCAGAAAAGAAAAATCCCCATTCATGTCCATCCCCAAATTATGAATCCTATTGGGGAATCGCGGGTTAAAGACCCTCTGCTATCACCTGTTTTAGAGTACGTTTTTGATGTTTCGATGTGTATTGGAAAGATGATGATGAGCGGGACGTTCTTGAAATTTCCGGATGTTTCATTTATTTTTTCTCATTACGGAGGGGTCTTGCCGTTTGTGAGGGAGCGTTTTGATAATACCTATTTGATGTTGCGCAAAAGGGAATTTGTTCAAGATCTGTTAAAGTTGCCTTCAGAATATTTTAAGAACTTGTACTTTGATACAAGCGGGTCCGGTTCGCCCGCGTCTTTGTTGTGTATGCTGGAAATGGTGGAGGCGTCGCGTATTATTTTTGGAAGCGATTATCCGGCCAATCAGAATTTTTCCTCATCCTTATCATCCGTGGAAAATGCCGCCATTCCCGACGACGACAAGAGGCGAATTTTAGATAACGATTTATTAAAAGCGTTATAAAAAAATATATCGGAATTCATAAAAGAAAAACGCTTGACAAGGTATTGATATTTTGGTATCTTTCTTTCTCTCAATTAACGGGAGAGATTAACAAATAAGTTCTTTGAAATCTTATTATCATTCAGAAGCCAAATTTTCAAGCCAAGCAATTTCGGAGAGTTTGATCCTGGCTCAGAGTGAACGCTGGCGGCGTGGATTAGGCATGCAAGTCGAGCGATGATCAGGGGATCAAGGCCGCAAGGCCGAGTGAATTTGATCATAGCGGCAAACGGGTTAGTAACACGTGAGTAATCTGCCCCAAAACTAAACATAGCTTCGTGAAAACGGAGGTAATATTTAATATGATCCTGTTATCGCATGGTAGTAGGATTAAAGGCAGGGACCGAAAGGCCTGCTGTTTTGGGATGAGCTCGCGTCCTATCAGCTAGTTGGTAGGGTAATGGCCTACCAAGGCTTATGACGGGTAGCTGGTCTGAGAGGACGATCAGCAACACTGGGACTGAGACACTGCCCAGAC
>DOGZ01000030.1 GCA_003528115.1 Candidatus Omnitrophota bacterium
TTAGGGGACTTCTGCAACAGACCCGCAGAGAACCGGTACTGTTTAACTCGCTTCTCTTGCAGAGGCGGGGCGTTTTTTGTTGTAAACAGGAGGAGAAAAAGATGAAATTATTACCTCTGGCGCTACTACTCAGCGGTTTATGTATTTTCCCACAAGAAGCTTTTTGCAGAATCATTGAAAAAGTGACCGCCCAGCAAATCGCAGTTGAAAAACTTACTGGGAGGGGCGACGAGCACGACATCAATTTTTCCGGATGGGTTGGGTCGCTCGCAATAGATTCTCAAAATAAGCTGATCCTCATTTCAGAATTTTCTGCTGTTGATGGGCGGATTGCAGTTGTCAATGGAATGTATAAAATCACCAAATTTGAAGAGTACGAAAAGAGCGCTGATTTCGAGTGCGTTGATGCAAATCCTTTGACGAGCGGAATCGAATGGCGCGGCAAGCTGTGGCTAACTGATTCCGACGAGATCAAAGTTGAGATTATTCAAAAACAATCGTCAAGAAAATGGGTTAATTTAAGCGATTATGGCAAGAAATTTCTTGAAGAAAATGGCGTTGAGAAATTAAATCTTGGGATTTAACCGCATTGTTGTGTCTTACGATAAATCAAACCCGTTAAACCAGTCGGTAATTCTATTATCTTGAATTATAGAAACATTAATCGCTTTTTCCAATCCTCATATTTCTAAGAGGCCGAGCAAATGAAAGATTTTGTTGAACAAAAAGAGTGGACGCAAAAACTAAAGGGGTATTACCCTGATGGGGGAATGAAGGTGCTTGCGAATGGCGAGTATATTGTGGAAATCCACAAAAGCTCTTGCCGATGGGGTGAGTCAATAAGATTAGCTATTAAACGAAGCGATCGACTGCCAATTCATTCATGGGCCGATATACAAGAAATTAAGAACAAGATCGCCGGGATTGATAGAGTCGCAATTGAAATATATCCAAGAAACGAGGATGTCACAGACACATCCAACATGTATCATTTATGGGTATTACCGATAGATTTTGAATTGCCGTATCAGTTAATACCATATAAGTGTTCTACATAAACGCTGGGTTCGCCCTAGTAACAATTCGGTTCCGGTTCTCTGAGGGACGGGTATTGAATTGAAGTGAACAATTTTACTCCGCACGAAAAATTCACTCCGAGTTTGCTCCGTATGGTTTTTTTACTCTGATTGTCCGTTCTGATGGGCTTTGTGCATCTGGCCTTCTGACCTTCCCCCCTAGAAACTGTAATGCTTGAAGGTTAGTTCTCCTTAACGTCTCCCCGTGGACGGCGTCCGGTATTGGTGCTATAATTCCCACCCTTAGAAACACTGAAAGGAGTCATGATGCAGAAACATGTTGAGCTGTCCAAGGAAGAGATGCAGCGCTATTCCCGCCATATCATCATGCCCGAGGTTGGCCTGGAAGGGCAGAAAAAACTTAAGGCGGCGCGCGTGCTTTGCATCGGGACGGGCGGTTTAGGCAGTCCGGTGAGCATGTATTTGGCCGCCGCGGGCGTGGGAACGCTGGGCCTAGTGGATTTTGACATAGTGGATGTGACCAATTTACAGCGTCAAATCGTGCACGGTCAAAGCGATATCGGGCAGCGCAAAGTTGAGTCGGCCAAGCAGACCCTTCAGGAAATCAATCCCCATATTCATATCAAAACTTTTGACACGCGCCTGACGAGCGAGAACGCTTTCGAACTTTTCCGCGATTTTGATATTGTCGTGGACGGCACGGACAATTTCGCGACACGCTATCTGGTCAATGACGCCTGTGTGCTGATGGGCAAACCCAATGTTTACGGCAGTATTTTCCGTTTTGACGGCATGGCCACGGTGTTTGATTCCTCGCGCGGCCCCTGCTACCGCTGTCTTTACCCGGAGCCCCCTCCTCCGGGAATGGTCCCCTCCTGCGCCGAGGGCGGTGTGCTTGGGATTCTGCCCGGCATTATCGGCGTGATTCAGGCCACGGAGACGGTGAAATTGATTGTCGGCGGCGGCGATCTTTTGATCGGACGTCTTCTCAAATTTGACGCCATGCGCATGACTTTTAAGGAATACAAATTAAGGAAGGACAAAGATTGTCCGGTGTGCGGGGAAGATCCCACCATCCGTGAATTGATTGATTACGAACAATTTTGCGGCTTGAGCAGGGGAGAAACCCATGGCGCCGAAGAAGAATCCGATATCCAGGAAATCACGCCCACGGAATTGAAAGAACTGCTCGACGGAGCCAACCCGCCGTTAGTGGTGGATGTGCGCGAACCGGATGAGTATGAAATCGTCAATATAGGCGCCAAGCTCATTCCCTTGAGCGTCATCAAATCCCGCATGAAGGAATTGCCGCGCGACCGGGACATTGTGGTGCATTGCCATCACGGCGGAAGAAGCGCCCAAGCCATTGCCATCCTTAAAGAAGCGGGTTTTACCAAACTTAAGAACCTTGCCGGAGGCATAGACCTCTACGCCCTAGAGGTGGATTCCACCCTCCCGCGGTATTAAGCCGTTGTTGTCAAACGGGATAAAGGGTGTTAAAATAATCACCTTTTTACCATGGGCTCTTAACCATTGGCCGAATATTAACTTATGAAAACTTTAATCAAAAATGACCGCATGTCAGGAAACACGATGAACCGCACCCGTTTGCAGGGAATCGTTCAAGCTTTCGGCAAAGCCAAAATTTTGGTGGTCGGCGACTTTATCCTGGANNTGCGGCGTGGTGGGCCGCGACCTTTTCGGACGCATGCTGGTCAAGGTCATGAAAAAACACGCGGTGGACACGGGCGGGGTGATTTATGATGACACCCGGCCGACCACGCAAAAGACCAGGATTATCGCGCATTCCCAGCAAGTGGTGCGCTTTGATCGCGAGGACTCCAAGAATATCTCCGAGCGGGATTTGGAAAATATCCTGAAATACATTCAAAAAGTCATCCGGACTGTGGATGGTGTGATCATCGAGGATTACGGCAAGGGCGTGGTGAGTCCGGCGCTTATCCGGGGAATTCTGAAGCTGGTCAAACGGTATAAAA